>JBNJHC010000017.1:0-54724 GCA_051748125.1 Bacteroidota bacterium
AAAATAGTTTGCTCATCGATTCCGTCTGGCATTACATAAGCATCAGGATTAGTAATCGCATTTTCATCGTTGTCGGCATCAGTTTCGGTGAGGTAATAACTGGCTTCTACATAATCGGTATCAGCATCACTAACGCTCTCTACATCATTGACAGTCAAGTCAAATTCTTGCGTATAAGTAAAATCACCACATTGTTCAATATCTTCAAGTAACTCATCATCTATATAAGGCCTATCATAAACCGTTACAAGAGTAGTAGAAGTGTTAAAACAATCTTCTTCACTATCATCATTAGGATTTGTCACCACAACTTCATAAACACCTTCATCTGAAACCTCTAAAGATTCGCTTGATTCACCATCTATTATTTCTCCGTCAAGATACCATTCATACTCTAAAACAGATTCATCAAAATCTTCATCATCTTCATTAGGGATGATTTCTGTGATTATTTCTTCAGTTTCTTCTTCACAAAGAAAAATTTCTTCTTCAGTTTCAACTTCAAAAGCAAATTCAATATCTATGTCAGACGTAGAGGTTTCAGTAATTACATCACCATTACAATTGGTATAAATAATCTCGGCAGTATAGCTATCTCCATCATTAACAGGCACATTAATTGTAGGGCTTGTAGAGAAAGGAGCTCCACCAGGTCCATACCATTGAAATTCAAAATTAGGTTCACCGTCTGGAATAAAACGCCAAGCTTCATTAGAAGCTGACCAGTCTCCAATATTTCTACCTGGAGGTGAATAACCTTGGTCTCCAGCATCATTCTGAATTCCTAAAGCGACTAAACCATCATTCCAGTCTAGGCAAGTTGGTTTGTCTTCAATATAAAAATCAATAGCGTTTGTAGTTTCGTATAAAACCATCATGAAAGTTGTAGAAAAACTACCACATTCTCCACCGAAATGAGTCACATCTTTAAAGCTGACAACAAAAGTTCTACACGGAGCATCCCCTAGTATTTCCCAAGCAATATCAGGATTAGAAGCAGTAACAGCAGGGTTCATATCATGAGTCATCATAATATTACCTTCTGAAATTGTATTATTTGAATTATTTGGAATGGCATCTGTGTCAGATAGTGACCAACCATTTCCCCCTCCGGGATTCTGAAAACTAATTACACCATTAGAGCCCACTTTAATTTCTGTTTGAACATCTCCAAAAAAACAAAAATCAAATGGAAGTTGAATCGTTGGTGACCAAACGTCATCAGTATTAACAGAGATAGGGTTACTTAGTCCTTCGTAAGGAAAAGGTGGAGCATAAGGTATTGATTCTACACGGTACTGGTCAGTTTCACCAGTTTGTAAAAAGTCAGCTTGTAAATCAACGGTTTCTGGTTCACCGTTATAGCAATCAAAATTAACATCATTAGTTATTATATCAGAAGACACATAAGGACAACCAGTACTAGGACCAGCGGTTTCAAAAACAACCTCTAAGTCTTGTTGCTGATTTTCAACATTTTCGCAACCATTGGCGTCTGTTACAGTCAAAGTCACTGTATATTCACCTAGACTTGAGTATATATGGGTTGCTACTTGACCAGTAGCCGTATTTCCATCACCAAAATCCCATTCATATATTGCTCCGTCAGAGTTATCGTCACTAAATTCAGCTCCTCCTGTAAAAGTAATTTCTGTACTAAAAGGGACTGTTAATTGGTCTCCATCCATATCGAGCGGATTTATAGAAACAATTTCAGAATCAATTATTTGACATGGTTCCTGACAAGAAATAGCTGCCTCCCATCCAAAATCAAAAGCACTTGGAGAAAAATTAATATCCATAACAATGGTCAAGCAACCAGACTCATTAGCATCCGACGCAATGATAGGGTCGTCCAGCCCTGCACCAGCAAGAGAAGTTCCTAAAAACTCACCAATTAAATCTTCAGGATCTGGTGAGTCTCCATCATAAATTTCAAAAGTATTCCCACTAGAGTCCTGAATTGCAAATGAAACAAAATCTAAAATCACTCTTAAATCATCTCCATCTGGACAAATTGTATAGACCACCTCATCATCAGTTATTTCTAATGGGCCGTCGGCACCGCCATTATCATAAAAACTACCTTCACAGGTATTTTCAGTTACTCCATCTTCAAGAACAAAGTCCTGAGCTGTTGCCCCTAATGAAAGGAATAAAGCAACAAATAAACTTGTAATTATTTTATTCATAATATAAAATCTATATCCTTATTTATTTTTAGGGTCATTAATTTGATTTAATAATAATCAAATAATTAGTGCTATCAATATGTATTGTATACTCTCCTTCAAGTTGATCTAATCCGTATGCAAATGGATTAAAAGAACTTGGTTGTATTTCCGAAAATTCTTTAGCCTTGCGCTTGCCTATGTAGTTATAAGAAGACAATTTTTTGTCAACTTCATTAGCTTTTGTATCACGAACAATATAAATTTGATTATTCAAAAAATGCTTCATTTCAGAAATTATATTATTATTGTTTTCATACAAAACTTTACTATCACTAGTTCCATAAGTATCTTCTAAAAAAACAAACACGTTGCTATCATCTATTCTTATTTTTTCTTTTGACTGGTTTTGACCGTGAGACGAAACGCAAAACAGCAAGCTAAAGATAGTGCTAACAAAAATTGACCTTATCATAATCTTTATTTAATTTGGGCATAAAATTAATAATAAAAAATCAAACTCAGCAAAACTATAAGAATTAAAACAACTCTAACAAAGTTTGAATGGCGGAAATGATTAAAAAAACTATCTTTGCACTTACAATTATTGCTTATTTAGCTTATGAAAATTGATGAAAAATTGAAAGAAATTGAAGAATTAGGCGAAAACCATATCGGAACAGCCGTAGATACACCACTTCGCAAAGATGCTTTTGATCTTCCCGATGACAAAAAAAGAGAGAAAATCAATCATCATATCCACGAAATTATGCACACGCTAGGCCTGGATTTAACAGACGACAGTCTTAAAGGGACGCCTAATCGGGTGGCTAAAATGTTTGTTAATGAAATTTTTTCTGGCTTAGACCCAAAAAACAAGCCCAAGCCTTCAACTTTCGACAACAAGTATAAATACAATGAAATGTTAGTCGAAAAAAACATTACCGTTTACTCAACTTGTGAGCATCACCTGCTGCCTATTGTTGGACGAGCTCACGTTGCTTATATTTCTAATGGGTCTGTTATCGGACTTTCTAAAATGAATCGCATTGTAGATTATTACGCCAAACGTCCGCAAGTTCAAGAACGATTGAACATGCAAATTGTAAAAGAACTTCAAGAAGCTCTAGGTACCGAAGATGTAGCCTGTGTAATTGATGCTAAGCATTTGTGCGTAAACAGTCGCGGTATTCGTGATATTGAAAGTAGCACGGTTACCAGCGAATTTGGAGGTAAATTCAAAGAAAAAGCAACTCGCAAGGAGTTCTTAGATTATATCAAACTAGACACCAACTTTTAATTTTAATTTTAAATGGCTGCCAACACCAATCAACCGCTTAAGATATATAATTCCCTCAACGGAAAAAAAGAATTGTTCAAACCGCTAACCCCTGGATATGTAGGAATGTATGTCTGTGGTCCTACGGTTTACAATAAGGTGCATTTAGGTAACTGCAGAACATTTATTTCTTTTGATTTGGTTTTTAGGTACCTCAAACATTTAGGCTACAAAGTTCGATATGTTAGAAATATTACCGATGCTGGTCATTTAGAAAATGATGCTGAAGAAGGAGAAGATAGAATTGCTAAAAAGGCGCGTATTGAAGAACTTGAGCCAATGGAAGTAGTTCAAAAATATACGGTCGATTTTCATGATATTCTTAAGGAATTCAACAACCTCCCTCCTAGCATCGAACCGACGGCAACTGGTCATATTGTTGAACAAATTGAAATTGTAAAACAAATTATAGACAAAGGGCTGGCATACGAAGTTAACGGAAACGTGTATTTTGATGTACTTAAATACAACGAAAATGAACATTACGGCATTTTATCGGGCAGAAAACTTGATGAAATGATTGCTCACACAAGGGAATTGACTGGTCAAAGTGAAAAGAAAAACCCACAAGATTTTGCGCTTTGGAAAAAAGCCGAACCACAACACATTATGCGTTGGCCATCTCCTTGGGGAATTGGTTTCCCTGGTTGGCACTTGGAATG
This sequence comes from Bacteroidota bacterium, assembly GCA_051748125.1. Lineage (GTDB taxonomy): Bacteria > Bacteroidota > Bacteroidia > Flavobacteriales > Flavobacteriaceae > Psychroflexus. Next base: position 4,173 of record JBNJHC010000017.1, read on the forward strand.
TACTGTAATGAGTAGCAAATATTTAGGTGAAGAATTTGATATTCACGGTGGAGGAATGGATTTAAAATTTCCACACCACGAATGTGAAATCGCACAAGGAAATGCTGCCAATGGGAAAAACCCTGTCAATTATTGGATGCACGCCAATATGTTGACTTTAAACGGTAAAAAAATGGCCAAAAGCACGGGCAATAATATTTTGCCACGCGAAATTTTTACGGGCAATAACGACGTGCTTTCAAAAGCTTTTTCCCCTGCTGTTGCACGATTTTTTATGCTTCAAGCGCACTATAGAAGTATTCTTGATTTTTCTGATGAAGCGCTTCAAGCTGCCGAAAAAGGATTCGATCGATTGATGGATGCTATCGATGCCATAGAAAATCTTCCTATTTCAGAAAAATCAACTTTTGACGTAGAAAATTGGCGTCAAAAATGTTATGATGCTATGAATGACGACTTCAATAGTCCGATTTTGATTGCTCATCTTTTTGATGCTGTAAAACAAATCAATAACATAAAAGCTGGAAAAGCGAATATCGCTAAAGATGAGTTAGTATTGCTACAACAAACGATGAATGATTTTGTTTTTGATGTACTTGGACTAAAAGCTAAAAATGTTGAAACACATAATTCCAATAACAAAACCAATGATTTGGTGAAAATGCTTATCGAATTAAGAGCACAAGCAAGAGCAAACAAAGATTTTGCTACCAGCGATCAAATTCGTGATCAATTATTGGAAATGGGAATTGAACTTAAAGACAATAAAGACGGAACTGATTTTGTCCTCAAATAAACATTTTCTCAAAAAAGCCCTGATTGCTCCTTTTGTTGTAGCCATCAGGGTTTATCAATATATTTTGTCACCATTATTTCCTGCTTCGTGTCGATTTCAACCAACTTGCTCTTCTTATGGAATTCAAGCTTTACGAACACACGGATTAATAATGGGTTTAAAACTGACTTTTATTAGAATAAGTAAATGTCATCCTTGGGGAAAAAGCGGTTACGACCCTGTTCCTCCAAAAAACAAAAATCAATCAAAATCAGAAAAATAATTTCAGTACAATTGAATATCTGTATATTTACAAACTTCATCAATCAACAAACATAAAACTATGATACAATCCATCACTTGGGATCCTTCAATCGGATTTGATTTAGGCATTTTCACGCTTCGTTATTACAGCTTAATGTTTCTAATTGCTTTTGGCTCTGGATGGTTTATTACCAAAAAAATATACAAACGAGAAAACATTTCAGATGATAAGTTGGACAGCTTATTCATTTACGTTATTATAGGAACTTTGCTGGGGGCAAGATTAGGTCACGTCATTTTTTATCAAGCCGAATTATTTACGCAAGACCCACTTTCCATTTTGCTTCCCTTCCGTTTTGTGCCTGAATTTGAGTTTACAGGTTTTCAAGGTTTAGCTAGTCACGGCGCAACGATTGGAATTGCCATTTCGGCTTATATTTACAGTAAAAAAATACTGAAAAAACACGTTTTTTGGGTGCTCGATCGCATTGTTATGCCAATTTCGTTTGGTGCTATTTTTGTACGAATAGGTAATTTCATGAATTCAGAAATTATTGGTAAAGCTACTCAAAGTGATTATGGAGTTATTTTTGTCCAATTAGGCGAAAATTTCCCTCGACATCCCGCCCAACTTTATGAATCGGTTTCTTATGGTCTTTTATTTCTTTTTTTATGGCTCATCTATTGGAAAACCAATGCCAGAAAAAAAACAGGATTGTTGTTTGGTCTCTTTTTTACCATTCTGTGGGTCATTCGTTTTGTGGTAGAATATTTCAAAGAACCACAAGTTCCAGAACGAGCTGACTGGTTGTTTAATACTGGGCAATTGTTGAGTATTCCGTTTTTTATTATTGGCGTTATTGTTATTATTTGGGCGAATAAAAATTCAGCTAAAGACGAAATCAAATAAATCTTCATTATGAAAAAGTTTTTATCGCTTACTACGTTAATCCTATTTTTTGTGGTTGCTTGTGAAGAAAATCAACCTAAAAAAGAAGTAAAACGAGCTGAAATCAATTTCACAAAAGACGCTGAATTACACTTGATTTCAACAGCTAAAAAAGATACAATTCAGTTAGATATCGAACTTGCCGACACTCCATATAAACAAGAAACCGGCTTGATGTATCGCGAAAAAATGAATCCATTAGAAGGAATGTTATTTGTTTATAAAAATGAACGTGTTCGTCCTAATTTTTATATGAAAAACACGCTGATAAGCTTAGATTTAATTTATTTTGATGCTGATATGAAAGTGGTAGATATCAACGAAAAAACCATTCCAGAAGATGAAACTTCAATTCCATCTGATCAAAAATCGATGTATGTTTTGGAAGTAAATGCCGGTTTTGTGGAGCAACATCAAATAGAAATTGGCGATAGCGCACAATTAATTCAATAGTAGAGTTTAAAACTTCAATAAGTAAGAACAGTATCATTTGACGGGACTTTACTTCTTCTAAAGATTATTTTTTATATTTAAACAAAATAATTACTATGAAAAAATTACTCGTTTTAACTATTATTGGCATGTTTTTGTTAAGCTGCTCCAGTGATGATGATAACACTTGTAATGATACTGAAATAACTACTACAACACTGGAAAGTGAATATGGTTGTGAGAACACAAAACATCAAATAGATATAGGTTTAACCGATGATTACACCATCATTAGCAGTCAAACAGATTATAACAACGTAGTTACTGGTAATTGCCAACCTGACATAGACTTTTCTACTTATAAATTGGTCATCGGGAAAAAAGGCTTATCAAACGGAAATGATTCTATCGATATTCAGTTTATCGAAAATTGTACTACTGGAGAACCTACATTAACCTTTACTTTTAATCAAAATGATACAGAGGTAGCTTCAAATCTTACCTACCACGCACTAATTCCAAATCATTATGATGAAATGGAATTAGTGGTAGACTTGGTTATTAATTAATGTGCTAGGTCAATTTTTATGCGCCAAAACGTTCAAAAGCTTTAATTTCTAAATGCTCTCGGTGATCAGGATGCGCAATTGAAATTAGTGCTTTTGCTCGTTGCTTTAAATTTTTTCCGTATAAATTTACCACGCCATATTCAGTTGCTACATAATGAACGTGCGCTCTAGTTGTGGTTACTCCTGCACCTTCGTTCAAGAAAGGGACGATTTTAGAAACGCCTTTTTTGGTAGTAGACGGCATTGCAATAATTGCTTTTCCTCCTTCAGAAAGCGAAGCTCCACGAATAAAATCCATTTGACCACCAACACCAGAGTATTGCATTTTTCCAATGGTATCAGCACAAACTTGTCCTGTTAAATCAATTTCTATAGCAGAGTTAATTGCTGTTACTTTTGGATTTCTTCGAATAATTGCAGTATCGTTGGTATAAGCAGCTTCTTTAAAATGTACGATAGGATTATCGTCTATAAAATCATATAGCTTTTCTGATCCTAGCGCAAAACAAGTAACAATTTTTCCGTTCTTTACAGTTTTATGCTCTCCTGTTATAATTCCTTTTTCAACTAAAGGTAAAACTCCGTCAGAAAACATTTCAGTATGAATACCAAGCGAATGGTGCTGATGTAAATTGTTTAAAACTGCATTAGGTATGGCCCCAATTCCCATTTGAAGCGTAGCTCCGTTTTCAACTAAATTAGCCACATGTGTTCCTATTTTCTGTTCAACTTCATTTGGCGTCATTGCTTGATGACTATGAATTGGTGTATTATGCTGAACGCCAAAATCAATTTCATCGACATGTACATTTCCATCGCCGTGAGATCGCGGCACGTGTGAATTGACTTCAGCTATTACTATTTTTGCTTTTTTTACGGCCATTAAACTAACATCTATGGAAGTTCCTAACGAACAAAAACCGTGTTTATCTGGTGGAGAAACTTGAATAAACGCTACATCTAGTGGCAAAATATCTCTTTTGAAAAGCAAATGCACTTCACTTAAAAAAATAGGAATATAATCCCCATAATTTGAATTTATTGCGCGCCTTACATTGCCACCAACAAAGCAAGAATTGGTTTTAAAAGCTTGATTGTAGGGTTCTTCTGTGTAAAGCGCTGCTCCTTCGGTGTGCATTTGAATAATTTCGATATCGCTTAGGTTTTCATAGTTTTGACACAAAGCGTTAATCAATAATTTTGGCGTCATTGCAGCGCCTTGAAAAAATATGCGATTCCCCGATTTAACTTGCTGTACCGCTTCTTCTTTTGAAATGATTTTCATACTTATTTTTTTAGTGACATTCAATATTGGTAGTTACTTTGGGTTGAATTTCGGCAGGAGATAAATACGGAATTCCTAAGCCCAATCCTCTTAAAATGAATAAAATACCCATTAAAACTACTACATAAGGAATGATTTTTTTGAATTTATTTTTAGTGAACTTTTGAATTATTCCTTTTGAATAGACTACACCCGTCATTAATGGTATTGTTCCTAATCCAAACATCATCATATACAAACTTCCTTGCCAAGTTTGATTCATAGCAATTGCTGCAAAAACAGCGATATAAACAAGTCCGCAAGGCAAGAAGCCATTCAGAAATCCTAAATTGAAAAAAGTATCTAAACTTTTCTTTTTGAAAGATTGCCCTATTGCAGATTTTATTTTCCCTATCAATCGATAAATCGGAAGTGTAATTTTGAATGATTTTAGGTATGGTTGTGGAATGAGGATTGTTAAAATCATCAAGACGCCAATAACTATAGAAAGGTTTTGCTGAAATCCAAAGGCTGAAAAGCCTTCTCCTATCAATCCAAAAAACAATCCGATAATAGCGTAAGCAAGAATACGACCAAGGTGATAAAGTGAAATTTGAAAGGCTTTTTTAGCGGAATTTGTTTGCGATACTGGAAGCATAAACGCAATGGGACCACACATTCCAACGCAATGCAAACTTCCCAAAAAACCTAATACAAACGCCGACCAAATCATTACCAAATAATTTCTTTTTTAACTGCATATTCTTTTTCACCATCAGTGAAATCAAGGTAAACATTCCATCGCCCTTTCACCAGTTTTTCAGCGGCAATCAATTGCTTGTGTTGGTTGATTTTGATAGGCATTTCAAAATCTAACTTTTTATTTGAAGGCCTGTAAAGCAGTACCGTTCCAGAAACCTCTTGAAGTTCACTTGGAAAAGTAATCAATACACCATCTTTTGTTTTCTTGATTTGAACTTGTTCGCTAAGCGCAAAAGCATTTTTGGTTTTATCAATTTCACCTTGAACCAATAATTCTTTTTGGTAATAACCTTCTTCGACTAAGTCTTGATTATTGTCTGATGACATCATTTGAACAACAAAAAACATAATAAAGCCAATGAATCCGATCATAGCTAAAACCAAGTAAGTTCCCCAATTCATTTTCATAATACTCAAAATTAATAAAAAGCGCATTATTACGCACTTGCAAAAGTGAGGTAAAAGTTACAATATAATTATGAGGAAAGTCAGCAAAAGTGAAGTAAAACCAACAAAAAACCCTTTCAAAAAGATGAAAGGGTTTTAAGAATAAGATGAAGAAAGGAGGTTTATTTTCCTTCCATTTTATCTTTAAGTGCTTGCAATTCAGCATTAGCATCACCAAGAGTTGTCTTTTGGTTATCCTCTTTAGCTTTCTTAGCTGCATTACGAACAATTTTTTGCTCTTCTTCTTTGTGCAATGAAGTATGAGAAGCAACCACACGTTTGAATTCTTTATTGAATTCGATGATTACAAATTCTGCTTCATCACCTTTACCAAGTTTAGAACCGTCTTCTTTTTCTAAGTGTCTAGAAGGAACGAAAGCAGTAACATCATCATTAAAGTTGATGGTAGCACCTTTGTCAACCATTTCGCTAATTTCAGCGGTATGTTTAGTTCCTACAGCAAACTCAGTTGCGTATTCATCCCAAGGATTCTTTTCAGTTTGTTTGTGACCTAAGCTAAGCTTACGCCCTTCAACATCCAATTCAAGAACAACAACATCAAGCTTGTCTCCAACTTTACAGAATTCAGATGGGTGCTTAATTTTCTTCGTCCAAGAAAGGTCTGAGATATAAATCAATCCGTCGATTCCTTCTTCTAATTCTACAAACACACCAAAGTTAGTAAAGTTTCTAACTTCGCCAGTGTGTTTAGAACCTACTGGATATTTTTCAGTAATATCAGTCCAAGGATCTGGAGTTAATTGCTTAATACCGAGCGACATTTTACGGTCTTCTCTGTCTAAAGTAAGAACTTTTGCTTTTACTTTATCACCAACGTTTACAAAATCTTGAGCCGATCTTAAGTGCGTGCTCCAAGACATTTCAGAAACGTGAATAAGTCCTTCTACGCCTTCTTCTACTTCGATAAAGGCACCATAATCTGCGATTACAGTTACTACGCCTTCAACGATATCTCCTTCTTTAAGGTCTTGATCAAGCGCTTCCCAAGGATGTTTGCTTAATTGCTTCAATCCAAGTTGAATTCTTGTTTTGTCTTCATCAAAGTCAAGAATAACCACGTTTAAGGTTTGATCTAGTTCAACAACCTCGTTTGGATGATTGATTCTAGACCAAGAAAGATCTGTAATGTGGATTAATCCATCAACTCCTCCAAGGTCAACAAATACACCATAAGAAGTAATGTTTTTAACAACACCTTCTAGTACTTGACCTTTTTCTAATTGACCGATAATTTCTTTCTTCTGCTCTTCGATATCAGCTTCGATAAGCGCTTTGTGAGAAACCACCACGTTTTTGAATTCGTGATTAATTTTAACTACTTTAAACTCCATTGTTTTACCAACGTAAGCATCGTAGTCGCGAATTGGCTTCACATCGATTTGAGAACCTGGCAAGAAAGCTTCGATTCCAAATACGTCTACAATCATACCACCTTTCGTTCTGCATTTTACAAAACCGTTTACGATTGTTCCGTCTTCTTGTGCTTTGTTTACGCGTTCCCAAGCCTTAATTACACGAGCTTTACGGTGCGATAAAATAAGTTGTCCTTCAGCATCTTCACGAACGTCGATTAATACATCAACTTTATCGCCTACTTTAAGGTCTGGGTTATATCTAAATTCATTTAGAGAAATAACACCTTCACTCTTTGCATTGATATCGATAATAGCATCACGATCTGTAATATTTACTACAGTTCCATCCACTACTTCGTTATGAAGTGTATCAACAAAATTTTCTTCTACTAATTTTTCGAATTCCGCAAGTTTATCGTCTTCAACTTCTTCGATACCTTCTTCGTATCGGTGCCAGTTAAAATCCTCTAAAAACTTTTTTGGGTCTTCTTGTTGCTCAGAAGGAGCAATTTTTGGTTGGTTTTCTTTAGCGGCAACGTTTTCTTCTGGTTGCGCTGTTTTGTTTGTTTCTTCAGCCATTGAAGATAAATTTGTATTCTACGTATTTAGGAAAATTTAAGCAGCTATACATAGAAGATGTTATCATTTTAATTTGCTGTCCTTCAAGTATTTCCTATCTGCACTTAAAGGAGTGCAAAACTACATCTTTTTATTTTAAAAAACAAATCAGTTGAATTTTCTTTTCTAAAGAACAACTCAACTGATTTATATAACTGGTAATTAAATGATTACAACTTATTCGTAACGGGTAATCTTCGCTCCAATTGCTCGCAACCTATCGTCGATGTTTTCGTAACCTCGATCAATTTGTTCAATATTATGAATAGTGGAAGTTCCTTTAGCTGAAAGTGCTGCAATTAATAAGGAAATTCCTGCACGAATATCAGGACTCGTCATTGTTGTTGCTTTTAATTGCGATTGAAAATCGTGACCGATAACGGTAGCTCTGTGCGGATCGCAAAGAATAATTTTTGCTCCCATATCAATCAATTTATCGACAAAAAACAAACGACTTTCAAACATTTTTTGATGAATTAAGACGCTTCCTCTAGCTTGGGTAGCTACGACTAGCATAATACTGAGCAAGTCAGGTGTAAAACCAGGCCAAGGCGCATCGCTAATATTCATAATTGAACCGTCGATAAAGCTGGCAACTTCGTATCCGTCTTTATGGGCTGGAATAAAAATATCGTCGCCTTTGCGTTCTAGTTGAATTCCAAGTTTTTTGAAGGTTGTCGGAATTAATCCTAAATCATCCCAACTTACATTTTTGATTGTAATTTCACTTTTAGTCATTGCAGCAAGACCAATCCAAGAACCGATTTCAATCATATCGGGGAGGATTTGATGTTCACAGCCAGAGAGTTTTTCAACACCAGTTATGTTAAGTAAGTTTGAACCAATTCCTTCAATTTTGGCTCCCATTTTCACCAACATTTTGCACAATTGCTGCAAATATGGTTCGCAAGCTGCATTATAAATGGTTGTTGTTCCTTTAGCTAAAACGGCTGCCATCAAGATATTAGCAGTTCCTGTAACAGAAGCTTCTTCCAACAACATATACGTTCCTTTCAGGCCATTTGGTGCTTCAACTCCGTAAAATCGTTCTTCTTTACGATAAGTAAATTCAGCTCCTAATTTTATAAAACCTTCAAAATGCGTATCTAATCTTCTTCTTCCTATTTTATCACCACCAGGTCGTGGAATATAACCTTTTCCAAATCTTCCTAAAAGCGGCCCAACAATCATAATAGATCCGCGCAAACTGCTTCCTTCTTCTTTAAATTGTTGACTTTCTAGGTAATCTAAATTTAGTTCATCGCTTTTAAACGAATAACTTCCTTTTTTTAACTTTTGAATTTTTACTCCCAAGTTACTAAGAATATCAATTAACTTGTTGACATCTCTAATATCAGGAATATTGTGAATTTTAACTTCTTCAGTAGTAAGTAAAACTGCACAGAGTATTTGTAAAGCTTCGTTTTTTGCGCCCTGCGGTTGGATTTCTCCAGCAAGTTGTTGCCCGCCTTCTATCTTAAATGTTGCCATTATCGACGTTTTCTATTGCGATTATTATTACGGTTATTAGCTTTTTTAGCATTGGTGTTTTTACGCTTTTTTACCAAATCTGAAGCTTGTTTTAGCTCCTCTTCTTCAACTGTTAAATCCAACTGATTATCACTGAGTTCTTTTAGGTGATTAAAGATTACACTATCTTTAACCGAATCTCTATTCCAATTTAGAAAACATTTTTTCATATGATTTGCAATGGTAAGAACCAAGGCATCTTTCATATTGCCGTCTTCCATTTTCACCGCCTCATCAATCATTCGTTTAATGTTGTTTCCATAAAACCGGTATTTAGGATGATTTTGCGGATATTCTAACGGATCTGGGCGTTTGTATATTAATTCGCGGGTAGGTTTAGGAAATGGAGATTCTACATCCAACCTAAAATCGCTTATAATAAATAGTTGATCCCACAATTTATGCTGAAAATCGGTTACATCTCTTAAGTGCGGAGACATATTTCCCATTACTGAAATAATAGATTGCGCCACTTTATTGCGTTCGGCATCGTCTTCAATCGTTAATGCGTGATCGACCATTTTCTGAACATTTCTACCATATTCTGGAATTCTCAATTGTTCTCGATTGGAATTATATTCTAGGTTTTCTATCAAAATTCAGGTATTAATAATTAATTGAAATGATTTGCAAAATAAAAAAATAAATTCAACATCAACTTTGTTTTACAAAGAAATAACGCCATCAATTTTTTCGCCTACTTCTATGTACTTATCTATAACAGCATCAGGCGATTTCATTTTTAAGTGTATCGATAAACTCGTGTAATTTCCTTTAGATGATGCTCTAGTTTTAATTACTGCCCCAGTATTATCAAATAACTTTACCAGCTTGTCTATCTTTGCATCCGAAGTTGGAACAATAAACTTATATAAATAAGCAGCTGGCCAAGTAGAAGTTTTCTTAAGTTTTTTTCTTAGGTTGTTATAAAACTTATGCGGGTCTTGCTTTGGCGTCATATTTTTTTGGTGCAAAGATAGGTATTTGTTACTTTTAATGTATAACTGAGTGATTGAAGTATAAAATGAAAGAAGAAAAAAAGCTTATCGTTCTAATTGGTGGACCCAGTACAGGAAAATCTACTACCCTAAAAGCGCTCGAAAACAAAGGATATACTTGTTTTCCTGAAGTTTCTAGGGAAGTTACACTTGAAGCTCAACGAAAAGGAATCGATCAATTATTTTTGACGGAACCTTTATTATTTAGTGAAAAATTACTCGAAGGACGTATTAAACAATATCGAGCAGCGCAAAAAATCCCTGATGAAGTTATTTTTATAGATCGCGGAATTCCTGATATAACGGCTTATATGGATTTTGGTAAAGAAACTTATCCAAAGAAATTTTCGCAAGCCAATTATGATTATCCGTATCAGAAGATTTTCTTTTTCCCGATTTGGGATAAAATCTACATTCAAGACAACGAGCGATACGAAGATTTAGCTTTAGCCAAAAAAATTGAAAATCAATTGGTGAAAAGTTATGAGGATTTGGGTTACTCCATTATAGAAGTTCCAAAAACCTCCATTTCAAAACGCCTTGAATTTATTGAAAAAAATATATGAATGCACCTTTAGCAGTTCTTCAGAAAATATGGGGTTACCCAGACTTTAGACCGCCTCAAAACCAAATTATTGAATCGGTTTTAGCAGGCAACGACGTCTGTGCTTTTTTGCCTACTGGCGGCGGAAAGTCTTTGTGTTTTCAAGTTCCTGCTATGACTTTGGAAGGAATTTGCATCGTAGTTTCACCGCTGATTGCTTTGATGCAAGATCAAGTAAAAAATCTCCACGATAAAGGAATTAAAGCTGAACTTTTGCAAGGTGGAATGTCGATAAAAGATGTCGACCGTATTCTGGACAATTGTATTTATGGAAACATAAAATTTTTGTACCTCTCGCCAGAACGCCTACTTCAACTATTAGTTCAAGAGCGAATAAAAGCAATGAATGTATGTCTTATCGCAGTCGATGAAGCGCATTGTATTTCGCAATGGGGACACGATTTTAGGCCTGCTTATCGAAATATCCAAATTTTAAGAGAGCTAAAACCAAAAACCAATATAATTGCCCTAACTGCCACCGCTACTGCCGAAGTGCAAACAGATATTCGGACACTTTTGGAGATGAAAAATCCGAGTATTATCAAAAAAAGTTTTAAGCGGGAAAACATTGCTATACACATTCAATTTAATGAAGACAAACGACACGAATTGCTTCAAGAATTGAAAAAAGTGAATGGTAGCAGTATTGTTTATGTTAGAAATCGTAAAATAACTAACGACTTAAGCTTGTTTCTAACAAATAACGGAATTTCAGCTGGAGCTTACAACGGCGGAATGCCAAATGAGCATCGTAAAAAAATATTAGCCGATTGGCTGAGTGAAAAAACCCAAACCGTTGTAGCTACTAACGCTTTTGGAATGGGAATAGACAAAGCTAATGTTAGAAAAGTCATTCACTTTCAATTACCTGAAAGCATAGAAAGCTACTACCAAGAAATCGGCCGCTGTGGTCGAGATGGAAAAGCCTCAAAAGCGGTACTGCTCTACAATCAAAACGATTTGGTTCGGATGAGAAAACAATTTGTAGAAGTCATTCCAAAAGTTGAAAACGTAAAATATATTTATGAAAAACTCAATTCATACTTCGGAATTGCTTACGGCGACGGATCGCAAGAAAGTTTCGATTTTAATTATTATGATTTTTGCAAGAAATACAATTTAAACACCCGTTTAGCTTACAATACGATTGAATTGCTGGACAGACTAAGCGTGCTAACATTGTCTAAAAATTATAAGAAAAAAACCAATATTCAATTTATTGTAAACAACAAAAGCCTGCTTCGGTTTTTAGAAATCAACCCGAAATACATTCCTTTGGTACAACTTATTTTACGTACTTATGGAGGAATATTTGATTATGCCGTGGCGATTGATTTAAACTTAATCAAACAGAAAATCAATTTAAGTGAAGCACAAATTCTACTTCAACTGAAAGAATTAGAAAAACAATCATTATTGACGGGTAAAATCACCAAGCAAGATTTAAGCATTACTTTTTTAGTTCCTAAAGAAAACGAACGAACCATCAATCCGTTAAAAAAACACATCAACAATTACAGAGAAAGCAAAATCAATCAAGTAAAAGCAGTTGTTGATTTTATTAAAAACAGCAAACAATGCAGGAACCAACAACTAATGCGTTATTTTGGCGAAAAAAGTTATGAAGACTGCGGACAATGCTCGGTTTGTTTAGGTGTTGAAAACTCAAATAAACTAAACGAAAGCAATTCACTTGAAATAGCGAATTATATCATAAGAATTTTAAGTAAAAGTGAATCTACTTCAAAAGAAATTATTGATAAAAAGCGCTACAGTAAAGCGGAAATTATTGATGGTTTACGAAGTTTATTAGATGCTAACCGAATAATTTTGACGCCGACAAACACATTTAAATTAAAGAAAAAATGAACAAACAATTGAAAATTTTATATATGGGCACGCCAGATTTTGCGGTAGCGCCTTTAGAAAAAATATTAGAAACACAACATCAACTTGTTGGAGTGGTAACTGCACCTGATAAACCGGCAGGAAGAGGCCGAAAAAACAAAGCATCAGCGGTTAAAAAATTTGCCTTGGAGAACAATTTATTGGTTTTACAGCCTACAAATCTAAAATCGGATGAATTTCAAGCGAAACTGAATGAATTACAACCAGATTTAATAATTGTGGTTGCCTTTAGAATGCTTCCTAAGAAAGTATGGAGTTTTCCGACTTATGGAACGTTCAATTTGCACGCATCTTTACTGCCCGAATATCGTGGCGCTGCGCCAATTCATTGGGCGATTGTTAATGGTGAGAAAAAAACAGGCGTAACTACTTTTTTTATCGATGAAAAAATTGATACAGGTGAAATTATTTTATCAAAAGAAATCGATATTTCCCCCGAAGAAAATGTAGGCAGTTTACACGATAAATTGATGAATTTAGGCGCCACAGCTATTACAGAAACCATTAAAATGATTAGTAGCGGAAACGTGCAAACACACGCACAGGACAAAAGCAAGTCGTTTAAACCAGCTCCAAAATTAACCAAAGAAAACACGCAAATCAACTGGAATAATTCAGCACAAAACATTTATAATCAAATTCGCGGTTTATCGCCATTTCCAACAGCGTGGACAAGTTTACGTCAAAACGAAGAACAATTCAATTGCAAAATATATTCAGCTTCTAAAAGTGAAGAAAAATCAACCGAAAAACCAGGAAGCATCCGAATAAGAAATAAAAAAATTGAAGTTGCTACCCAGGACTATTATGTTATTATTGAATCGCTCAAATTAGAAGGAAAGAAAAAATTAGCCAGCAAAGATTTACTGAATGGATTTGAATTTTCTGAAAAGGCTTATTTTGTCTAAGGTCATCGAAAATCTGAAAAAAGCCAACAGAAGCAGTAAAAGTTATTAACAATTCACGTAAGTTATCAACAATCTGGGGTGAAATTCAGTCCAAGCCTTGCACAGTAAGGAATTCCGTATAAATTTGTAGATGAAAATTAGTTTAACTTTTAATTTATTAAAGATTATGAACAAAACAAACTTAATCGACGCAATGGCTGAAGACGCTGGGATTTCAAAATCTGCTGCAAAATCAGCTTTAGAATCTTTTATCGGAAATGTTGAAAAAGCCTTGAAAAACGAAGACCGTGTATCTATTGTAGGATTTGGTTCTTGGTCAGTTTCTAGAAGAGCTGCCAGAGAAGGAAGAAACCCACAAACCGGTAAGACAATTAAAATTGCTGCTAAGAATGTAGTTAAGTTTAAAGCTGGTTCTGATTTACAGAAAGCTGTAAACTAAGCTAAACCTAGCTTAAGATGTAGAAAAGACCTTTAGTAAAAGGTCTTTTTTTTATGAACTATGTTTATTAATTAATCGGTTTTTTTATTGCAGAGGTAAAATATAAGTACTAAATTTAACTCTAAATTGCAACTTATGGGAATTAAAAAACCAAAAAAAGGTCAACTCCTAATTGCAGAACCATCTATTATAGGAGACCTTTCCTTCAATCGTTCGGTAATTTTACTTTCGCATCATACTGATAGCGGTTCGGTAGGTTTTATCCTTAACAAAAGCCTGCAAGTTACTTTAGACGAATTGGTGCCAGACGTAAAAGTAAAATTTCAACTTTATAATGGTGGTCCCGTCGAGCAAGACAATTTATATTTCATCCACCAAGTACCTGAATTAATTCCAGAAAGTGTCAAAATAAAGGAAGGAATTTACTGGGGAGGCTCATTCGAAAAAATTATTGGTTTGATTAATGAAAAAGTGATAACTGCCGATCAAATTAAATTTTTCTTAGGGTATTCGGGTTGGGACGCCGAACAACTTGAAAGCGAACTCGACGCTGATATTTGGATCATCAACGAACAAGTAGATAACCGCGAAGTAATTACAATGCCAGCTGTTAATTACTGGAAATCTGAAATAAAAAAGCTAGGAGGCAACTATTTAATTTGGCATAATGCTCCAGAAAACCCAAGTTACAACTAAGTTTTAATCTATAATTCTTGCTTTTGCGTTTAGTTTTCCAATTAAACTTTTAGCCAATGTATTTTCAAATTCTTTTTTACGATACTTTGAAATCGATGTAATTCCCTGAACCGCATTGGTCAGAAACAACTCATCTGCTTTTTGCAATTCAAAAGGAGAAACCGAAGCTTCCTCTATTTGATAATCGTCTAAATTTTCAAAAATACCGAGTATTTGTTTACGAATAATTCCGTTAAGACAACCATCAGACAGCGGTGGAGTTTTTACCGTTTTCCCTTTAACGACAAATAAATTGGCGTTACTTGCTTCTATTACTGCTTTTTTATCATTCAATAACAAACAATTATCATAAGCGTTTTCATCCGCATAAATACTGGCCAAAATTTGCGGCAATTTATTGTTCGTTTTAAGCGTAGAAAGCAAACCACTTTGCACATAATGGTCTTTAAACAATTCAACTTCGTAGTTATTATCTTGATGAATAAAAAAACTATCGTTCAATTGTTCCGTTGAAATAACGTATCCTACCATCTGCTTTTGGGGTAAATACAAACCTTCAGCATCACGAAACACATTCACTTTTACTTTTGCAGCCGATTTATCCAGTTGGTTGTTTTTCACTAAAGTCAAAATCTCTTTTTTCAGAAATTCGGGAGAAAATTGATCAGGAATATCCATCCGTAAAATACGCATAGAAGCCATTAACCTGAAGTAATGATCTTCCCAAAACATAATTTGACCGTTGATAACTCGAATTGTTTCAAAGAGAGCGTCACCGTATAGAAAGCCTCTATTAAAAACAGATAAGCTCGCTTTTTCAGCAGCGAGCAATTCACCATTTATATTAATCATTAAAAAAATAAATTAAGAAGATCCTAAGATTTGTTTTAAATCAGACACCATATTTTCCCATAACATCTTACCCTCGTCGACTTCGTCGTCTTCGGCAAAGTCTGTAATCATCAGCGAGACGTCTTTGGTAATTTCGTCTACTTGAATTCTCATTTCAAAGAAATAAGGTGAATCTTCGTCATCAATCCACTGAAGCTTGATTTTATCCTCTGATTTTTTGGTAAGCAACTTAGCTTGTTCCTCGCTTCCTTCCCAGATGAAAGTGAAAATTTCTCCTCGAGAATTTACATTATCAGCAAACCATTCGCTTAATCCTGAAGGCGTTGAAATGTATTGATATAGTAAAGATGGCGATACTTGAATAGGGAATTCCAATTCATATTTTATTTTTTCTGCCATAATGATTTTTGTTAGAAATTGAAAAAGCAATATAGAAAAATTATTCTGAAGATTAAGAAATAAAAGCTAAAAATTCTTTTAAAAACTTCTTGCAAATATCTATATAAATATTATATTTGCAGCTCGAAAAAATGGCGTGATAGCTCAGATGGTTAGAGCGTCGGATTCATAACCCGGAGGTCGGCGGTTCAATTCCGCCTCACGCTACAAAGCCAAAAAAGCTGCTTATATTTAAGCAGCTTTTTTTGTTTTTACAAACAACAAAAAAGCCGATGCTAAACACCGGCTTTGTAACTTTAAATTTGAAAAAAACTACATCAATTTATAGACTTCTTCGAGGTTTAATTTTGTTTGCTCTCCTGTTTTCATATTCTTTACCGTAAACTGGTTTTGTTGCATTTCAGATTCACCAGCCAAAACAACGTAAGGAATGTTTCTATTGTTAGCGTAATTCATCTGCTTTTTCATTTTAACAGCATCAGGATACAGCTCAGCTGAACTGCCTTTTTGTCTAATTTTCTGAATAGCTTTTAAAGCGTAAAGCGATTCTTCTTCACCAAAATTGATGAATAAAAATTGTGTTTTGGGTTGAACGGTTTCAGGAAATAAGTCCAATTCTTCTAAGACCAAATAAATACGATCCAAACCGAATGAAATACCGACTCCCGACATATTTTTAAGTCCAAAAATCCCAGTTAAATCATCATATCTTCCACCGCCGCCAATCGACCCCATTTTGATGTTTTCTGGTGGCGTAACTTCAAAAATACATCCTGTATAATAATTTAATCCACGCGCTAAAGTTACATCTAAATCTAGTTTTGCTGTCGATAAAGGCAACGCCTGAATTGCTTTTTGCAAAAACACCAATTCTTGTATACCAGCTTGACCGATTTCAGAATCGGCTAAGATTTGGCTAATCACTTCAATTTTTGATTCAAATTCATTTGGCATTTCAAAAATAGGAGCGATTTGTTGAATGGCATTTTCAGCAATGCCTTTGTCTTTCATTTCCTGCTCAACTCCTACTCTACCAATTTTATCAAGTTTATCTAAAGCAACCGTAAAATCGATTAGTTTATCTTGTTCGCCAATTACTTCAGCTAAACCAGAAAGCACTTTTCGGTTGTTCAGTTTTATGGTGACTCCATCTAAATTTAAATCACTAAAAACAGCATCATAAAGCTGAATAAATTCAACTTCTTGCCACAGGCTTTTGCTGCCAATTACATCTGCATCACACTGGTAAAACTCTCTAAACCTCCCTTTTTGTGGGCGATCGGCTCTCCAAACTGGTTGAATTTGATAGCGTTTAAAAGGAAAATCAATTTCACTTTGATGTTGAACGACATAACGTGCAAAAGGAACCGTTAAATCATAACGAAGTGATTTTTCTGTAATTTTAGTTCCTAAAACTGTGCTGTCTTTTGTTTTATAATCTTCAGGTTTTACTTTCTTCAGAAAATCACCTGAATTTAAAATTTTAAAAATAAGTCGGTCGCCTTCTTCGCCATATTTACCAAGCAAAGTAGAGTTATTTTCAAAACTTGGCGTTTCGATAGGTTGAAAGCCAAATTTTTTAAAATTAGCTGAAATTATATCGATTATAAAATTTCTCTTAGCTACTTCTTCTGGTGAAAAGTCTCTAGTTCCTTTAGGTAAGCTAGGTTTTTGAGCCATAATTTTAATGTGCGTTTTAATAAAAAAGTAAAAATAAAAACTCTTTTAAGTTATGCGTGAACAAGTCGATCGAAATATTGATAAAGATCGCCTTTAGTGATATTTGCACCTTGTTTTATCAACGCAAAAATATCTTTATTACGGTCTTCGGTTATGGGTTTTTCTGAAGTGTAAATATCCACATCATCGTTCATCAAATTGTCTTTCAACCATTGATAACCTTCCGTAGTTTGAAGATCTACAGCAGGATTATTAAGTTTTATACCGATGAGATTGATTACATCAGCTTCAAAATGAAAAAGGAAAATATGCTGTGGGGAAAAGTGCTCGATGTACTCTACTTTATTCAGCACTCCTTCCCAAACCAAATCGCTAAACAAATCGAGTTCTTCTTCAGCAGCTTTGGGTTTGTTGCGTTTTATTTCGTCCCATTCATTTTTGTCTATTTGTTGGGTAGCTAAGAATTTTGCAAATTCCTCGTTCAGCTCTTCTAGTTGTTCTCTAGTTAATCTTTCGTACTTCATAGTATGCTGTTTTTTAAACAAAAAAGCCTACTCGCTAAAAAAGGAGTAGGCTTATAAATGCTTACCAAAGGATTAAGCTTCGGCAATAACGTCAAATGTTATATCAACAATAACATCTCTGTGGAAACGTAATTTAGCTTGGTATTGACCAAGTCTTTTGATGTTGCCACCAAGAATTGAAATGTATTTTTTATCGATAACTACATCGTGTTTAGCAAGCTCCTCGCCTAAATTAGCAGCAGAGATACTTCCGAATAGTTTATCATCTTTACCAGCTTTGGTAATGATTTTTATATCTTCTAAAGCATTTACTTTTTCTGCTTCTTTTTTAGCTTCATCAACAATTTTTTGCTCTTTATAAGCACGTTGTTTCAGGTTTTCTGCTAAAACTTTTTTTGCAGAAGGCGTTGCCAAAACAGCATATCCTTGTGGGATTAAGTAGTTTCTACCGTAACCGTTTTTTACTTCTACGATATCATCGGCAAATCCTAATTTTTCTACGTCTTTTCTAAGTATAACTTCCATAATTATTTGCCTTTTATTTTAATAAATCACCAACATATGGCATAAGTGCAAGATGCCTTGCTCTTTTAACTGCCTGTGCTACTTTTCTTTGATATTTAAGCGAAGTACCGGTTAATCTTCTAGGAAGAATTTTCCCTTGCTCATTAACAAATTCCATCAAAAAGTCTGGATTTTTGTAATCTACATACTTAATTCCAGCACGTTTAAAACGGCAGTATCTTTTTTTACTTTTTGTTTCTATATCTAACGGAGTAAGATATCTAATCTGTCCGTCATTTTTTTCTTTCGATTGTTCTTCAATTGTAGCCATAATTACTTAGCGCTTTGTTTGATTCGTTTTACTCTTTCTTTTGCCCAGTCTACACCGTGACGATCTAGCTTAACCGTTAAATAACGCATAATGCGTTCGTCTCTTCGAAACATAACTTCGTAAGCATCGATAACTTCTCCTTCTACTTCAAACTCAAACAAGTGATAAAATCCACTTTTCTTGTGCTGGATTGGGTAAGCTAATTTTTTTAGCCCCCAATTTTCTTTGTTAACCATTTTGGCTCCTTTGGAAACAAGGTAGTCTTCATACTTCTTTACTGTTTCCTTTATCTGGTCTTCAGATAAAACGGGATTCAAAATGAAAACAGTTTCATAATGATTCATAATGTGTATATTTTATTTGAGCTGCAAAATTACACTTATTTTTTATTATAGCAAAACCATTTTTTCTTTTATGTTTCAGACAAAATCAAGCTTAAAAAAGTGGCTAGCGTATAAGTCAATTTGTTTGTTAAGTTTAAAAAAAAGTTGCGTTTTTATAAGTAGCTTTGTTGCGGATTTTAAATTCGATATGCAGGAAAAGGAATTGGTAAGAAAGTTACAAGACGTTAAGCATAAAGACAATGCTTTTCAACACTTAGTCGATTTATACAAAGAGCGACTGTATTGGCATATTCGACATATCGTAAAAATTCACGAAGATGCAGATGATGTGTTGCAAAACACTTTTATAAAAGTGCATAAAAACATCGACCGCTTTAAAGGCGAGAGCAAACTTTACTCCTGGATGTACCGAATTGCTACCAATGAATCGATTACATTTTTGAATAAAAAAGCAAAAAAGCAAAAGCTATCTAGTCAAGAGCTGCAAGAACATATTATTGAAAATTTAGCAAGCGACGTCTATTTTGAAGGAAACGAAATTCAACTTCAGCTTCAAAAAGCCATTGCCACTCTTCCCGATAAACAGCAAGAAGTTTTTAACCTAAAATATTTTCAGGAGATGAAGTATGCTGAAATGTCTGAATTGCTCGGCACAAGTGTAGGTGCTTTAAAATCTAGTTATCACTTAGCCAGCAAGAAAATAGAAAAATACCTAAAATCGAATTAAACTTTTTTATACTTTAAGTGTCATATAAGTAGTATGAAAAATTTGAATAAAAATAGCAATCTTAAGTCTGGTTTCAAGATTCCTGAAAATTATTTTGAAAATTTCAGAATTCAAAAACTAGCTAAAGCGAAAAAAGCAACGCAACACGAAAGTGGTTTTAGCGTTCCAAAAGGCTATTTTGAAAATTTCGAAGTCAACTCAAAAGAGCAAAAAGAAAGCAAAGTCATTGCGCTTAACTCTAGAAAAATAGTTGCGATAGCCGCAAGTATCAGTCTGTTGTTTTTATCATACCTTTTGATGAATAAAAGCAATAACGAAAGCATCAATTCTACTTATCAAACAGTTGAAATAGATCCTGTCTTGCTAGAAGATTATATCGATTTTTACATTATGCCTAATGCAGAACTTTTTGAATACACAGGCTCAAGTATTGAATTTGATATAGCAGAAAATGATTTTAAGTCTTTAGATGATGATGCCATCTTAAATTATTTTGAAGATGATTTTAACAACCTAGATTTAAACGACTAGAAATATGAAGTATTATATCCTTATTTTATTCACCATAATTGGGTTAAACATTAGTTTTGCTCAAGATGACGATCAAATACACGCGATGAAAGTCGCTTATTTCACAAAAGAATTAAAACTCAGCTCAGCTGATGCCGAAAAGTTTTGGCCTGTTTACAACAAACACACCGATAAGTACAGAGCCCTAAAAAAAGAAGACTGGAAAAGCATAAAAGAACGCTTAAAAAATATTCAGAATTTAAGCCAACAAGAAGCTGAAGACTTGTTGAGCGATTATGTTGAATACCAAGAAAATCGATTGAAATACAGAAAAGATTATATTGAAGAACTACAACAAATCATTTCAGCCAAAAAGATAATGCTGCTAAAAAAAGCTGAATACGATTTCAATAAAAAACTGCTTAAACAATATCAATCGCAAGATAAGGCTAAAGATTAAATTCACTAGCTTTGCAAATTCTATAGAAGAATTTTATGCGACTACACAGAAATTTAGTTTTTACCGTAATAGACACCCTTCATCAAATTTTCAACGAAGAAGGGTATGCCGATAAAGAAATATCAAAATCGTTAAAAAGAGACAAGCGCTGGGGTTCACGAGACCGCAGTTTTATTGCAGAAACCACTTATGATATTGTAAGATGGAAACGCTTGTACAGCGAAATCGCAGAAGTAAACCAACCTTATTCAAGACCAAATTTATTTCGCCTATTTGCTGTTTGGGCAACACTGCGAGGAATTTCCATTCCCGATTGGCCTCAATTTGAAGACACTCCTACTCGTCGGATCAAAGGAAGGTTTGATGAACTAAGTCAAGTAAGAAAATATCGGGAATCTATTCCAGATTGGTTAGATGATTTAGGGAAAAAAGAACTCGGCGAAGCACTTTGGACCAAAGAAATTGCTGCCTTAAATCAGCAAGCACCTGTTATTTTGAGAGTTAACACACTTCAAACTACCAAAAAGCAATTACAAAAAACCCTTTTACAAGAAAATTCTATTGAAACACATTTTTTGAATCAACATCCTGACGCTTTGCAATTAAGTTTTCGTGCAGATGTTTTCAAAACAGAGGCTTTTAAAAAAGGTATGTTTGAAGTTCAAGATGCGTCTTCTCAAAAAGTAGCTCGAATAGCAAAACCACAAAAAGGTCAAAAAGTAATTGATACTTGTGCTGGAGCTGGTGGAAAAACTTTACACCTTGCGGCATTAATGGAAAATAAAGGACAAATTATTGCCCTTGATATTTATGCCAACAAATTAAAGGAACTTAAAAGAAGAGCCAAAAGAGCGGGAGCTCATAATATTGAAACGCGGCACATAGAAAACAATAAAACCATCAAAAAACTTCACGGTAAAGGTGACTTAGTTGTGATTGATGCGCCTTGTTCTGGAACAGGAGTTTTGAGAAGAAATCCAGATGCTAAATGGAAGTTACAACCAGAATTTTTAGACGAAATCAGAAAAACCCAAGCTGATATTCTAAAGGATTACAGCAAATTGACTGCTCCAAAGGGTACGCTTGTTTATGCCACTTGTTCTATTCTACCTTCTGAAAATGAAGCACAAGTAAAGCAATTTCTAGACAGTGAAGAAGGTAAGGATTTTCGTTTAGCGGAAGAAGAAAAAATATTTGTACACCAAACTGATAATGACGGATTTTATATCGCAAAAATGACTAGAAGTTAAGAAGAAAACTTCTTTGCTCTAACAACAAAAATCTAATTATTTTTACATAAAAAAACCTCGCAATATGTATTGCGAGGTTTTTGTTTGCGTAAAGCTATTTCTTCAAAAGAAGTCGTTACCCATTCATTTTCTTAATCATATTCAAAGCAGAACCTTCTTTATACCATCCAATTTGGGTGTTATTATAAGTATGATTTGCTTTGATAGTATCTTTAGAACCATCAGCGTGAACAATTTCAATTGTTAGTTGCTTGTCTGGAGCAAAATCTTCTAGATCAATAAAGTTGAAAGTGTCATCTTCTTGAATTAAATCGTAATCGCTTTCGTTATCAAAAGTAACACCAAGCATTCCTTGTTTTTTCAAGTTAGTTTCGTGAATTCTTGCAAAAGATTTCACAAGTACTACTTTCACACCCAAATGTCTTGGCTCCATTGCAGCGTGTTCTCTAGAAGAACCTTCGCCGTAATTATGATCTCCTACTACTACTGTTGGAATTCCTTCAGCTTTGTATTGACGCTGTGTTTTTGGCACTGCATCATACTCACCTGTAAGTTGACTTTTTACAAAGTTGGTTTGCATATTATATGCATTCACCGCACCTATCAAACAGTTGTCTGAAATATTATCTAAATGTCCTCTATATTTCAACCAAGGACCAGCCATAGAAATATGGTCGGTAGTACATTTTCCGTGTGCTTTTATCAATAATTTAGCACCCATTAAATTTTTACCGTCCCAAGGTTCAAATGGAGTTAATAACTGAAGTCTGTTAGAATCTTCTGCAACACGAACTTCCACACCGCTACCATCTTCTTTTGGAGCCAGGTAACCATTATCTTCAACTTCAAATCCTTGCGGAGGCAATTCAATACCGTTAGGCATATCCAATTTCACCTCTTCGCCATCTTCGTTGATTAATGTATCATTCATCGGATCGAAATCTAATCGTCCTGCAATAGTAATTGCAGCCACCATTTCTGGCGATCCAACAAAAGCGTGTGTATTTGGATTTCCATCTGCACGCTTAGAGAAGTTTCTATTGAAAGAATGAACAATTGTATTTTTCTCTTCTCCTTTTCTATCGCTTCTATCCCACTGACCAATACAAGGACCACAAGCATTGGTAAATATAGTAGCTCCTAAGTCTTCAAATACTTTTAATAATCCATCTCTTTCAGCTGTAAATCTAATTTGTTCTGAACCAGGATTGATTCCAAAATCAGATTTTGGTTTTATTTTTTTATCGATTGCTTGTTGAGCAATAGAAGCCGCACGGGTTAAATCTTCGTAAGATGAATTTGTACAAGAACCGATTAATCCCCAATCAACTTTAATTGGCCAATCGTTTTCTTTCGCTTTTGCGCCTAGCTCACCAACTGGAGTTGCTAAATCTGGCGTAAAAGGTCCGTTTAAATGAGGGCGCAAAGTAGATAAATCTATTTCGATTACTTGATCGAAATATTTTTCTGGATCTGCATACACTTCATCATCACCAGTTAAGTGATCTTTTATTTTATTTGCTTCATCAGCAATTTCATTTCTATCGGTTGCTCTAAGGAAACGCTCCATAGATTCATCGTAACCAAAAGTTGAAGTTGTTGCACCAATTTCAGCACCCATGTTACAAATGGTACCTTTTCCTGTACAAGATAAATTTTTAGCACCTTCTCCAAAATATTCAACAATACAACCAGTTCCGCCTTTAACGGTTAAGATTTCAGCAACTTTAAGAATAACATCTTTTGCAGCCGTCCAACCTTGTGGTTTACCAGTAAGCTTAACACCAATCATTTTTGGAAACTTAAGTTCCCAAGGCATACCAGCCATAACATCTACAGCATCGGCACCACCAACACCAACAGCGACCATACCAAGACCACCTGCATTTACGGTGTGCGAATCAGTTCCGATCATCATTCCACCAGGAAAAGCATAGTTTTCTAACACAACTTGGTGAATAATTCCAGCACCAGGTTTCCAAAAACCAATTCCGTATTTATTAGAAACTGATTCTAGGAAATCGAAAACTTCATTAGAAGTTTCGTTAGCTCTAGCCAAATCTTTTTTAGCGCCTTGCTTAGCTTGAATTAAGTGATCGCAATGAACTGTTGTAGGAACAGCTACTTTATCTTTTCCGGCTTGCATAAACTGAAGCAAAGCCATTTGAGCCGTTGCATCTTGGCAAGCGATACGATCTGGAGCAAAATTCACGTAATCTTTTCCTCGTTGAAGTTTTTTTGATGGGTTGCCATCCCAAAGGTGAGAATATAGTATTTTTTCTGCTAACGTAAGCGGTGTACCAACAACTTCGCGAGCTTTGTTAATTCGCTCGTCCATTTGGCTATACACCTTCTTGATCATATCAATATCGAATGCCATAATTATGTAAGTTTAAATTGAATAGTTGCAAAAGTAATAAAATCAATTTTAATTAAAAAATCAATAAAGGAAATCTAAATAAATTAGAACAAAATCAATTGTTGACCTGTAAAGTGAATCAAAACTAAATACTTAATGACTTATTAATTGATATAATAAGAAATAACTAATTTTATTGATACTAAACACAGTCAAAATACAGCTTTGTCTAGTAATTTAAATTCGTTTTACATAACGAATTTAGAGTAACTTAGAAATAATATTTTCAATGCTTAAACCTTCGGCATCAGCCTTGTAATTTTTGATTACTCGATGACGTAAAATTGGTTCGGCTACTGCTTGAACATTTTCTATATCTGGTGAATATTTCCCTTGCAAAGCGGCGTGTGTTTTGGCTGCTAAAATCAAGTTTTGAGAAGCTCGAGGACCAGCACCCCAATCTACAAAGTCTTTTACCAATTGACTGGCAGTTGGCTCATTTGGTCGAGTTTTTCCGACTAATTTTACAGCATATTCAACCACATTATCGGCTACTGGAATTCGACGTATGAGCTGTTGATAATCAACAATTTCTTGCGCGTTAAATAAGGCATTAACCTGATGAGTTTGCGCTTGAGTTGTAGACTTTACCACATCGACTTCTTCTTGAAAACTTGGATAAGTTAAGTTGATGGCAAACATAAATCGGTCGAGTTGTGCTTCGGGCAAAGGATAAGTTCCTTCTTGCTCGATTGGGTTTTGCGTTGCTAACACAAAATAAGGTTGCGCCAAGGTGTAGGTTTTTCCTCCAACGGTTACAGCTTTTTCTTGCATTGCTTCTAGTAATGCGGCTTGAGTTTTTGGAGGCGTTCTATTAATTTCATCTGCTAAAACGATATTGGAAAAAACAGGCCCTTTCAAAAACTTAAATTTTCTGTTTTCGTCTAAAATTTCAGAGCCTACAATATCGCTAGGCATAAGGTCGGGTGTAAATTGAATTCGTTTAAAGTCTAGTCCAAGTGCCGTAGAAATAGTATTGACCATAAGTGTTTTTGCCAAACCAGGTACACCAATCAACAAGCTGTGTCCGCCAGAGAAAACAGCGACTAAAATGTTATCTACAACCTTGTTTTGACCAACAATTACTTTTCCTATTTCTGTTTTAAGATGGGAATATTTTTCAACTAACTGATTAATTTTATCTACATCCGACATATTTTATTTTTTTAAAGATTATCTATCCAATTTTCTGCAAAATTGCATGATTTATATTCAGAATTAAGCTTTATATAGGTCTCTTTAGCTTTAATTTTTTTCCAGCGTTCTACTTCTTTAAGTTGTTTTTGACGCAATGCTAAGTCTTTTATTTTTGGATAATCTTTCGAAAAATCGGCTTTATGTTCGTCGATTTTTTTGGTTACCTTAAATATTTTGAATGATTTATTTCCTCTTCGATCTTCATCAGGAACAACTCGAGACATTTCATCTTCAGCTAGATTGTAAACTCTTCCATAAAGCTCTGGGTCCATTTTAGATAATTCGAATCGCTTATCACCGTTTGCTGAATTCACTAATTGTCCACCATTTTCACGAGTTTCCTCTTCGTCTGAAAATTCTCTTGCTGCTTCAGCAAAATCAAGTTCGCCTTTTTCTATTTTTGCTCTTAACTTTTCAGCCTTTTCCTTTGCTGTTTCAATAGCTTCGTTGGTAACTTCTGGATAAAGTAAAATGTGTCTTACTTCAACTTGTTGCCCTCTAATTTTTTCAACTGTTAAAATATGGTAACCAAAATCGGTTTTAAACGGTTTGCTAACTTCACCTTCAGCTAAACTAAATGCAGCATCTTTAAATTCTTTTACAAATGGGTCGCTCTTAGTTAGTGTGATTTTTCCTCCATTTTTTGCCGTTCCTCTGTCTTTGGAATAAAATACTGCACGGGTAGCAAAACTTTTTCCTTCATTCAGCACTTCGTCTCGATATTCATTAAGCTGATCTTTCACTTTTTGAATTTGCTCCTCGCCTACTTCTGGTTCAATAACAATTTGAGCTACTTCAACCTCATCTCCAAAAATCGGTACTTCGTCATCTGGAATCGATTCAAAAAACTGACGTGTTTCTTCTGGAGTTACTTCAAGGTCATCAACAATTTTTGAACGCATTTCATCGGAATAAGCGCGCTCTGTATTAATTTCTAGTAATTCTTCTTTTAGTTCTTGTTCAGAATCTTTGTTATAAAAATCGAGCAATTTCTGCATACTCCCTACTTGCTGTTCAAACTGCATAATTTGCTGTTCGGTTTGCGCCATTAGCTGTTCTTCAGAAATCATCAAACTATCTTGAACGGCATGATGGGCTAAAAGTTTTTGCTCCATAATTCGTTCTAAAATTTTGCAATTTGTGGTTTCTGATTCTGCTAAACCTTGTTCTTTGGCGTCCATTTGGAGTTTTTGAATATCGCTTTCAATAATCAAATAATTTCCTACAACGGCAGCAACTCCATCAACTTTCACCTTTTTATCACCATCTACCTCTACTTCTTTTAGTTCTAATTCTTCTGAACCGCCTTGCTCAAGCATACTATCTGAATCGTCTATGGTTACTTGAGCATGGGTTGATTGCATGCTTAAAAGCAGTATAAACACAAAAAAACTACTTTTTAAATACTTTAAATTCATTACTATTGGTTGCATCATCTAAAACTTCTTTTTCTATTTTACTCTTTATCTTCAGCTTGTTTTTATTGCTGATTATTTGTTCAATTGTTGGTTTAATATAACTCAACGGAGCTATTGATTTTGGTTCTAAAACATCTTTTATTTTTACTAGATAAACACTAGTAGAATCTTCAATTTCAAATTTATTTCCATTTAAAAATTCATCTTGAGAAATCTCTTTTTCTAAAGGTAAGGTTTTGAAAATTTGTGCCGATCTTATCCAAATTGAATCGTTAAGCATATAATCTTTAAATTCTAACCCTCTATTTTCAAGTGCAACTTTATCTGAATCGTTAAAGCGAAAAAAATGCTCTTTTATTTTATCGAACTCCAAGAGATTTTTGGTCAAATGTAAGTATCTAATTTTTAATAAGTTTTCATTTGTCTTAAAATTATCTTTATGCTCTTCATAATAAGCTTTAATATCAGATTCACTAATCGAATCTTCTATCGCTTTATCGACTAGCGCATCTTTGTATGCTTGCGTGTAGAGTTCGTACCTATAATTATCAGCTAACTCATCAAATTTTGCTTGTTGACTTTTAGGAAGATTAATTTTTGCCTTTTCTAGCAATAAGTTTTCTAATGCCCATCTGTTAATATATTGGTTTGCAAGCAGAATACTATCCTCTGAATTTTTGGCTGCTTTTGTAGGTTCAATTAAATCTTGTTTGTAAAGGTATTTTTCGTTAACCTTTGCCACGATATCTTCACTATTATCTTTGGCTAAGTAGCTGCAGGAATATAATGCAATACAGAAGAGTCCTAAAAATATACTAGGTTTAATACTACTCAAAGCTTTTCTTTGTTTGATTAATGGCTTCATCATTATATTCTATTGTGTACTTTTTCTTCAGCTCGCTTATCCATTTTTCTTCTAACCAATCTTGATAATCTGCGATAACTTTTCCTCGTACTGCTTCAAACCTTTTTTGCTTTGCTTGATCGATTTCTTTGATATTGAATACCAAAAAGCGGTTGTTGTGAAAATAAGTTTCAGATATACCTCGTTCTAATTTTATTTCTTCAGGAACAGTTATGTCGTCTATTTTAAATTGCTTATTTGCTTCAAACAAAAGTGAAGCAGCTTCAGATTTGTGTTTTTCTTCGATAGTTAGTTCTTCAGTCCACTTTTTCCTAAATTGTTCAGCTTCTTCTTGGCTGATAAAGCTAGCCAAATCTGCCGTAAACTGAATTGGACTCACATAATTAGATTTATGTTCTTCGTAGAATTTACGCAGTTTTATACTATCTGTTTCTGAGTTTTGCCAAACATTACGGTTCATTACTTCAAATAACAACAAACCATTTCTGTAATCATACAGACTTGCATTAAACTCCTCATCAAGTTCTGCTAAATAGTTTTTGTGATGATTAATTAGTTTTTCATACACAAAATCGTTTATAAGCTTTTTTATTTTAACTGATGTTTTTTTTATTGAAGTATTCAATTGGTTTTTTTCAATATATTTTGCTAAATCCTCATAGCTGAATTTTTTATCGTCAATAACTAAGAAGTCTCGATTGGGGAAGTTAATTTTTTCTGGAACTTTCCATTTATTATTACCGATTTCTTCTCCTGCTTTTAGCAGAAAAAATTCGCTTGCTTGATCATCTTCTTCAACTTTATAAAACGTTCTTATATATTCCTCTATACGTTTATTTAAATTTCTGGAACGCGAGCTTGTTTTTATTTTTTTTCGTAATTCTTCTTTTTTATCGTCAAAAGATTTAATGGGTTTAGTCCCGATACGTTTTACAATATGCCAACCAAAACGGGTCTTAAATGGTTTAGAGATATCGCCGTCGTTTTCTAAACCAAAAACAACTTCTTCAAAAACTTTAGAATTCACGCTTCCTACTTCAAAAGGAGGCATTTTACCACCGTTTTCTGCTGTAGCTTTATCCTGACTGAATTGTTTAGCTAAATCATAAAAATCTTCTCCATTCAGAAGCATTTCATAGATGTTATCAATATGGTTTTTAGCCAAATCAGATTCGCTTTCAGGAACGATTAAAATATGAGCCGCTATCATTTTTCCAACCGATGGACGTTCACCAGTTTTTTTAATAATATGAAAACCAAAACGAGTTTCTACCGGTGCCGAAATTTCATCTACCTCTAGTCGATATACTGCGTCTTCAAAAGGATAAACCATTTTAAAAGCCTTGAACCAACCCATATCACCTTTATTTTCTTTTACAGATGGGTCTTGCGAATATTGCACAGCTAAAGATTCAAAATCTTCCCCTGCATCAATTTTTCTTATTATGCTATCTATTTTTTGAAGTGCTTTTTCTTTAGCTTGATCTGAATTTTTATCAAAACGAATTAAAATATGACTAGCTTTTACTTCTGTTTTTAAGCGCTGATAAGTTTCTTGAATCATCTCATCTGTAACCTTGCCGTTGGCAATATAATTATCGGCTAATTGTGTAAAGTGTTGATTGAACTCTTTCAAAAAATCAGCCTCTTGGTCTATTTCGGCATCTTCAGCTGCTTTTAGTTTTAGGTGAAAGTTTAAAAACAAGTCGAAATTATCTTCAAAATCGCGTTTGTTTTCATCGAGGGCCAAGGCTGCATTATCATTAAACGTTCGATTGAATTCAGCTACACTTATTTCTTTATCTTCTATTTTAAAAAGAGTTTGATTGTCTTGGCTTTGCGCTAGACTAGCCTGAAAAAACATCATCGATATAAAAGCAAAAAACGATCGCATACTTAGTGTTAAATTAATCGCACAAAAGTAACAAAATTGATAAGCCTACAATGTTTATGTTATGATAAAAAAGTTTCAGGCATCAATATTTTGAAACAGAAATTTATTATGTAATTATTAGGTACAGTTATTTTAAAGCAAATAAGTTTCTCAATACCATCAAAAAGTTTTTAATTTGCAAAAAAAAATCAAGCATGAAAAAAATATTTTTTGTCTTAGCGCTTGTCATAGCGTTTAGTGGATATTCACAATCAAAAGTTGGCACGATTAATACCGACTTTATTATTTCTCAAATGCCAGAATTAACTGGAGTTGAGCAAGAAATTAAATCGTATGGAAAAGAATTGGATCAGGAAATACGATCAAAGTATGCTGAATACCAAAAACTTGTTGAAAAGTTTAACGAAGAGGAAGCTGAACTTAACGATGTTATGAAACAGTTTAAGCAAAATGAAATCATTGACTTAGAAGAAGATATTCAAAATCTTCAACAGAATTCTCAGCAAAAACTTCGTTCAAAACAAGAGGAATTGTTGCGACCTCTGTACACTACTATTGGAAATGCATTAGAACAAGTAGTAGAGAA
This sequence comes from Bacteroidota bacterium, assembly GCA_051748125.1. Taxonomy (GTDB): domain Bacteria; phylum Bacteroidota; class Bacteroidia; order Flavobacteriales; family Flavobacteriaceae; genus Psychroflexus. The sequence goes on from JBNJHC010000017.1 coordinate 34,672, forward strand.
GCATAATTATACTCAAATTTTTGATGAAGGAAATAATTTGGTTTACATCTCACCTGAGTATGATGTTACTATTGAAGTAATGAAAATTCTTGATCTACCAACCGAAGGTTTTGAAGCTGGAGAAGAGTAAAAGCACTTCTTTTTATAAAAAAATCGCCTTCTCAAAATTAATGAGGAGGCGATTTTTTTTGTTGTAAACAATTAATTATCTACTATAATTAGGAGCTTCTTTTGTAATAGAAACATCATGTGGATGACTTTCTAAAATTCCAGAAGCAGTAATTTCTACAAACTGTGTGTTGTTTTTCATATCAGCAATATTTTTTGCTCCACAATACCCCATACCTGCTTTAAGTCCACCGATAAACTGCACCATACTTTCTACCAACTCACCTTTATACGGAACTCGTCCAACGATTCCTTCAGGAACCAATTTTTTAATATCATCTTCTACATCTTGAAAATAACGATCTTTAGAACCTTTGTGCATGGCTTCAACAGAACCCATCCCACGATAAGATTTAAACTTTCTACCTTCATAAATAATAGTTTCTCCAGGCGATTCTTTGGTTCCAGCCAAAAGCGAACCCAGCATAACTGCATCGGCTCCTGCAGCAATAGCTTTAGGAATATCTCCCGTATAACGAATTCCGCCATCGGCAATTACAGGAACACCAGAACCTTTTAAGGCATTAGCAACTTCCATTACAGCAGAAAGTTGTGGATATCCAACACCAGCAACTACTCTAGTTGTACAAATAGAACCAGGACCAATACCAACTTTTACAGCATCGGCACCAGCGTCTGCAAGATATTTGGCTGCATCTGCAGTTGCTATATTACCAACTACAACATCTAAATCTTTAAATTTCTCTTTTACAGCCTTCAACGCATCTACAACACCTCTTGTATGACCATGTGCTGTGTCAATTACAACTGCGTCCACACCAGCTTTCACCAATGCAGTAGCACGTTCTACTACATCTGGAGTAACGCCAAGCGCTGCAGCTACACGTAATCTTCCGTATTTATCTTTATTGGCTATTGGTTTTTGAGATAGTTTAGTAATATCTCTAAAGGTTATTAATCCAATAAGTGTATTGTCATCTTTTACGACAGGTAGTTTTTCAATTTTATTTTCTTGTAAAATATCTTCAGCTTGGTCTAGCGATGTTCCTTCTGCTACAGTTACCAAATTATCTTTCGTCATAACTTCGACCAATGGGCGATCAATATTTTTTTCGAAACGCAAGTCACGGTTAGTTACAATTCCGACCAACTTATTGTTACCATCAACAATAGGGATTCCACCAATGCGGTGTTCTTTCATGTGTTGTTGGGCGTCTAAAACCTTTGCATCTACAGGCAAGGTAATCGGGTCGATAATCATTCCGCTTTCAGCGCGTTTTACTTTTCTAACTTTAAGCGCTTGTTGCTCAATAGCCATATTTTTATGCAAAACACCAATACCACCTTCACGAGCAATAGCAATTGCCATTCTAGATTCGGTGACCGTATCCATTGCTGCAGAAACAACAGGAGCGTTTAGCGAAATATTTTTTGAAAAATTGGACTGAATATTGACTTCTCTCGGAAGTACCTCAGAATAAGCGGGCACTAAAAGGACGTCGTCGTAGGTTAATCCTTTACCGATTACTTTATTTGGATGAGCCATTGCAATTATTTTTTAATTGCGTGCAAATATACACATTTTAAAACTGAAAAAAGCTTGTTTTTCAATTAAGTATCATCCGTTTTAAAATTTATTAGAATTAAACCAATTGACTCCCTGTCTTGCCATCAAAAACTAAACAAATCCTAGACATAACAACAAATAATTAGCAAAATTGACTTATTATTGCAATTATTAAACCAAAACAAGACTTCTAATGATACAACTTTCACTTCAAAACGTCAATAAAACTTATGCTAATGGTGTAAAAGCTATTGATGATGTTTCGATAGATATCAACACTGGAATGTTTGGGCTTTTAGGACCAAATGGCGCAGGAAAATCTACGTTAATGCGAACCATTGCTACGTTGCAAGAGCCAGATTCAGGTCGTATTTATTTGGACGACTTAAATATTTTTGAAGACAAAATGAGTTTGCGAAAAGTTTTGGGGTATTTGCCACAGCAATTTGGAGTGTATCCAAAAATTTCAGCCGAAAACTTACTGCATTATTTTGCAGATTTAAAAGGAATTTCAAATAAGGCAGAAAAAGCTAAGATGGTCGATTATGCATTAGAAGTTACAAACCTTAGTGAAGTCAAAAATAAAAATGTAGCTGGTTATTCTGGCGGAATGAAACAACGCTTTGGCATTGCCCAACTCTTGCTGAACAACCCAAAATTAATTATTGTAGATGAACCAACTGCTGGACTTGATCCTGCTGAACGACACCGTTTTCTGAATGTATTACGAGAAATCGGCACAAATCATATCGTTATTTTATCTACGCATATTGTAGAAGATGTTAAGGAATTATGCACCGATATGGCAATAATGAATGGAGGAAAAATTTTGAGCAAAGCTTCTCCCTCAGATGCTGTGAAAGAATTAGAAGGTAAAATTTGGACAAAAATTAGCAACCGAGAAGAAGAAATTGAATTAGCTAAAACGCATCAAGTAATTTCATCTAGCTTCAATCAAGATAATTCGCTTAACATTAGAGTTTACAGCGAAAATCAGCCAAATGCAGATTTTTCTTCTGTTCAGCCTGATTTAGAAGATGTCTATTTTGTGAGCCTAAGTCAAGATAACCAATAAGCTAAAAATTATGATGTTTGCTAAAATCTTCAAGTTCGAATTTTTATACTGGCTAAAAAACCCGCTTTTCTATATTTATGCCGTTATTTTTTACCTGATTTCAGGATTAATTATGGCTGCAGACATAGGTGTTTTTGATGGAAATACAGCTTCTGTAGTTGGAATTAATATCAGAAATTCGGCTTACGCTATCGCAGGAATATTAAGCGGTATGAGTATTTTAATTTATTTCATATTGCCTTCAATTGTAGGTTCATCTATCTACAAAGATTATAAATACGATATGCACAACGTCTTGTTTTCATATCCTTTTAAAAAGTCGGCATATTTGTTCGGTAAATTTTTAAGCAGTATAAGCGTTGTTCTAATTTTGATGTTTGTTGTTGCATTAGGAATTATTTCAGCAACTATTTTACCAAGCGCCAATCAGGATTTACTCACAACTTTTGATTGGTACAATTATGCGCAGCCTTTCTTTATTTTTGTTATTCCCAATATCGTTTTTTATGGCGCTATTGTTTTTGGAATAACTACTTTTAGTCGAAATATTTTTGCTGGATTTATCAGCATCATCGTGCTTTTAATTGTTCAAGCAATTGCTAGCAGTTATGCTGGAGATATCGACACTAAACACCTAGCTTCTCTTATAGATCCTATGGGAATGTCGGCTTTGGGTTATGAAACTGAATATTGGACAGTTATCGAACAGAATACGTTAGCGCTGCCATTTTCTAATTATTTGTTATACAACCGATTGCTTTGGGCTGGAATTAGTGTTTTAATTTTCTTTTCGATTTATAAATTATTCAAATTTAACCAGCAAGGCTTTACTTTGAAATGGTTCAACAAAAAAGGTGTTGCTGTTAAAAAAAGAAATTTTGGCGGAAATTTATTAAGAAAAGTACCACAAGTTCAACTCGATTTATCGCAATCATATTGGTGGAAACTTGTCTGGAAGCAATCCAATTTTCAGTTGAAATATATACTTAAAAATTGGACTTTCATCATTATTATTACAATGGCAATAGCAGCCTTATTGTTTGTTTTAATAAAATCTAATTCAATACAAGGAACCAACACACTTCCTATGACTTGGCTAATGGTTGACAGTTCGACTTCCTCGTTAGGTGTTTTTATGATGTTGCTAACTTTCCTCTTTACAGGAATGCTAATGCATCGTGGTAGACTTGCAAAAATGAATCAACTAATCGACACCTCACCTGCTCCTACTTGGGTTTTTATGGCTTCAGATTTTTTAGCTATTATCAAAATGCAAGCGCTGTTTTATCTAAGTGTTATGGTAGTAAGCATAGGATATCAAATTTATAACGAATTCTACTACATCGAAATCGGTTTATACCTAGTCAACTTTTTTGTTATTGATATTTGGTATTGGATCATTTATGCATTACTGGCATTTTTTATTCACTCGCTGGTCAAAAACTATATTGTAGGATTTATTATTCTTATAACTTTAACCATACTATTTCCGTTGCTTAGTAGTTTTGGTGTTGACCAAAGCATCTTTATTTTTAATCGTGGCGGCGGCGTAAATTATTCTGATATGAATGGTTTTGGGTCAAGTTTACCCAACTTTTTTACCTATAAAATTTACTGGACCTTACTCGGAATAGCCCTTTTTATTATTGGAACTTTATTCTACCGAAGAGGTGTTATTAGTTCTTTTAAAGAACGATTTAAAATTGCAAACAATCGTTTCAATACAGGAAAGAAAATTGCGCTAACAAGTTCGCTCGCTATTTTTATTGCTATTGGAAGTTATATTTATTATGACGACAATATCCGTAATGAACGTAAAACAGCAAAAGAATATGAAAAAGAAAGTGTAGAATACGAACAAAAGTTTGGTCATCGAAAAGGTGCAGCGCAACCGCGAATTACCGATGTGTATGTGGAATTGGATTTAGACCCAAAAAACAGAAATTTTGAAGCAAGAGGCAAACTAACTTTAGTCAACAAAACCGACCAACCAATCGATTCTGTTTTTGTTCGGTATGCCTACGAAGATCGTGAGTACTCCTACTCCATTCCTGGAAAAACTGTTGCTAAAAACGATACTTACAACGAAGAGGTTTTTGTTCCAGATGAACCCTTGATGCCAAAAGATAGTTTTGATTTAGATTTTAATCTTAAAAATGAAACGGCTACTTTTTTGAGAACCAATTCACCTATCTTAAAAAACGGTACATTTTTAAGAAATAACTTTTTACCAAATTTTGGATACAACGAAAACCGTGAAATTAGTTATCATAAACTTAGAGAAAAATATAATTTGCCGTTTAAAGAACGTATGAAATCACCAACAGATTCTACTGCATTAGGCAATACTTATATTTCTGATGATGCCGATTGGATCAATTTTGAAACCGTTATTAGCACAGCGCCAGAGCAAATTGCTATCGCACCTGGTTATCTTCAAAAAGAATGGATGAAAGATAACAAGCGCTATTTTCACTATAAAATGGAAAGTAAAATGCTCAACTTCTTCAATTTTATGTCGGCTGAATATGAAGTTTATGAAGAGGAATTTAACGGAATCAATATTCAAATTTTTTATCATAAACCGCACGATTTCAACATTGACAGAATGATGAAAGGCGCTAAAAAAGCCTTGGCATATTATGAAGAAAATTTTAGTCCCTATCAATTTAACCAATTGCGTATAATCGAATTTCCAAAAACGATGGGAAGTTTTGCACAAGCCTTTGCAAACACAGTTCCATATTCAGAAGGTGTTGGGTTTATAGCTGATGTTGACGATGAAAATGACGGGGTCGATTACCCGTTTACAATTACTGCTCACGAGGTAGCTCACCAGTGGTTTGCGCATCAAGTTATCGGGGCAAATGTTAGAGGTGCTACAATGCTTTCTGAAAGTTTAGCCGAATATAGCTCGCTAAAAGTCCTTGAAAAAGAATACGGCAAAAAGAAAATGCGCCGATTTCTTAAAGATGCGCTAAACAGTTATTTGAGAGGCCGAAAATATGAATCGCAAAAGGAATTGCCATTGATTTTAAATGAAAACCAACAATACATTCATTATAACAAAGGTTCGTTGGTAATGTATGCTATGAGCGATTATTTAGGAGAAGACAAATTCAATGGTGTAATCAGCGAATATATAGATAATGTAGCTTTTCAGGAGCCGCCTTACACAACTTCCTTAGAATTTACAGACTACCTGAAAAAGTCAACTCCAGATTCGTTGCAATATTTGATAACCGATATGTACGAAACCATTACTTTATACAATAATAAAGTGGTGGATGCTTCCAAAAAACAACTTGAAAATGGAAATTGGCAAGTAGATTTTGAAGTAAATGTCATAAAATATCGCTCAGACGAAACAGGAAACAAGATTTTTTCTGAAGAAATTTCAGTTGAAAGCGATAAAGAAGTTGAATTAACACTAAGCACAAATAATGGCGATAGTATTGATGTAGTAGTCGACGAACAGGAAAACATTATAGAAAGCCTTCCTGTTGCTGATTATGTGGAAGTCGGTATTTTTGGTGAAGATGATGAATCTGTCTTGTACTTAGAAAAAAAGAAATTCACAAAAAGCACTACTTCTTTTAGCATTGAAGTTGAAGAAGAACCACACAGTGTTGGTATCGACCCTTACAACAAGTTAATCGACAGAAAAGCAAACGATAACCGTATGGATTTGTAAACTAATTATACCGCTATTTTAAGCTTAAGCTAAGATGAAGTAGCGGTTAATTATCTACTAAGCTATGTTAAATCTAGCTACTATCGAATTTCTTCTACAAGAAATTCCCTTGAAAATCTTCAAATTTGCAGAGAACTTATTTGGCTAATATGAAAATTGCGATTATTGACGATAGTAAGATGGAGTTGTTTATACACAACAAATTGATTGATAGTTTTTTTCCTAAAAAGGAAGTTTACACTTTTCAACATGCAACCGATTTTTTGCAGCACATAACAAACAATCCGTCAAAAGTACCAAACATCATACTTTCTGATTATCACATGCCAGAATTAAATGGTATAGAATTATTGGAAAAAGTAAATCAAATAATAAGTGAGACTTCTTTGAGCAAAAAACAACTCATTCAATTTTATCTGTTGAGTTCAGAAAACAAACTCAGAACGATGCTTCAAGACAAACCCTTTAGCATTTTTAGTGAAGCTTTTGAAAAACCGCTTTCAAAGAAACACATGCAGCAGATTAAAACCAATTTTGAAATCAACCAAATACAGCTGCAATAAGGCTTTCAAAATGGCAATCTAAATAATCAGTTAGCATATGGAAGCTCAATCCTATGCATATTAGTTTTATTTTTTTAGAAGCAAAAACAAACATTCCCATTACATAAAAAGTGATAAACAAGGGTTGATGAAAAGTGTGAAACCCGATACTACATCGATTAGGATCAAAAATAGGATTTGCCCATAAATGATCGATATCTACCAGCATCGTGGCTAGCAAAATTAAATAGTTTATTTTGAAATTATTTTTATCAAAAAAATAAGCGATAATGGCTATAGCACCAAAATGTAATCCGTAATGAACAAAATGTTGAACCATAGGTGCAAATTTACTCGTTTTTACTACTAAAAAATGCCAAATATGAACCTAAAAATAGAATTCTAAAAAGCCATATAGATTTTGTAAATTTGTAGGCATAAAAAAATTGTATGAAAAAAATAATTGCTCCTTCAATTTTAGCAGCCGATTTTGCTAACCTACAACGCGATATAGAAATGGTAAACAACAGCCAAGCCGATTGGTTTCATATCGATATTATGGACGGTGTTTTTGTGCCCAATATTTCTTTTGGAATGCCGGTTTTGCAAGCCATCAATAAACACGCAAAAAAGTTTATCGATGTTCATTTAATGATTGTAGATCCTGATAGGTACACCAAAACTTTTGCCGACTTAGGAGCCGATATGCTTACCGTTCATTATGAAGCTTGTACACATTTACACCGAAGTGTTCAGTCTATAAAAGCAAACGGAATGAAAGCTGGTGTAGCCATAAATCCGCACACCAACGTCCATCTTCTAGAAGATGTAATTCAAGATATCGATATGGTATGTATTATGAGTGTAAACCCTGGTTTTGGCGGTCAACATTTCATTGAAAACACATATGACAAAATCAGTCAGTTGAAAGGAATCATCAAAGAAAAAAACACTTCAACTTTAATTGAAATTGATGGTGGCGTAACCGATAAAAACGCTGAAAAATTGATAGCAGCTGGAGCTGATATACTCGTAGCTGGAAGTTTTGTTTTTAAGTCTGAAAACCCAACCTCAACGATTCAACAACTTGATCAATTAGCAAACTCATAACATGTCAAAACCTTTAGATGTACTTATAATTGGTGGCGGCCCCATTGGCATTGCTTGTGCGCTAGAAGCCAAAAAGAAAAACCTCGATTACTTAATTGTAGAAAAAGGAACTTTGGTAAATTCTTTATACAATTACCCAAGTAATATGACGTTTTTTTCGAGTTCAGAAAAGCTAGAAATTGACGAAATTCCATTTATTAGCAAGGAAGCAAAACCTTCTAAACAAGAAGCTTTAGAATATTACCGTAGAATTGCAACTTCTAATCAACTGCAAATTAATTTATTTGAAAAAGTAGTAGAAGTCAATAGTAATGAAAGTTTTCATCAAATTAGAACTACAAAATCTACCTATAACGCTAAAAATATTATTGTAGCTAGTGGATTTTATGACATCCCGAATAGATTAAATATTCCTGGAGAAGAATTAGAAAAAGTTAAGCATTACTACAAGGATCCGCATTTTTATGCCATGCAAAATGTGGTGGTGGTAGGCGCTAGTAATTCTGCTGTAGATGCCGCTTTAGAGGTTTGGCGAAAAGGAGCAAAAGTAACGATGATTGTTCGCGGAAATGATATTGGAGAACGGGTGAAATATTGGGTAAGACCTGACATCAAAAATAGAATTGAAGAAGGAAGCATCAAAGCTTTTTTCAATTCAAAATTGACAAAAATAACGCCAGACAAAGTGTATTTTTCCGATAAAAACCAAGATGAACAGGCTATAGATAACGATTTTGTTCTCGCTTTAACTGGGTATCAACCTAATTTTAGCTTTTTAGAAAAATTAGGCGTTTCTTTTTCAAAAGATGGAAAAAAAATCCCGACATACAACCCACAAACAATGGAAACCAACCAAAAAGGGATTTACTTAGCAGGAGTTATTTGCGGCGGAATGGAAACCCACAAATGGTTTATTGAAAACTCAAGAATTCACGCCAAAATGATTATAGCAGATATCGCTTGAGGGTATTTTTATGAAAAAGCAAATCAAGAAAAAAACAAACGTTAAAGCTTAAAAATTCAGATAAAATGCAGACTTTTGCATTTATTTTAAACATTACAAATCAAGCTCAAATTTTAGCTTAAATGGAAGACAATAATAAAAAATTCGACATCAATTCAATTATAGGTTTTTTGCTAATCGGTGCTATTCTTTTTTGGATGGTATACATGCAAGAGGATGAAAAACCAGCTGAAGAAGCAACCAAAACCGAGCAAGTTGAAAAGCAAGATTCAGTTACAGAAACTGCCGATTCTTCTTCTCCCGAAAAAGTAAACGAAGAACGCACACCTATAGCCGAAAACGATTCTATTGCAAAAATTTTATCGAAGCAAAAAGAAGGTACTTTGGCTTATGCTGAAACGCTCCCTTCGGCTACAGATGAAGTTACTACGATACAAAATGATGTTTTAAAGCTAAAAGTAAGCAACAAAGGTGGTCAGGTTATCGAGGCAAAAATGCGCCAACATAACAATTATAAAGGCGACCCTGTCTATATTATAAAAGATCAAAACTCCGATTTTAATATTACGCTAAACACCACCGACGGAAAAACCTATCAGACCAAAGATTTATATTTCGAGCCAAGTTTAAAGCAAGAAGGCGATTTGCAGATTTTATCGATGAAGCTGAAAGCCTCAGAAAACCAGTACCTGGAATACCGTTATCAGATTAATCCAGATGAATACATGATGGATTTTTCAATTAAATCGAAAGGTTTAGACAACATTATTTCTAGCAGCGACGAACCGCAACTTACTTGGCAACTAAAAGCTTATCGCCAAGCAAAAAGCATTTCTTATGAAAATAGATATACAGAAATTGTGTATCAATATGAAGGTGGCAAAGATGATTACACCAACCAAAGTGATCACACGGTTGAAGAAGACAAATTAATCGATTGGTTTGCTTTCAAACAACACTTTTTTACTAGTATTTTGCTAACCGACACACCCTTTAAACGTGGTAAATTTACTTCAGAAAACTTAGTTCAAGACGAACAAATCGATACGGTTTACACCAAAAAATATACGGCTGAAATTCCACTTCAACTTAAAGGAGGTGAAATTGCAGAAGACTTAAATATGTATTTTGGTCCTACCGATTTCAAAATTTTGAGCAGTTACGAACGAAATTTAGATGAAATAGTTCCATTAGGATGGGGAATTTTTGGCTGGATTAACAAATACATTTTTATTCCATTTTTCGGGTTTTTAAGCAGCAATTTACCAAGTTACGGCTTAGCCATTATTGTAATGACCATTGCGGTTAGAATTGTACTTTCGCCAGTAACTTACAAGTCGTATTTGTCGCAAGCCAAGATGAAGGTGTTAAAGCCAGAAATCAACGAAATCAACAAAAAATACGAAGATAACGCGATGAAGCGTCAGCAGGAAACTATGAAATTGTACAGCAAAACCGGCGTTAGTCCGTTAAGCGGCTGTATTCCTGCATTGATGCAAATCCCGGTGTTTTACGCCTTGTTCCAGTTTTTCCCAAGTGCATTTCAGTTGCGCCAAAAAAGCTTTTTATGGGCGGATGACTTATCAAGTTACGATGTTATTTATGAATGGGATACTTATATTCCGCTAATTTCTTGGGCTTACGGAAACCACGTGAGTTTATTTCCGATTTTAGCATCGGTAGCAATTTTCTTTTACATGCAAATGACTACAGGACAAAACATGCAGCAAAGCTCGCAACCAGGAATGCCTAACATGAAGTTTATTATGTATTTGTCTCCTTTGGTTATGTTGATTTTCTTTAATAATTATGCCAGTGGTTTATCGCTTTACTACTTTGTTTCTAACCTGATTACTATTGGAATTATGTTAGTTATTAAAAATGTAATTATAGATGAGAAGAAGATTTTAGCCAAGATTGAGAAAAACAAGAAAAAACCGAAGAAGAAAAAAGGTAAGTTTGCCCGAAAAATGCAAGAAATTATGGAGCAAGCTGAAGAACAAAAAAAGCTTAAAGACAAGAAATAAGCTTGTATAAAAACAAAGAAAAACTCCTTCGATTGCTTTTCTGTCGAAGGAGTTTTTTGTTGAATTAGTATTACTGGATTTCAATTAACTAGTAGCTTGTTGAGTTTTGTATTAAACAAAATCAATTTAAAGTGAATCTTAAGCATTTCTATGGTTTAAAATGTCAACTTATGATAGAAACTATTGGGTTGTAAGCTTCACAAAAAAGTCAAAACAAAGTCAATTAAAAAACCGTTTCCATAGAAATGAAAACGGTTTTTAAAAATCATATACCAAAAAAGTTAGTTATCCATTCATGGAAACTAAAAATTCTTCATTGTTTTTAGTTTGCTTTATTCTATCGTTAATAAATTCCATCGCCTCAATTGGATTCATATCAGCTAGGTATTTACGCAGCACCCACATTCGTTGGATAACGCCTTCATCTAATAAAAGATCATCTCTACGTGTACTTGATGAATTAAGATCGATTGCTGGGAAGATTCTACGGTTGGCAATTCTACGATCTAATTGCAGTTCCATATTACCAGTTCCTTTAAATTCTTCAAAAATAACCTCATCCATTTTTGAGCCAGTATCGGTTAATGCTGTAGCAATAATCGACAACGAACCACCGTTTTCTATATTACGTGCTGCACCGAAGAATCGTTTTGGTTTGTGCAGGGCATTAGCATCTACACCACCACTTAAAACTTTTCCACTTGCTGGCTGAACCGTGTTATAAGCACGTGCTAATCGAGTAATTGAATCTAATAAAATAACCACATCATGACCACATTCAACCAAACGTTTTGCTTTTTCTAAAACAATATTGGCAACGCGAACGTGTTCGTGCGCTTCTTTATCAAACGTAGAAGCCACCACTTCGCCGTTTACATTTCGTTGCATGTCGGTAACTTCTTCTGGACGTTCATCAATCAATAATACAATTTGATAAACTTCAGGGTGATTGGCAGAAATAGCATTTGCTATATCCTTTAGCAACATGGTTTTACCCGTTTTCGGTTGCGAAACAATCATTCCTCGTTGCCCTTTTCCAATTGGAGCAAACATATCCATCACTCGAGTAGAAATACTCGAATCGCGTTCGGCAATATTGAACTTTTCTTGTGGAAAAAGCGGCGTTAAATGTTCAAAAGAAACGCGATCTCTCACCACTTGAGGATCTAAACCATTAATCTTTTTGATTCGGATTAATGGGAAATATTTTTCGCCTTCTTTAGGAGGTCTTACTTGTCCTAAAACGGTATCGCCAGTTTTTAATCCAAATAATCTAATTTGCGACTGAGACAAATAAATATCATCTGGAGATGACAAGTAATTATAATCAGACGAACGCAAGAATCCGTAGCCATCTTGCATTAAGTCTAGCACACCTTCGCTTTCAATAATAGCATCAAATTCATAATCTGGCTGCTTGTATTTGTTGCGTGTATCTCTATTTCCGTTTTTATCGTTCTTCGTTGAATTCTCTTTTAGCTTAGGATTTTTTGAAGAAGACTTTGGACTTGGTTGATGTTTTGGTTTTTGTTCTTCCTTGGCTGCTTTTGGATGTTCTGGCTTACGCGTTTCTTTCATATCAGCCTTTTTGTTTTGTGGAGTTGCAGCTTTAGCTGGAGCAGGTTCGTTGGACTTTGTCTGAGGTTTATGTGACGTAGAAGCAGATTCTTTTTCTTCTACATCAGACTTGCGTTTAGGTTTTACCTTTTCTTTTTTTGGTGTTCTAACTCTTGCTCGCTTTTGATTATCGCTCGTATTGCTAGTTTGCTTAGAAGAATCGCCTGACTTTGTTGAAGACTTTTCTTTGCTTTGAGATTCGTTAGGTTGCTTTTTTGAAGTTGAAGCGCCACCGTCTCCAGATACAATTTGTTGTACCGATTTAGGGTTTGCTGCTTGGTAATCTAAAATTTGATATACCAAGTCGAGTTTCTTCATTGTTCTAAACTTAGGAATCTCTAGCTCTTTAGCAATAGCTTGTAACTCTGGAAGTTTTTTAGACTTTAATTCAGTAATTTCTAACATGTATTCCGGTAAATGATATTATTTTTTTTGTTTTATAGGGTATTTTTCGAAAGAAAATCGAAATCTAAATTGATGTGAAAGAACTGTTTACAAAAACAGTTGTTTTTTTACACTGCAATTATACAACTTTATTTTAGTTTTCAATATTATTTCTCAAATAATCTGTTATTTTTGTGCCAGCAATCAAAGTCAACTTATGATACAACGCATTCAGAGTATATATTTACTTCTTGTAGTCATACTAAATGTTCTATTTTTAAGTATTGTTCCACTTTGGGTAGACAACTCAAACGAACAAGTAATGCTTATTGATATTCCATTAGCGGCATTAGCTGTTGGAGTTTCTGGACTTTTAGCTTTAATTTGTATTTTTCTGTTCAAAAACCGTAAGTTACAATTTGTAATTAATAGAATAAATATTCTTATCAACTTTTTAACCGTAGGATTTTTCGTGTATACGGCACTAAACATATCTGGAGAAATGCAAGTTTCTGAGAAAGGTATTGGGGTTTTTATTCCTTTAGTTTCTATCGTTTTTCTGGTTTTAGCCAATAAAGCCATTAAAAAGGATGAAGACCTTGTAAAATCTGTGGACCGATTCCGTTAAAACCTATTATCTTAGTGTATTAGTGCGTAAAAGCCTGTTGAAACAATCAACAGGCTTTTTTTGTTTTTGTTATAATAAATGAATGTGTTTGAATCACTATTTAAAATTAATTTTAGTTCTCCTGTTTTGAATTTAAAAACTCTAGCAATTCACTTTCAAAATTTTGACTGCTAAGCAGCGTTTTTCCTTGTTGAATTTTACAAGTTGAATCGACAAAAAATATTTTGTTCAGATAATTAGAGTACAAATCACCATAATTTTTAAAATCAGCTAATTGGTATTCATAAGCTGTATTATATGCATTTCTAAAAAGTACATTATGCCAAATAACAGGATTTTCGAAGTCTATATTGATACCTATAAAATCGACTTCAGGGTATTTTTTTCTAAGTTCATTTATTTTCTTAAATCTATTTTGATGCATTTCTGAAGAATTTCCAGACCAAATATGAACGACCATAGGTTTTGCTGAAGCAAATTCTCTAAAGGTTTTCTTCTCCTTATCAACATTATAGAGTTCCAGATCTCCTATTTTTTCTCCGACTAAAAATTGTTGATGAAAGTTTGCTAATCTTCTGACATCTGCTTTTTCTTGCTCCGAAAAATCAAAATCTTCTAGTGAGTTTAGGGTTTCTTGAATTTGAGCTTCTGTTTCTGCAAAAATAATTTCTTGACTAATAAATCGTTTTAAAAAACGCTTTCGCAAAACATTATTATCAAAAATCTTATTTACAAAATCTACTCGTATGCTTAAATTGTCGTATGTATTTAGATTAAAACAGTCTTTCTCCTCCATATTTTCTTTACAATATGCTACTGAAATATTTTTAAGGTAGTTATCCAAAAACCGTAAATAACCAAAGTAGTAATACAAATCTTCATCGTTAAAATCTACCTGGTCACGATATTCAAAATAATTTGTTGGAAGTTTACGCTCACTAAAATAACGGTGATTCAAGAAAGCGTAACGTTCTCGCATATCAAAATATTCATAATCGATACTTTTTTTAGCTATACGTAAAAAATAATTACTCAAATTGTGTGTTCGCTGAAGAGTATTTAAATCAGAAATACGTTGTTGGTGAATCGAATCAGTTATTTGTTCATACTCTTCTGGATTAATTTTATAATACGATAAAATTACATCGTTATTAGATTCATTCAACAAAAAGGTTTCAACAAAAAAATTGTTTTCAACACCAGTATCACCGCCATAAGTTAAAGACTCATCAAACTCCACCGTATTCAACCTAAAAACTGTGCTGTCGCCTGGTTTCAGATAAATTGATTGGACTTCAGGATCGTGTTTAAATAGATAAAGTTTTTCATGGTCCTGTTTAAATTCGTAGTAAAACTGACCATTTTTCTGAATAGGAATTGTATCAACTACCTCATCTCGATCAATAAGCGTCAAATATGCAGAAGTAGGATTAACAATTTCACCAGCAATGATTGTTTTTTCTCTCTTGTCTTTATGGCAAGACGAGAACAACAAAACCAATAAAATACAGGATGAAACAAACTTCATATTGTAAACCTATTACTCAAACAAATATATATTTACCAATCAATGTGATGTGTTAACCACCCGTTAAAAGACGAGAAAGCCATTCTAGTTTTAGAATATGGGTTTTTATGCTTACTTTTGCAAAAAATTAAATTGCTTATGCTTTCAGTTTCAAATTTATCTGTTCAGTTTGGTAAAAGAGTGTTGTTTGATGAAGTCAACACCACTTTTTCTGAAGGAAACTGCTACGGAATTATAGGCGCCAATGGCGCTGGCAAATCTACTTTTCTAAAAATTTTGGCGGGCAAAATGGATCCTACTTCTGGCCATGTTCATCTCGAACCTGGAAAACGAATGTCTGTTCTGGAACAAGACCATTCGCTTTTTGACGACTTTACTGCGCTTAACACCGTTTTAATGGGGAACAAAGAGTTGTACAAAGTTAAAAACGAAATGGATGAAATCTACGCTAAAGAAGATTTTAGTGAAAAAGATGGCGAACGCGTAGGAGTGCTTCAAGTTCAATTTGAAGAAATGGATGGTTGGAATGCCGAAAGCAATGCTGCTTCGTTACTTTCTAACCTTGGCATACCAGCAGAATTACACTATTCAGCCGTCAAAGATTTAGATGGAAAACAAAAAGTTCGTGTTTTGCTAGCTAAAGCTTTATTTGGTAATCCTGATGTGCTTATTATGGATGAGCCTACCAACGATTTAGATTATGAAACTATTTCTTGGCTAGAAGATTTTTTAGCTAATTACGACCATACAGTTATTGTAGTATCCCACGACCGTCACTTTTTAGACGCTGTTTGTACACATATTTCTGATATTGATTTTGGGAAAATTACGCATTACAGTGGTAACTATACTTTTTGGTACGAATCTTCTCAACTTGCCGCCAAACAAAGAGCGCAACAAAATAAGAAAGCCGAAGAAAAGAAAAAGGAGCTACAGCAATTTATTGAACGATTTAGTGCTAACGTAGCTAAATCTAAACAAGCCACTTCTCGTAAGAAAATGCTTGAGAAATTAGATTTTGAAAATATAAAACCTTCAAACCGAAGATATCCTGCCATTATTTTTGAACGCGAACGCGAAGCTGGCGATCAAATTTTAAATATTGAAAAATTAAGTGCTAGCCTAGACGGCGAAATTTTATTTGATAATGTAGATATCAACTTATCGAAAGGCGACAAAACCGTTTTTTATTCTAGAGATTCTAGAGCTACAACTGCTTTTTATGAAATCATAATGGGAAATCAACAAGCTGATAATGGAAAAGTAAATTGGGGAGTTACAACCTCTCAATCCTATTTACCAAACGATAACAGCAAGTTTTTTGATAATGATTTAAACTTAGTCGATTGGTTAAGACAATGGGCAAAAACCAATGAAGAACGCGAAGAAGTTTATATACGCGGATTTTTAGGTAAAATGCTTTTTAGCGGAGATGAAGCTTTAAAAACTTGCCGAGTGCTTTCTGGTGGTGAAAAGGTACGTTGTATGATGAGTAGAATGATGATGATGAGAGCCAATGTATTGATCTTAGATGAACCTACTAACCACCTTGATTTAGAATCGATTACAGCGTTCAACAATTCGCTTAAAAACTTTAAAGGAAATATTCTATTTACTACGCACGATCATCAATTTGCTGAAACTGTTGCTAACCGAATTATTGAGTTGACACCAAACGGAGCCATTGACAAATACATGAGTTTTGACGACTACATGTCTGATCCTGGCGTTAAAGAGTTGAGGGAGAAAATGTATACCGTAAAAGCATAATTCATCTTTTATAACAATAAAAAAAGCACCGTAAAATCGGTGCTTTTTTGTTCTAGTATATTCTTGTAAACTAGTTATTTCCTGTCATATCTTCTGGTCTAACCCATTTATCAAATTCTTCTTCTGTGGTATGACCTAAACGAACAGCTTCTTCTCGTAAAGTGGTTCCGTTTTGGTGAGCTGAATTAGCGATTTCTGCTGCCTTGTAGTAGCCAATTTTAGTATTCAAAGCAGTAACTAACATCAACGAGTTTTTGAGCAACTCATCAATTCGTTCTTGATTAGGTTCGATTCCTGCAACACAATTTACATCAAAAGAAACACAAGCATCGCCTAACAATTGAGCTGATTCTAGTAAATTTGCAGCCATCATGGGTTTGAATACATTCAATTCAAATTGACCTTGCATACCTCCAACACCAACGGCAACATCATTTCCCATTACTTGTGCGCAAACCATCGTTAAAGCTTCACATTGAGTAGGGTTAACTTTTCCTGGCATAATCGATGACCCAGGTTCATTTGCAGGAATATTGATTTCTCCAATTCCACTTCTAGGACCAGAAGACAACATTCTGATGTCATTTCCAATTTTATTCAACGAAACGGCTAATTGTTTTAGCGCTCCGTGTGTTTCTACAAAAGCGTCATGGGCAGCTAAAGCTTCAAATTTATTTTCTGCACTAACAAATGGTAATTGCGTAAAATCAGCGATATAGCCAGCTACTTTTTCAGCATAACCTTTTGGTGTGTTTAAGCCCGTTCCTACAGCAGTTCCTCCTAAGGCTAATTCCTGTAAATGTGGCAATGTGTTTTTAAGTGCTTTGATTCCGTGATCTAATTGAGAAACGTATCCACTAAACTCTTGCCCTAAAGTTAATGGTGTGGCATCCATAAAATGGGTCCGACCAATTTTTACAACATCTTTAAATGCTTTTGCTTTTTGATCTAAAGCATCACGCAATTGCAGAATTCCAGGAATTGTAACCGCTTCAATTTTTTTATAAGCAGCAATATGCATTCCTGTAGGAAAAGTATCGTTTGAAGACTGCGATTTATTAACATCATCGTTAGGAGCAATCGTTTTTTCACCTTCTCCTATCTTTTTCCCTTCTAATTGGTGTGCGCGATTAGCTATAACTTCATTTACATTCATATTGCTTTGCGTACCCGACCCGGTTTGCCAAATTACCAACGGAAATTGATCGTCGTGTTTTCCTGCTAAAATTTCATCGCAAACTTGAGCGATTAAATCGCGTTTATTTTCTGGTAAAACACCAAGTTCTGCATTGGTATACGCAGCTGCTTTTTTTAAATATGCAAAACCGTAAACAACTTCTAATGGCATAGAAGCTGGTGCACCTATTTTAAAATTATTTCTTGAGCGCTCAGTTTGAGGACCCCAAAGTTTATCAGCTGGTACTTTAACTTCGCCAATAGTATCTTTTTCTATTCTATATTCCATAAGTCTTATTAAAATTGATTTTTGACAAATTTACTAAAATCAAGCTTAAGCTAGACCAAATTTATCAATGGAATCCGTTTATCTTGAAGTCTAACAAATTATAATCAAACGTTTTAAACCATAAAAAAACGCTTCAGTAAATAAATACTGAAGCGTTTCTATAAAAATTAATCTTGAAGTAAAACAAGCAATTAGATAATCTTATATCGCTTTCGATCAACTTCTTTTAAGTATATTTTTCTAATTCGTAAATGATTAGGAGTTACTTCAACATATTCATCTTTCTGAATATATTCAAGCGCTTCTTCTAATGAAAACTTTTTCGCTGGAACGATTTTGGCTTTATCATCTGCTCCAGAAGAACGAACGTTGGAAAGTTTTTTGGTTTTGGTAACATTAACAGTCATATCATCTTGACGAGAATTTTCACCAATAACTTGTCCTTCGTAAATTTCTTCACCGGGATCGACAAAGAATTTTCCACGATCTTGAAGTTTATCAATAGAGTAAGGAATTGCTTTTCCTTTTTCCATAGAAACTAAAGAACCGTTTAGACGTTGTGGAATATCGCCCTTTAAAGGTTGAAATTCTTTAAATCGGTGAGCCATAATTGCTTCTCCAGCTGTAGCGGTTAGCAATTGGTTACGCAAACCAATAATTCCACGTGAAGGAATCAAGAACTGAATAATCATTCGATCTCCTTTTCCTTCCATACTTAGCATTTCTCCTTTACGAAGACTTACCATTTCTACCGCTTTACCTGAAACATTTTCTGGTAAATCGATAGTTAGCTCTTCAACAGGTTCACATTTTACGCCGTCTATTTCCTTAATGATTACTTGCGGCTGACCGATTTGTAGCTCATAGCCTTCTCTTCTCATGGTTTCGATTAAAACCGACAAGTGCATAACACCACGACCGTAAACATTAAAGCTATCGGCTGAATCTGTTTCTTCTACCCGTAGCGCCAAGTTTCTTTCTAACTCGTTGTACAAACGCTCTTTTAGGTGTCTAGAAGTTACAAACTTACCATCTTGTCCAAAGAAAGGAGAATCGTTAATGGTAAAAAGCATACTCATTGTAGGCTCATCAATTTTGATGGTTTGTAAGCCTTCAGGATTTTCGATATCGGCAACAGTATCGCCAATTTCAAAACCTTCCAAACCTACAATTGCACAAATATCACCTGCTTCAATTGTTGGCACTTTACGTTTTCCTAAGCCTTCAAAAGTATAGAGTTCTTTAATTTTTGCTTTGGTAATTTTGCCGTCTCTTTTCACTAATGAAACTTGCAAATTTTCTTTTAATTGACCTCGTTGCAATCTTCCTATAGCAATTCTTCCAGTATAAGAAGAAAAATCCAGCGAAGTAATTAGCATTTGTGGTGTTCCATCTTGAACTTTAGGTTCAGGGATTTCTTTTACCACCATATCCAACAAAGGTTCGATATTTTTGGTTTGTTCGTTTGGATCGGTACTCATCCAGTTATTTAAAGCTGAACCGTAAACCGATGGAAAGTCTAATTGCCATTCTTCAGCACCAAGTTCAAACAT
>JBNJHC010000018.1:0-54636 GCA_051748125.1 Bacteroidota bacterium
GTATTATCGATTTACTGAAAATCATCCAGATGAATTTATTGGCAACTGGACTCCTATCGAACAAACTTTAGATGGAGAGACAGTAGAAATTGATAGACCTGAATTAAACTTAGAAGATGAAGGCACTGGAACCCACCGCTGGGGAGTTACAGAAGATAGGCTATTAAAGCTTGACATTGACACCTTAGTTGGAAAAGCTTGGGAGTATGAGTTTCTTGAAGAAGACGGTGAACAACACTTGATTATTACGGAAGAGAATGATTTTGGAGTTACTGTAGTAACTTACGTTCAAGGCTAATAATTTAATTTTATCAAGCAGGATTGCTTACCACTACTACTAACTGATTTACAGCTAGTTAAAATTAGTTAAATCTTGTAACAAATCACTTTAGTTTTCGTTTAATAGGTAAACTAAGGTTTCAGATTTGTTTGAATTAGCCTTCAAAATAAATATAAACCTTGATACTATATATAAAAGGCTACAGAAAATCCTGTAGCCTTTCTTTTTTTACCATCTTATAATGGCGCTTGCCCAAGTAAATCCACTTCCAAATGCTGCCAAAACAACATGATTTCCTTGCTTGATTTTCCCTTCTTCCCAAGCTTCGGTTAAGGCTATTGGAATAGATGCTGCGGTCGTATTTCCATAGCGCTGAATATTATTATATACTTGGTCATCTGATAAGTTAAATTTGCTTTGTACAAACTGTGAAATTCTTAAATTAGCTTGATGCGGAATCAACATATCAATATCGCTTACAGCTAAATCGTTAGCTTGTAAACCTTCATTAATTACCTCAGAAAAACGTACTACTGCATTTTTAAACACCAATTGGCCGTTCATATACGGATAATAAGGAATGTTTTCTTGTGGATTGTCTTTCATAATTTCTGGTACCCAATAATTTGTGCTGGGTCCTATAAGCGCTAATTCTTCAGCAAATTCTCCTTGCGAATGCAGGTGCGTCGATAAAATCCCGCTAGATTGATTCTCAGATCGAGTTAGAACCGCTGCTCCAGCGCCATCACCAAAAATTACTGAAACAGAACGCCCTCTATCCGTCATATCTAATCCGCCGCTATGATTTTCGCTACCAATAACAAGTACATTTTTATACATGCCTGTTTTTATAAACTGATCGGCTACCGATAAGCCGTAAATAAATCCAGAACATTGGTTTCTTACATCCAAAGCTGGACAAGTATGAATTCCCAACATATCTTGAATTTGCACTCCGCAGCCAGGAAAATAATAATCTGGACTAAGGGTGGCAAAAACAATTAAATCGATTTCATCTTTATTGATTCCTGAACGCTCAATAGCTTGTAATGCTGCTTTTTTACCCATTACAGCGGTAGTATCGCCCGTATTTTTATCGATATGCCGGCGTTCTTTTATCCCTGTTCTTTCGGTTATCCATTCATCACTTGTATTCATTATTTTGGATAAATCATCATTAGTGACAACATTTTCAGGAACATACTTACCTAAACCGGCAATTTTAGATTGAAACATTTACAGAATTATTTTTAAATTATCAACGACAATATACGTATATTTATTGATTAACAATCTCTACTGAAGTATAAAAAAGAAGCACGCTTCTTCTAACTAAAGAATCTACGTGCTTCTCCAACCAACCTAACTAAAAAACTAAATAAATCGTTTGTAATCGTTAATCTTAATCTCTGCATTTAAATCATTGAGCAAATTATACAATCCAAAAAAAGTTCTATTGATGTATAAAAAATGCTTGCTCCCACGACTTCCATCCATTTTACGAAGTTGTTTATCGCTGCTGAATTTTTCACTTAAATCAGCTATGTTATTCCAAAAAACATCATCTCCAAAATCAAAACTTTCTGAGTGAAATGGTTGCGTAAACAAACTCAACATTTCATAAAATATTTTTTTAAAAAACGCTTTTTCTTCAGCCTGGTCTGATGTTTTTAAAATTTCTAATTCAACTAATTTCTTTTCAAAAAAGCTATCGTTTTCAATGTTTTCAGGAATCGCTAATTCAAAATAAGGAATGTAAAAATCATCTGGTATTTGTTTTACGCATCCAAAATCAATTGCAATAAGTTGATGTTGGTCATTTACTAAAAAATTACCTGGATGCGGGTCGGCATGCACTTCTTTTAAATGATGAATTTGATACATGTAAAAATTCCATAACGCCTGACCGATTTGATTACCCGCTTCCTTACTGAAATCGGTTTTAGCAAATTCAGAAATATGAATTCCCTGCATCCAGTCCATCGTAATAATTTTCTCGCTAGAAAGTGCTGGATAATATTTCGGAAAAAGCAGGTTCGGAATTTCGCTACAAGCTTCTGATATTTTTTTACTTTGCTCAATTTCAAGAATGTAATCGGTTTCTTCTAAAAGTTTTGATTCTACTTCCTTAAAATATTTATCGGCATCTTTTCCTTTGATATTGAACATCTTTAATGCAACCGGTTTTACCAGTTTTAAATCAGAACTAATACTTTCTGCAACGCCAGGATATTGAATTTTGACTGCTAATTTCTTTCCGTCTTTATGAGCTTGATGCACTTGACCAATACTGGCAGCATTAACCGATTCTGGCGTAAAATTGTCGTACAAATCTTCAGGATATTTTCCTAAGTATTTTTTGAAAGTCTTTCTAACCAAAGGACCCGAAAGCGGCGGCACGCTAAATTGCGCTAACGAAAATTTTTCGACATAAGCATTGGGCAGCATGTTTTTTTCCATCGATAGCATTTGTGCAACTTTAAGCGCACTTCCTTTTAAATCTTTCAAACTATCGTAAATGTCGGTAGCATTACTTTCGTCGAGTTCACTGCGATCGAGCTCTGGATTAAAGGCTTTTTTGCTGTAATATTTTAAATAATTTCCACCAATTTTGGCTCCCGTAGAAACCAATTTTGAAGTTCGGCTAAATTTGCCTGTAGGTATTTTATCTAGTGTCTTCATCTATTTACGACTCATGTGTTCTTTGTAAAGGAATTTCCCAAAATCGAAAACTTTTTCAAGCGGTGTATTGTCAAAAACGTCAAAAATAGTGTTGACAGATTTCTCGATAGCTATATCGGTTTTTTCAAATCCTGGGGAATTATCATCTTTCCAAAATTTCAGTAAAAACAAAAATTGCAACCAAGCGCCTTCAGAAAATACGCTTTCAGAATTTTTTAGAAATTTGATTTGCTTTGCTTCATTATCTTCCGAAATTAAGGATTTGGCAAAATCTTTTAATTGAAGTCTTAATTCTTTAAGCTGACTTAAGTTTTTAAGTTGATCGTCATTATCATCCAAAACGAACAAAACATAACTTCTGTTAGCCGTTAAAATTTCAAAAAAAGTAAAAAAGAATGTCAGCATTTTTTCGCGACTACCATAGGTTTGAACTTCTTCATTTTTTTCCATTAACGAGGTAGCATTTTGAAAAAACAGTACCCAAATTTCATTTTTTAGTGCATCAAAACTTCCAAAAAACGAATAAAATTCGCTTTCGTTAAAATTGTTTTCTTTGGCAAATTTGTAAACAGATTTTGGAAAAGATTCATTTTCCAACACATAATCCATATAGCCTGAAACAATGGTTTCTTGGTCTATTTTCTTTTTCTTTTTTGCTGTAGAAGGCATAATCTTGTTTTTCTTCAAAAATAATTTTTGTTCAACATTTTTCCTCATAAATTAAACAGAATGTTTTGTTAAACTTTATCTGATTGTAACTAGTAAAATCAGTAAATTTTATTTAATAAAAATTTAAAATTCATTAATACTTTTTTGTGATTTCAAACGTGATGTATTAAGTTTGTCAGCAAAAATCTCATTTCAATAAAATTTATTTTTACAACAACTAATCTAAGAAAACATTAAAAATAAACGAATATGATTAAAAAAATCAGCTTATTAATTGTCATTTTATCCTCATTTTCAACAACATACTCACAAGAATCTACCGAAGCAATTCCCTTTATAGACACAAAAGAAATCTTAAACAAAGTAAGCCTGGCTGCTCAGGTTAATGATTTTGATGGTGTAATTGAAGAAATCAACAAAGTCAATCCAAAAGATTCTAGCTATTGCGATTTACTTAGCACAAAATCCTATTATTTAATTCAGAGTAAAAATTTTGATGAAGCTTTGGAAGTAATAGAAGAAGGGCTTTCTTCTGAATGTAGTGTTGCTGATAACGCTACATTATATCTAAACAAAGGCTTTATTTTAAGCGAACAAGATAAGGCTCAAACTGCAGCAAACATTTATAAGGAAGCTTTAAAAAAATACCCCAAAAATGCAAAAATGCTAAATAATCTTGGGCGAATTTACCTAGATTACGACGAGAAAGACACCAGTTTTAAATACCTTCAACAAGCGGTAAAAAATAGCCCAGCATTGGGTAATGCCCATTTAAATATAGCTCGTTTAATGTATGAATCTGGCGAAACCTCGTGGTCTACTATGGCAATGATTATGGCGATTTTTGTACAGCCAGAAGCAGAATATGCAATGGAGCGCTTAGGAATTTTAGAAGAAACACTTAGTTCAAAAAATAAAGAGTACAACAATAAAAAAGAACTTACTTACAGTGAAAACCTCAACAGTCTCAATAAACTTGATGTTATTTTAGACAATCAAATTGCACTAAATAAAAACTACGAAATAAAACATCCGCTAAAATTCAACTATGTAAAACAAATTCATGCGCTTTTTACTGAATTACAAAACACAGATCCAAAAGGAGACGATTTATTAAAAAACCTGTATTACGACTTTTTTACTTGGGTGGATGAAAACGACCATTTCGACGAGCTTATTTTTGCAATAAGTCTAAATGTTAATGATAAAGACACGCAACGTGCTATTGAAAAAAAACAGCGTAAAATCAAAAAATTCTATCAAGCTGCCATTAAGAAGTATTATGAGTTACTTCAAAATTCTGATGCATCTATTAAAAATGAAGATGATTTTGCCAGGGTTTATTTTTACGATAATGGAATGTTAAGCGGTAGAAGTTTCAAAAAAAATGAAGAAATAAACGGCTACACAGAATTTTATGACACCAACGGCAGAATTATTTCTGAAGGTATGATGAAAAATGGTGACCGAGTTGGAGCATGGAAATTTTACAATTTAGATGGCGATTTAAAAGAAATCAATCATTTTAAAAATGGCAAAACAGAAGGCTTGATTACGGGCTATTGGAAAACCGGAAAAAAAAGGTTTGAATACCACAATATCAGTGGTAAAACAGAAGGCGAATACAAAGAGTACAACCCTTACGGTGCATTAATCGATTTCAGAAATTATAAAGCCAATCAACAAGTTGGTAAACAATTTAGTTATTATCAATTAGGCAAAGACTATCCTTACATAGTAGCGCAAGTCGAAAATAATAAGCTGGAAGGAAACTTCAAGGAATTATATCCTGATGGTTCCCTACAACGTGAAACAAACTTTAAAAATGGAGAATTACACGGTATTGAAAAACATTACTATTTCAATGGTGAACTAGCGCAGGAATCTAACTATGTTGAAGGAAAATTACACGGTAAGCAAACTTCATATCACTTTAACGGGCAAATTAGCGAAATTGGTGAATATGAAGAAAATGAGTATAGCGGAGAGTGGAAAAGTTTCAACAAAAAAGGAGAACTCACAGCTCTAGTGAATTATAAAAATAATGAAATTGATGGTGAATATATCAAATACCATAAGGAAGAGCCCATCGAAATCATGGAGTTTAGAAGAGGAAAACTCAAAGAATTTAAAGCCTACGACACAGAAGGGAATCTTTTAGCAGAAACCAAAAAAAGAAAAGGACGCGTTTATTATAAAAGCTTTACACCACAAGGTGTTTTGGTAATGGAAGGCGAATATGATGTTAAAGGTGGAAAAACAGGCATTTGGAAAGAATACCATAAAAATGGAAACCTAGAAAGCAAAGGAATGTATGAAGAAGGTTCGCCTGTAGGTGAATTTAAATTTTATTACAAAGACGGAAAAACCTTAAGCGAAGTTAGAGGTTACAATTCAGAAGGAAAGTTGCACGGAATTAATCAGTATTTTTATCCTAACGGACAAATTTCTAAACAAGGGTGGTATCAAAATAACGAAAAACACGGCAAATGGCTGAGTTATTATTCTAATGGAAATCTTAAAGCAGATGAATTTTATAAAAATGGAAAACAACAAACTACTGTAGAAGTTTACGCCCCAAACAAAGCTTTATACAACCAACAAAAAATTTACAATGATTGGGTTGTTTCTAACACATATTATAAACCTGATGGTAAAGCTCTAGACACTGTTAATTTTATTAACGATGATAAAGAATTTACTTTAAAATATAATTCTTTATACGGTGAATATGACTTTGTTTGTGAAATGACTAACGGAATCAGAAATGGAAAATTCAGTACTTATCATTTCAACGATCAAGTAAAATCTGAAGGCAAACATCTAAACGCTGAACTTCATGGAGAAATCAACTATTATGATGTTGATGGAAACCTGATAAAAACCGAAAATTATGTCTATGGTGATTTGTTTGGAACCGTAAAAACATTCCATAAAGATAGCAGTATAAAAACAGAATATTTTTTCGAAAACGATCAAGCTGAAGGTGATTACAAAGAATTTTATTCAAATGGAAATTTAAGAGAAGAAGGAACTTACGAAAACGGAAACCTTGTAGGCGAAGTCAAAATGTATTCAAAATCGGGTACTTTAGAAATCCTGGTCAACTATATCAACGGTATACCAACATCTTATGCGTATTTAGACGAAAACAACAAGCTAATTCAACCTATCGAAATTAATTCTAATACAATAGTAGAGGCTTTTTTCCCTAACGGAAACACAAGTAGAAAATTTACTTATAAAAATGCTGTTTTAGATGGTAAATATGTTATTTACAGCGAAAATGGAAAACCATACTCTATCTATGAATACCAAAATGGTTTTTTAACTGGAGAATTAACTCATTATTATGAAGACGGTCAAATCAAAAAACAAGGGAAACTCGATTTTGGAAATTGGCAAGGCGAAGTAACTTCATATTACAAAAATGGTGAAATAAAAAGAACCGAAAACTACATTGATGACATTAAGACAGGAACTTCAAAATTTTACAAGGAAGACGGCAGCCTGAAAGAAACTAGAAAATATTTCAACGATGAAATTTATGAAATTGAAAAAGCTTAATTACTTATTCTGTTTAATCTTTGTGAGTCCGCTTTTTGGGCAAAATAATTTTTCGGAAGAATACAATCATTACAAAGAAAAGTACCCCGAAAAATATGCTGTTAGGCTTCTAGATGAAGACCAACTTCATATCGATATTGTTGACCATAAAATCGAAATCTCGGCAACCAGTATAGAGCAAATGCTTTACTTAAATCAAAGTGCAAAAAGCGCTACTGAAGGCAGCGTTTCTTATAGTAATTTTGTTGGTGTTAAAGACATTGAAGCCAATAGTTATCATTATGAACGAGGCAAATACCGCCGCAATAAAGTTGATAATTTTGTCGAACGAGATGTCTTGAACAATTCTTTTTATGATGATGTACGCGAAATAAGTTTTCGGTATCCTAAACTAAACGAAGGCGCAAAATCCAGCTTGATTTACACCAACGAAGTTAAAAATCCACGATTTATTTTTCCTTCTTATTTTGGAAGTAAAATACCGGTTGCCCATAAAAAATTAAGTATTGAAGTTGATAATGATATAGAAATTGACTTTGTGCCATTTAATATGGATAGTCTTCAAGTCGCTTTCAATAAAGAAGTCAAACGAAATTACACCACTTATACTTGGGAGTTAAAAGATATCAATGCGTATGAAGATAAAGTTGGCAGCATTTCATTTAAAGAATATGTTCCTCATATTGTACCGATTATTAAAAGCTATAAAATAAACGACAATACCGTAAAAGTCCTTGGTGGTGTAGAAGACTTATACAATTGGTACGCTGGTCTAACTCAAAATCTCAACAACGAAGAATTATCGCCAGAATTGGCAAAAATTGCAGAAGAAATAACTGTTAGCGCCCACACTAATCTAGAAAAAGTTAAACAAGTTTACTATTGGACGCAGCAAAACATCAAATATATAGATGTTGAATACGGCATTGGCGGATTTGTTCCGCGTGATGCCAACACGGTTTATCATCAAAAATATGGCGACTGTAAAGACAATTCGAGCATTATGTCTGCCATGCTAAATCATTTAGGAATTACGACTCATTTAACTTGGCTTGGAACACGAAAAATTCCTTATTCATACCACAAATTAGCAACTCCAATGGTCGATAATCACATGATTTTAACATACATCGACCCGCTAACCGACAAAGCCTATTTCTTAGATGCAACAGGACGATTTTTACCGCTAGGCATGCCCTCTTCATTTATCCAAGGAAAAGAAGCGCTAATAGGAATAGACGACAATAATTTTGAAATAAGAGAAGTGCCGTGGGTAGCTGCTGAAAAAAATTTTATAAACGAAAAAAACAACTTACAAATTGAAGAAAACAACCTCGTAGGAAAGGCTACAAACGAAATTGGTGGTTATGATAAAATCAGGATTTTTAACCGCTTAGAAAATAGTTCAGAAAGAGACCGAACTAGTCTTTTTAGAAGTTATTTTAAAAAACCAAGCCGGAATTATATCATCGAAAACATTCAAACTGAAAATGAATTTGCTTATGATGAGTCCTTCAAAATCAGTTTTGATTTTACCATCAATCAGTACATTCAAAAAATAAACGATGAGATTTATGTCAATTTAAACCTCAGCGATTTCCTGAAAAGTTTTGAGCCCGATGAAGTAAATGATCGCGACATTGTTATGAAGCATAAAAAGTCAAACCATATAGTAAACCAACTGGAAATTCCTGAAAACTATCAGATAAAACACCTCCCAGAAAATGCTGCTATTGATCACGAAAATTTTTATGCGTCCATCAATTATGAAGCAAACGAAAATGAAATCATTTATACACACGATTTTTTTATCAAATCAAGTCGATTAACTCCCGAAGAGCAAAAAAATGTAAAAGAAGCTGTCAAACAGTTTCGAGCAAATTATAACGAAATGATAATTCTAAGCAAAATATAACATTATGAAAATTAAAACCTTAAACCTGCTTTTTCTATTTATTGCCAACTTTGCGTTTTCTCAAGCCTATTATCAAGACTACAATTGGGAAGAAAAACCTAGCTTTATTAGCGAAGCACATAGCGAGTTCAAAAAATTGGCCGTTTTAGACAAAGAACACATCGATTACATCAACGAAAGCAATAATTTTTTAGAATATACACTAAATCACAAAATATATTACCTCAATTCTGACGAAAGTATAGAAAGTTTCAACAAGGTCTATATTCCTATAAACAATCAGAGTGAATTGATTACTAGCAAAGCACGTGTTATTAATCCTGATGGAAAAATACAAGAGTTAAGCGAGGATAAAATCATTTCGGCAACCGATGAAGAGACCGGCAGAAAGTACCGTTATTTTGCTTTTGAAGGAATTGAAAAAGGCAGCTATATCGAATTTATTCACGTTATAAAATCTGGACCAAGAGTTTACGGTAGAAGAATAAATGTTGAAAAAGACATTGATATCGAACGATTAGAATTTGATTTGGTAGGGCCAGAACAATTCGATTTTAAGTTTAAAAGTTTTAATAATGCGCCAGTTGTTGAAATTTCAACGGCCGATGGGCGAAAAACACACAGCCTACACGCCAGCAATATTGATATTGTTGAAAAAGAAGACTATTCTTCTCCCGCAGCTCACATTCAATATATGATTTTTGCATTGGACAGAAATAATTTTAATAACATTAGAGACATTAGCTCTTACACTGAAGTCGCACAAAATCTACACGATTTTTTTAATCAAGACCTAAAGCGAAGAACCAGAAAAAAACTAGAAAAAATTTCAAAAAAACTAAAATTAGAAAATAAAGAATCCGTTGAAGAGCAAATTATCGCAATCGAAAATTACATCAAAAAAGAATATTACTTGGCAGATTCTCCACAACCTGAACTTTCTGAACTAAAATCTATTTTAGACAAACAAGTTGCAAACGATCGCGGAATGATGCTGTTGTATATGAAGTTGCTAGCTCAAAACAACATCGAGTCAACACCTGTAATAACTTCAAACAGAGAACGTTTACCATTCGACAAAAGTTTTGAAGCACACAATTATTTACAGACATTTTTAATTTACATCGACAAGGCAGACGCTTATATTGCGCCAGAAAGCACCAATGCTAGATTTCCTTTTATTCCGGTAGAATATACCGATAATTACGGCTTATTTCTCAAGAAAGTAAAAGTAGGAGATTTTGTTTCTTCTGCTGCAGAAATTGATTACATCAAGGAAATTCCAGCCGATAAAAACATCGATAAAATACGCACAGAAGTGCATTTTGATACAGGTAATCCTAGCCTGATTACTGCCGATTACGAAAAACACTGGTTTGGTAGCAATGCTATGGTTTTTCAGCCATTTATGGACAGAATAAAATTAGAGAACAGAGAAGAAATAGCTCGAAATTTAATTGAGTCCGTTTCTGACAATATTGAAATTAACAGTTGGGAAATTTTGAATGACCAACCAGAACTTTTCAATATTGAACCGCTTATTTTTAAATATGAAGTCGAAACCGAAGATTTAGTTGATGTTGCTGGCAACAATCTGATTTTTAAAATCGGAAAATTAATTGGCGGTCAAGTTGAAATGTACCAAGAAAAAGTACGAAGACTGCCCGTTGAAGGTCAAAACAATAGAATTTATGACCGAAAATTAGTGATTCATCTTCCTGAAAATTATGAAATTCAAAACCTTGAAGACATCGTTATCAAAAGAGAATTTAAAGACGAGGAAAAAAATGAAATTACAATGAAGTTTCATTCTTACTACGAAATTGAAGACAACATTCTTACGGTTTACGCCGACGAATTTTATAAAGAAACCGTTATTCCAGTTGAAAATTTTAAGCATTATAGAAACATCCTTAATTCTGCAGCAGATTTCAACAATGTCAGTCTAATTCTTTCGCCAAAAGAATAATGCCAATTTGTCATTTTATGCGTAGTGGTATTTTATTTGGAAGTTAACTAGTCAAATTTGAACTAGAAAAAATTAAATTATGGCAACTGGAAATATCAATGTATCTGTTGAAAATATTTTTCCGCTGATAAAGAAGTTTTTATACAGCGATCACGAAATATTTTTACGCGAATTAATTTCAAACGCAACCGATGCTACTTTAAAAATGAAACACCTAACTCGCATTGGTGAAGCAAAAATCGATTTAGGAAATCCAAAAATTGAAGTCAAAGTAGACAAAGAAGGAAAAAAACTTCATATTATTGATGAAGGTGTCGGAATGACAAAAGATGAAGTCAAAAAATACATCAATGAAGTTGCGTTTTCTGGTGCAGAAGAATTTCTTGAAAAATACAAAGATTCTGATGCTAAAGAAAGTGGAATTATAGGTCATTTTGGACTTGGTTTCTACTCGGCGTTTATGGTTGCCAACAAAGTAGAAATATTTACTAAATCATGGAAAAATGAACCTGCAGCACATTGGACTTGCGAAGGTACAACCGAATTTACTTTAGAAGAACACGACAAAAAAGAACGCGGTACCGAAATCGTTCTTCATATTAATGATGGTGAAGAAGAGTTTTTAGAAGACAGCAAAATCAACGAATTGTTGAGCAAGTATAACAAGTTTATGCCGGTTCCTATTAAATTTGGTACAAAAGAAAAAGAACTCCCAAAAGCTGAAGATGCTAAGGAAGACGAAGAACCAAAAAAAGTAACGGTAGACAACATTA
This sequence comes from Bacteroidota bacterium, assembly GCA_051748125.1. Lineage (GTDB taxonomy): Bacteria > Bacteroidota > Bacteroidia > Flavobacteriales > Flavobacteriaceae > Psychroflexus. The sequence goes on from JBNJHC010000018.1 coordinate 11,856, forward strand.
TAAACAACCCAAATCCAGCTTGGACCAAGCAACCAACCGATTTGGAGGAGGAAGATTACAACAGTTTTTACCGCGAATTGTACCCAATGCAATTTGAAGAACCGCTTTTTCATATTCACTTAAATGTAGATTATCCATTCAACCTGACAGGAATTTTGTACTTCCCTAAGCTAAAACAAGATATGGCGGTGCAAAAAGATAAAATTCAACTTTATCAAAATCAAGTTTTTGTTACCGATAATGTTGAAGGAATTGTGCCTGAATTTTTAACTATGCTTCGCGGTGTAATCGATTCTCCAGATATACCACTAAATGTTTCTCGTTCGTATTTGCAAGCAGACGGTGCCGTCAAAAAAATTGCAAACTACATTTCTAAAAAAGTAGCCGATAAATTAAAATCACTTTTCAGAAATAACAGAGAAGATTTTGAACAAAAGTGGGACGATATCAAAGTCGTTATTGAATATGGAATGCTTACAGAAGATAAATTCTTCGACAAAGCAAAAGATTTTGCCCTCTATCCTACTGTAGACGGAAAACATTTCACTTTTGAAGAGTTAGAAGAAAAAATAAAGGACAATCAAACTGACAAAGACGACAAACTAGTTGTGTTATACGCTTCAAATAAAGACGAGCAACACAGTTATATCGAGGCAGCAAAAGAAAAAGGTTACGAAGTTCTTTTATTAGACTCGCCAATTGTTTCACATTTAATTCAAAAAATTGAAGGCGATAAAGACAACAAGGTTTCGTTTGTTCGAGTAGATGGCGATCATATTGATAATCTTATCAAAAAAGACGAAGAAAAAGTTTCTAAACTTTCTGATGATGAGCAAGAAAAACTAAAAACAAGTTTTGAAACGGTTGTTCCTAAAGAAAAGTATACGGTACAAATGGAAGCAATGGATTCTTCAGCAATGCCATTGATGATTACTCAACCTGAATTTATGCGTCGCATGAAAGAAATGCAGCAAACTGGTGGCGGTGGAATGATGGGCTTTGGCAACATGCCAGAAATGTACAATTTGGTAGTAAACACCAATCATCCACTTATGAGCGATATTTTAAGTTCGGCAGATGAAGATAAAAAATCTACGCTCATCAAGCAATCATTAGACCTTGCTTTGTTATCGCAAAACTTATTGAAAGGTGAAGAACTCACAAAATTTGTCAAACGAAGTTTTGAAATGATAAAATAAGGAGTTAACAAAATGTTTATAAAAAACCGTTTCAGCTATTGTTGAAACGGTTTTTATTTTAAATATTTGCTTATATTTTAAAACCAACAAAAGTGAATGCAATAAAAAATATCAGTTTAGGCGTCTTGTTAGCTTTAGCCCTTTTTGCTTGCTCAGACAAACAACCCGAAGAAGAAAAAAAATCAATTGAAGAAAAACAAGCTGTTTCAAAAAGCAACGAACAAATTTATGCGCAAAGCATTGAAAACAACCATAAAAAATCTAACTTTCTAGAAGAAGATATGGTAAGTTTTACGGTTGAATTTGATTTTGGAGATCAAGAAACGCAAAAAATCAGTATACTTTCTAAAACAGATTTAAGCCAAGCAGTTATTACTTTTGATGACAACTCAAAACTGTTTTATGATGGCAACGCACTTCTACTGGAAAACGAACAAAAGAAGAACCAAAAAATAGCGCAACAAGCGATGTTAATGAACACGCTTTATCACAGCTTTTTTCATTTATCTGAAGATGAATTTTCTTTATCACCAAGAGAAGAAATTACGTTTTTTGAAAGCGATTTCACTAAAATGACAGTTAGCAATAATGCTTTTCATCAAGAAATTTACCCGCAAGAATTCACTTTTTTTACCGAGAAAAGAACTTCATTAATGAAAGGCTTGCAAGCTAAATTTCCATATATAGGCAAGCAGAACAATTCAACTGAAACATACATTCAGTTTGATCGATTTATAACTGTCAACAGAATTCCAGTTTCCTTGCAATGGAATTTTTTCAGCGCCAAGAAAGATGCAAGTATTGGAGATAAAATTGGTCAAGCAAAAGTTTCACGAATTCAATACCACAAAGTTGGCGAACGAGAAATCAGCATTCCAAAAGACGCCAAAAAAGTTCAAGCTAGCTCCTAGCTAAACTTAGCTTTATAAAAGTTGAATTCTTAAATAGAATATTGCAAAGATGTTTAATATAAGTATCTTTGCGCAAAATTTCAAAAAGCAATGATAAACATTACCTTACCCGACGGAAGCGTAAAAACTTTCGAAGAAGGCATCACTCCGATAGATGTGGCAAAAAGCATTAGTCAAGGATTAGCAAGAAATGTAATTTCAGCTAAATTTGATGGCGACACCGTAGAAACTACAACGCCATTAACCACAGACGGAGCATTGGTCTTACTTACATTTAAGGACGACGAAGGTAAAAAAGCTTTTTGGCACAGTACAGCACATGTTATGGCACAAGCCATCCAAAAAATGTATCCGGGTGTAAAACTCACCATCGGACCTGCTGTAGAAAATGGTTTTTACTACGATATTGATTTTGGTGATCAAAAAATTTCAGAAACAGATTTTCCTGCAATTGAAAAGAAAATTCTTGAATTAGCAAGAGGAAAACATGAGTTTCAACTGAAAGAAGTTAGCAAAAAAGAGGCGCTAGACTATTATCAAAAACTTGAAAATCCATACAAAGTTGAATTGATTGAAAATCTTCAAGATGGTGAAATTACGTTTTGCGATCATGACGATTTTACCGATTTATGCCGTGGTGGACACATCCCGAATACTGGACTTATAAAAGCGGTGAAACTACTTAGCGTTGCAGGAGCATATTGGCGTGGAGATGAAAACAACAAACAGCTAACGCGAGTTTATGGTGTTTCATTTCCAAAGCAAAAAGAGCTAAAAGCTTATCTAGAGATGCTAGAAGAAGCAAAAAAAAGAGACCATAGAAAATTAGGCAAAGAACTTCGATTATTTACTTTTTCGAAAAAAGTAGGTCAAGGATTGCCGTTATGGCTTCCAAAAGGGGCTGCTTTGAGAGAGCGCTTAGAAAATTTCCTTAAAAAAGCACAAGTTGAAGCTGGCTACGAACAAGTAGTTACTCCGCATATTGGAGATAAAAGTTTATATGAAACTTCTGGTCATTACGACAAATATGGGGAAGACAGTTTTCAACCCATTAATACACCAAATGAAGGCGAGCAATTTATGCTCAAACCAATGAATTGTCCACACCACTGTGAAGTTTACAATTCAGAACCTTGGAGTTATAAAGATTTACCTATTCGTTACGCTGAATTTGGAACGGTTTACAGGTATGAACAAAGTGGCGAGTTACACGGGTTAACGCGTGTACGAGGGTTCACACAGGATGACGCTCACATATTTTGTATGCCAGACCAACTCGATGAAGAGTTTAAAAAAGTTATCGATTTAGTCTTGTACGTTTTTGGTTCTTTAGGTTTTGAAGACTTTACCGCTCAAGTATCATTGAGAGACCCTGAAAACAAAGAAAAGTATATCGGAAGCGACGAAAATTGGGAAAAAGCAGAGAATGCCATAATGAATGCAGCAAAAGAAAAGCAGCTTAATTATGTAGTAGAAACTGGCGAAGCAGCATTTTATGGCCCAAAATTAGACTTTATGGTAAAAGATGCCTTAGGAAGAAGTTGGCAACTCGGAACCATACAAGTAGATTATAATTTACCCGAACGATTCGATTTAACATACAAAGGGAGCGATAACGAAACTCATCGCCCGGTGATGATACACCGTGCGCCATTTGGAAGTATGGAGCGGTTTGTAGCCATATTATTAGAACACACAGGTGGTAACTTCCCATTATGGTTAACACCACAACAAGCTATCATACTATCAATCAGCGAGAAATACGAAAATTATTCTAAAAAAGTTTTGAGTTTGCTCAAAAATCACGAAATTCGCACCACATTTGACGACAGAGGCGAAACTATGGGCAAAAAAATACGAGAAGCCGAAATGAATAAGGTTCCGTATATGGTCATCATAGGCGAAAAAGAAGCCGAAAACAATACGATTTCAATACGTAAACACGGCGGAGAAGACCTAGGAAGTATGCCTTTAGAATCATTTGTAAAAATAATAAATGAAGAAATTGATTCTTCATTATCAAAATTTGAAGTTTAACCCAAAAATTATTAAGTCATAGCATTAAGAAAACGCAAAAACAGAAGATCTCCTAGAGAAATAAAAGAAGATCCTCATCGAATTAATGACAAAATTAGAGCTCAAAAGCTTCGTTTAGTCGGTGACAATGTTGAAATGGGAATCTACCCATTGAAAGAAGCATTAAAAATGGCAGACGAAAAAGGTTTAGATTTGGTGGAAATTTCGCCAAAAGCTGATCCTCCTGTAGCCAAAATAATGGACTACAAGAAGTTTCTCTACGAGCAAAAGAAGCGCGAAAAAGCGATGAAAGCTAAAGCTTCTAAAGTTGTAGTGAAAGAAATTCGGTTTGGTCCTAATACAGATGATCACGATTATGAGTTTAAGCGAAAGAATGCAGAAAAATTTCTAAAAGATGGTGCTAAACTCAAAGCTTTTGTATTCTTTAAAGGACGTTCTATCGTCTTCAAAGACAAAGGTCAAATCCTACTTTTAAGATTGGCTCAAGATCTTGAGCATATCGGTAAAGTAGAACAAATGCCAAAATTAGAAGGAAAGCGAATGACTATGTTCATCGCTCCCAAAAAAGAGAAATAAAACTTAAGAGACGGTAATACTATAAAAAAGGATCGAAATGCCTAAAATGAAAACTAAATCAAGTGCAAAAAAACGTTTTAAACTTACCGCTTCTGGTAAAATAAAGCGTAAGCACGCGTTTAAGAGTCACATCTTGACTAAAAAGTCTAAGAAACGTAAACTTAAACTTACTCATTCTACTTTAGTAGATAAAGCAGATGAAGGAAATATCAAAGAGCAATTACGTTTAAAGTAATTCCTTTTTGATGGTTAAATCAAATTTAAATTATTAACCCTGGAGCGGGCTCCAAAAATGCTTAAATAGCTGCCCTGCTACAAAAAAACTCAAATTATGCCTAGATCAACAAACTCAGTTGCTTCACGTGCTCGTAGAAAGAAAATCATGAAGCAAGCAAAAGGTTACTTCGGACGTAGAAAAAACGTTTGGACGGTAGCTAAAAATGCGGTGGAAAAAGGTATGCTTTACGCATACAGAGACCGTAAAACCAAGAAAAGAAATTTTCGCTCACTTTGGATTGTAAGAATTAATGCTGCTGCAAGAATGCACGGTATGTCTTACTCTAAGTTTATGGGAAAAGTTAAAGCTAACAACATTGAATTGAACCGTAAAGTTCTTGCAGATTTAGCTGTACACAACCCAGAAGCTTTTAAAGCAATCGTTGACAAAGTAAAATAAACTGTATAACATTACCGCTCTTAAAAAACCCTTTAGCTTTTATTAGTTAAAGGGTTTCTTTTTTTGTAAGCAACAAAAAACTAAGTAACCCAATCCGTCTTGCTTTTTATACCTTTGGGTAAAACATTAAACTCACTGTAAATGAAAACTATTTACGACCAAATAGGAAACAAAATCACACTTCATCATTCTGTTCGTAAAATTGTCTGTTTAGTTCCTAGTTTAAGTGAATTAGTGGTAGATCTTGGTTTAGATCATCAACTAGAAGGAATTACAAAGTTTTGTGTTCATCCTAGTGATCTAAAAAATAGAAAAAAAATAGTTGGCGGAACAAAATCAATTCATCATAATAAAATTGATGAAATAAAGCCTGATTTAATTATTGCCAATAAAGAAGAAAACACACCAGAAATGGTAAAAAATCTTCAAAAAAAGTATACGGTTTATGTATCTGATATCAACAAAATTGAAGATTGTGTAGAGTTGATAAAAGACTTGGGGGTTATTTTTGAAATAGAAGAAAAATCAGCTAAGTTGATTCATCAAATCGAGATGGAACAAAATCAATTTTTGAATTTCATGAAGGAGAAACCAGTAATAAAAGTCGCTTATTTTATTTGGCGAAAACCTTGGATGGTTGCTGCAAACAAGACTTTTATCAACTATTTGTTAGACTTGTGTAAATTTGAAAATGCTTATAAGAACTTAAATCGTTACCCTGAAATAAGCCTGAATCAATTAGAACAAGTAGATTACGTATTCTTATCTTCAGAACCTTTTCCATTTTCTGAAAAATATTTTAGTGAGATACCAATCAATTCAGCACAAATAAAATTAGTGGATGGAGAATTTTTTAGTTGGTATGGTTCTAGGTTGATAAAAGCTTTTTCCTATTTTAAAAAGTTACGAATGGAGTTAGAAAACGAAAGAAACTAACTCCACTCCTATCCAGTTTTTAATCTTGAAGTGCAAAAACTTTTCGTAACAAATCGGTTGAGCGTTCAGAAATATTACCTCGAATAGCCTTTTCTTCATCGGCTACCATTATAAAAACACCATCTAGTGCTTCGTTTGTAACATAATCTGTTAAATCTGGATTTACAGAAGCCGTAAAAGGAATTTGGTTATAGCGATTGATAATTTGCTCCCAAACCTGATCGGCTCCTACTTTTTGGAATGAATTATTTATAATTGGATGAAACTTTTTGTACAATTCTGATTTAGTTTTGGACTGCAAATAACTTGTTGCAGCTTGATTGTCGCCCATTAAAATAGCTCTGGCATCGTTAATTGTCATATCATTTATGGCATTAATAAAAATAGGAGTTGCCTCGGCTACAGCATCTTCTGCAGCACGATTAAGCATTTTGATGCCTTCATCTGCCAAGCTACCAAGTCCAATATCACGCAAGCCGCTTTCAACTTTTTGCAACTCTTGAGGCAACAAAATTTTGACTTTATTATTGTTATAAAATCCATTTTTAGCCGTTAGATCGCTAACCCGATCGTCGACGCCTTTTCGCAAAGCTTGTTTAAGTCCATTACTAATTTCTTGATTAGAAATCCCTTGACCTTCCATCGCTCCTTCAGCAATCGTTTGCAGTTCAGCGCAAGCACTAAATGTAAAAACAAGCATAAAAGCAAAAATAATTTTCTTCATTTTAAATAGTATTAAGGTGGTTTGTAATTTCTTGAGTTATTGCTAAAATTGATTTATTTTCAGTATCCAAAACAACATCGGCTTGCATGTAATCCATTTGGCGTTCAAAAAGATGCTTGCGCACAAAATCTTCCCACTGATTTTGGTCTTCAAATATAGGTAATAATGGACGGTTATTTTGAATTTGATGCAACCTAACGGCTAATTTTTGAAAAGACAATTTCAAATAAAATGAAATAGAATCCTTGGCGTTTTTTATTAAATCCATATTATTTGCATAGCAAGGTGTCCCTCCACCTAAAGATAGAACTGTTTTATGAAAATCGGGAGAATTTAATATCTCATTTAAGTAAAAGTGCTCTTTTTTCCGAAAGTAAATCTCCCCTTTTTGTTGAAAAATAGCAGCGATAGATAAGTTTTCCTTTCGGGAAATGTATTCATCTAAATCGATAAATTGGTAGCCTAAAGACTCCGAAAGCAATTTTCCTATACTCGTTTTTCCAGAACCCATGTAACCTAAAAGTATGATATTCAACATAAAAGAAATTTACAATTTAAAAGGATTAAAAAGCTTCAAATTTAAAGCATTTTTTTCTTGATAAATTCAAAATAGATAGTATATTTGCACCCGCATTGAAGAAAAAAATAATGCACCCGATCTGGTAGCTCAGTTGGTAGAGCATCTCCCTTTTAAGGAGAGGGTCCTGGGTTCGAGCCCCAGCCAGATCACTTTTTTAGTTTATTATATTTTCTAGGCGAATGGCTTACTAAGTAACAAAAAAGCCTAGCAAAATTACTAAAAATTTGTTCATAAACATAATTTATAGCAATTCTATAAAGAAACGATCTGGTAGCTCAGTTGGTAGAGCATCTCCCTTTTAAGGAGAGGGTCCTGGGTTCGAGCCCCAGCCAGATCACTTTTTTAGTTCTAGTTTTTCTAAGTTGAAAAGATTATTCTGAGCTAACTCGAAAGGAAAAATCAAAAAAAGCGACAAAATTACTAGAAATCCTATCTGATTTTATTCTACTAGCAAGAATCAAATACAATCTACAAAACAATTGCTACGCCCAGGTGCTGGAATTGGTAGACAGGCATGGTTGAGGGCCATGTGTCCTTTAGGGCGTGCGGGTTCGACTCCCGCTCTGGGCACTTTTTACTTTCAAATGTTTATATTTGAAGTCGTTTATAGCACTATTATGAAACGTTCCAAACTCTGTTTACTTTTACTTTTAACATCTTTATTATTTTCTTGTGGAACAAAAAAAGTTCCTAATCAAGCTGTTCATTTGCATAAAAATCAATTAAACTTAATGGATGGTTTCTACGAAATTGTTCCTTATGAAAGTCATTACAGCGATGATTATACTAGCTTAGATAAGCTGTTTGATATGCAAATTCCTATAAACGTTCGTTATGTTAAGTTAGAGTTTATCAGTGAGAAAGAGCTTAAAGTTAGTTATGAAATTGCAGGAACGACAGAAGAAAAAATAATTAAAGGAAAACACAAACACGGTGGGTTTTACCTTAAAAAAAGTTGGGGAGCTTTTGGTATACCTCCTTTTTTTTGGTTTCAGTCAAATAAAGGCAAACGCATCTTTATGGGTAATGACGATAATTTAATTTTTGATGAATTTGAAGACAAAAGTACAATGCTATTTGGCGTGCAAAACAGTACTTATTTAAGGAAAGTTTTTTTATACGATCGCCTTTATCAAAATTTATACACTAACTAATTCGTTATCAATTAAAACAAAAAACCCCGAAACAAAGTTCAGGGCAAATATTATTTTAAAGGGATAAATTTATTTCAACTCTGGAGCTAAATCATCTAAAGCTTGAATCATAACATCTAAGTCTTGATAAGTCATTGCATCATTTAAAAAATAAGTTTCAAAAGCACTCGGTGGCAAATAAACCCCTCGCTCTAACATTCCGTGAAAATATTCTTTGAAAGTTTCGTTATTTGCTTGAGCAGCCGTATCAAAATCTACTACTTCTTCTTCGTGAAAATGTACAGAAATCATTGAGCCAAGTGAGTTAATTGTATGTGGAATTTGGTGTTTACTCAAAACAGTTTCAATTCCATTATGCAAATAAACGGTTTTATCGGCAAGACTCTTGAACACATTAGGTCGCTCATTGAGTTCGTTGAGCATTTCGAAACCAGCAGCCATTGCAAGTGGATTACCGCTTAAAGTTCCTGCTTGGTAAACAGGTCCTTCTGGAGCCATAAATTTCATAATTTCATTTCTTGCAGCAAAAGCTCCAACCGGAAGTCCACCACCGACAACCTTACCAAAAGTAACGATGTCTGCATTTACTCCTAATAATTCTTGAACTCCTCCTTTTGCAAGACGAAAGCCTGTCATTACCTCATCAAAAATCAACAAGATATTGTTTTCGTCGCACAATTTTCTCAATCCTTCCAGAAAACCTGACTTTGGCACGATACATCCCATATTTCCAGGAACGGGTTCAATAATCATACAAGCAATTTCACCTTTATGTACTTTGATGATTTTTTCAACACTTTCTAAATTGTTGTATTGAGCTAACAAAGTATCTTTTGCTGTTCCTTTGGTAACACCAGGACTATTGGGAGTTCCTAAAGTAACCGCACCACTCCCAGCTTGAATAAGGAACGAATCGCTGTGACCGTGATAACATCCTGCAAACTTGATGATTTTATCTTTACTGGTATAACCTCTCGCTAATCGAACCGCGCTCATACAAGCTTCTGTTCCACTATTTACAAATCGAATTTTATCAATGTTAGGAACCATTTCTACAGCTAATTTAGCTATTTTGGTTTCTAACTCGGTTGGTGTTCCAAAAGAAGTTCCCAATTTTGTTCTTTCCGTAATGGCATCAACAACAGGTTTGTGAGCGTGTCCTAAAATCATAGGTCCCCAAGAAGCAATAAAATCGATCAATTTATTATCGTCCTCATCGTAAAGGTAAGTTCCTTTTGCCTTTTTGATAAAAATCGGTTCACCACCAACAGATGAAAATGCTCTTACTGGTGAATTTACTCCTCCAGGAATGTATTTTTTGGCTTCCTTAAATAGTTCGCTACTTCGTTTATAAATCATTCTAAATTCAATTTTATTTAAGTTTTAAGACTTGACCAATATTAATTGTATTGTCTTTTAGATCATTTAATTTCTTAAGTTCGTCGACCGTTAGGTTAAATTTTGAGGCAATTCTATACAAGGTATCGCCGTGCTGAACTTTGTATGTTGTTGCATCATAATCAATTCTAACATTAGGTTTTGGAAAATGTTCGGGGGGTGTTCCTTCAACCACTTGAGCGTCTAATTCATCTAGATTATAGCGCTCTATTAAACTAATAAGTTTGTCTGGATATTTTTTATCGGTGGCGTAACCAGCTCTTCTTAAGCCCACCGCCCAAGCTTTGTAATCTTGAATATTATAATCGAATAAAAAAGCATATCGTGGTCGCTCGTATAAAAAAAGTGAATGATCTCTGAAAGAATATTTTGGATCATTATACTTTCTAAAACATTCTTGCAGTTCGTCATCATCGTGGTAAACCGCTTCTCCGTCCCAGCCGTTACACTTAATTCCGAAATGATTATTCGATTTTAAGGTCAATTCGCCTTGACCAGAACTAGATTCCAATATTCCTTGCGCAATCGTTATGCTGGCAGGAATGCCATATAACTTCATTTCTTCCTGAGCAATTCCAGCATATTCCCAAATATAAGCATCGATTGGGTTATCGAACGTGGCTTTTTTCTCGACACCTTCAGCCTTCTTTTCTTCTACACGTGTAGTTTTTACACTAACTTTTGTGCTGGGCTGCGTTGCTTTAACTCGTTCTTTTTGCGCTTCATCTTTCTTGGATCCTTCATCGGGAAACGCTTTTCGTTTCGTACCACACGAATGAAGAATCAATGTTATAAAAAACAAAGTAAATAGCACTTTTGATATATTCAATATTTTTAGCTTATGCATATTGGTTGATAAAATTAGGTTCAATAATTGTTGGCAACTGTTTTTTAGCCAATCGTTGATTTACTCCTTTAATTCCCTGCAAACCACCGGTATGTATTGCCAAGACTTTAGTCTTTTCTGTAAAAAAATCATTTTCAATAAGCGATTCGATTCCATAAAGCATTTTGCCCGTATAAATCGGGTCTAAATAAACTTGATGTTTTTGATAAAATTGATTGATAAACCTAACTAATTCGCTTGTAATTTTAGCATAACCACCAAAAGAAAACGCATCGGTTATCGACCAATTTTTCTTGTGGGTAAATTTACTTATAATCGGATTAAAATCCATTCCTTTTAAGGCAGAAAAACCTAAAACTTTTTGCTGATTTGAAGTGGCATTTACAATTCCTGAAAGCGTTCCTCCTGTTCCAACAGCTGTAGCAATGTAGTCGAAAGCAATTTGATCATCAGTTTGTAAAATTTCTGCTGTGCCTTTAATTGCCAAATCGTTTGTTCCTCCTTCGGGAATTATAAAATAATCGGGGTATTCTGATTTTAACTCATTTAAAAAACTTGTTTTTGCTTTGTTTCTATAATCATTTCGATTGATAAATTTAAATTGCATTCCTGCTTTAGCAGCGCGATTTAAGGTATCGTTACCAGCTAAAGTTTTTTCTAAATCGACCGCTAATTCTTCTCCTCTAATTACTCCAAGGGTTTTTAATGCCGACATTTTTCCAGCTTCAGCAACCGCCATAATATGATTTGAAAAAGCACCTCCAAAACTTAAGATTCCTTCATAATTGTTTTGAAGAGCAAAATCGATATTATACTTCAGTTTCCTGAATTTATTGCCCGAAACAAACGGATGAATTAAGTCTTCCCTTTTCAAATAAACCGACACGCCTTTATGGGTGTATAAAAACTGGTTTTCAGAAGTATAATTAGTAGAAAAAAACTCTGAATTCATCCGTGACAGTTTTTAGATTTCAGCTTAAAAGTATTATTCTGCTTTTAAAACAATAGGCAAATGATACTTAACTCTTATATTTTTACCTTCACTTTTTCCAGGAGTCATTTTTGGAAGTAAGTTAACTATGCGTTCGCTTTCATCGGATAAAACTTGGTGTAAAGATTTAGCATCTACCTCTACTATTTCTCCATTAGTTTCAATCACAAATTTCACATAAACCACCTCCCTTTCAGTCAAATTGAGTTTTTTGGTCAATCTATAATCAAAATTCTCTAAAACAAATTGATTGATGTTTTCTGACATGCATTTTTTTCTTGATTTATTGGTTTTCATTTTTTCGCAACCAGGATATATAGGATATTCTTGATTATTCTCATTTTCCTGAGCATTCATCAAAAAACTACTAGAAACCAAAAGCATAAAAAAACACAACAATTTTGGAGGAATAATCTTTACTGAAGTCATAACAAAAATTTTAATTTTGTTAACAAACATACTTATTTTTCTTCATTTTGAAAACTAAACTTATTTTTACCAGCACAACAAGTCTAACAACTAAAAGTAAAATGTCAATAGCTATGAAATTTACATTGAGTAATTTTGTGGTATGAATTTTAAAAAACATATTCCGTTAGAAGACGGCGACTATTATTTAACCGAAGAAGGATATCGATGTTTTACCGAACAATATCACCTAAAAAGAGGCTATTGTTGTCAAAGTGGTTGCAGGCATTGCCCTTATGGTTTCGATAAAAATAAATCCTAGGTTGAAATTATAGTTCAATATAAAAGTAAAAAAACATAAATTAAAATGAACAATTCAATTAATTTTAAAGAAGAAATAGTAGCAGGAATCCCAACTGAATTGCCACAAAAAAAAGCTTATGACCAAAGCGTAAACCACGCTCCTATTCGAAAAAAAATCCTAAATGAAAAGGAAAAGAAATTAGCGCTTAAAAACGCCTTACGCTATTTTGATAAAAAACACCACGAAACACTTCTTCCTGAATTTAAAGAAGAATTAGAAAAATATGGACGGATTTATATGTATCGTTTTCGTCCAACTTATAAAATGTATGCTCGTCCGTTAGCAGATTATCCCGGTAAATCGCTTGAAGCAAAAGCAATAATGCTGATGATTCAAAACAACCTAGACCCAGCAGTAGCTCAACATCCACACGAATTGATTACTTATGGTGGCAACGGAGCTGTTTTTCAAAACTGGGCACAATATCTACTAACTATGCAATATTTGTCAGAAATGACAGACGAGCAAACTTTGGTAATGTACTCTGGTCACCCAATGGGATTATTCCCGTCTAGCAAAGAAGCTCCACGCGTTGTTGTTACTAATGGAATGGTGATTCCGAATTATTCAAAACCAGATGACTGGGAAAAATTTAATGCTTTAGGTGTTTCGCAATACGGACAAATGACAGCTGGAAGCTATATGTATATTGGTCCACAAGGAATTGTTCACGGAACCACAATTACTGTTTTAAACGGATTTAGAAAAATCAATAAAAGTCCAAATGGCGGATTATTCGTTACGGCTGGATTAGGCGGAATGAGTGGCGCTCAACCAAAAGCAGGAAATATTGCCGGTTGTGTTAGCGTTTGTGCAGAAGTCAACAAAAAAGCTACTGAAACTAGACACTCACAAGGTTGGGTCGATGAAGTTATTGAAGATTTAGACGAGTTAAGCACGCGTGTAAAACAAGCCAAAGAAAACAAAGAAATAGTTTCGATTGCTTACCAAGGAAACATTGTTGATGTTTGGGAGAAATTTGACAAGGAAAACATTAAAATTGATTTAGGAAGCGATCAAACTTCCTTACACAATCCTTGGGCGGGTGGTTATTATCCCGCAGGTTATTCGTATGAAGAGTCAAATGAAATGATGGCAAATAATCCTGAAAAATTCAAAAAAATTGTTAGAGAAAGTTTGCGTAGACAAACCGAAGCTATTAATAAACACACCCAAAAAGGTACTTATTTCTTTGATTATGGTAATGCTTTCTTGCTTGAAGCATCTCGAGCTGGAGCAAAAATCCACAAAGATGATAAAGGTAATTTTGTAAATGCTGCCGCACTCAATAATGATCAAGCCGATTTTGCATACCCTAGTTATGTTCAAGACATAATGGGCCCAATGTGTTTTGATTATGGTTTTGGTCCTTTTAGATGGGTTTGTGCTTCTGGAAAAGAAGCAGATTTAGCAAAAACAGATGCTATTGCAACGCAAGTTTTAGAAGAACTCAAAAAAGATTCGCCAGCTGAAATTCAACAGCAAATGGCTGACAACATTCAGTGGATTAAAGGCGCTCAGGAAAACAAATTAGTTGTTGGCTCACAAGCAAGAATTCTATATGCTGATGCCTTAGGACGAATGAAAATTGCAGCAGCGTTTAACGATGCCATAGCAAAAGGTGAAATTGGTGAAGTCGTTTTAGGACGAGATCATCACGACGTTTCTGGAACAGATTCACCTTACAGAGAAACCTCCAATATTTATGACGGTAGTAAATTTACTGCAGATATGGCTATTCAGAATGTAATTGGTGATAGTTTTAGAGGAGCTAGCTGGGTTAGCATCCATAACGGTGGCGGCGTTGGCTGGGGAGAAGTTATAAATGGTGGCTTTGGTATGCTTCTTGATGGTAGTAAACTAGCAGACAAGAAGTTACACAATATGCTGCATTGGGATGTAAATAATGGTATAGCGAGAAGGTCGTGGGCCAGAAATGATGAAGCTATTTTTGCAATAAAAAGAGCTATGGAACTCGAACCAAAGTTAAAAGTTACCATCCCAAACCTAGTTGATGATAATCTTTTATAACGTATAAATCATGAAACCTATAAAACTAATTTTTTCCATTTTAATACTTGGTTTTTTAGCCAGTTGTTCAAGTGTTTCGGTGGCGACTGACTACGATAGTGAAGTCGATTTTTCGAAATACAAAACATTTGCTTTTTTTAAACCTGGAATTGATGAAGTTCAGATCTCTGACCTCGATAAGCGTAGGATCTTAAAAGCTATTGAATTTGAACTCGAACAAAAAGGATTTACCAAATCTGAAGACCCGGATTTATTGGTCAATATTTTTACTGAAGAGCAAGAAAACGTCAATGTTTACCAAAACAATTTCGGCTGGGGATACGGCTGGGGTTGGGGTTGGGGCTGGGGAATGCCCATGACTCAAGTAAGTAGAAATGTAGAAGGTACACTTTTTATCGATTTTATTGATCGAAATAACAATCAATTGATTTGGCAAGGTATAGGAACCGATTTTTTAAGTTTAGATCGCGAAAAGAAAAAGGAAAAAATTAAAGAGATTGTTCATAAAATAATAGCACAATTTCCTCCGAAAGAATAAGCTCTTATAAGTTATTGATAACAAAAAACTTGTTAGGTGTTTTCAAAAGCCTAGCAAGTTTTTTTTTATATTTAATAATTGTAACTATTGTTACGGTCGATAACACTAAAAGATGATACTTTTACCGAAAATTTATTGATGGAATTAGCAGAAATATTTGGCTATTTAGGAGCGCTTTTAATTGGTCTCGTCTTAGGACTTATTGGCGGCGGTGGATCTATTCTAACAGTTCCTGTCTTAGTTTATGGCTTGTCTATTTCTCCAGTTTTAGCTACAGCCTATTCGCTTTTTATAGTAGGTTTTACCTCACTTATTGGTACCATTAAAAATTTTCATAAAGGACTCGTAGATATTAAAACAGCTGTAATCTTTTCAATTCCAGCTTTTATTGCTGTTTACGCAACTCGAAAATATATTTTACCTGCAATACCCGATGAAATCCTAAGCGTATCTGATTTTATTTTAACCAAAGACATTGGTATAATGATTTTTTTCGCAATCATTATGCTGTTAGCCTCATTTTCAATGATTAAAGGAAAGAAAAAGGTCATTTCAACAAAGAAAAAAACAGACACTGTTCCTTTTAATTACCCATTAATTATTTTGGAAGGGATTGTAGTTGGCGTGTTGACAGGACTTGTGGGTGCTGGTGGCGGCTTTTTAATTATTCCCGCATTAGTTTTATTGGCTAAACTTCCAATGAAAGAGGCCGTAGCAACATCATTATTGATCATCGCAGTAAAATCCCTTATCGGTTTTTTAGGCGATGTGCAAAACTTAAGCATCGATTGGACATTTCTAATCGTTTTTTCGGCTATTTCTACCCTTGGAATTTTTACAGGAATTTGGCTAAGCAAGTTTATTAATGGAAAAAAACTCAAAAAAGGTTTTGGTTGGTTTGTATTAATTATGGCTATCTATATTATTTACAAAGAACTCTATTAAATAAATTCAAAATCGAACAAAAAATTACTGGTTATCATCAAATCAAACATAATTTTGTATCATAAAATATAACAAACTATGAAGGTAAAGCAAATATATACAGGATGTTTAGCACAAGGTGCTTACTATATAGAAAGCAACGGCGAGGCAGCAATTATAGATCCGCTTCGCGAGGTGCAACCTTATATCGAACAAGCTCAAAAAAATAATGCTAAGATTAAATATATTTTAGAAACTCACTTTCACGCTGACTTTGTAAGTGGTCATTTAACTTTAGCTGAAAAGACTGGAGCTGAAATTATTTATGGCCCTCAGGCAAATCCAAGTTTCGAAGCTCATATTGCTAGCGATAATGAGATTTTAAAATTAGGAAAAGTAAGTATCAAGATTTTACATACGCCAGGACATACAATGGAAAGTTCCTGTTTTTTATTGTTAGATGAAGAAGGAAAAGAACAGGCAATTTTTACTGGAGACACGCTATTTCTAGGGGATGTCGGTCGACCAGATTTAGCTCAGAAAGCGGCAAATATGACGCAAGATGAACTGACAGAAACTTTATACGATAGTTTGCGAAACAAAATAATGCCCTTAGCCGATGAAATTACTGTTTATCCGGGACACGGCGCTGGTTCTGCTTGTGGAAAAAACATGATGAAAGAAACAATTGACACCTTAGGAAACCAGAAAAAAATCAATTATGCCTTGCGAAAAGATATGACGAAAGCCGAGTTTGTCAAGGAAGTAACTGAAGGCTTACTCCCACCACCTAAATATTTTCCGCTTAATGTAAAAATGAATAAAGAAGGCTACGAAAGTATTGATGATATCATCAATAGAGGAATGCAAGCCTTAGATGCTGATGAATTTGAAGCGCTGGCAAATAAAATGGACGCTTTAATTTTAGATGTAAGAAATGAAAATGAATTTGTAAAAGCACACATCCCTAGTGCTATTTTTATCGGTCTAGATGGTACTTTTGCTCCTTGGGTTGGCGCGCTTGTTGCCGACACCAAGCAGCCGATTTTACTTGTTGCTCCAAAAGGCCGTGAAAAAGAAGCCGTTATCAGACTTTCTAGAGTAGGTTTTGATAATACTTTAGGACACCTCAAAGGCGGATTTGAAACGTGGAAAAATGCTGAAAAAGAATACGATAAAATCACTTCTATTTCACCAGAAAAATTTATCCACATTAAAGATGAAACAGAAGTTCCTGTTTTTGATGTAAGAAAAATTACAGAATTCAACTCAGAGCGCATTCCTGACACAACCAATACTCCGTTAGATTTCATCAATCAACATTTATCTGAATTTCCTAAAAAAAGCAATTTTTATTTGCATTGCAAGGGTGGCTACCGTTCTGTAATTGCAGCTTCAATTCTAAAGAAAAGAGGAATTCATAA
This sequence comes from Bacteroidota bacterium, assembly GCA_051748125.1. Classification (GTDB taxonomy): domain Bacteria; phylum Bacteroidota; class Bacteroidia; order Flavobacteriales; family Flavobacteriaceae; genus Psychroflexus. The sequence continues at coordinate 29,574 of JBNJHC010000018.1, forward strand.
CCTTATAAACATTGAAGGCGGATTGGATGAGCTAATAAATCTCGGTATCTCTACAACCGATTATGTTTGCCCGAGTACGCTTAACAGCTAGTTTAGTTCTATTTAATGATACAAAACAAAAAAGCCACTTATTGATTGAAATAAGTGGCTTTTTAATATTATAAAAATCGAAACTACTATTTTATAGAAACTTCTTTCATTGGAACATCGCTTTCTTGAAAACGTTTTTCGCAAGCATGAACAATTTCTTCTGCTTCTTTAACATCTCCCCAATCTCCCACATCTACTTTTTTCTTCTCTAAATCCTTATAAACTTTGAAGAAATGCTCAATTTCTAATACCAAATGCGGATTCAAATCCTTTAAATCTTCAATTTTACTAGCAATAGGATCGCTTACAGGAACACAAATAATTTTTTCATCTGGTCCTTTTTCGTCCGCCATATGAAAAACACCAATAGGTTTTACTTCCATAACACAACCAGGAAAAGTTGGTTCGGTTACTAAAACCAAAACATCTAATGGATCTCCATCTAGCGCTAAAGTTTCAGGTATAAATCCATAATCAGCTGGATACATCATCGAAGAAAAAAGCATTCTATCAAAGCGTATCTTCTTTAACTCAAAATCGTATTCGTATTTATTTCTACTTCCCTTAGGGATTTCTATCAAAACATCAAAAGTCATAGTTTTACATATTAAGTGTTAATTTCAAAATCTCGGCAAATTTAGTAAATGTTGTTAGTTTAAAGTCTTATTCTCAAGAATTTATTTAACAGGTACAAATCATAAAGATTTATTTACATCGAGTAAATATTCAATTTATACCGCAAAAAAAGCTTCAGTAAAAAATATACTGAAGTTTGAATTATTGAAAACTTGCTGGTTAATCTAGGTACATTACCTTTTTAACAGCTTTTATAACATCTTCGTGATTTGGCAACCATTCTTTGAGTAATACTGGCGAATAAGGAGTTGGTGTATCGGCTGTATTAATTTTAATAATCGGTGCATCAAGATAATCGAAAGCATCTTGTTGAATTCGATACGTAATTTCGGTTGAAACATTGCCAAAAGGCCAAGCTTCTTCCAAAATCACCATTCGATTAGTTTTCTTAATCGACTCAATTATCGTGTCATAATCTAGTGGTCGCACTGTACGCAAATCGATTACTTCACAAGAAATATCTTCTTTTTCTAGCTCATCGGCTGCTTTGTAGGCTTCTTTGATGATTTTTCCAAAAGAAACTATAGTTACGTGTTCTCCTTCTCTTTTTATATCTGCTTTTCCTAATGGAATTGTATATTCTTCTTCAGGAACTTCTCCTTTATCACCATACATTTGCTCGCTTTCCATAAAAATAACGGGATCGTCATCTCTTATAGCTGACTTCAAAAGACCTTTGGCATCATACGGATTAGAAGGAATAACAACTTTTAAGCCTGGCGTATTAGCATACCAATTTTCAAAAGCTTGCGAGTGTGTAGCTCCTAATTGTCCTGCAGAAGCTGTTGGCCCACGAAAAACAATTGGAATATTGAATTGACCACCCGACATTTGTCGCATTTTGGCAGCGTTATTAATGATTTGATCGATTCCAACTAACGAAAAATTGAACGTCATAAATTCGATTATAGGTCGGTTATCGTTCATAGCCGAACCAATTCCGATACCGGCAAAACCAAGTTCAGAAATCGGTGTATCAATAACACGTTCTGGGCCAAACTCATCAAGCATTCCTTTGGATGCTTTGTAGGCACCATTGTATTCGGCTACCTCTTCCCCCATTAAATAAACCGACTCGTCTGCACGCATCTCTTCGCTCATAGCTTCGCAAACTGCCTCTCTAAATTGAATTGTCCTCATTTGAATTCTTTTAGTTTCAAAAAACACAAAAATAAACATTCGCTTGTTCTTTGACTACACAATTTTAATAAAATTTTTGTTATGCATGCATAGCAAATAAATTTTAGAATGATTATATTCGCAGAACAAAAATTATCACAAAAATAATCTGCAAAATGAAAATATTAGTTTGTATTAGCCACGTGCCCGATACCACGTCTAAAATCAACTTTACAGATGGCGATACCAAATTCGACACGAATGGAGTGCAATTTGTAATCAACCCTAACGATGAATTTGGACTTACCCGCGCAATGTGGTTTAAAGAAAAACAAGGAGCAACAGTTGATGTTGTTACGGTTGGCGAAAAAGACACCGAACCTACTATAAGAAAAGCATTAGCTATTGGTGCCGATACGGCAATTCGAGTTGATACAGCTCCTGTCGATGGCTTTCAAGTTGCTAGAGAACTAGCTGCTGTTGCCAAAGATGGTGGTTATGACTTAATTATTGCAGGTAGAGAATCCATTGATTATAATGGCGGTATGGTTCCTGGAATGTTAGCTAAATTGATTGATGCTAACTTTATCAATACATGCGTAAGTCTCGAAGTTGATGGCGATACAGCCAAAGCTACTCGAGAAATTGACGGCGGTAAAGAAAGCTTATCGGCTAAACTGCCTTTAGTTATTGGTGGTCAAAAAGGTCTTGTTGAAGAAAGCGACCTTAAAATTCCTAACATGAGAGGAATTATGATGGCTCGAAAAAAACCGCTTAATGTTGTTGAACCAACAGGAAGCGAAGCTACAACTAAAGCTGATAAATTTAGTAAGCCGGCGCCAAAAGGAGAAGTAAAACTTGTCGATGCAGACAATTTAGATCAATTAATTGATTTACTTCACAACGAAGCCAAAGCTATATAACTTATAAATTAAGAAATTATGTCCATTTTAGTATATACAGAATCAGAAAAAGGCAAATTAAAAAAATCTGCTTTTGAAGTTGCTTCCTACGCAAAAGGAATTGCAGACAAAATGAATACTAGCGTAACAGCAGTTTCAGTAAATGCCGAAAACGCAGAAGAACTTGGTAAATATGGCGTAGAAAAAGTATTGAATGTTGAAAACAATCAACTTGAAAATTTTAGCGCCGATGCTTACGCAGAAGTAATTACCCAAGCAGCTAAAAATGAATCAGCTAAAGTAATTGTAGTTAGCCAAAGTGCAAATGCGCGTTACTTAGCTCCATTACTTGCAGTAAACTTAGAAGCTGGTTATGCATCCAATGCAAGCGAACTTCCAGAAGTTAACGGCGGTTTTGTTATTAAGCGTTCTGCTTTTACCAACAAAGCCTTTAATCATACCAGTATTTCAACCGAAGTCAAAATCGTTGGATTATCGAATAACGCATACGGCTTACACGAAAATGAAACGACTGCTAATGTAGAAGCATTTTCACCTGAAATAAGCGATGATAACCTTAAAGTGAAGGTTGAATCTGTTGACAAAAACACCAATAAAGTAAGTATCGCTGATGCCGAAACTGTTGTTTCTGGTGGACGTGGACTTAAAGGTCCTGAAAACTGGGGAATGATTGAAGAGCTTGCTGAAGTACTCGGCGCTGCAACTGCTTGTTCAAAACCTGTTAGTGATATGGGATGGAGACCACACAGCGAGCACGTTGGACAAACTGGAAAACCTGTAGCTTCTAATTTGTACATAGCTATCGGTATTTCTGGAGCAATTCAGCATTTAGCGGGAATCAATGCTTCAAAAATTAAAGTTGTTATCAATAATGATGAAGAAGCTCCGTTTTTTAAAGCGGCAGACTACGGTGTTGTTGGTGATGCTTTTGAGGTTGTTCCTAAACTAATTGAAAAACTAAAAGAGTTTAAAGCTAATAACGCATAATTTTATTAAATTGTGCCCTCAAAGGGCGGTCTAAAAATTTCGGTTAAAGTCCTTAATTTTTAGACCGCTTTTTTAATTTTGCAAATATATGAGTTTAGTAAAATTAAATATTAAGGGGATTTCCTACAGCCAAACGCAAAATGGAGCTTATGCTTTATTGCTAAGCGAAATTAATGGCAAAAGGCAACTCCCTATCGTTATTGGCGCTTTTGAAGCGCAATCTATTGCTATTGCTTTAGAAAAAGACATCAAACCTCCTCGCCCACTAACCCACGACTTGTTTAAAACATTTGCAGAACGCTTTAGTATTATCGTTAAGCAAGTAATTATTCATAAATTGGTGGACGGAATTTTTTATTCGAGTTTGATTTGTGAACGCGATAAAATCGAGGAAATTATAGATGCAAGAACTAGCGATGCCATTGCGCTTGCACTGCGTTTTGATGCGCCTATTTTTACTTATAAAAACATTCTTGAAAAAGCAGGGATTCAATTAAAACCAGGCACAGCTAACGACCCTAGTATGTTTGATGCTAAACTATCCAACCAAGAGCATACACCAGGAAAAAACAAATCGACTTCAAGCGATAACGATTTTGCCCACCTTTCGCTAAAAAAATTAAATGAAAAGCTAGAATCTGCTGTTAAAAGCGAAGACTACGAAAAAGCAGCCAAGATTCGGGATGAAATTTCTAAACGCCAATAAACCGAATGAAGAACACACTCCTATTTAGTGTAATTTTTTGCTGCTTTCAATTTGTTATAGGCCAACAAAAACTGGAAACCGATTGGCAGATTGTGCAAACACAAACTACTCAAGATTCTCTTTTTGAAAAGCATCCAGAGAAAGCTATAATTAGTTTTAAGAATGATAGTTTTTATTATAAATCAAATCGCTTAAAACTGAATGGAGCCTATCAAACTAAAAACGATAGTCTAGCATTAATAACAGATGGAAATTTTTTAGCAGAAAAAAAGCTTCAATACCAATTTACTACCGATTCTACGCTTAGATTAACTGCTACCAACTTAGATTTAAAGTTACTTCAATCAACCCAAAAATCTGTTGTCAACCAAGCTGAAAAAAACAAAAAACTCATTGCCAGCACGGGTTTTACTTTAGAAAGTTTTTGGCGTGGAGTTATCGGTATGATTAGTATCTTAATACTAGCTTGGTTGCTAAGTCAAAACAGAAAAGCCATCAACTGGAAAACAGTTGGAGCTGGTGTTACTGCGCAATTGCTTTTAGCTATCGGAATTTTAAAAGTTGGATTTATTCAGTCCTTTTTTGATATCATCAGTAAGATATTTGTAAAAATCCTTGACTTTACTGTTGTAGGGAGCGAGTTTTTATTGGGAGATTTAATGAATGTTGATACATTTGGTTTTATTTTTATTTTCCAAATTCTTCCAACGGTAATTTTCTTTTCTGCGCTTACCTCTGTTTTATTTTATCTAGGCGTTATTCAGATTGTGGTAAAAGGAATGGCTTGGGTTTTGACCAAATTATTAGGTATTTCTGGCGCCGAAGGTTTAAGTGTGGCAGGAAATATCTTTTTAGGCCAAACCGAATCCCCGTTGATGATTAAAGCTTATCTCGAAAAATTGACAAAATCTGAAATCTTGTTGGTTATGATTGGTGGTATGGCAACTGTTGCTGGTGGCGTATTGGCGGCATACATCGGTTTTTTAGGTGGAGACGATCCCGTAGCAAAATTAGCCTTTGCCCGACACCTATTAGCAGCTTCTGTTATGGCAGCGCCAGGAGCTATTGTAGTTTCAAAAATGTTATATCCACAACAGGAAAAAATCGAAAGAACAGCTGAAGTTTCGCAAGACAAAATTGGATCTAATATTCTCGATGCCATTTCTAACGGAACAACAGAAGGACTCAAATTGGCAGCAAATGTTGGTGCTATGTTGCTGGTTTTTATCGCATTTATTGCAATGATAAATTACGGATTAGAAAAAGTTGGAGAAATTGGTGGTTTAAATCAATTTATTGCAAGCTCAACTCCTTACGATAACTTTTCGTTAGAAGCCATTCTCGGGACCATTTTTTCGCCATTAATGTGGCTTATAGGTGTCGCAAAAGAAGATGTAATGCTAATGGGACAATTATTAGGAATAAAAATTGTGGCGAGTGAGTTTGTAGGTTATATTCAATTAGCAGAATTGAAAAACACTGCTAGTGTACTGAGCCTCACGTATGAAAAATCGGTTATTATGGCAACCTATATGTTATGCGGATTTGCCAATTTTGCGTCTATTGGAATTCAAATTGGCGGGATTGGTTCGCTTGCTCCAGGTCAGCGTAAAACGCTATCAAAATTCGGTATTCGCGCCCTAATTGGTGGAACTTTGGCGTCACTACTTTCTGCAACTATCGCTGGAATGATTATTGGCTAGACTACTTATGAAAAGTTGAATAGTTGAGTAACTTTTTGACTGACAAAAATTTCTAAATCATTATTCATCTTAGCTTGATTTTACAAAAAACATCACAGAAAAATCATCTTATATTCGTCATAAATAAGTGTTTATTAAAATGAAATTTGTGTAGTTTCAAATATACTATTATATTCACGTGTTATTTTCAGCAAAATAAAACATTATGTGTAAAAAAACATTTAAAATCACATTCACACTAATATTATCCCTAGGATTGCTTCTTAGTTTTAGTCCAAAAGAAAATTTTCTAAATGAAACCAATCCAGTAAAAGATAAGTGGAAGAAAATTGGTGAAGTTAAAGGTGGTAATGCTCTGATTAGAGTAAACGAAACTGAAATTTTAAAGAAATACTCAAAAAAACTATCCCAACTTTCGAAAATTGATGCAGATTTTTCTGAGGTAAACCTCATTGTTATTGATGAAGATAACTATTTGCTAGAGTTTGTTGGAGAAGATTTCCGATCAACATTTTTTGTAAGAAACAATTCTTCAAACTTAGAAGTATTAGCAAACACAAGCTGTACAACTACTGAATCTACTAATCAAACAGAAGGTTGCGAAGTGCTGTATGAAAAAGATAATTTTGGTTATTGCAGTCCGTGCGAAAATGAAAAAGAATGCACAAAAACTACTAGTACAGCTGCCTTATTTTAATTAACTAAATGAATCATTATTGAATTACATCGTATATAAAATAAACCATTAAGATTATGAAACAACTTAAAATAACAGTGACATTACTAAGCCTAATTATTCTAGCTGCTTGTAGTACCGAGAACAATTCCGACAAACAATCTTCTAATACTAAAATTGATAATTTTAAACTCGATCTTAGTGGAATGGATTTTGGCGATGACTTTTTAGTCGACACCTACGATTTTGGACTTGACAATCGAGAAGAGTTAAACCAACTGCTAGAGGATTTTTATAATTTTGCAATGTCTGAAGAGTTTCTGGAAATCGAAGATAATTTTGCTATAGCAATGACAATTAGCCAAAGCAAAACAACCACTCAGCCAATGGATTTTTCAAGCATTAAAGAAAGTGAATTGAAAGTACTCGGGGCTTGTTCTCATAAAAATTGTGCAAAAGAGCTGATTGAAAATCATTTAAAAAACAGCAAAGACTTTTTAAAAAATGAAGCTAATTCAACCACCATTTTTATCAACAAAGTGAAGGGTAAAATCAAAAAAATTAGTTTTATAAATAATTTTTCTAAAAAATGATGTAACTTTTAAAGTTAAAATATAAAATGATAAATAGAGGAGGTAACACACCTCCTTTGTTGTTTTATAGGTTCCCAGTTTGATCACTTTGAGCCAAAGTTTTAGTACTGAGTTTTAAATAACTTTGCCGCAATTCCAAAAATTTGAAGTGCTTTTTATATTTTTACCACAAATTAAATCAAATGAAGCAGTACCAAGATTTATTACAGCACATTTTAGACGAAGGCGTAGAAAAAGGCGACCGTACTGGAACAGGTACAAAAAGTGTTTTTGGTTATCAAATGCGGTTTGATTTAAGTGAAGGTTTTCCGTTAGTTACCACCAAAAAAGTTCACTTAAAATCTATTATACACGAGCTTTTATGGTTTTTAAAAGGAGAAACAAATATTGCTTACTTAAAAGAAAATGGCGTTAGGATTTGGAATGAATGGGCAGATGAAAATGGCGATTTAGGTCCGATTTATGGCCATCAATGGCGCAATTGGAATTCCGAAGAAATCGACCAAATTAAGGAATTGATTCATACGTTAAAAAACAATCCCAACAGCAGAAGAATGTTGGTTTCGGCTTGGAATCCAAGCGTTATGCCCAACTCCAAAAAAACATTTTCAGAAAATGTAAAAAACGGAAAAGCTGCATTACCGCCTTGCCACGCCTTTTTTCAGTTTTATGTAGCAAATAACAAGCTTTCGTGCCAACTGTATCAACGCAGCGCGGATGTATTTTTAGGCGTTCCTTTCAACATTGCCTCCTATGCGTTATTAACCCAAATGATTGCACAAGTTTGTGGTTTCGAAGCAGGTGATTTTATTCATACTTTCGGCGATGTGCACATTTATAACAACCATTTTGAGCAGGTTAAATTACAATTATCGCGCGACCCAAAACCTTTGCCAAAAATGAAAATCAATCCAGTAGTAAATTCTATTTTTGATTTTAGTTATTCGGATTTTGAACTGCAAAATTACGATCCGCATCCAGCCATAAAAGCGAAAGTTGCTATCTAGTATTTATCGATATAGAACAATAGTTTTTCTAAATCTTCTGTGGTATTAAAATACTGAAAGCCAACACGTATTCCTTTTCCGCGTTGTGCGCAGAGAATGTTATTTTCAATTAAAAAAGCAAACAACTTATCGTCGCCTTTAAGGTTAAAAATTGAAGCGTGTTCTTTTCTTTTAACAACCGAATTTTCTAATAAGTTTCGTTTTAAAAATGCCGTTTTAGCTTGTTCGCTCAACAATTGAATTTGTTGTTCGATAAAATTAATTCCTACTTCTTGATAATGAAAATCCAAGGCTTTTTGCAAACTTAAAATTGAAAGCATATCGTAATGTCCAGGTTCAAAAAAACCTAAATCTCTCGGTTTGCCGTCGGGTTTTGTAATTAAAGAATTACTGCCAATTGTTCTGGGTTGAAGTTGTTTTTTCAATCGGTCTTTCACCAAGAAAAAACCATTTCCCAGTCCTGCATTCAACCATTTATAAGCGCTTAAACCAAATACATCATAAGGAGAATCGGCAAAATTAAAATTCGTAGTTCCTGCATATTGAGTGGCATCAGCAATCAAAAAAAGTTGTGGGTTACGTTGTTTTAGTTCTGCCAAAAACGATTCGCTTAAACGGATTCCATTTAAAAATTGAACACAACTAAACACCAAATAATCAGGTTGAAATTCTGTTACTTTTGCTGAAATATTTTCTTCTAAATTTTCATCTATTTGGGCATAATCAATATTGAAATTTCGAGCCTGAACGGGTAAATTAACCGACGGATAATCGGTTTTTAGCAATAAAATTTTACTGTTTTCGGGAATTGCGTCCAACAGAAAATTAAACCCGATACTAAAATTAGGAACCAAGCCAACTTGATTAGCTTGGCTTCCAAAATAGCGAGCAATACTCGATTTAACGCTATCAATTTTTTCTTTTTCATCCGCTAAAAGTCGATGCGGATTTTCGTTGAAAGCTTTATCATACGATTGACGAAAATGAAGTACTGACTGTGAAAAACTTCCGCTTGATGCAGTGTCTAAAAAAGTAAATTTTTCTACAAATGGAAATTCTTTTTCAAATTGAATAGGTGTCTTCATAGTTTCAAGTTTAGAGCAATTCAAAGTATAAAAAATGAACTATTGACCTTTAAGATTCCTGATTAAAAACCCTAAACAGCTTCATTATTAGTAAATAAAACGCATAATTAGTAAAGTTACAACTCCCAATAAAAATCCGTAGAAATGAATTTCAGAAAACTTAAATTTATGCCTGATCCATCTGTACAAGAAATACAGCGTACTTACTACAGCACCAACAGCTACAAACATCCATCCTGCTTGATAGGCGATATCAAAAAGAAGAAATTCATACATAATTGGGATTTTTGCAAACACCCAAAACACAAAACTAAAAGCTACTAACAACAAAAATATTTGGTCTACTTGATTTATATTTTTAATCATAATACGTTATTTTAAAATTAAAATCAATAATTCTTTAGTCATTTTAAAAAAACAACCGATTTCTCTTTCCATAAAACTACAAAAAAACTGGTATATAGCTTTCAACTTATGCGTAACTTTGGCAAGAAATAATCGTTTTTAAACTTCAACTTATGGAAATAACGATGATTGCTGCTGCTGCAGAAAACAATGCTTTGGGAAAAAATAACCAATTGATTTGGCATTTACCAGATGATTTTAAGCGTTTCAAAAAACTAACTTCTTTTCATCATATCATTATGGGAAGAAAAACATTTGAATCTTTTCCTAAACCGCTTCCTAACAGAACTCATATTGTAATTACTCGGCAAAAAAATTACCCGAACAAAAATTGTATTGTTGTAAATAGTATGGAAGAAGCGCTTCAAAAAGTTAAAGATGACGCTAATCCTTATATCATCGGTGGAGGAGAAATTTATGCTATGGGGTTAAATGTTACCGATAAAATTGAACTCACACGCGTTCATACAGAAGTTGAAGCAGATGCTTTTTTTCCTGAAATTGATAAAAAAAACTGGGAATTAGTAAATGAAACTTATCATCCAAAAGATGAAAAACACGCTTATGATTTTACCTATCAAACATTTGTAAAAAAGTAATTACCGATGGATTTAGCAATTTTAAAAAACATAGCCCAACAAGTTGATTTAACCTTGCTAGATAGTCGCGTTTTAACGGGTGGCGATATCAATGATGTATATTTGCTAACAACAAAGCAAGGGGAATTTGTTATAAAAATAAATGACAAAAACCGCTATCCAAACATGTTTGAAAAAGAAGCAGATGGCTTGCAGAAATTAGCTTCCACCAAGACTTTTCGCATTCCTAAAGTAATTGATTTTGGCTCTTATGAAAACAATTCTTTTTTGGTTTTAGAATACATTTCATCTGGAAAAACAACTTCAGGGTTTTGGTGTGAATTTGCTGAAAAATTAGCCCAACTTCATCAACATCAAAACAGTCATTTTGGGTATATAAGCAATAATTATATCGGTAAATTAGTTCAAAAAAATCCGCGATCGCTTACGGCTACAGATTTCTACATTCACCATCGTTTAGCTCCTCAATTTGAAATAGCACAACAAAACGGTTTCACTTTTAAAAATCTTCATCAATTTTATACGAATATTGAAAAAGAAATTCCTTCAGAAAAAGCGAGTTTAATTCACGGCGATTTATGGAGTGGAAATTATATGATAGATGAGCAAAATCAACCGGTACTAATCGACCCAGCTGTATGTTTTGCGCCACGCGAAATGGATTTGGCTATGATGCACCTTTTTGGCGGTTTTCCTTCAGAAGTTTTTGAAGAATATGATGCTGTTTTTCCGCTAGTTGAAGGTTGGAAAAACCGAGTAGAATTGTTTCAGTTATATTACTTGCTTGTTCATTTGAATTTGTTTGGATCGGGTTATTTTGCCAGCGTAAACCGAATTGTGCAACGTTATTTGTAGGCAAAATTTACTAAAATTTACAAATCACTAGGTAAAATCAATAAACTAATTAAATTTGCCTTTGAAAGAAAATTATCGATATGAAAGCATATGTTTTTCCGGGTCAAGGTGCCCAATATTCTGGAATGGGATTAGATTTATACGAAAAATCTCCTGAAGCTCAAGGCTTATTTGAAAAAGCCAATAAGATTTTGGGGTTCAATATTACCGATATTATGTTTGAAGGTTCTGCTGAAGACCTGAAACAAACGAAGGTTACACAGCCTGCTATATTTTTACATTCGGTTATTTTAAGCAAAGTTCTCGGCGATGATTTTCAACCAGATATGGTTGCTGGTCACTCGTTAGGCGAATTTTCTGCTTTGGTTGCTAACGGAACTTTAGATTTTGAAGACGGTTTGAAGCTTGTTTACAAACGGGCTTTGGCAATGCAACAAGCTTGCGAAAATCAATCTTCAACAATGGCTGCCGTTTTAGGTTTAGAAGATTATATTGTTGAAGAAACTTGCCAAGAAATCGATGGTATTGTGGTCCCCGCCAATTATAATTGCCCAGGACAGTTAGTTATTTCTGGCGCTACCGAAGCAGTAGAAAAAGCTTGTGAAATTTTGAAAGAAAAAGGGGCTAAACGTGCTATGTTACTTCCTGTTGGTGGAGCTTTTCATTCTCCATTAATGGAACCTGCACGAGAAGAGTTAGCAAAAGCCATTGAAGAAACTACTTTTCATCAGCCGAAATGTCCGATTTATCAAAACGTGACTACAACTGCTGTTACAGATCCTGAAGAAATCAAGAAAAATTTGATGGCACAACTTACAGCTCCTGTGAAATGGACGCAGACAATGAAACAAATGCTAGCTGATGGAATGGAGTCTTATACTGAAGTTGGCCCAGGAAAAGTCTTGCAAGGCTTGCTTAAAAAAGTAGACCGTCGTTTTCCTACTGAAAGTGCTTCAATAGAATAAAAACTTTTTAATCAAGTGTAGATATCAAAAAGCCGATGAATCATCATCGGCTTTTTTGTGGTTTTGTGTTAGGCTCAACAGGAATTTGATAATTTACTCTACGCGGAATCGGAATTTCAATTCCATTGTCGTCTAGTGCTTTTTTTACAGCTTCTAATTGTTCCCAATGTGTCGGCCAATAATCAACTGATTTTACCCAACAGCGAGCAGTAATTTTCATTTCATAATCACCAATCAAATCAAGCCAAACATCAGGCGCTGGATCGCTAATTACTTTAGGATGCTTGGCTAAGGTAGTGGTTAAAATTTCTCGGATTTCATCAATATTAGTATCGAATGTAAATTTCAAATTCAAATCTATTCTTCGCAAATCTTCCATCGTCCGATTATCGACATCGCTATTGGCAAGATTTCCGTTTGGCATTGTAATAATTCTGCCGTCAAAAGTTTTTATTCGTGTGTACAAAATATCAATTTTTTCTACAAAACCAAGATGATTATTGACTTGAATTAAATCATTTACTCGAAATGGTTTAAAAACAAGAATTAAAACACCTCCAGCAAAATTGGACAAACTCCCTTGAAGTGCTAATCCGATTGCGATTCCAGCAGCTCCAAAAATTGCTAAAAATGAAGTTGTTTTTATTCCTAAAACAGAACCTATCACAAAAAATAAAAGTCCATATAAGAGAAAAACAGATAAACTTTCTACAAACGTTTTTAATGATGGTTCGATTTTAGATCGTTTCACTACACGTCTTAAAAGTCGCATCAAAAGTTTAATCAAAAAAAGCCCGATGACTAAGGACACTATTGCATACAATAAATTTGGTCCGATATCCATCAGAAAATTAAGGAATCTATCCTTTACTTCAACCCAGAAATTTTTGTCCATGATAATCAATTTTTGATGTTAACGCTTTTTCTAAAGCAGCATTATCTTTTGCCACAATCAGAATTTTTTGTGGACTATTTTTAAGTCGGAAGCATAGCGCTCTACCAAAACCAGCACTGAAAACAACATTTCCTTTAAAATCACTTTTACAACCTGTACCGCTCAGATAAAACGGTACTTTTTCAATTTGAAAACTATCTAAATCAATTTCTGAACGCAAATAGCTTTTTTTGATAGTACCAATTCCTAAGCTCAGTTTCAATTCATTTTCAGAAACTTGAATTTTCAGTTGATATAAATGAATACAAATGAGTAACAAAAAAATTAACGGTAATAGTATTCCTAGAACTTTTGCATCATTCTGAAAATCACTAGAGAAAAGAGCTAATAACAAAAAAGCCACCATAATGCCCAAAGGTAAAATGATGACCTTATTGAAAATTCGCTCAGAATATTTAATTTTACTCATTAATAATTCAATAATTCTTGAATTTTAACTTTCACTTTTTCTGTACTTGGAATCATCGTTTCTTCCAAAGTTGAATTCAATGGAATGGCAGGCATATTTTCAGAACCAATGGTCATTACTGGCGCATCGATGTACTGAAAACATTCTTCTTGAATTTTTCCACTTAAAGCTCTGGCAAACGTATTATCGGAAGGTTCTTCAGTAACAACTAGACATTTTCCACATTTTTTGACAGATTTCATAATGGTTTCTTCGTCTAACGGATGTAAAGTTCTTAAATCAACCACTTCAATTTGATCTTGCATGCCTAATTCTTGCGCAGCATTCATTGCCCAATGCACACCCATTCCGTAAGTAATAATACTCAAAGTTTCTTGGTCGTCTTGTGGCCAAATTTCTTGCAACACCCAAGCTTTTCCAAAAGGCAGCACATAATCTTCAGCTGGCTCAACGCTAGTTGCACCTTTAGTTCCAGGAACTTTACTCCAATACAAACCTTTATGTTCAAAAATAACCACCGGATTTGGATCGTGATAAGCGGCTTTCATTAAACCTTTTAAATCTGCGCCATTACTCGGGTAAGCGATTTTCAATCCGCGAATATTAGCCACCACGCTTTCAACTGAAGACGAGTGATAAGGGCCACCGCTTCCGTATGCACCGATTGGCACACGCAAAATCATAGAAACCGGCCATTTTCCGTTCGATAAATACGAACTTCTACTAACTTCCGTAAACAATTGATTGAGTCCTGGCCAAATGTAATCTGCAAACTGAACTTCAACAATTGGTTTTAATCCAACGGCTGACATTCCAACGGTAGAACCAACGATAAAAGCTTCTTGAATTGGCGTATTGAACACCCGATGATCGCCAAATTTTTGAGCTAAAGTGGCTGCTTCACGAAAAACGCCACCTAATCTTCCTCCAACATCCTGACCGTACAACAAACACTCAGGAAATTCGTTCATCAATTCTTCAATAGCGAATAAGGCACAATCGACCATAACGACTTTTTCGGCGCCTTCAGGCGAACGGTTTCCTTTTTCTTCCGTAATTGTTGTCGGTGCAAAATCGTGAGTAAATAAGTCTTCAGGTTTTGGATCTTCTGCCAACAAAGCTTCTTGATATTCTTTAGCAACGACTGCTTTTGCTTCGTTTTCAATAGCTTCTAATTCGCCTTTCGTAAAGTCATTCGCCAATAGTTGCTCTTTGATTTTTGGATATGGATCTCGTGATTTTGCTTCTTCTAAATCATCGCGATAAAACTCCATTCGAACACCAGAAGTGTGGTGATTCAACAATGGACATTTGGCGTGTACCAAAAATGGTCGACGTTCATTTCGAACGGTTTGTAAAACTTTGTTGAATGCAGAATACGATTCTTCAAAATCGGTTCCGTCGATTGTAATGGCTTCCAAACCATTGAATCCACGGGCATATTCAAATGCATTTTGAGCACGAGTTTCTGCTTCGTTGGCTGAAATATCCCACCCATTATCTTGAACAAGGTAAATAATTGGCAATTGCTTTAATGCTGCCATTTGAAAAGCTTCAGCGATTTCTCCTTCAGTTACAGAAGCGTCTCCGAGCGAACAAACCACAACGCCTTGTTTGGTGTCTTGTTTGAGTTGTTCTTTATACCAAAATCCCATTGCAGCTCCAGTTGCGGGAATGGCTTGCATTCCTGTTGCTGAACTTTGATGTGGGATTTTCGGTTTGTCGTCATCCTTCAAACTTGGGTGCGAATAATAGGTTCTTCCAGCTGAAAATGGATCGTCTTTTTTTGCTAATAGTTGCAGCATTAAGTCTTTTGGCGTCATTCCTATGGAGAGTAAAATTGAATCGTCTCGGTAATACGGATAGACATAATCTTGCGGTTCTAGCTGCATTCCTACAGCAGTTTGGATAACTTCGTGACCACGTGATGTGGCGTGAACGTATTTAGAAACGACTTTAAAGTTTTCCTCATACAATTCAGCCATAGCTTTAGCTGTAACTAAGTTTCTGAAAGCTTTTTTGAATATGTGTTTATTTAATTTCATTCATTTAATTTTAAATTGTGAATTTTGAATTGTGAATTCACGGTTTTGATTTAATAGTCTTAATTATTGAAGTCAAAAGCCGTATTATTTCATCACAATCTTCTATATGAGTATTTATATTGATTTTGACCAATTGACTTTTATCAAGAAGTTCAAGCCAGTAATGGGTTTCTCTTGCTTCTTTTGATGCAATTGATAATTTATGAACAAAATCGGCACGGCTTTGAGCAGCCTCTGATTCTGCTATATTTGCTCCAATACTTGTCCCTGATCTAAGAAGTTGCTTTGAAATTATAAATTCTTTTACTTCTTTTAATGTTTTAAAAAGTAAGATGATTTTTAATGAAAATTCAAAACTCTTTTCTTTCACTAGGTTTTGTTTCATAACTTTTAATTTTCAAAAAATTAGTAATTAATAATTCACAATTGAAAATTATCTTCCAAATAATCTGCAATCCTCCTTAAAAAACTACCAGCTAAAAATCCGTCTACAATTCTGTGATCAAACGAAAGCGACAAATACATCATCTGTCGGATTTCAATTTTATCGCCATCTTCATATTCCATCACTTCAGCGCGTTTTTTGATAATTCCTGTTGCTAAAATCGCTGCTTCTGGTTGATTGATAATCGGTGTACCCATCAAACTTCCAAAAGTTCCTACATTTGAAATGGTAAACGTACTGCCTTTGGTGTCGTCGTTTGATAATTTGTTTTCTCTTGCTTTACCAGCCAATTCATTTACTACTTTTGCTAAGCCTTCCAAATCTTTTTGATCGGAATTCCTCACTACAGGAACAATCAAATTTCCGCTTGGAAGCGCGGTTGCCATTCCGATATTGATTTCATCCTTAACGATGATTTGGTTGCCGTCAAGCGAAGAATTAATCATCGGAAAATCTTGAATAGCTTTGGTTACCGCCTGAATAAAAAGTGGTGTAAAGGTTAATTTTTCGCCCGTTTTTTCTTGAAAAGATTTTTTATTGGCGTTTCTCCAATTCACCAAATCCGTCATATCCGCTTCAACATAAGCTGTAACGTGTGGTGACGTATGCTTAGAAAACACCATATGATCGGCAATCATCTGACGCATTCGATCCATTTCAACAATTTTCCCTTTGCCTTTATCAAACTTTAAATCTGGAACTTGAAAAGAACTTTGATTTTGAGGTTGTTCACCAACAGGTTGCGCAAATTGCGCTGGACGCCCGTTTTCTATATATCTAAAAATATCAGATTTTTGTAATCGATCATTCGTTCCACTTGCTGGAATTCGCGCTAATTCTTCGTAGCTGATGTGATAATCTCTAGCAATTTTTTCTACCAACGGTGAATAAAAATTATTGCTTCTATTGACTGATTTCCATTCTTGTGAAACAGCTTCAGGTGCTTGTGATTTTTTGGCAGGTGCTTTTTTAGGTGCTTTTGAAGTTGATGGTTTATTCGAAGTAGTTTTAGCGGGAGCACCATCTGATGTTGGTGTCTTTGAAGCAACCGATTCGCCTTGTTTTCCGACTTCTAAAACAGCAATAACTTCACCGATTTTGACCACTTCTTTAGCTTGAAATTTTATTTCTACAAGCTTACCAGAAAACGGTGCTGGCACTTCATTATCAACTTTATCGGTTCCAACTTCAACCAGCGTATCACCTTCTTGAAAACTTTCGCCTTCATTAACGAGCCAGTTTAAAATCGTGCCTTCGGTGATGCTTTCTCCCATTTTTGGGAGTTTAAATTCTTTTATATCTGACATTATTTCTTTCCTTTTTCGTTTCTATAATCATTTAAAGTCTGGTAAAAATCTTCTTGTTTAGGTCGGTTTTTAGGTGTTTTCCTCAAGGGTTCAACTTCATTTAAACTTTTAAAACAATCGGCTGGTAATTGTTGATAAAGCTTTGTTCCTGCAGATTTCCAAGCAATCATTTCATCAGAAACCTGTTTTATGACTTTTCCAGGATTGCCAACCACCAAACTTCTTTTAGGAATGACTGTTTCAGCTTTCACAAAAGTCATAGCTCCAACAATAGATTCGGCTCCAATATCGGCGTCATCCATAATTACTGCATTCATTCCTATCAAGCAATTTTCTCCAAGATTAGCGCCGTGAATTACTGCACCGTGACCAACGTGAGCACTTTTTTTTAAGGTAATGCTTTTTCCTGGAAACATGTGTACGGTACAATTTTCTTGCACATTTACGCCATCCTCCAATATAATTTCTCCCCAATCACCGCGAATAGCAGCACCTGGACCAATATAGCAGTTTTTTCCAATTATTACATTTCCTGTAACAGCCGCTAACGGATGCACAAAACTAGATTCGTGAACAACAGGAATATGATCTTTGAAACTGTAAATCATCAGTACTATTTAAATCGTTTCAATTTTTCTTTTGTAAAACTAGATAAAACTAATCTACCACTAATTTTGGCACGTTCGTTTAACAATTCATCCCAATCTTCGGTACCTCTCCAAAACATTTGCTTCATGTGTTTTACGGCTTCAGGATTATAAGCGCATAAATTTTGAGCGAATTCAGCTACCGCTTCATCGAGTTCTTCGGTTGTTTCAAAAACTTTGGTAAATAAACCTTTTTGCATTGCCCATTCAGGTGAATAAAATGAATTGGCATCGATAGCAATTTGAGACATACCGCTCACGCCAAGTTTGCGTTCTACAGCTGGCCCAACCACAAACGGTCCTATTCCAATATTCAATTCACTAAGTTTGATTGCTGCGTATTTGGTAGCCATACAATAATCCATTGCAGAAGCTAATCCAACGCCACCACCTACAGTTTTTCCTTGTACACGACCGATGATAAATTTCGGACATTTACGCATGGCATTGATAACATTTGCAAAACCCATAAAAAATTTTTCGCCTGTTTTTTCGTCATCAATATTGATTAGTTCCTTAAAGCTAGCACCTGCACAAAAAGTTCTATCTCCTCCCGATTTTAGAACAATTACCAAAACATCATCATCTTTTCCTGTTGTTGTAATTGTTTCTGCCAATTCAGCCAAAATATTTCCCGGCAAGGAATTATGAGCTGGATGAAAAAATTCAATCGTTGCTACTTGATTTTTTATATCTTTTTTTACGTATGCTTCCGTCATAATTTGTTGTTTTTTAATCAATCATCAAATCTAACAATTGTAAGATTGTTCTACAACATTTTAAGTTTTAAAAAAAGTGAAAGCAAGCCTAACAAAAACACACTAATTCATTAATTATGAATTGATTATATTTGCATACAAGACCAATTTCAAATGAAAATAATTTTAAGTATTTTTTTACTGCTTATAAGTAGCCTCCCTTTTGATACTGATGCTGTTGCTAGTCAAGATACTTTTCAAGAAGGTATTTATTTTTACAGTGGAGATTGGGAACGTACGCTGAGTTTTGCTGAAGAAGTAGATCGACTTATTTTTATCGATATGTATGCTATTTGGTGTGGCCCTTGCAAAAAAATGAGCAGAAATGTGTTTACCGACAAAGAAGTTGGTGAGTTTTTTACCAAGAATTTTCTCAATAAAAAAATTGATGCTGAAAAAGGAATTGGTATTGAGTTAGCAGAAAAATACAACGTAAAAAAATTTCCTACGCTACTTATTGTGAATTATAAAGGTGATTTAATCGCCAAAACTACTGGTTATCAAAACAAATACGATTTACTAGATTTTGGCAAAAAAGTTCTTAAAGAGCACCAACCTGAGCCATCTCGAAAAAAGAAATGGACCAAGTGGTGATTGTAAGTTTTTCAGCAAATCCTTAATCAGGCTTTTTGTTTAACAAACGCCACAATTCATCTTTCAACTGATCTAAACCTTGATGCGCAACTGAAGATATAAACAAGTAAGGTGTTTTTTGAAACGCTTGATCTAATTCTGTTTTCAATTCAGTTTTTAGCTCCTCGTCCAACATATCAGATTTAGAAATAGCTACCAAGCGTTCTTTATCGAGTAATTGTGGATTATAACGCCGCAATTCATCTACTAAAATTTCGTATTCTTTTTCGATGTTTTTAGCATCAGCAGGAATTAAAAATAAAAGTGTAGAATTACGCTCGATATGTCGTAAAAAGCGATGTCCGAGTCCTTTTCCTTCAGCAGCACCTTCAATAATTCCAGGAATATCGGCTACAATAAAGGTTTGCAAATCACGATGTTTTACAATCCCTAAATTAGGTTTCATTGTAGTGAATTCGTAATCGGCAATTTTAGGTTTTGCCGCTGTAATAACAGAAAGTAAAGTAGATTTACCCGCATTTGGAAAACCAACTAAACCAACATCTGCCAGAACTTTTAGTTCTAAAGTAGCATCCAGTTCCGTACTAGGAATTCCAGGTTGAGAATACCTTGGTGTTTGGTTGGTAGACGTTTTAAAATGAGCATTTCCTTTTCCGCCTTTTCCGCCTCTTACCACAACAAACTCCTCTCCGTCTTCGGTAATTTCTTTCAGGATTTTATTGGTTTCGGTATCGCGAATTACGGTTCCCAACGGAACATTGATATACTCATCTTTTCCATCTGCGCCCGTGCTTGTTTGGCGGCCTCCATCGCCACCATGACCTGCTCTAATGTGACGTTTAAATTTAAGATGAAAAAGCGTCCAAAGGTTTTTATCACCTTTAACAATAATGTGTCCACCACGACCACCATCACCACCGTCAGGACCGCCCTTGTCGATGTATTTTTCTCTTCGCAAGTGCGTAGAACCTTTTCCGCCTTTACCGGATCTGAGGTGAATTTTTATGTAGTCTACAAAGTTTCCTTCTGTCATTATTTTAGTTGAATTGACGCATTAAAGTTGGTCGATTATACGACTTATTCGTTGGGTAATTTCTTCGATGCTACCAACGCCATCAACACCGAAATATTTATCTTGTTTTTTGTAATATTCTTTCAAGATAGCTGTTTCTTGATAGTATACTTTTATTCGATTTCTAATAACCGATTCGTCGGCATCATCTGCACGTCCCGAGACTTTTCCTCGTTCTAATAAGCGTTTTACCAAGACTTCATCATCAACTTCTAACGCTATCATTGCATTTACTTGAGTCGATTTTTCATCCAATAAAACTTTTAGTGCATTGGCTTGAGCTTCAGTTCTTGGAAAACCATCAAAAATAAACCCTTTTGCTGTTTTGATGTGCTTATCAACTTCAGCAGAAAGCATATTTATCGTTACTTCATCTGGCACCAACGCTCCTTTATCGATATAAGATTTGGCTGTTTTACCTAATTCTGTTTCATTTTTAATGTTGAAACGAAAAACGTCTCCAGTTGAAATATGCACTAAGCTATATTTTTCTTTTAAAATTTCAGCTTGTGTTCCTTTTCCAGCGCCTGGAGGGCCAAACAGTACTATATTAATCATTTTGTTATGCTTTTAATTGATATATTTCTGGTAAATTTCTACCTAATCCGTTATAATCTAATCCGTAACCAACAATAAATCGGTTGGGAATTTCTAATCCTATATAATCTAATTGTATGTCTTTTGAATAGACATCTGGTTTTTGAAAAAGACTTGCAATTTTATAGGAATTGACTTTTGTTTGTTGTACTTGCGATAGTATTTCAACTAAGGTGTTTCCTGTATCGATAATATCTTCTACTAAAATGATATCTTTTCCGTTGAGTTCTTCTAAGCCGTAAATCGATTTCACCTTACCAGTAGATTCGGTTCCTTCATAAGATTGAAGGCGCATAAAACTGACTTCACAATCGCCTGGATAATGTTTCATCAAATCAGATAAAAACATAAAAGCGCCATTTAGTACGCCCACAAAAACAGGTTTTTTATTTTGATAATCTTCAAATATGGTTTCAGCAAGCCGTTTTACTTCGGTCTGAATAGCCTCTTCAGACAAAAAAGGTTCAAATTCTAAATCGTGCAGCTTAATCATTTACAATTTTTAATTAAAATGCAAAGGTAACCAATGACAATTTGATATAAGAATTTTAGTTCAAATTTGTCTATCAGTCTTTTATATTTATTTCATTTTGATTTCAACTAAAACCAACCACCTTTCAAAATTAAGCTAGTTGGTCGTTGTTGAAATTTTTAGTTGAAAAGCGATTCATGAAACCATTACTTTTTCGGCAGCAAACCTGCTCGCTCGAGCAATGCATCAGGATTTGGTTCGCTTCCTCTAAATTTTTTGTACAATTCCATCGGATCTTGCGTTCCGCCTTGCGTTAAAATATTGTCTTTAAAACGCTGGGCAACTTCAGGGCTAAAAATTCCTTTTTCCTTAAAAAACGCAAAAGCATCAGCATCGAGTACTTCTGCCCATTTGTAAGAATAATAACCAGCAGAATATCCACCTTGAAAAATATGACCAAACGCTGTACTCATACAGTTTTCTTCCACATCTGGATACAATTTTGTATCGGCAAAAGCTTGTTTTTCGTGTGCTTTAACCGAATCGATTTTTGATGGGTCGATACTATGCCAAGCCATATCTAATTTACCAAAACTCAATTGGCGCATGGTCTGAATTCCTTCCATAAAATTAGCCGAAGCTTTTATTTTACGAATGTATTTTTCAGGAATTAATTCACCTGTTTTATAATGTTTGGCAAACAACGAAAGCGCTTCTTCTTCGTAACACCAATTTTCTAACAATTGACTTGGCAATTCAACAAAATCCCAATAAACAGAAGCGCCAGACAAACTACGATAAGTGGTATTGCCTAACATGGCATGCAAAGCGTGTCCAAATTCATGGAAAAGCGTCGTAACCTCATTAAAAGTCAACAAAGAAGGCTTACTCGAGGTCGGTCTTGTAAAATTACAAACAATAGAAACATGCGGGCGATGATTTGTTCCACCGGCTTTCGATTGGTTTTTATAAATCGTCATCCAAGCACCATCACGCTTACCAGGACGTGGATGAAAATCAGCGTAAAAAATAGCTTTAAAATTATTGGTTTCATCAAAAACCTTATATGTTTCAACCTCTTGATGATATACATCTATGGCTGTCGTCTTTTCAAATTGGAGTCCGTATAATTTTTGAGCTATGGTAAAAACGCCATCAATTACGTTGGAAAGCTCAAAGTAGGGCTTTAATTGCTCTTCATCTAAATCAAATTTTTGTTTTTTCAGTTTTTCGGTAAAATAAGCACCATCCCATTTTTGCAACTCATCAATACCTTCTATTTTTTTGGCAAAATCTTGAAGTTCATTGAATTCTTTTACGGCAGCTGGTTTTGCTTTTTGCAATAAATCTTCTAAAAAATGACTTACATTCTTCGCACTTTTTGCCATTCTTCGCTCTAACACAAAATCTGCGTGAGTTTTATACCCAAGCAAATTAGCTCTTTGATGCCTTAATTTCACAATCTCAAGAACGATTTCTTCGTTGTTTCTGTCGTTATCTTTAAAGGCTTTAGAACCAAATGCAATGGCAAGTTTTTTACGTAATTCGCGATTTTTAGCATACTTTATAAAAGGTAAATAACTTGGAAAGTGCAGCGTAATAACATAACCTGATTTGTCTTGCTCTTTTGCCAATTGAGCCGCCGCTTCTTTGGCGCCCTCTGGCAGGCCTTCTACTTGCTTTTCATCTTCTAAATGCAATTGAAAATCATTGGTTTCAGCCAAAACATTTTCTCCAAATTGAAGTGATAACCGAGCTAATTTCTTATCAATTTCCCTCAACTGATTTTGTTTTTCTTCTGACAAATCAGCTCCATTTCTGGCAAAATTTTGATACTGTTCTTCCAGTAATCGATTTTGCTCTTGGTTTAAATCAAATTTATTTTTGTTCTGGTAAACCGATTTTACACGTTTAAACAAATCTTGATTTAACATCAAGTCATTGTTGAACTCACTTAACCAAGGCGAAACCTCTTGAGCGATTTGCTGTATTTCTGAATTGGTTTCTGCTGAATTTAAGTTGAAAAAAATCTGAGCAATGCGTTCAAGCTTTTCTCCAGAATTTTCTAGAGCTACTATGGTATTGTTAAAAGTAGGCTCTTTTTTATTTGAAACAATTACAGCAATTTCATTTCGAGCCATTTCAAGTGCTTGTTCAAAAGCAGGTTTAAAATGCTCATTTTTGATTGCTGAAAATGGCGCCGTATCAAAATCGTTTAAAAGTGGATTATTCATAAGTTGAATTTTCAATTTGAGTGACAAAAATAAGAAGCAAAAAATGCCCAGACGATTTTTTTTCGTAAAGTAAAACTTAAAACAACTAAAAAATGATTTGAATTTGTAGGGGTGTTATAATGCAATGGTTCGACAGTGGAGTAAGCGTTTCTGTTATTCTAAAAACCGCACTCTAAACTCTTTTACAGTTCCAACTTTCTTTTTATATAAGTAAAGCGTATCTGAATATGGTTTTCTCGAAATAGAATCTCCTTTTTTTAAATTATCGTATAAAAGACTTGGTTGTTTGATATCCCAATTAAATGCCATAATACTGACATTATTTCCTTTATCATCCTTTATTAACGTAGTTCCTTTAAAGACATCAACTTTAGTTATTACGGTATGTATAGACTCGTTAGATTTCAATAAAGGATATTTTTCAAACACATTTGCAGTTTGTTTTTTCATAACAAAAAAACTAGTTGGTATAAATACAACAAATAATATTAGTACATACCATAGCATTTTTAAATTTTTATCAACTTTCTTACTCATAACACCTGATTAATTTTAATTTTTAGAATAAAACTCCATATACCCACCGTAGGCTCCCGCAGAAATAATAGTAGGACTAACTCCAACACCAAAAGTTATTGATACTCCTATTATATATGCACCATCAAATGGAGAAGGCCACGAAATTCCTCCGCCAAGGCTAATACCAACATAAACTGCCATCATCAATGGTGACCATTTTGATTTATCTTTGTCCCAACCCAATCTTTTAGGTTGCTCTTACTGAAAAGTTAAAAAACAAATTAATAATAAAATAAATTTCATATAAATTAATTGTTTGGAGAATTATCTTCTTGTAAACCTTGAGGCAACACCTCTGGTGTATTATTTGCACTATTTGAGTTTCGTCGTGTATCTGAACTACTATCGCTAGGTGCTTCTATAGAAGTTTCTCTTATCAGCTTTGACAATATATTACTTACAGACATACACTAATAGTGCCGTTTGTTATATACTGAAACCAGTATTTTTAAGTTGAATTGATTCTATCGTTTCAAGGTGAAATTCGCCTTAAAAGAAGCTTGCGCCCCACTGCTTGGCTCTGTATACTCTACTCTAAACCAATAATCATTCGATGGCATTGGCTTGCCGTTGTAAGTTCCGTCCCAACCTTGCCCGCTT
>JBNJHC010000019.1:0-52790 GCA_051748125.1 Bacteroidota bacterium
AAAATAGTTTGCTCATCGATTCCGTCTGGCATTACATAAGCATCAGGATTAGTAATCGCATTTTCATCGTTGTCGGCATCAGTTTCGGTGAGGTAATAATCCACAGACGCTATATTGTCTGGCTCTGGAGTTCCAACCGTATTAACATTGTTTTCTGTTAAATCAAATTCTTGCGTGTAGGTAAAATCACCACATTGCTCTAAATCCGCAAGTGTTGTCATTTCAGGTTGAGGATGAGTAATTAAATCAAATGTTGTTAAATCAAAACAACCTTCAACATCTGTTCTTGCTAAACGAGCATAAATTGATTGTGGATTTGATGAAGCATTATACTCAGTTAGGTCTTCAATAGGATTGTCGCCATTTTCAGCATCTTCAAAACTTTCGAAATACTCTACCTCAAACTGATCTGGATCTTGCCCTGATAATGCTTCACTATCGTTTTCAGTCAAATCAAATATTCCGAAACCACCATTGGGATTATCTTCGTCTGCACATGCATACAAGTCATCTAACTCATTGATTGGTGCAGTCCCAATTTCTAAATCAAAAGATTCAATATTTTCACATTGTTGTTCCCCTGAAACATTTTCATTAGCTCGAACATATATGGTAAAAGGAAAATCTGCACCAGCAGGTGGGGTATAATTTTCAGGATCTTCAATAGGGTTTTCAAAGTTTTCTGCATCTTCAAGACTTTCAAAATATGCAACCTCTATTAACTCATCAAGATTAGTATCTGGATCATCTAATGGGTAAGAATCTCCAATAGTAATAAAACCATCTATTTGTCTTGGGTCATTAACTGTTAGGTCATAAACAGGGTCTCCATCAAAAGGGTCACACTCCGTTAGATCTTCTAGAGCATCTTCATCTATCTCTGGTCTTGGGTAGTATTCTATTAAAATCTCATCTCCTGAAGAACAGCCACTTCCTGCATCATCTCCGTCAATAATAACTTCATATAAGCCAGCTTGTGTAACTGTCAAACACTCTCCGTCTTCACCTTCAATAATCTCTCCATCACGCGTCCAAATCACTTCAACATTACATGGTATTTCTCCATCAAAGGCACAAAGTTCTATTTCTTCCCCATCACATAAAGCTTCATCGTCTTCTAAAGTAATATCATCTCCTAAATCTATCCCTAAGTCAAAACTACCTCCTTCAAGAAAAACATAGGAATCCAAAATTGTATCATTCCAATCGGCTATACCAATGGTTAACGTATAAGTCTCACAAGGAATTACATCTATTGTTGCTGTAAGTGGTCTAGTTACACCATTTAAAGCAATCTGAGAAGGATCTAACTCATCAAAAAATTGCGGCAAATAACTCCCTCCTAAAGACGTATCCCCACAGTTAAAACTTGGAGGTCCTGGGTGAATATTGGTTGCTGTAGTAGGCACTAAATCTGTGCTTCCATCAGGGCTAACTGTTGCAATATTAATTCCTCCTAAATCTTGATTTTGCAATGGCGTGTCAGGGTTAGCATCATGATCGTACAAGTTAACATCGTCTATCCCCGGCCCACTTACCACAAAGGCAAATGGATCTGCATAAGTACAAGGATAAGTACTAGTATATTCTTGCGATGCATAAATATAGTTAAAACTAATTTGATCTTCAAAAGAAGAAAACTCGAACTGAATAATAGTTGCATTATTGGTATTATTTGGATCACCCCCAACTTCGCCTAGCATTGTGTCTCCATCCCAGCCAGCTGTACTTGAAGAAATACCTCCATCGCCATCTACTCCTTTCACACTACCTGAGCCAATAATGATTCCGTCTTCAAACATAAAATCAGAGCATCCACGATTAAAATACCCAATACTTTCAAAGCTTCCTCCTGCATCAGCAGAGTTGCTAGGTGAAGTAATATTATCGACATCCGCACAAGAGCCAGAAATCAAAACTTCTGAAATCAACTCCTCTAAGCTATATTCATCTCCTCGTTCAGTTATGTTGATCATTTCATCTCCAATAGTAAAACTAAAAGAAATAGGATCGGAATCACATTGATATTCATCATAAACGATAAGTTGTCCCGTAACAACTCCAGAATCACCAAAAGAAGCAGTCACTTCATCTCCTTCATACTCATCACCATCGATAAGCCACTCAAAAGTTAAATCTTCAAAATTAGAATTATTTGAAGTTACTGCGTCAGCCGTAAAAGTAATCTCTTCATTAATTGGAAAAACTTCTTCTGCAGCATCAGGCTCAGAACAGACATTGTCAGCTTCTATACTTAAAAGCTCAGCTGTAATTTCCTGACAAGGCGGTCGACAGCCTAATTCTGCTGTAAAATAAGCATTTGTATCAAAATTAGGTGGAACAAAACCCGTTTCAATAACCAGCGTTAAGCAACCTGATTCGTTTTCATCTGATGCAGTTATAAATTCTAATTCGTCGTTTAAAAGTCCTCCTTCTTGCACCAAAACATCAGAGCCATCGACTTCATCACCATCATAAACAGTTATTTGAAAATTATTAAACGAGTTCAAATAGTCAAATTCGGTAAAACTTATCGTCGCTAATTGGTCATCTTCATCCGGACAGATTACCACGGTAAAAGTATCATTATTACCATTGGTTCCGTCAGGCCCTCCTGGACCATAGATCACTTCATCACAAGTATCTATGGTTGTATCTTCGTCTATAGTAATCCCATCCTCCTGTGCATAAACACCTAAGAATGAAAAAACCATAAGTATTGAAAAAATTAACCTTAACATATCATCTCTATTTTCGGTCGTAAATATATTCATTCTATTAAATTTCTTTTACTAAATTTGAAAAAAAATATTGCCCAATGAAAAATTACAGTGTAGAAGTAAAACCTACCACACGTGAAAGCATTGTGAAGTTCGAAGTTAACGATTTTTTAGCGAACCGCGAAAATTATGAGTTTGCCAACATCGAAGAAGCTCAAAAATCGCCTCTTGCACAACAATTATTTCACTTACCTTTTGTAAAAACGGTTTATATTTCACAAAATTTTGTTGCCGTAGAAAAATTTAACATAGTTGAATGGAAAGATGTGCAGGAAGAAATGCGCGATTCGATTCAAAAATTTCTAAATGACGGTGGTGTTGTTATCAAAGAGACCGAAAAAACAACTGAAAAAATACCGGTTACGGTTTATGCAGAAAGTACCCCTAACCCAGCTGTATTAAAG
This sequence comes from Bacteroidota bacterium, assembly GCA_051748125.1. GTDB lineage: Bacteria > Bacteroidota > Bacteroidia > Flavobacteriales > Flavobacteriaceae > Psychroflexus. Next base: position 3,185 of record JBNJHC010000019.1, read on the forward strand.
TTTGTTGCTAATAAAAAATTAGTTTTAGAAGCAATCGAATTTAAATCGATTGACGAAGCTAAATCTTCTAAATTAGCACAGCAACTTTTTCATTTTCCATTTGTAAAAGAAGTTTTTATCGATAGCAATTATATTTCTATTCAAAAATACGACATAGCTGAATGGGAAGAAGTTGCTAATGAAATTCGTGGTTTCATCAAATCTTTTCTAGAAGAAAATGAAACCGTTGTCGATGCTAGCTTGTTGGCTAAAAACGATTCAAAAAAAGAAGAGCAAGCAAATAGCGAAAGCCAAGATTTTGGCGAATTAGACGATACTTCTCAACAAATAATTAGTATCCTTGATGAGTATGTAAAACCTGCTGTTGCTAGCGATGGCGGAAATATTATGTTTGATTCCTACAATGAAACAAGTAAAGAAGTAAAAGTTATTTTGCAAGGTGCTTGCAGCGGTTGCCCATCGTCAACAATGACATTGAAGAACGGAATTGAAACTATGCTTCGAGACATGCTAAACGGAAAAGTAAATTCTGTCGTAGCTATTAATGGTTAAGATTTAGTGAAGAAAATTTATAAAAAATCGCCTCTATTATGGAAGTTTTAGAGGCGATTTTTGCTTAACCATAACTTTGTTTTCATTTTTCTCTGCCAAATTTTAACTTTCAGCTATGCAAGCATCGGTAAAAGTAATTATTCCTGCTTATAACGAAGAACAATCTATTCCATTGGTTGTAAATGATATTCCTGACTTTGTTGAAGAAATAATTGTTGTTAACAATAACTCTACCGACCATACTGAAATCAATGCCAAAAAAGCGGGCGCGATTGTACTTTTTGAAGCTCGAAAAGGCTACGGATATGCTTGCTTAAAGGGACTTGAATACATTAACCAACAAGATTCTAAACCCGATATTATCGTTTTTTTAGATGGTGATTACAGCGATTTTCCAGAAGAAATGCTGCACTTACTCTACCCTATTATCGATAAAAATTATGATTTTGTTGTTGGTAGTAGGGTTTCTGAATACCGAGAAAAAGGAGCAATGACATTTCCTCAGCGATTTGGTAATTGGCTGGCAACTTTTTTGATGCGGATTTTATATCAAGCTAATTACACCGATTTGGGGCCTTTTAGGGCTATTAAGTTTGAAAAATTAATCGCTTTAAAAATGCAGGACAAAACCTACGGCTGGACAATTGAAATGCAATTAAAAGCTTTAAAACATCGCCTAAAATACACCGAAGTTCCCGTGCATTACAGAAATCGGATTGGAGCTTCAAAAGTTTCAGGAACTGTAAAAGGAGCTTTTATGGCAGGCGTAAAAATCCTAGCTTGGATCTTTAAATATGGTATAAAAAAATGATATGATTTACGTTATATTAATGCTTTATGGAATTGCACTTTTTACTGTATTTATTTATGGTCTCATTCAGCTAGATATTATTTTTAGTTACCTGAAAAAACAACGAAACAAAACAATTCCTCCTTCAATTAAAAACCTTCCTAAAGTCACCATACAACTGCCTATTTATAACGAAGATTATGTTGTTAAACGTCTTATAAAGAGTATTATTGAGTTGGATTATCCCAAGGAATTACTCGAAATTCAAGTTTTAGACGATTCTGATAAGGACTCATTTCAGATGACAAAAAAGCTAGTAGCTACATATCAACAAAAAGGATTTGATGTTAAGCAAATTAGCAGAAAAAAACGAACTGACTTTAAGGCTGGTGCATTAAAAAACGGCTTAAAAACCGCAACTGGTGAATTTATCGCCATTTTTGATGCCGATTTTATCCCTAAAACAGATTGGTTAAAACAAACCATTCCCCATTTTTATTCCGATTCAAAAATAGGTGTTGTGCAAACTCGTTGGGGACACATCAACCGAAATTATTCGTTGTTAACAAAGGTGCAAGCTTTTGCTTTAGATTATCATTTTATATTAGAACAAAACGGAAGATCTTACCGAAATAGTTTTATCAATTTTAATGGGACCGCTGGCATTTGGAGAAAAAAATGCATTCTTGATGCAGGCAATTGGCAAGGTAACACATTAACCGAAGATTTAGATTTAAGCTATCGAGCGCAAGCTAAACAGTGGAAAATCGAATATCTTGACGACGTTGAAACGCCTGCAGAATTACCCGTTAGTATTAACGCTGCAAAATCGCAGCAATTTAGATGGAACAAAGGAGCAGCAGAAAATTTTCAAAAAAATATCGCCGATTTATTTCAATCAAAGCGTTTTTCTTTCGGAACCAAAATTCACGGATTATTTCATTTATTAAACAGTAGTATGTTTCTTGTGATTTTGATGCTAGCCATATTAAGTTTGCCTGTTTTATGGATCAAGCAACATTTTCCAGAAACATATTTATGGTATTACTTTTTTGCTGTACTCGGAAGCAGTTCTTTGATTTTCTTTATAGGTTACTTCTTAAGTTTCACCAGAATTAATGGAAAAAGTTGGAAAAATTTCTTTTCTTTTTTAGGACTGTTTTTTTCATTTTTTTCAATCGCTATGGGATTGTCTTTACACAACTCCATCGCTGTTTTAGAAGGTCATTTCGGAAAAAAATCAGCCTTTATACGCACACCTAAATTCAATATTCGTCATAAAAGTGACCGATGGGAAAACAAAAAATACCGCATTAAAACTATTCAACCACTAGTTATAGCTGAATTGCTTTTTGCTTTCTATTTTGGCTACGGAATTTGGCTTTCGCTTCAATATAAAGATTTTGGATTGCTTCCATTTTTTGCAATGCTTACATTTGGTTTCGGATTTGTTGGTTTAACAACTTTTCTTCAACGTAAATAATGAACAAATTAAGCAAAAATAAGAGCGTTCTGTTAAGCATCGTTATAGTTAGCGCTGTTTGTTATTGGCTGCATTTTTCTGACGTTTATCAACGGCAAGATTTTTGGATTTTCATCGCCAATTACAGTTTGCTTTTTGGCTTGTTCATTTTGATGATAAAGCGGGCTAAAAATCACTTTTGGAGCCTCGTTGCTAGCGGAATTTTTTTTCGTTTACTATTACTGTTTTTCGAACCAAATTTATCGCAAGATTTTTTCAGATTTGTGTGGGACGGCCGACTGATTCACGAAGGTTTCAATCCATATTTAAGCACGCCTCAAGAATGGCAAGCAAAAGCTATATTTCCTGTTGAAGAAGCAGAACAACTAATTGCTGGAATGGGAGAGCTAAATGCAAGCAACTTTAGCAACTATCCGCCATTAAGTCAATTTTCTTATTATGTAGCAGCTCTTATTAGCCCTCAAAAATACGAAACTGCCATTTTGATTTTTAAAGTGATTTTGCTCCTAGCCGATATCGGAATTTTGTATTTCGGCAGAAAAATCTTGCATCATCTCAAGCTTTCAAAACACTTAATTTTACTGTATTTTCTAAATCCCTTCATCATTTTAGAAATTAGCGGAAATCTTCATTTTGAAAGTTTAATGCTTGCCTTTTTAGCTGCTAGTTTTTATTTTATGATAACCAAAAAATGGATAATTAGTGCTGTTTTGTTAGGGTTATCAATCGCTACAAAACTACTTCCATTGTTACTACTTCCAATTTATGTAAAATGGTTTTTAGTTCAAAAAGAAAAAACATTTTCGCTCAGCTTAAAACAATTCATCCACTTAAGTCTTTTTTATGGAATTTGTTTAGGTAGTTTTTTGATTACTTTTTTGCCTTTTGCAGAAGCTAGTTTTATTCAAAATATCAGTACAAGTATAATGCTTTGGTTTGGCACATTTGAATTTAACGCTTCTATTTTTTACATCATTAGATGGGTTGGTTATCAATTTGTTGGCTGGAATATTATTGCTATTTATGGAAAAATAATGCCGATTTTGGTTCTTATTGGAATTTTAATGATCAGTTTTTTTAGACAAAATCAACATAAAGAGCCATTTTTTGAAAGCGCTTTATTTGCTGTAAGTTTATACTTTATCTTTTCGACTACTGTTCATCCGTGGTATATTGCCACGCCGCTGTTTATCAGTATTTTCACACGATATCGTTTTGCCGTTTGGTGGTCTTTTTTGGTGATGTTGAGTTATTCTGCTTATCAAAACAGCGACTACCAAGAAGATTTTTGGTTAATTGGATTGAGTTACTCAGCATTACTGTTTACTTTTCTATTAGATAGATTTCAAACATCACCATTAGTTGAAAAGAATTAAAACCAATCGAAACTTTTAGTACAATTGAAGTATAATTTTGGCATAAAAAAAAAGCTAAACAGTTCGTTGTTTAGCTTTTGAAGTGCGGGCGGAGAGACTCGAACTCTCACACCTCGCGGCACTAGATCCTAAGTCTAGCGTGTCTACCAATTCCACCACGCCCGCATTTGGAGGTGCAAATATAAAAAAACAATCTAATATTTATATAAATGATGATAGATTTTTTTCAATAATTCTTATCTTGTCCACTTCACTAATTTTTATAATCACTAAGCAATTCAATTACAATTAAATACTATATGATTTCACCAAAAAAATACATTGAAGACAACAAACAACGCTTTATTGACGAGCTGATTTCATTATTAAAAATACCCTCAGTTAGTGCAGATCCTACTTATAAAAAGGATGTATTGCTTACTGCCGATGAAGTAAAAAAATCGCTTTTAGAAGCTGGTTGTCAAAAAGCAGAAATTTGCGAAACTCCAGGATATCCGATTGTTTATGGAGAACTTATAAAAGATCCTGCCTTGCCAACCGTTTTGGTTTACGGGCATTATGATGTTCAACCGCCAGACCCGATTGATTTATGGAATTCTCCACCATTTGAACCTGTCATCAAAGAAACCGAAATCCACCCAGAAGGTGCTATTTTTGCACGTGGAGCTTGCGATGATAAAGGGCAAATGTATATGCACGTAAAAGCAGTTGAGTATATGGTTAAAAACGATCAGCTGCCGTGTAACGTTAAGTTTATGATTGAAGGAGAAGAAGAAGTTGGAAGCGAAAGTTTAGGTTGGTTTATTGAACGCAACAAAGAAAAACTATCGAACGACGTAATCTTGATTTCTGACACCGGAATGATCAGCAAAGATACACCATCTATTACAACGGGATTAAGAGGTTTGAGTTATGTAGAAGTTGAAGTTACTGGTCCTAATCGCGATTTGCACTCTGGCTTATACGGCGGAGCGGTAGCTAATCCTATAAATATGTTGAGTAAAATGATTGCTTCTTTACAAGATAAAAACAATCGCGTTACTATCCCTGGTTTTTACGACAAAGTTGAAGAACTTTCTGCTGAAGAAAGAGAAAAAATGGCTGAAGCTCCATTCGACATAGAAAAATACAAGAAATCTATTGGAATTCCTGATGTTAGAGGAGAAAAAGGCTTTGTTACCAACGAACGAAATTCTATTCGACCAACTTTAGATGTGAATGGAATTTGGGGCGGTTATATCGGTGAAGGGGCAAAAACTGTTATTCCGAGCAAAGCTTTTGCGAAAATATCGATGCGTTTGGTACCGAACCAAGATTGGAAAGAGATAACTGAATTGTTTAAAAACCACTTTGAAAGTATCGCTCCACAAGGTGTTAGCGTAAAAGTTAAACCACATCACGGCGGTTATGGTTACGTAACTCCAATCGATGGTATTGAATACCAAGCGGCAGATGCTGCATTTCAAGAAACATTTGACAAAGCTCCTGTTCCACTTAGAAGTGGCGGAAGTATTCCTATTGTTTCGTTGTTTGAAGAAATGTTAGGCAGTAAAACTATTTTAATGGGATTCGGTCTCGACACCGACGCTATTCATTCACCTAATGAACATTTTGGAGTATGGAATTACCTAAAAGGAATAGAAACTATTCCCTATTTTTACCAGCATTTTACAGCACTAAAAACTAAATAGTTAGGTGTTGTTTTCAATAAAAAAAGCTGTCTTTTTAAAAAGACAGCTTTTTTATCATGTAGATGTGAATTTTACAACCAATTCTTAACCTCGTTGAAATCAAGTCCGCCATAATTACCGCTGCTCATTAGCAGTAGTACCTCATTTTTATAATTTTTGTTTTTCAAGAAATTTTGAAACTGTTGTGGATCGATAAAAACTTTTAAATCTGAACGATTGAAAGCTTTAAAGATTTGTTCTTCAGTAATTGTTTCTAGTTGTTTGATTTTAATTGCCTTTGGTGAATAAAACACAATTGCTTCATCTGCAAATTCTAAGGCATTTTGGTATTCATTTAAAAATTCTGCATTCAAACTACTATACGTATGCAGTTCTAAACAAGCAATTAGTTTTTTATCGCTATGTTGCTTTTTTACCGCTTTTGTGGTAGCCGAAACTTTAGATGGACTATGAGCATAATCTTTATAAACAATTGCAGTATTGATGTCGGCAATTTTTTCTAGGCGTTTAGAAGCTCCTTTAAAACTAGCAATAGCTTCATAAAAATCAGCTTCATCCACACCCATATGTTGACAAATCCATTTGGCACCTGCTAAATTATTTAAGTTGTGTTCCCCAAAGACTTCAATTGGCATTGGCCCTTCTGGAGTTTCTAAATAGGTTACGCCATCTTCAATATTGTAATCTGGAGTTCTATACGCATGTTTTCGAGTTGGCTTGGTTGCTTTTAAGGCTATTTCTTTTACATGCTCATCCTCTTCATTATAAACTAAAGTACTTCCGTTTGTCATTGTTTCTACAAACTTTTCAAACTGCTCTAGGTAATTTTCAAAAGTTGGAAACACATTTATATGATCCCATGCGATTCCGCTTAACAAAGCAATGTTGGGTTCGTAAAGATGAAATTTTGGCCGAGGATCTAACGCAGAAGACAGGTATTCATCTCCTTCAAGCAAAATAAAGTCGTTTTCTTCAGTTAGGTGAACCATTGTATCGAAGCCTTCTAACTGAGCTCCAACCATAAAATCGACTTCTTTCTCGTGGTAGTGCATTACATGTAAGATCATTGATGTAATGGTTGTTTTGCCATGCGAACCGCCAATTACTACACGCGTTTTGTATTTTGATTGTTGAAAAATAAATTCTGGATAAGAATAAATTTTTAGACCAAGTTCTTTGGCTTTTATCAATTCAGGATTATCAGCTTTGGCGTGCATTCCAAGAATAATTGCATCAAGCTCAGGTACTATTTTTTCAGGAAACCATCCTTCGGCTGCTGGCAAGAGACCTTTTGCTTGTAGTCGTGATTTTGAAGGTTCAAATATTTGGTCGTCGCTACCACTTACTTCATCTCCTTTTTGATGCAATGCCAATGCTAAATTATGCATTGCACTTCCTCCAATTGCTATAAAATGTACTTTCATAAAATCAATTTTCTAAACTAAGCTTGATTTCCTTTAGTCGTTTAGTTTGAGTACCGCCATAAAAGCTTCTTGCGGAATTTCTACATTTCCTACTTGGCGCATACGCTTTTTCCCTTTTTTTTGTTTTTCTAAAAGTTTACGTTTCCTAGAAATATCGCCACCGTAACATTTTGCAGTTACATCCTTACGAAGTGCTTTTACGGTTTCTCGAGCTATAATTTTGGCTCCAATTGCAGCCTGAATTGGAATATCAAATTGTTGTCTTGGAATAAGCTCTTTCAACTTTAAACACATTTTCTTTCCAATTTCATAGGCATTCGATTGGTGTAATAATGCCGAAAGTGCATCCACCGTGTTGCCGTTTAGCAGCACATCAACTTTTACTAATTTTGATTTTTTCATTCCAATAGGTGAATAATCAAAAGAAGCATAACCTTTAGAAACGGTTTTTAGTCGATCATAAAAATCGAATACAATTTCGGCTAAAGGCATATCAAAAGTCAATTCTACTCGTTCTGTAGTTAGGTAAGATTGATTCTTTATTTCGCCTCGTTTTTCAATACACAATTCCATTACAGGCCCAACAAAATCTGCTTTGGTAATAATGCTTGCGGAAATATAAGGTTCTTCAACTCGATCGAGTGAAGATGGGTCTGGCAAATCTGAAGGATTACTAACAATTATTGGCTCATCTGGTTCCTTACTGGTGTATGCGTAATACGAAACGTTTGGAACGGTAGTTATCACCGTCATATCAAATTCTCGCTCTAGTCGTTCTTGAATAATTTCTAAGTGAAGCATTCCTAAAAACCCACAACGAAATCCAAAACCTAAAGCGGCAGAACTTTCTGGTTGAAACACTAATGAGGCATCGTTGAGCTGAAGTTTTTCCATCGACGCTCTTAAGTCTTCATAATCATCTGTATCTACTGGATAAATACCGGCAAAAACCATTGGTTTAACGTCTTCAAAACCTGAAACTACTGTTTGAGTTGGGTTTTCTGAATCGGTTATGGTATCTCCTACTTTTACTTCGCGCGCATCTTTAATTCCTGTAATGAGATAGCCTACATCGCCTGCAGCTACTTCTTTTTTTGGAAACTGAACCAATTTTAAAGTTCCAACCTCATCGGCGCCGTAGGTTTTACCCGTAGCTACAAATTTTATTTTTTGATTTTTCTTGATACTACCATCAAAAACTCTAAAGTAAGTTTCTACACCTCTAAAAGGATTATAAACAGAATCAAACACCAATGCTCTTAAGGGTGCATTAGGATCTCCTTTAGGAGCAGGAACACGCTCGATAATAGCTTTTAAAATTTCATCGATTCCTAAACCAGTTTTTGCGCTGGCAGGAATAACTTCTTCGGGTTCGCAACCTAGCAAATCAACGATATCATCGGTTACCTCCTCTGGATTTGCACTTGGCAAGTCTACTTTATTAAGTACAGGAATAATCTCTAAATCGTTTTCTAAAGCTAAATATAAGTTTGAAATTGTTTGCGCTTGAATACTTTGTGCAGCATCAACAATCAACAACGCTCCTTCGCAGGCCGCTATTGAACGAGAAACTTCATAGGAAAAATCAACGTGACCTGGAGTATCTATTAAATTTAAAACATATTCTTCTCCTTCATGTACGTGCACCATCTGAATGGCATGACTTTTTATAGTAATGCCACGTTCGCGTTCCAAATCCATATTATCCAGCAACTGTTCTTGTTTTTCACGCTGAGTTACCGAATTAGTAGAGTCGAGTAAACGGTCAGCAAGTGTGCTTTTTCCGTGATCGATGTGTGCTATAATGCAAAAGTTTCTAATATTTTTCATAAATCAATTTCCTGCAACTTTCAAAGTCGAATTTTTGCAAATATACAGTTTATAAAAATCAATAGACTAAAAATATAAATGAATACGGTTGATTTTAGTAGTGATAGTTGTTTTTATAATTCCTTTTATATAATTATGTAGGGATCGGTAAAATCCGACTTAAATTTTTACTTTTGAAAAAGCTTAAAACCCTAGTAAATGGCTCAATTATATATTGTTCCCACCCCAATTGGCAACCTAAAAGACATGACTTTTAGAGCAGTTGAAGTACTACAAGAAGTGGATTTAATTCTTGCTGAAGATACGCGCGTAAGTGGAAAACTGCTTCAACATTATTCCATCGATACACCTATGAAAAGTCATCATCAGCATAACGAACACAAAACCGTTAGTCATATTGCTGATCGAATTCAAAATGGAGAGAATATTGCGTTAATTAGCGATGCGGGAACACCAGCTATTTCTGATCCAGGGTTTTTGCTAACTAGGGAATGTGTTCAACGCGGAATAAAAGTTAATTGTCTACCAGGAGCAACCGCCTTTGTGCCTGCATTAGTCAATTCTGGTTTACCCAACAATCGTTTTGTGTTTGAAGGTTTTTTACCGCCCAAAAAAGGTCGAAAAAAACGCATAGCAAGTCTTGTCGAGGATGAACGAAGTATCATTTTGTACGAATCTCCGTATAAGTTGCTAAAAACGCTTCAGCAAATAGCAGAATATGCAGGCGGAAATCGACAGGTTTCGGTTTCTCGCGAACTTACAAAAGTATATGAAGAAACCATTAACGGGAGTTTAGCAGAAGTTATCGAGCATTTTACTAACAAATTACCCAAAGGCGAATTTGTAATTGTCTTGTCAGGAAAAGAAAGCTGATATTAGTTAGAAAAAGTATTATCGAACTCTTTTTGATAAGCTTCCCATTTTTCAGGAGTGTCAACTTCTTTGTAGTCGTCTGAGGCAATCATTTTTAGGTAGATTTCGATTTTTTCTACCGTTTGATAACCTGGTACTGGCGAAATCACTTTTCCGTTTTCATCAAAAAAAACAATAGTAGGATAGGCTCGTACTTTTAGCGCTCCAGCAAAAAGATGTTGTGCATTTCTGCCTTTTTTATCGGGGTTATGATTTGGATTGGTGTACTCAAAATCATTATAAAAAACGGTTTCTGTTCCTTCTGCATTAAATTTTACTGGGTAAAAATTCTTGTTGATATAGGTTGCTACATCAGGATTGCTAAAAGTTTTTTTGTCCATTGTTTTACAAGGTCCACACCAATCGGTGTAAACATCTAAAAATATTTTCTTTGGCGTTTTTTCTTGTGCTTCAAGCGCTTCATTCATAGTCATCCACTCAATTTCTTGAGCAAAAGAAAGCGAAGCAAATAATATTGAAATAATACAACTAATTGTTTTCATGGTGAATAATTTAAAAGACTTGTGCCTACTATATTTTAGAACTATAACGTAAGCACAAGTCAAAAATTATGCTTTATCGTATTCCGTGCATTTTTTTAATCAAGAATTTGTTAAGTAGCAACATAACAATACCTGCCCCAATTGGAATAAGTGTAAAAATCATAAAGAAGAACGACATAGAGTATTTTTCTGTAATATCGTCTATGAAACTTCCTGTAAAACCAGCAAGGACATTAGCTACAAAGTTTGCAAAGAACCATATACCAAACATTAATCCAACAAGTTTTTTAGGAGATAGTTTACTTACATAAGATAATCCTACTGGAGATAAGCACAACTCTCCTAAAGTATGAAGCAAATATGCCAATACTAGCCAAATCATACTTACTTGAGCTGTTTTCGCTCCTTGCGGAATTCCAAACGCTCCATAAGCTAGTAAACCAAAACCTAATCCTAACAAAATGAGTCCAAAAGCAAACTTTACTGGTCCTGAAGGATTGTACCTACTCTCCCAAATTTTTGAAAATAGTGGCGCAAAGACAATAATGAACAGGGAATTGAGCACAGTAAACCAGCTTGCCTGAACTTCTGCAACATCGCTAGTAAATTCTCTGTATAACATCCAGATAACAATTCCCCAAATAATAACGAAACTCAATGCTAAAAACGAATTTGAAATCGCGTAAGATCCAAAAGTTTGTTTAAAAAGGAGTGTCAAAACCCAAGTAATTATGGCCATTGGCAAAATAGTAATAACGGCATTCAGTGTTTTAAAAATTACGGCGCCGTCACCTTCTAAAACTCGGTCAGTATAATCTGCGGCAAAAATCGTCATAGAACCGCCTGCTTGTTCAAACGCCCACCAGAAGAAGATTGTGAAGAATGCTAGAATACCAACAACCAACAATCGATCTTTTTTAATTTTTTCGGTCAATGCTTTGTTTTCTTTTTCCTCGATAGTTTCCACCTCACCTTCAATAGCAGTAGAGTCTATAAAGTTGTCATCCTTATCTGGCTTTACTCCTATATCTCCAAAAATGTTTTGAGCAAAGTAAAACTGTACCATACCAATAAACATAAAAATCCCAGCAAGTCCAAAACCCCAATGCCAACCTATTTTTTCACCTAAATAACCACAAAGTAAAATCCCGAGAAATGCACCAGCATTTATACCCATATAAAAGATGGTGTACCCTGCATCTTTTTTCTTACCTTCATCTTTATAAAGCTTACCAACGATTGAAGAAACATTTGGTTTAAACAAGCCATTCCCAAGAATCAAAAACAACAAACCTGCATAAAAGAAATAATCGGTTGTTCCTTCGAGTGCCATGGAAGCGTGTCCTACTGTCATCATTAAAGCTCCTATTACAACAGCTGTTCGGTAACCCATGAATTTATCGGCAATATAACCGCCTATTATTGGGGTGATATATACTAAACCTGTATACCATCCGTAAAGCATCATCGCATCTTTTCGGGCCCATCCCCAACCTTCATCAAGCAAAGAAGCGGTTAAAAAAAGTACTAGTAAGGCTCGCATTCCGTAGTAAGAAAAACGCTCCCACATTTCAGTAAAAAATAACACAAATAATCCAGACGGTTGACCTAAAACCGTCCGTTGATTAACTTCTGATCCTCCAAATTTAAATTCCATATCTCGTTTTTGTCTGTTTGCTATTTATAGATTTTCTTTGATGTAATTTGTCATTAATGTATAAAGATGTAACCTGGTGTTTCCACCGTAAATTCCATGATTTTTATCTGGGTATATTCGCCAATCAAACTGTTTATTGGCTTGAATTAGTGCTTCAATCATTTGCATTGAATTTTGCACATGTACATTATCATCACCTCCTCCATGAATTAGCAAGTAATTTCCTTCTAACTTATTTACGTGGGTAATCGGTGAATTATTATCGTACCCTGAAGCATTTTCTTGAGGTGTCGTCATATAACGCTCGGTGTATATGGTGTCATAAAATCGCCAACTCGTAACGGGCGCCACTGCTATTGCTGTCGAAAACACATCTGAAGCTTGCAGAATTGCATTAGATGCTAAATAGCCCCCAAAACTCCAACCCCAAATTCCAATTCTGTCTTCGTCTATCCAAGATTTTTCGCTCATTTTTTCAGCTACTGAAATCTGGTCTTCCAGCTCGTATTTTCCTAATTCTTTTTGGGTAGACTTTTTAAAATCTCTCCCTTTAAAACCTGTTCCTCTTCCGTCTACGCAAATTACAATGTATCCTTCATCTGCTAATAACTGATACCAATAATCGTTGTAATTGAAAAAAGTATTTGAAACCGATTGCGATCCTGGCCCAGAATACTGAAACATCAGTAGCGGATAAGTCTTTTCAGCATCAAAATCTGATGGTTTGATCATCCACATGTTCAACCTATTCTCATTGATATCGATAGTCGATAATTCTTTATCTGAAAAATTATAGTTTGCAAGTTTATCCAACAATTTTTTATTGTCTAGAATTTTTCGAATCATCTTGCCGTTTTTTGCCAAATGAAGCGTATAAACTGGCGGTGTATTTACATTCTGAAAGGTGTTGATAAAATAGGTGTAATCTGAACTAAACGAAGCTGAATGTGTGCCTTCATTTTGTGTTAACCGCTTCTTCCTTTTTCCGTTTATACCAATTGAAAAAACATCTCGGTTAACACTTCCATTTTCAGTGCTTTGATAAAAAAGTTTGTTATTGCTAGCATCGTAACCGTAATATTTGGTCACTTCCCATTTCCCTTTTGTAATTTGGTTTTTTAGTTTTCCATTTGACGTATAATGATAAAGGTGTTTCCAACCATCTTGCTCACTCGACCAAATAAAGCTGTTATCTGCCAAAAAAGTTAAATCATCGTCTACATCTACGTAAGCTTTTTCTTTTTCTTCTAAGATTAGATTAGCCTGAACTGATGCTGCTTGAACAAAATATAATTTCAAATGATTTTGATGGCGATTCATTGTCTGCGCACTAAAAACACCTTCTTTTTGGGTGGATTTTATTCGCGGAATGTATTCGTAATCTTCTAAAGATACTTTTTCTTCTGATTCATTTTCTAAATCGATTATATGCAAGCTAACTTCTGCATTTTTCTCACCAGCCTTGGGATATTTAAAGACTTCTTGCTGCGGATAAAGATTGCTGCCGTAAGTGCCATACATATCCATGGAAAATTCTGGAACTTCTTTTTCATCGAATTTTAAATAAGCGAGGTATGCTGACGACTCGTCCCATTCAAAAGCGCGAACAAACGCAAATTCTTCCTCGTAAACCCAATCTGTTAAACCATTTATGATTTCGTTTTTGACACCATCTTTGGTGAGTTGAATGGTTTCTCCAGAAACTAAATCTTTGTAATACAAGTTGTTTTCATAAACATAAGCAACTTTTGTATTATCGGGAGAAAAAGTAGGTTGTTGAATTTTGTTTTCGCTAATTTGAATTAATTCATCGTTGTTTAAATCATACATATGAAAAACTCCTCTAGCCGAATGTCGGTAAATTTGCTCCATCTGATTTCCAAGTAAAACCTTGTCTTCAGCAGAATTTAATTCAAATGTCTGAAAAAAATCTAAGCCGTTAATGTCTTTTGAGCTGAACAAAGTCCGCGTTTTATCGCCTTTTTTGTAGCTAAAAACATCAACTTTCATCTCACCGGTTTGGCGATTATAATCTTGTACAATATATTCTTTTCCGTTCTTTAGAGATTGTAGCGACTGCATCGATTCGGTTTGAAATGCTCCGCCCCATATTTCTTCTAAGCTTATTTTTTTGTCTTGGGCAACTAGTATACTTGCTACAAAAAACAAGAAAAATGATATGTAAGTCTTCATAAAAAAATGCTGAAAATTTTGGACTTCAATTTTACTAAAAAATCAGCAAATAACACTCATTTTTTCAGTAAATAGCAAATCTACTTTTATAACTGATTTTTTCAATTCAAAAAAAGTGAATTTTACAATTCTGCATGAAGCGTTTTAAAAACCATATAAAATAATTGCAAATTGTATATTTGCAGTAGAATTCAAATTTCATCAATGAAAAAAATACAAGGCTTTTCGAAGTTATCTAAAGTTGAAAAAATAGATTATCTCACTCAAAATTACCTGCAAGATTTTCCGGAAGCAAAACGCATTTTGAATCAATACCTTAATCAAGATGAAAAGCTCCAAAAATTGCACGATGAGTTTATTGAAAACACGCTAACCAATTTTTATTTGCCATTTGGCGTTGCTCCAAACTTCCTTATTAATCAAAAAAACTACGCCATACCAATGGCTATTGAAGAAAGTTCTGTTGTTGCAGCAGCAGCTAAAGCAGCTAAATTTTGGGGCGAGCGCGGCGGATTTAAAGCCGAAGTTTTAGGGACAGAAAAAATTGGCCACGTACATTTTACTTTTGATGGAGAAAGTAAACTTCTTACTGATTTTTTTCATTCCGAGAAGAATGAATTACTCAATTCTGTAAAACACCTTACCAAAAATATGGAAAAACGAGGTGGCGGTGTTTCTGATGTTGTGCTTGTCGACAAGTCTGATGAAATTGACGATTACTACCAACTGCATTGTACGTTTGAGACAAAAGATGCAATGGGCGCTAATTTTATCAATTCTTGTTTAGAAACTTTTGCCGAAAAACTAATTGAATTAGCCGATGAACATTTCAACTCTAATCATAAGTTGAATGTAATTATGAGCATTCTTTCTAATTATGTTCCAAATTGTTTGGTGCGTGCAGAAGTTAGTTGCCCGATTCAGCAACTCGGCAAAACGCCTGAAGAAGCAAAAAATTACGCAGAAAAGTTTATTCAAGCTATTCAGATTGCTGAAAACGAACCCTATCGAGCAGTAACGCACAACAAAGGAATTATGAATGGCATCGATGCAGTTGTTTTGGCTACTGGAAACGATTTTAGAGCTGTTGAGGCTGGCGTTCACGCTTACGCTGCAAAAAACGGAAAATACAGCAGCCTAACTCACGCTAAAATCGAAAACAATACATTTAGATTTTGGATTGAATTGCCATTAGCTCTCGGAACCGTTGGCGGACTTACAAGCTTACATCCGTTAGTGAAATTTTCTTTGGCATTACTTCAAAAACCAAACGCAACTGAACTGATGAAAATTATTGCGGTTGCCGGCTTAGCACAAAATTTTGGGGCTGTAAATTCCTTAATAACAAATGGAATTCAAGAAGGACATATGAAAATGCATTTGATGAATATCCTCAACCAATTTGAAGCTAACGAAGACGAACGAAAAAAAGCCATTAATCATTTCAAAAATAACACCGTAACGCATTCAGCTGTTGTTGACTTTATTAATCAACAAAGAAATTAATATGCTTAGTTCAGAGTTTTATAGTCACGGCAAACTTTTACTAACATCAGAATATGTGGTTTTAGACGGTGCTTGCGCGCTTGGTTTACCAACTCAAAAAGGACAAAGCCTGAGTGTTTCTAAAATTGAAAAACCTATTATTAACTGGAGAAGTTTTGATACCGAAGGTAAAAAATGGTTTTTGTGTCAACTTCAATTTGAACAGAATCGTTTTGTTTCAGCAGATTCTTCGCAGCCAGAAACTGAAAAACTCATAGCTATTTTCAATTGGATTTTTCAGAAAAACCCAAACTTGTTTGATGATAAAACTGGCTTCCAATTTGATAGCTACTTAGAATTTCCACAAAACTGGGGACTTGGATCTTCTTCAACTTTAATCAATAATTTGGCGCAATGGGCAAAAATCGACGCTTTTGAAATGCAAGATTTTGCTTTTGGAGGAAGTGGTTATGACATTGCTTGCGCGCAGCATTCTACTCCAATTTTATTTCAGAATTTCAACAACAACATTAAAGTTCGAGAAGTTGATTTTTTTCCTGAATTTCATCAGGAATTATTTTTTGTTCATCTCAACAAAAAACAGAATAGCCGAGAAGCAATTGCCCACTATCGAGGTAAAAACCTGATTCAAATTGAAGGTGCTGTTGAACGCATCAATCAAATTACCGAACAACTTTTAACTGCAAAAAGCATTTCAGTTTTTGAACAACTCATCAATTCGCACGAAAAAATTATTGCTTCTTTGCTGGAAGTTCCGCCTGTTAAGCAACAACTTTTTCCAGATTACCCGAGAAGTATAAAAAGTTTAGGCGGCTGGGGAGGCGATTTTGTATTGGCAACAGGAAGTTTTTCTGAAATGAATTATTTTAAAGAAAAAGGCTTTTCTACTATTATTTCTTACCAAGAAATGATCTTGAACGACTAATTAAAAGCCGCGTTCTTTTTGGATATTTTCGTAGGCTTCTTGCACTTTGTTGAATTTTTCTTGCGCTCCTTTTTGGTAAGCTTCATCCATATGTTGCAATTTATCTGGATGGTATTTTTTCACCATTTTTCGATACGCTTTTTTTACTTCATCGTTGCTTGCATTTTTATCGACTTCGAGAATTTTATACGCATCGTCTTTCGATTTAAAAAACATCGCTTTTATACTCTCAAAATCGTTTCTTCCAATGTTTAAGTTTTGGGCAATTCGCAATAATGATTGCAATTCTGCATTGGAAATATGACCGTCTGAATTTGCGATATTAAACAAAAAATGAATTACTTGAAGTCGCACTTCATAAGCCAATCGCGGTTTGATGTAAGCGCAAACACGTTCAGCAGAAACTTCTCTGTTTTTTATAACTTCATTAAATGTTCTAAAAGTAGCATTGGCGCGTTCTTTGCCATAAGCACTCACAAAATAATGACGCACATAATCCAGTTCGGTTTGTTTTACACGCCCATCAGACTTAATAACAATTGAAGCTAACGAAAGTAAATTCAATTCAAAATCGCCTGGTGAAACTTGACGTTGACTATCGCCGAACATAGAATCAAAACCTCCAGCAGTATTTACTTTGATTTGGCTTCCCAGCAGACGATCTAAAATACTTCCGATTAAAAAACCTATAAACGCACCGACAAAGCCTCGCGCAAAAAAGCCAATAATGGCTCCTATCCATTTTATCATAATTCAACAAATTGTTGCAAATATAAAAGGATTGACTTAGTTAAACCGCTTGCAGGATTTTTTTTAATTCTTTTAGCATAATTCCAATATTACCTCGTTTTCAGCCAACCGGTAATACTCAAGCGTTTTCCATATTTTACGGGCAAAACTTCGTGTTCGAGCAATTGGCTTTCAAAAATGACTAATCTTCCTGGTTGAGGAATGATGTTTATGGCTTGCTCTAGTTGATGTTGATTTTTGTAGATGACTAATTCTCCTCCATTTTCACTTTTCCAAGTTGAATCGTTTAAATAGAAAACCATAGAAAGCACTCGCCTATCATCATTTTGAAAGGTATCTAAGTGGCGTTTATAAAAAGTTCCTTCTGGATAAATAGCGTAATGAAATTCTTTGAACAAAATCCCCATAAAACAAGTTCTGTTGAGATAATCAATCAGTTGGTTGATTTCATTAAAGTATGCTTGTTCTATTTTATGCGCCGATTTTTCATCAATCCATTGAATAAAGTCACCTCGGATTTCGGTTTCAATCAATTGGTTAGTTTTGTTTCCAATAGCCGATTTTTTCAGTTGGTCTGCTTGGTATTTTTCAAGTAACAAATTGCGAAGCTGAAGCACTAATTCATCGTTTAGAAAATCATCGACAACGGCAAAACCCTGTTCTTGAATGTCCGAAATTATTTTTTCGTAAAGAGGATTAAGGTCTTGAATTAAGTCTTCAGACAGAAGTGTAGTTGTATTCATTTTTAAGAATCTGCCCAATTAAAAAAGGCGAACAAAAATAATCTTTTTTCTTTTTGGATGTATCAAAATCAACTGACTTGTATCAAATAATCTTATGAAAGGATTAATAAATGAAATTTAGTAGGTGGTAAAGATTTAATATCTTTGCAATCTAAATTAAGTTTAAATAAAAAAACACCTAGATATGTACCCACCAGAATTAGTACAACCTATGAAAGACGAGCTAACACAAGTTGGCTTTAAAGAAGTAGTCGATGCAAACGAAGCAGAGCAAGAAATCTCAAAAGAAGGAACAACTTTGGTAGTTGTAAATTCTGTTTGCGGTTGTGCTGCTGCAAATGCACGACCAGGCGCAATTATGTCTTTAGAAAACTCAAAAAAACCAGGTAATTTAATTACTGTTTTTGCTGGAGTTGACAAAGAGGCTACCGATAAGGCGCGCTCTATGATGGTTCCTTTTCCTCCAAGTTCGCCTTCAATGGCTTTATTTAAAGACGGAGAATTGGTTCATATGTTAGAAAGACATCATATTGAAGGTCGTCCAGCAGAATTGATCGCAGATAATTTAAAAAACGCTTACGACGAGCATTGCTAAGAAAAAGAAAAGCAGAATTAGAAAAAGGTCATTCACTTGAGTGACCTTTTTTATTATGCGTGCATATATTAATTTTTGACAATTCATATTCTAAAAAATATTTATGCTGTATTTTTGCCGATTTTTATAACAAATGAAATCACTACTTGCCTACTTTTTAAATATTATCTTCTATCCATTTTTTGGATTTACCCTTGTTTTTTTTCACGGAGTACAATGGTTTTGCTTTACACTTTTTGGCTACCAAGCACATAAAAAAAGTGTCGATTATTTCAATTTAGTACTCATTCGCTGCTTACACCTTTTAGGAAATCGTATTTCATTTGAAAACGAATACGAATCAGAACTGATTAAAAACCGACCTCATATTATAGTTGCTAACCATCAAAGTATGTTTGATATACCACCTATTATATGGTTTTTAAGAAAATTGCACCCAAAATTTATCAGTAAAAAAGAGTTAGGAAAAGGCATTCCTTCTATCTCTTACAACCTACGGCACGGCGGTTCTATCTTAATTGATCGTAAAAATCCGCGACAAGCTTTGCCCGAAATAAAGAAATTTACCAAATATTTAAATAAAACTAAACACTCAGCCGTTATCTTTCCAGAAGGAACGAGAAGTAAAACAGGAAAACCAAGACGCTTTTCTGAAAATGGCTTAACGATGCTTTTTAAATATTGTCCAGATGCCGTAGTGGTTCCTGTAACCATCAATAATTCTTGGAAGCTGCAAAAAAAAGGTATGTTTCCGTTAGGAATTGGTGTTCACTTAAAAATAAAAGTTCAAAAACCGCTTAACGTCAGCGATTTCGATGCAAAAGAGTTAATTGAATTAGTTGAAAAAAGCGTAAAAAAAGATATTACCCCATAAATTAAAATAGTATGTCAGCATTTAATATTCGCTTAGAAGTAATGAAGCAATTGGAAGGAAAAATCGATGGACTCATCGATGAGTTCCTTATTCCAGTTGATAAGATATGGCAGCCAACAGATTTTTTACCAAACTCTGAAGAAGATTCCTTTATAGAAGAAGTAAAAGAAATACGAGAATTAGCCAAAGAATTACCTTACGATTTTTGGGTTGTGTTGGTCGGTGATACCATTACAGAAGAAGCTTTACCAACTTACGAATCGTGGTTAATGGACGTAGAAGGCGTCGATCAACATGATGGAAAAGGCAATGCTTGGTCCAAATGGGTTAGGCAATGGACTGGCGAAGAAAATCGCCACGGAGATGTGCTTAACAAATATTTGTACCTCTCTGGACGTGTGGATATGAAACAAGTAGAAATTACTACTCACCATCTAATTAATGATGGATTTGAAATCGGTACCGACAGAGATCCTTACAAAAACTTTGTGTACACGAGTTTTCAGGAATTAGCTACTTATGTATCGCATAATCGTGTGGCCAAAATTGCTAAAAACTATTCAAATAAATCTTTGTCAAAAATGTGCCGAATTATTTCTGGTGATGAAATGAGACATCATAAAGCATACAGTACTTTTGTAAAAGAAATTTTTGCTTTAGATCCTTCAGAAATGATGATAGCATTTAAAGAAATGATGGTCAACAAAATTGTAATGCCTGCTTATTTCTTAAGAGAATCTGGTAACCCTATCGGTTCTGCTTTTGAACAGTTTTCGAACTGCGCACAACGCATCGGTGTTTATACCGGACAAGATTACATCGATATTATGCGAAACTTAATCAGTCAATGGGATATTGCTAACATTACCAACCTTACCGATGAAGCTCAAAAAGCACGCGATTACGTAATGAAGCTTCCAGACCGAATGCAGCGCATCAACGATCGTATTCGAATTCCGCAAGAACAAACTCATTTTAAATGGGTAAGGCCTGCGCTAGTTACTGAGTAAAATCGTTTTCTAAAATTTGAAAAGACAGTCGCATTCAATAAGTTTTGTGACTGTTTTTTTTGTTTAAAACTGATAAATTTGCTGTGGAGTTACACAATAATCCAAAGCAACATCATACTCATTAACATCAGAAATAAGTGTATTTTCTGCTTCAAAAAAAGAAAGTCCAACACGAATTACATCAGACCTACAATTGCTTAAAAAACGATCATAAAAACCTTTTCCGTAGCCAACACGATAACCTTTATGATCAAAAGCTAATAGCGGAACGAAAACCACATCTAATTGTTTAGGTTGAATTTCAATTCCATTTTCAGGTTCAGGAATTCCCCATTTATTGACCACTAATTTGGTACTATCAGTTAGTAAAAAATGGGTTAAGCTTTGCGAGCTAAAATCGGATTTAGAGACCACAACATTTTTGTCTTTTCCTTGCAGAATATGCAGCAAAAACTGTGTCTCTATTTCGTTGTGTTTTTCAATACTAAGAAAAAGATGATAGAATTCTTTCTCCCAAGTTGGTAGTTGTAAAGACTGATTAGCTATTGCAAGACTGTTATCGGAAATTTCTTTAGCAGATAATTGTTTCCGCTTTGCTTGATATTTTTTTCGCAATTGGGCTTTATTCATTGCTAAGCATCTTTTGAAATGTGAAAAATCGCATCGCCTTGATACACAATTGGCGCTTGATTTGCATTGATGATATAACCATCATTACTCGCTTTCACTTTATGCCGAAAGCTTCCGTACGGATCGGTAATTATCGCTAAGATTTCGCCTTTAGAAATGTGTTTTCCTATGGGAATTTTTACGTGCAACAAACCGCTATATTTAGCCCTTAACCAGCCTGTGTTTTCTATAAAAATAGTTTCGTGTTCGGCTGGAATCAATTTAAATTCAGATTTGAGCATTTTTCGGTGTGCCAAAATCCGCATTATTCCGTTTACACCTTCTTTTGCAATCTCTTTGTTGCTATCGTTAGATTTTCCTCCTTCAAAAAGTAAAATAGGAATATTATAATTTTCGCAAGTTTTTCGGTATGATTTTTTGATGGTTTGTGAAAAAACGGTAAAAGGTGCATTAAAAATTTTAGCCCATTTTAAATCCGTTTTACTTCCTTTAGAAATTCGAATTTGCGGTGCGTTAAAACGACTCGCCCCGCCCGTATGAAAATCTAAACACAAATCGGCTACCGGTAAAATTTCAGTACTAACTTGATAGGCAAAACGACTGGCAAGCGCACCGTTTTTTGAGCCAGGAAACATTCGGTTCAAGTCTCTTCCATCTGGAAACTCTCTTGTTGAATTGATAAATCCAAAAATATTAAGCACAGGAATGCAAATAATAGTTCCGCATTGAGGTTTATTAATTCCACGCGCAATAATCTGACGAACCACTTCTACCCCGTTGATTTCATCGCCGTGAATTCCAGCAGTAATCAAGATTACAGGGCCTTTTCTTTTGGCTCGCTCAACAATTACGGGAACCTCAACAGAAGTATGCGTGTGCAGTTTGGCTGTATTCAAATTGATGCGAATGCTTTTTCCAGGCGGAATTAATTCACCTAATAAATGCAATTGGTTGTTCTCATCGATATGTGGTCTTGGGTTAGACATTTTTTTCGATATACTGAATTATGGTTCTCGCGATATCTTTCCCTGTTGCTTTTTCGATTCCTTCTAAACCAGGAGAAGAATTTACTTCCAAAATTAGCGGTCCTCTAGAACTTTGCAGCATATCGACGCCGGCAACGCCTAAGCGCATTGCTTTTGCAGCTTTTATGGCAGCAATTTCTTCTTCATCAGAAAGCTCAATAACTTCAGCACTGCCGCCTTGGTGTAAATTCGATCGAAATTCACCTTCTTTTCCTTGTCGTTTCATCGCACCAACCACGTGACCATCGACTACAAAAACACGAATATCAGCACCTTTTGCTTCTTTGATAAATTCTTGAACAATTACGCGTGCTTGCAAACCATTAAAAGCTTCAATAACAGATTTTGCAGCATTTTTGGTTTCAGCTAACACGACTCCTAATCCTTGTGTTCCTTCTAAAAGTTTAATTACTAGCGGTGTTCCTCCTACTTGTTTGATTACACCTTCAACGTCTCTTGAATAATTGGTGAAAACGGTTTTTGGTAAACCAATTTTGGCACGAGAAAGCACTTGAAGACTTCTTAATTTATCTCTACTTCGTACCAAAGCTTCTGAGTCGATGGTAGAAAAAGCGCCCATCATTTCAAATTGTCTAACAACGGCCGTACCATAAAAAGTTACCGAAGCGCCAATTCTAGGAATAATGGCATCGGTTTCTTGTATATAATCGCCTTTATAATAAATATTGGGTTTGCGTTTTTCAATCAGCAAATCGCATTTTAGATGATCGATGACCTCAACTTTGTGTTTGCGTTTTTCGGCCGCTTCAACTAAGCGTTTTGTAGAATAAAGTTTTGGATTTCTAGAGAGGATTTTAATATTCATTAGCCTTCATATTATATGAGATGTCTTTTAATTCTGTGTCGACAATAAATTTTTTATTCAGAAATTTTCTTCCAATTAACACTGGATTTTTCATTTTATTTCTATCGGCCAAAGAAAGCGATATTTTATACTTCTTTCCAAATAATTTTATTATTGTTTTTACTTCATAACGATTTTGTAAAACGCCATTGCTACTTCTAACTTGAATCTGATTGTATTCTTCAAAATGAACTGTTTTAAGTTGTTTCTTTTTAGTGTTTCCTGAAATAAAATCAGCGTACAAAATCTGATTTTCGATTCTGAAATTTTCGCAATGAATCGATGAAGTATAAGCGCCTGTATCTATTTTTATAGGAATATTTTCGAGTTCTAATTCTGGAAAATCGGCTTTATCTATTCTGCCAATAGTTTTTTTCATTATACCAATTTGTTTTTCTATTGATTAAATGCAAAAAATAAGCGCTTGGCTATTTCTTGTTGCCCTTTTTTTGATTTTAGATAAGCTCGGTCGCTTGCATTGCTTATGTAACCGAGTTCTACCATAATTGCAGGTGCTTGAACTTCTTTTAATAATTTATAGCCACTTTTTCTGATTTGATTTACCGGCAAAGCAGTTTGATTGATTGATCGTTCAATAATTTGCGCTAAATTAACTGATTTCTCCTTGAATTGATTCTCAGTATAATAAATTTCAGTACCACTCTTTCCTTCATCTTCAGCAGTATTGATATGTAACGAAATTACTAGTTGTGGCTGTAAACTATTCAACTTTTGAATTCTTTCGGACAAACTCATATCATTTAAACCAATGAGGTGAAATTTCAAATTTGATGTTTCATTAAAACTTTCTATTTCCCCTGCAATGCCTTTAAGCAATTCTCGTTCGCTATCCGAATTTGCTGTTGTGCCTTGATCGATACTCGAATGAGCAATATCGATTATAATTAAAGGACTATTTTGTTGTGCTGATAGTGGAATGCTAACTAATAAAAGCAAAACAAGCAAGACAGTATACTTTTTCAAAAAACTCATAATCAGTGTTTTATGTATTAAAAATGAAATTTAACCAAGTAAATATAAGTTTTTAATTATACAAAAACACATTTTTAAATCAACTAGTAGTAAAAATTAAAAAGGCTTATTAAGCAATAGCTGATTCTTATCATTTAATTAAAAGCAAAGAATACGCACTTTTGCACTAAAGATAATCGATAATAACTGTAAATATTTTAAATATGAACACATTTAGCAAATTAACCCGCAAAACCCTTTTTGTATTATTAAGTTTATTTTCTGTAGCTGCTTTTGCACAAACTCAGCATACATTAAATAATAACAATAGTGATATTGTTGTTGAAGGAACTTCCAATGTTCACGACTGGGAAATGGAAGCCGAAAACTTAAGCGGTAAACTCAATTTTGTAGCTCAAGCAAACGAATTGAAAGAAATAACTGACGCTAGTTTAAGAGTTAAAGCAGAGCATTTAAAAAGTGGAAAAAGCAAAATGGATAGTAATGCTTATGAAGCTTTAAAAACTGATGACTATGCAGAAATCAAATTCAACTACAGCAGCACAAAAAACATTTCTAAAATAGCTGATAATAAATACAAGGCTACCATAACTGGAAAATTAACTATAGCCGGAGAAACCAAAACCGTAAACTTAGATTTTGAATTTGATTTAAACCAAAAAATCATTACTGGAAGTTTTCCTATTGATATGACTCAGTACGGTATTGATCCTCCAACAGCAGTTTTTGGAACCATCAAAACAGGTGAATCTGTTACGGTAAAATTCACCTCAAAATTTTAACAATCAACCCAATAAAACAACACTTTAAATTTAAGCATTATGAGATCAATCACTAAATTATTAGCTGTATTATTCCTGTTTGTCTTTGCACATTCAGCCTTCGCTCAAAAGAGAGACTTAGACAATTACAGATTACCTGACCAAAGAGGTATCGATGTTTTTGAAACCCCAAAAGATACCGCCACAACTTTTGACGGTGTTCACGTAAGAGTTGGTGGTGCGTCTACTTTACAATTTCAAGCTATAGACCATTCTAATAGCGGCACACCTTTAGCTGAACTTGAAAACAATTTTAATTTAGCAACAGCCAACTTAGACTTGGACGTAGTATTATACGACGGTGTTCGTATGCACTTAAGAACCTACTTATCTTCTAGACACCACCCAGAACCATACGTAAAAGGTGGGTATTTTCAAATTGATAAATTAGAGTTTATCAAAGAAGGATTTATGGAAGACCTGATGAAGTATGTAACCATTAAGTTTGGTCATATGGAAAACAACTATGGTGATGCACACTTTCGAAGAACAGATAATGCGCAAGCTATGTACAACCCTTTTATTGGTAACTACTTAATGGATTCGTTTACTACTGAAGTTGGTGGTGAAGTGTACTACCGAAGAAATGGATGGATTTTTATGGTAGGAGCAACCAACGGTAAACTAAACCAGACAGTAGTTGATGTGCCAACTAGCCCATCTGTAATTGGTAAAGTTGGTTACGACAAGCAAATCAACGACGACTTAAGAACTCGTTTAACTGCATCGGTTTATAACACTGCGCAATCGTCAAACAATTACTTATACGCTGGAGACCGCGCTGGATCAAGATATTATTTTGTAATGGAAGGTCCTGATGCAAGTTCTGCAGGTAATTTTAGATCAGGTAGAATAAATCCTGCCCTAAATAGAAAACTTACTGCATTTATGGTAAACCCTTACGTGAAATACAAAAACTTCGAGTTTTTTGGAGTTATTGAAAACTCTTCTGGTGTAACAACTGGAGAAACAGAAAGAAGAGATTGGAACCATTTTGCAGGTGAATTGTTATACCGTTTCGGAACAAACGACAATTTCTATGCAGGCGCCCGTTATAGCTACGTTGATGGAGAGCAGCCAGGCGGGAACAATGTAGAAATCGACCGTTTACAACTTGGTGCTGGTTGGTTCATGACCAAAAATATTCTTACTAAAATTGAATATGTAAACCAAAACTATAGCGGTTATGCACCAGGTGACATCCTACACGATGGTCAATTTGACGGAATCTCTGTAGAAGCAGTAATTAGTTTTTAAATTTTGTAAATTAGCCTACCCCTTCCTTTTTGGAAGGGGTAGTTTTTATGTTTAATCCAAAAATTACACAAATGATAGTTAGGCTATTTTTTTTGCATTTTATAGGAATTTGTTCTGCCTTGAGTTTTGCTTTTATAGCGAACAATACCTTAGAAGTCGACATTAAAAAAGATAGTGAAATTACTATAAAAGGGACTTCAAGTGTAAATACTTTTAAATGTACTTATCATCACCAAATAGAAGTCGTAGAAAATGAAATTACTTACCAACAAAACCAACAAACTTATTTGCTAGAAAATGCAAAAATAGCTTTAGATGCCAATGCTTTTGATTGTGGCGGTAGGAGAATTAATAACGATTTTAAAGAATTACTTGATACCGAAAACCATCCTCATATCGAGATTGAAATTCAACAAATAAAAATAAAAAACAATCGAGTAATAGCCAATGCAAAAGTAAATCTTGCAGGTAAATCTAAAACCTACACTTTCCCGATAGAAACTCCAGATAAAAATAATTTTATTGGTGACTTATGCATCAATATTACCGACTTTGAATTAGAGCCTCCCAAAAAAATGATGGGCTTAATTGTTGTCGACGAAATTATTGATATTGAATTTAATCTATTTACTGAATTCGATTTTTAATTCAATTTATAGTTTAGCTTCAACCGATTTATTTCATCCAAAAGCTCTTTACAAACTTGTACTTTACGCTTTCTACTCGGCATGTGCAATTTCAATTTTTGTTTCATTTCATATACCACAAAATTTAAAGTTTGTTTTCCAGGATATGAAATCAACAAATCATCTAGTTCTGTAACTGTTTCTTCTTTCAGCTGATTTATATCCAGCTGAATAGTCAGTTTTTTTGCGTATTGATCCATTACATCTTGCAACAACTTGAAACTATTGTATTGAATTCTAGGATCGCTCTGTTCGCCATTTTTATTGGTATAAGTAGTAGCTCTCACTTTTAGATGCAAAAAACTATCGGGTACTAAATGATGTCTAAACTTAAGGTAATCTTCGCCAAAAATCCAAAATTCGTGACTATCGGTATAATCTTCAAGTGTAAACTTAGCAAAGCCTTTTCCTGTTTTTCCTACCCGATGTTCTACATTTGTTAGAACACCTGCAAGGCTTAAATCTTTATTGATGTGGTTATTCAAATCAGAAAAAACGCTAAGTGTAGTGTTGCAGAAATATTTCAATTCTGTTCTAAAATCATCTAGCGGATGACCAGAAATAAAAATCCCAACCACTTCTTTTTCAGCCTTCAGTTTTTCCATTGTTCGCCAAGGTTCGCAAGGCGGGACTTCTGGCTCAGGAATTTGCACATCGCTTGCTTCGCCAAACAAACTTACTTGAGCAGAATTTTTTGTTTCTTGAAATTTAGCGGCAAATTTAATTACTTTTTCCATAAAAGTTAAATCCCCATCACTTTGATGGAAATATTGCGCGCGATGCGTATCTGGAAAACCATCAAAAGCCCCAGAAAAGGCAAGACTTTCGAAGGCTTTTTTGTTAGCAGCTCTCAGGTCAATTCGTTTTGCCATATCAAAAATAGATCGGTAAGGACCTTCTTCTTTTCGATTTTCGACAATGGTGGCTACAGCGCCGTTACCAACACCTTTTACCGCTCCCATTCCAAAACGAACAGCATTATCTTTGTTTACCGAAAATTTGTAATAAGATTCGTTTACATCTGGACCTAGAACTTCTAATCCCATTCGTTTACACTCTTCCATAAAGAAGGTTACTTTCTTTATATCGTTCATATTGTTAGAAAGCACCGCTGCCATATATTCTGCTGGATAATGAGCTTTTAGGTAAGCCGTTTGGTAAGCTACCCAAGCATAACAAGTGGAATGAGATTTGTTAAACGCATAACTCGCAAACGCTTCCCAATCTTTCCAAATTTTTTCTAATTTATCTTCAGAATGACCATTTTCTTGGGCTTGACTAATAAATTTCGGTTTCAATTTTGCAAGAACATCTTTAAGCTTTTTACCCATTGCTTTTCGCAAAACATCAGCCTCACCTTTGGTAAAATTTGCTAATTTTTGAGAAAGCAACATCACTTGCTCTTGGTAGACCGTGATTCCATAAGTTTCTTCCAAATACTCTTGCATTGCGGGCAAATCGTAAGTAATTTCTTGCTTGCCGTGTTTACGCTCAATAAAATCAGGAATATATTCCATCGGCCCAGGTCGGTACAAGGCATTCATAGCAATCAGGTCTTCAAACACCGTTGGTTTAAGCTCCTTCATGTATTTCTGCATTCCTGGCGATTCGTATTGGAAAATTCCAACTGTTTCACCTCGCTGAAATAGCTCGTAGGTTTTTTCATCATCTAGCGGAAATGTTTCAGGATCTAATTCAATTCCGTGTTTTCCTTTTACAATTTCAACCGTATCTTTTATTAAAGTCAAGGTTTTTAATCCCAAGAAATCCATTTTCAACAAGCCCGCATTTTCTACTACCGAGTTGTCAAATTGGGTAACGTACAAATCAGAATCTTTAGCTACAGAAACCGGAACAAATTTGGTAATATCGTCTGGGGTAATTATTACTCCACAAGCGTGAATTCCAGTATTCCTAACCGAACCTTCTAAAATTCGTGCTTGGTTAATCGTTTCAGCTTCAGGTGAATCTTCCTCGGAGAGGTTCAATAATTCATAAACTTTCTCAAGTTCTTCAGAACGGAATTTACTTTTTAGTGCTTTGTCATCCATTCCAAAAATTTTGGAAAGTTTGGACATATCAGGAATAAGTTTTGCAATTCTATCGGCTTCATACAGTGGTAAATCTAGTGCTCGAGCCGTATCACGAATAGCCGATTTTGCTGCCATCGTTCCGTAAGTAATAATCTGAGCCACCTGATTTTCGCCATACTTATCGATTACATAATCCATTACTTTACTTCTTCCTTCATCATCAAAATCGATATCGATATCGGGCATACTAACTCGTTCCGGATTTAGGAAACGCTCAAAAAGTAAATCATATTTAATGGGGTCGATATTGGTGATTTTTAAACAATATGCTACAGCACTTCCGGCAGCAGACCCGCGACCAGGTCCAACCGAAACGCCCATTTTTCGAGCTTCTCGAATAAAATCTTCAACAATCAAAAAATATCCTGGGTAACCCGTATTTGCAATTACAGAAAGTTCAAAATCAAGACGCTCTTTTATTTTATCAGTAATTTCACCATAGCGTTCTTCGGCACCTTTGTAAGTTAAGTGCTTTAAGTAAGCGTTTTCACCTCGCTTGCCTTTGTCTTCTAAATCCTTTTCGTCTTGAAATTTTTCCGGGATTTCGAAAGCAGGAAGCAGGACATCCCTGGCAAGTTCAAAAGGTTCTACTTTTTGAGCAATCTCTTCCGTATTTTGAATCGCTTCAGGTAAATCGGTGAAGAGTTGTTTCATTTCCTCTTTCGATTTGAAAAAATACTCTTGATTTGGCAAACCATACCGATAACCTCTACCTCTACCTATTGGTGTAGCTTGTTTTTCGCCATCTTTTACACAAAGCAAAATATCGTGTGCGTTAGCATCTTCTTGCTTGGCGTAATACGTATTATTGGTAGCAACCAATTTGACTTCGTGTTTTTTGGCTAAACGAATTAAGGCTTCATTTGCGCGATCTTCGTCTTCTTGATTATGGCGCATCAATTCGATATAAAAATCGTCTTGAAACGTTTCTTTCCACCACAACAGGGCTTCTTCTGCTTGTTTTTCACCAACATTTAAAATCTTACTTGGCAATTCACCGTAGGTATTGCCAGAAAGTGCAATAATATCATCTTTATAAGCTTCAATAATTTTTTTATCGATTCGCGGAACATAATAAAATCCCTTGGTATAACCAATTGACGACATTTTGGCTAAATTATGATAGCCTTTTTTGTTTTTTGCCAACAAAACTATTTGATACCCGTTGTCTTTATGCGTTTTGTCGGTGTGGTCTTCACAAACAAAAAACTCGCATCCAACAATAGGTTTCATTGGAACCAAATCGCTTTTTTCTCCATTTTCTTCAGCCTCTTTTTGAGCTGCTTCAACTTGTTTGTTGTGTTTTTTAACTTCATTTACAAAATGAAAAGCGCCCATCATATTGGCGTGATCGGTTATGGCAACGGCTGGCATTTTATTTTCGCGAGCGGCCGCAACCAAATCAGAAACTGCAATAGTTGATTGTAAAATGGAATATTGTGAATGATTATGTAGGTGAACAAAACTAGTTTCTTCTAAAACAGCTTCGTTCTCGGCAATTTCATCTTCAGAAAGTAAAGTCTCGTCGTCAGGTGATTGTTGTTTTTTTATTTCAGTTGACGCCTTCTTTAGATTTAAGTGCGTGAGTCCAACACCTTTTATGGGAGTTGGGTTTTTAGCTTTAAACTCTTCTAGGTAACCCGTTTCAGCTTTTAATTCTTCTTCTGAGTAATTTTCAATTCGAATTAATTCTAAAAAACAACGTGTTGTAGCTTCAACATCAGCGGTAGCATTATGCGCTTCTTGAAAAGGTTCCCCAAATAAATATTCGTGTAATTCGGTAAGCGTGGGCAGTTTAAATTTTCCACCTCTACCGCCAGGAATTTGACATAAATTGGCCGTTTTTTCGGTACAAGTATCGAGTACCGGCATTTCCATCATAGCAGTATCTACCTGTTGACGATAGAATTCTGCCCCCATTACACTAATATCAAAACCAACATTTTGACCGACAACAAATTCACTTTTAGCTAAAGCTGTATTAAACTCAGCAAGAACATCATCTAGCGGGACGCCTTGAGCTTGAGCTAGCGCTGTTGAAATGCCGTGAATACGCTCCGAATCATACGGAATATCGAAACCATCAGGTTGAATTAAGTAATCTTTAGCTTCGATTAAGTTTCCCCATTCATCGTGTAGTTGCCAAGCAATTTGTATGGCTCTTGGCCAATTATCGGTATCGGTGTGCGGCGCATTCCAGCGTTTTGGAAGTCCGGTTGTTTCGGTATCGAAAATGATGTACATAGGGAATGGTTTTGCGGCTAAATTAATAAAATTAGTACGTTTTTAAAGTTAAAAAACTAGTCTAAAATAACAAAAAGCGCTAAACTCTAATGAGCTCAGCGCTTTTCAAAATAAGTCTTTAAAACTGTTTAGTTGTATTTGTTTTTTACTTCTTCAGCGCCTTTTATAACTTTTTCCTGAAGCGATTTTTTGTAATCTATAATTCGGTTTAAAACCGAAGGGTTAGAAGCTCCGATTATTTGTGCGGCTAATATTCCAGCATTTTTTGCACCATCTAAAGCAACTGTTGCTACAGGAACACCTCCCGGCATTTGTAAAATCGATAGAACAGAATCCCAACCATCGATGGAGTTTCTGGATTTTACTGGAACACCAATAACCGGCAATGGAGAAACCGAAGCAATCATTCCTGGTAAATGCGCCGCTCCGCCAGCTCCTGCAATAATAACATTAAGTCCGCGTTGATGTGCATTTTGTCCATATTCCATCAATTTTTCGGGTGTGCGGTGTGCCGAAACAATATCAACTTCAATATCGATTTGTAGCTCCTTTAAAACATCAATTGCTTCTTGCATTATTGGCAAATCGCTCATGCTTCCCATTATTATTCCTACTTTACTCATCGTTGAATTATTTTGCTATTACACTAATTTCATTTTTTACTTTTTCGGCAGTTAGTCGAGCTTCGTCCAAATTTGGATGAACAATAGTTACGTGTCCCATTTTTCTAAAAGGACGTGTTTGTTTTTTTCCGTAAATGTGCGGTGTAACTCCTGGCATTGAAAGGATTTTTTCGATGTTTTTGTAAACCACATCGCCTTCCATACCTGGTTCTCCAACTAAATTCACCATAACGCCGCCCAGTTTTTGTTGTGTGCTGCCTAGTGGCAAGTCTAAAATTGCGCGTAAATGTTGTTCAAATTGATTGGTAAAACTGGCCTCAATACTAAAGTGTCCAGAATTATGTGGTCTTGGAGCAACTTCATTAACAAGAATTTCATCAGATTTTGTTTGAAACATTTCAACTGCTAAAAGCCCAACGTGTTGAAAACTTTCGGAAACCTTCATTGCCAAATCGCGTGCTTTTTGAGCAACGCTAGCATCAATTCGAGCTGGACTGAGTACATATTCTACCTGATTGGCTGTTGGATGAAATTCCATTTCAACTACCGGGTAAGTTGTTATTTCACCCGAGACATTTCGAGCAACAATTACTGCTAATTCATTTTTAAAAGGAATAAGATCTTCTTGTATACAAGGACTTTCAGCTAGTGGAATTAAATCTTCTTGCTCGCGAATAACACTAACTCCTTTTCCGTCGTAACCGCCAGTTGTGCTTTTCCACACAAAAGGAAAATCGACTTCTTTTCTAATTATAGCTTCGGTTAATTCAGCTTTAGAAGAAAAAAATTGAAAAGTAGCTGTTGGAATTTCATTTTCTATATAAAACTGTTTTTGTACTCCTTTATCCTGTATAGTTCGTAAAGTTTTAGCCGATGGAAACACTTTAATACCTTCTTTTTCTAGCGTTTCTAAAGCCTCTACATTAACGGTTTCAATTTCAAAAGTAAGTACATCAACTGCTCTACCAAATTCAACCACGGTATCGTAATCCATCAAACTACCTTGTACAAATTTGTTGCAAGCTATTTTGCAAGGAGCTTCGGGATTTGCATCCAAAACGTGAGTATAAATATCAAACTTTCGGGTTTCATAAAGCAGCATTTTACCGAGTTGACCGCCGCCTAAAATTCCGAGTGTAAACGATGTTGAAAAGTAATTTGTCATAGCGCAAAAATAAATAAAAATGATGCTTTTCCTTTTTAAAACTCAGATTAATTGAAAATTTAAAAGGAATTGGGTTTGTGACTTAAATTCAGCTAGCTTAAAAACTATATCCTATTTTGAACATCAACATTCTTGGTAAAACAAAATTGGTTTTCTCTGTGGTCAAAAAATCTGAAAATTGATTTCGGCTAATACTTCTAACATCTAATGCATTATTTACTAGCAAACTCAAAATCCAAGGAGAGTTCTCTTTTTGATAATTTAATTTCAGGTCTAAAAAATTAAAGTCTTCTTCAAAACCATCTAATTGTTTATTTTTAAAGTAGGTGAATTCTGTAACTAAATTCCAATTGGTTGCAAACGAATAATCAAGGCTAAATTCGATTTTATCAGTTTCAAAATCAGCTGTTGTTATTCCTCGAAATTGCTGAAAAGATTTTTCATAAGAAAGTTTTACAAAAGGTAAGTTTTCTTTTCTTAGACGAATTCCTGTTTCTATACTTTGTCTTTTTCTTATCGAAGAAACATCTTCATTGTTGATTAACTGGCTGTAATCAGATACAGAAAAATCCGGGCTTACAAAAGGTTCAAAAAAACCAATCTTTTTTGAAATATGAAATACTCCGCCATAATAATTCTCTGGTGTATTTCTAATTTCTGGACTTAAAAACTGATTTATCCCTTCCGCCATAACTTGATTACGCAAAACTTTAGTTTTTCTGTTGAAATATAAGCTAGCAAAATAATTGAGCCCTTTGTTATAATTAAAATTCCTAAAATTAAGCCTGAAATTATGAAAGCGCTGCTCTTGCAAAAGCTCGTTTCCTCTAAAAATCAAGTTGAATTGCTGTAATTGAAATCGGTTAGCAACTAAATCAGGTCTAGGAAATTGATTGTTCCAAGTATAATCAAAACTTAGTTTTTGTGTTTTGGTAAAATTAATTTGAGAATTCCATCTGGGCTCAAAAAGTAGTTGATTTTGTTGTATCTTACTTTCAGTTTGTGAATTTTTAAAGTAGTAATAATGAAAATTCAAAGCTGGTTTATTGATTAGCTTTCCTATCTTAAACCTAAGCTCTGCTCCCACAAAAGCATTGTTCAACGTATAATCTACGTGATTTCCAAAACCTTGATCTTCTAGAGAATTTTCATCTCCATTACTTAAAATCTGGGCTTCATTTGACCTAAAATTACTGTACTGAAACACATTTCCTACATCAAAATTAATATGCCAATTTTTACCTAAAACTTGATAAAGCTTATACCTAATTTGATGTTCTTGATTATTGATTTTTTTTACTTGTTCAATAAAATAAGTATCATCCTGAATAAGTGAAATTTGATTTGGTAAAATAGGCTGAGAGCTTTCATATAAACTAAAAGGATCTGTTTGACTTATATTGGAATTAACGACAAATGTTGACTTTCTTTTTGCTGAATACGATAGATGATATTCTAAAAATTGGCTTATATCATAATAATCTGTTTCCATTTGTTTGTTAATTTGAACTTCATTAGAGTTGAAATTGCTTTCTTGAAAATAAGTGTTTTCGCTAACCGAAAAATTTCCGTCTATTTGATATTTCAATCTCGTGTTTTTATCTCTTTTGTAATTAAGTTGAAAACTTCCTAAGCCAGAAAAAGCTTTGTCTCTTGTTCGCGTGTTTCTGTTTTCTTGAGTATTGTCTTGCAAGTAAGTAATCAACTCATTTTTAAATGTTTCATCATTGGTTTGATTAGCAATTAAATACGTATTAATGTCAGTTTTGTCAAAGTCTTTGGTATAATTGAGCGCAGTAATTTCAGCTTGTGTTTCTACCACTTCCATTTTATTTTCTCCCATTGAAAACATCGCAGCATTACTTGTGTTTAGGTTATTGGTCGTCAAAGCAAATTGACTTTTATTTCCTAAAAACCGCATGATATCATCTTGACCCAAAGCAGCTTTTCCATACGTATTATGGTCAGCAATTAAGTTGAAGGTTTCGGAAGCTGAATAATAAAAAATTGCGGTATGGGCATCCCGATAATTTCGATTTCCGAGTCCTAATTCTACATCTCCAAACCACAGTTTTTTCTTGTCATCTTTAAGTATTACATTCAGGGCCAATTCGTCGGTATTCAAAACGTCTTTTAAAAAATTGACTTCGGTAAAGTTGTCTAATAATTCAATTTGTTTTACAGCATCAGCAGGGATATTTTCTACTCCTAATTTTGAACCTCCACCAAAAAAAAGTTTGTTTTCTACTAAAAAATGCTGCACAGGTTTTCCATTAAGCCTGATTAATCCATTTTTATCCACCTCTAATCCAGGCACTTTATTTAATAATTCTTTGAGTTTTCGTTCATTTCCTTGAGAAAAAGCTTGCACATCGACGACTAAAGTATCTAACTTAGCTTGAATGGGTTGGTATTGATAATCAATTACTACTTCGGTAAGTTCATCTACCTTTGGTTGAAGTTGAATATTTAAGTTGATGTTATTTTCCTTTTCAATGCTTATATCTTTTTCAAAACTTTTATAACCTAAAAAATTGACTTTTAATTGATATTTCCCTGCAGCAACATCAAAACTAAATTGACCGTTTTGCTGAGAACTGGTGAACTGAACTTCCTTTTTCTCGTCAGATGGAAGTAAAATTAAATTAGCTCCGTGCAATGGGTCATCAAACTCACCCGTGACTTTACCGGACAAAGTCTGTGCTGAAAATTGAATGGTAAACAAAAAGCCAAGTGCAAGAAAAAAATATTTCACTGAAACCATTAATTATTAAACATCGCTTGCATTTTTTCTTCGTCATCTTTAGCTGAAACCGTGTTATCCATATCTACCTCTGGAATTTCTACTGACTTAAATACTATTTTTTCTAGCCCATAAGTTACATTTTCAAAACTGAGCTCAATTATTAATCCTGGTAAACCTCCAAATTTTAAAGGTCCATAAGGAAGTGGAATTTCGGGGCAAAACCAGGCTGTTGCAGTCATCTTTTTGTAGCCAGCTTTTAAGTTTCCCTTTTTATAAATTCCTGTTGCTTTGTATACCGTAAAATCATCAATTTTTTTAGACTCCTGAGTTATTTGCCATTCTACATCTGATTCAGAAACCACCCATTTACCAGGGTTTACAGGTTTGGAGTTAGCATTTTTTGTATAGAACTTATCTTCTATTTTAATTATTGAAGTCGCATAATTTGCTAACAAACTAGCTGCATCGGCAATCGTTTGACTTTCGTACAATTTATCTTCTAAAACAAAGTATGAACTTTTTTTTGCAAAAGTCAGTTGGAAGCTTAAGTCCTCAACATAGTCTAAAATATTTGGCTCAACTAATTTCATTTGTTGTTGAACTACATCATCCTCATTTTCAACAACATTAACAGCATACGAAGCCACGCCTTCACTTTGGGCGCAACAAAGTTTAGCAAAAAACAGAAAGCAAAGAATGTAAATCTGTCGTATTTTCATAAGATTCCTTTTTAAAAATCATTTTTAGCTTGTTCCCAATAATCTTCATATTCTTCACTCGATAATATAGGAATTTCATCTGGCAGCTTTGGCACTGAGGTGTTTTTAAAATTGATTTCTGTAGCTTCATAGTCGAAAAAAACATCCTCATATTTTAAAACTAATCCTGGCAAACCGCTTATATAATTAGGGCCGTAAGCCCGTGGCAACTCTTCGGTAAACCAAGCATAAACATTCAATCTTAAACCTTTTGATTTTGCGTTATCAAAAAAGTAAATCTTTTTAGTTGCTTTTCTACATACATAGCCCAAAATTTTTTGTTTTTCCTCCAAAATAATCCAAGAATCTTCATTTTCTTGTTTAACAATACGATCATCTACAAACAAATACTTTTCTTTAAGTCTATAGGTAGAATCTTGCTTTTGCAAAGTCGAACCGTGATAATCGAAAAACTGTTTGACTACATAAGTTGAATTAGGAATAGTCGGATTTTCCTTTTCAAAATAATCATTAAATAAAGCATAATTTTCATTTTCTAATAACTCAAAAAAAGCCTCCTTTTCATTATATACTAATCGAAAATTAACAGTATCAGCAAAAAAACGAATCGCATCTTCCCAAGAAACTTGCGGCTGACTTAAAGTATCGTTTTCTTTCCAATTTGCTGTATAGCTAACCTCTCCACTACTTTGACTAAGCATTGAAAAAGGAATCAATAAAAAGAAGACTATTTTATTCATTAGTTATTTTTTAGAAAAGCTTGTTTATGGGTTAGGAGATATATAACGATCACCTGGAGACAAATCATTATTCATTTGACATAATTCATATCTTATCTGTGCCGCTCTCTGAGCCATTTCATGACTTATCCCCGCAGAAACCATTTGTGTGTAAACTGCAGCATAAATAGTAGAACAATTTGGCTCTACTATAGAGGAGATATTAGCATTATTTGCAAACCCCAAGCTTCCTACAAAAAAGAAAATAAAGGCAAAAAGTATATTTTTCATAATATTAAATTTAAAAATAATTTTCACTCAGTTTTATAACTTAAGCAGGCTAATTCTTCATCATTTAAATGCTTTTAAACAACGTAACTATCAACCAGAGATTTTTCCTCAAAAAACTGAAAAAACCCTTTCCTTGAATCTATTAAGCATTCCTGCCTAGCAGAAATATTCTCTATTAAAGTAAGTATACTGTCTGTTTTTTAAATCAATTTTATTAGTTAACATATCGCAATTTACTGTTTTATATTTGTATTAAAAAACTAAAAATGTTAATTTTTTTTCTGATTTAAATTGAAAAATTAAAAAGAATACCGAACACTAGCCATTATGTTTCTGCCGGGACTTCTGATTTCAAAAGCTCTTAATAATGACATATGGTCTATATAAGATTCATTAAAAAGATTGAATACGGTAATTCCAAAATCTAACTCATCGGCACCTAAATCTAATTGATAACTTGCGCCGATATCAAAAGTTTGGTAAGCGCTGGTCTGCTGTTCGTTAAAACCCGGCCGATTTTGCTGAGCTACATAGCGGAAATTAGCAAAAAAATTGGTGCTGTAATTTTCGA
Source organism: Bacteroidota bacterium (assembly GCA_051748125.1). GTDB lineage: Bacteria > Bacteroidota > Bacteroidia > Flavobacteriales > Flavobacteriaceae > Psychroflexus. The sequence goes on from JBNJHC010000019.1 coordinate 41,447, forward strand.
AAGGAGTTGTTTTTAATCTGATGTTGAAATTATCGGGCGGAATAAACGTCAAAGGTTCATCAAAAGTTTGATTCACACCTCTAACGGCAGCACCACCTACTTCAACTTGTAATCTTTGATTTTGAAAAGGTCGATACGTTACAGAAAATTCTCCGCCATATAAATGAGCTTTCACTTGTTGGTATTCCCATTCTTGTAAATTACTATCCGGTCGTGTTTCACCTGTTGACGAAAAGAAGATATAGTTATCTACAAGGCTTCCAAAAGCAGACAAAGCCAAAGTAAAAGTCCTGTTGGTAAGTTCGTAATTAATATCTGCTTGATAGCTTTGTTCGCGTTCAAAATTGGCATTCCCTAATTCAAACCGATTTGTCCCAGGATGCGGTCCATAAGAAAACAGTTCGGCTAAATCTGGTGATCTAAAACCAGAAGAAATATTTAGTTTTACCCGTTGACTTTCGTCTATTTCCTTAGAAACACCAATAGAACCGGTAAAACCACCAAAATCTGTGTCTAATTTTCTGTTATCAGGATCGCCAGGCAACACAAAGCCATAATCTACTAAAGATTGACTACTGGCGTCTGCCGTAACTTTTCGGTAATCGTAACGCAAAGCTCCTTGAAAGAAGTAATTATTAATTTCATACTCGGCTAAATAATACAAGCCATTTTCAAAAAAATGCGCATCGGGAATTAAAAATTCTTGGGCGCTTTTAATATTGTTGTTGCTTAAAAAACTCCCTTGCAGTCCTAAACTATGTTTAATTGCATTGTTTTTTGTACTGATTCTAGTATTGTAAAATGTATGATTTTGCCGAAACCCCAAATCGATTTCATCTTTACTATCTTCAATTTCTTTTCTTGTGTTTAAGTGATGAGAGAGGTGCAGAAAAGTATCAAAATGTTGGTGCTGCGTTTCTTGTTTATAGGACAATAAAAAATCGCTTACTTCTTGAAATGGCAATTGCATGGAACGATCGTTTCGGTAAGTCGCTAAACTTTCATCCATCTCATTATCATCAATAATACCCAAATTTTGGTTCATAAAAGTAAAGGAAAGTTTATTTTGAAAATTCTCTTTTTCGACGCCAGCGTGCAACCTAAATGCTTCTGAATTGAAGCGAGAATTACCAATAATTCGCTGATTTCCATCCTTGTAGTCGGCGTGATTTTCATAAGCTAAGTCGGCAGCAAAAAACCAGCCTTGCTCATTCTTTTTCCCTACGGAAGCAAAACCGCGCATTCCATGAGAAACGCTATTATATGACAAACCCGCATTGCCTGTAAGCGAAGTCGATTTTAGATAGGACTCGTCATCTTTTACTAGCAAAACACCACCCAAAGCACCCGATCCGTACAAAACAGAAGCAGGTCCTTTGATGACATCAACTTGACGAACACCGAGATCGTTTAAACCTAAACCGTGATCGGCGCCCCATTGTTGGTTTTCCAATTTATTTCCTTGATAAATCGTTACAACTCGACTAAAGCCCAATCCTCGAATAAAAGGCTTTACAATTCCTTGTCCGAATTCAGCGCCGTAAATTCCAGGTGTATTTCGCAGTTCGCCCATCAAACCATTGGGTTGGCTTTTATATTCAACAGCTTCCAAATTGACAGGTGTAAAACTGTACGGCGTTTTTTGGCTAATTCCGCTTTGTTCATCTAAAATAATTACCTCATCGAGGTCTTGAACCGATAATTCTAAACTTATTTTAATCCGTGTGGTTTTACTTAAATCGACTTCAACAATTTTAGTCTGATGAGAAGCTGAAGAAACTTTCAACTTGTATTTTTTCTTTGCTAAATCTTTAATTTCAAATGCATGTTCGTCAATAAACTCTACTTTTTTTTCTTCATTAAGCACTTCAACACTAGGTTGAATAAGAAAACCTTCTTCGACTTCAATTTCACCCATAAGCGTTTTTTGCTGACCAAAACTCATTGAAGTGTACAAGCAAATTATGAAAAAGAAAAGCATTCTTATTTGTTTAAAAAACATAATTAACTAAATTAATTTTTAGGCAAAGCTAAAAATAATATTAGATTTAAAAAATAATATTTTCAATTAAATTAAAAATTGTATTTTAGCGGCACAAAAAATAAGTTTATGCTGAGCTTGTCAGAAGAAAATTACATCAAAGCTATTTACCATTTAGAGAAAAGCTATCCAGAAGGCGTTAGCACCAACGCGTTAGCAGAAAAGATGAAAACCAAAGCTTCATCGGCTACTGATATGATCAAAAAAATAGCTGACAAAAACTTGGTTGTTTATAAAAAATACAAAGGAGTAACCTTAAGTGATGAAGGAAAAAATACAGCTTTAAGAATTATTAGAAAACATAGGTTATGGGAAGTGTTTTTAGTCGACAAGCTCAATTTTTCTTGGGATGAAGTGCACGAAATTGCTGAGGAACTGGAACACATCAAGTCACCAAAATTAATCAATGAATTGGATAAATTTTTAGATTATCCTGAACGCGACCCACACGGCGATCCAATTCCTGATGAAAACGGCAATTTTTCTGTTTCGAATAAACGTTTACTTAACGATTTGAAGGAAGGAGATCAGGGGATATGTGTTGGTGTAAAAGACTCTTCTACAAACTTCTTACGCTACTTAGACAAAAACGGACTAGGTCTTGGCGTGACCCTACAAGTTATTGAAAAGGAGCATTTTGACAATTCGATGCTGCTTCAGTTGGGCAAAAAACAATTACGCGTATCGGCATCTGTTGCGGCAAATCTTTATATTAAATCAGCATCATAATGGATGAAATTATTTCATATTTTGAAGGGCTAAACCCCACAAAAGCAGCTTTTATTGCTACTTTGTTTACTTGGTTCTTGACAGCTATCGGAGCCTCATTGGTTTTCTTTTTCAAAAAAATGAATCGAACACTATTCGATGGAACGCTAGGATTTACAGGAGGCGTTATGGTTGCTGCTAGTTTTTGGAGTTTATTAGCGCCAGCAATTGAGATGACTCCAGGCGAAGGTTTTGTAAAAGTCTGGCCGAGTTTAATCGGTTTTGGACTGGGCGCCTTGTTTATTTTTTCGTTGGATAAAATCTTACCGCATTTGCACATCAATTTTAAAGAGAGTGCCAAAGAAGGCGTAAAAACACCTTGGCACAAATCGGTATTGCTAACGCTTGCCATAACGATGCACAATATTCCTGAAGGACTTGCTATCGGTGTTTTATTCGGAAGCGTTTCTGCCGGAGTAGAAGGCGCTTCAATTGGTGGTGCAGTAGCATTGGCTATCGGTATCGGCATTCAAAATTTACCCGAAGGATTTGCTATTTCGATGCCATTGCGCGGACTAGGACTTAGCCGATTAAGGAGTTTTAATTACGGACAACTTTCTGCCATTGTCGAGCCTGTAGCTGCGGTTTTAGGCGCTTGGGCGGTAGTTGCTTTTTTACCGATTTTACCTTACGCCTTGGCATTTGCTGCTGGCGCAATGATTTTTGTAGTTATTGAAGAAGTGGTTCCTGAATCTCAACAAGCCAAAAATACCGATATTGCCACGCTAGGATTTATTGGCGGATTTATGATTATGATGGCTTTAGACGTAGGTTTAGGCTAATTCCGTATCTTTGGAGTTCAACAAAATTAACTTTAATGAAATTCACGAAATTCCCACTTATACTACTTTTATTCTTTAGTAATCTAAGTTTAGTGCTTGCTCAAAATTCTTCAGAAATAAAAACTCCCGTTATAAAAGCTCATATTGAAGTTGGTCAGGTGTATGAATTTGGGGAATATCAATTTGAATTTGTTCGGGTGTTATCAGATAGTCGTTGCCCTGAAAATGTAACTTGTGTTCGAGCAGGAGAAATTGAAATTGAAGTAGTTGTCACGGATGCTTTTTCTGAAAACAAACGCAAGGAAATTGAAATTCCTGCTCAAGGTGGTAAAATTGAATTGATGTTAGATGAAGAAAAAACACTTTATATTGAAAATGTAACTCCATACCCTCAAAATTCTCACACTGAAATAAAAAAATATCAACTAGTTGTCTTTGAAGAGATTCGATAAAAAAAGCCTGACATTGAAGTCAGGCTTTTTTATGAGTTATGATATGCTAGTCGTTAGTCAACTAAAATAATAATCTTGTTGTCTTTAAGTTCTAAAACACCACCCGCAATTGCGAAGTGATATTTATTGTCTTTTTTATCGAACATATGGCTTACTTCCTCAGGAATATCAACCGACTGATCGATTTTGATAGCTCCTTTTTCTAAGGTTGAAACAATAGGTGCGTGATTATCTAGTAGTTGAAATTCTCCATTAGTACCAGGCACATTAACACTTTTTACTTCACTTTTAAGTAAAACGAATTCTGGTGTAACAATTTCTAAATGCATACCTTGTATTGTTAATTTATGATTCGGCTAACATCTTTTCACCTTCCTCGATTGCTTCTTCAATACTTCCTTTAAGGTTGAAGGCAGCTTCAGGAATATGGTCTAGTTCGCCGTCCATAATCATATTAAATCCTTTAATAGTTTCTTTAATGTCGACCAATACACCTTTAAGACCCGTAAACTGTTCGGCTACGTGGAAAGGTTGCGACAAGAAACGTTGAACTCGTCTTGCTCTTGAAACGGCTAGCTTATCTTCTTCAGATAGTTCTTCCATACCAAGAATAGCAATAATATCTTGTAATTCTTTATAACGTTGCAACAACTCTTTTACACGTTGAGCACACTTGTAATGTTCTTCTCCTAAGATTTCGGCTGTTAGAATTCTTGACGTAGAATCTAATGGGTCTACCGCTGGATAAATACCAAGTTCAGCAATTTTTCTAGACAATACTGTTGTAGCATCTAAGTGTGAGAAAGTTGTTGCTGGAGCAGGATCGGTAAGGTCATCTGCAGGTACGTAAACCGCTTGTACAGATGTAATCGAACCTTTTTTGGTAGAAGTAATACGCTCTTGCATCGCTCCCATTTCAGTTGCCAAAGTTGGTTGGTAACCTACCGCAGAAGGCATACGGCCTAATAAGGCAGAAACCTCAGAACCAGCTTGCGTAAAACGGAAAATATTATCAACAAAGAAAAGAACATCTTTTCCTTGGCTATCTCCAGCACCATCACGGAAATACTCAGCAATCGTTAATCCAGACAATGCCACACGAGCTCTTGCCCCAGGAGGTTCGTTCATTTGACCAAATACGAAAGTAGCTTTAGAATCTTTCATAACAGACTTATCTACTTTTTTAAGATCCCATCCGCCTTCTTCCATAGAATGCATAAAGTCGTCTCCGTATTTTATAATTCCAGACTCCAACATTTCACGAAGTAAATCGTTACCCTCACGAGTACGCTCACCTACCCCTGCAAAAACGGAAAGTCCACCGTGGCCTTTTGCAATATTGTTAATCAATTCTTGGATAAGTACGGTTTTACCAACACCAGCACCACCAAAAAGACCAATCTTACCACCTTTAGCATAAGGTTCGATAAGGTCGATTACTTTAATACCTGTAAATAAAACTTCGGTTGATACAGATAAATCTTCAAATTTAGGTGCTTCTCTATGAATAGACATTCCGTCTTTTCCTGTTTTAGGTAAATCTCCTAAACCATCAATAGCTTCACCAGTTACATTGAAGAGTCTACCATACACATCCTGACCAATTGGCATTTGGATAGGATTTCCTGTAGAAACAACCTCTGTTCCTCGGCTAAGACCATCGGCCGAATCCATTGCTATGGTTTTTACTAAATTTTCTCCTACGTGCGACTGAACCTCTAAAACAACAACTTTTCCATCAGGGCGTGTTACTTCTAATGAGTCGTAAATTTTTGGTAAGTCTTTTGCATCTTCAAATTCTACGTCTATTACTGGACCTATAATTTGTGAGATTCTACCTTTTACTTGAGACATTATCTATAAAATTTAATTGTATATAATGATTTAAAAAACCGTCGTTTTTCAGTTTGCAAATATAGATTATTTACAAAAACTAATGACTGGAAATCAAAAAAATAATTTATTTAAAAATAAGTGATTTTAAATTTCTTGCTGAACCGATTTTATCAACTTTAATTCTGGCTTAAAACAATTTCAATATTGTGATACAGCTATTGTTTTTTTTTGGTTATAAACTCCTACTCTACTGTAACAGATTTTGCTAAGTTCCTAGGTTGATCTACATTTTTACCCAATATAACAGCTATGTGATAAGACAACAATTGCAATGGTATTGTAGTAAGTAGCGGCGAAAAAGCCTCGAAAGTTTCTGGCACTTCGATTATATGGTCTGCCATTTTTCGAACCGAAGTATCGCCTTCTGTAACGACAGCAATTATTTTTCCTTTTCGCGATTTTATTTCTTGAATATTGCTTACTACTTTTTCGTAATGACCGTGTTTGGTTGCGATGACAACAACAGGCATATATTCATCAATAAGTGCAATTGGACCGTGTTTCATTTCTGCGGCAGGGTAACCTTCTGCGTGGATATACGAAATCTCTTTCAGTTTTAAAGCACCTTCTAATGCGACTGGAAAATTATATCCTCTTCCTAAATACAAGCAATTTTTTGCCTGAGCATAAGCCTTTGCTACTTCTAAGATATGTTTGTTTGAATCTAATGAGCGTTCAATCTTTCCAGGAATTAAATCCAACTCCTGTAAATACATATGAAAATCCGACGCATTAATTGTTCCTTTCGCTTTTCCTAATTTAAGTGCCATTAGACTTAACACTGTAATTTGCGTAGTAAAAGCTTTGGTTGAAGCAACACCAATTTCTGGTCCTGCGTGCGTATATGCTCCTGCATCGGTAACTCGAGATATCGATGATCCAACAACATTACAAACTCCAAAAACAAAAGCTCCGTTTTCTTTGGCTAAATTAATAGCCGCCATTGTATCTGCGGTTTCACCACTTTGTGAAATTGCGATAACTACATCATTTTTAGAAATTACAGGATTTCTATATCTAAATTCTGATGCATATTCTACTTCTACAGGAATTCTAGCTAAATCCTCAAAAATATATTCTGCTACTAGTCCTGCGTGCCAAGAAGTTCCGCAAGCAACAACAATAATGCGATTAGCATTTAAAAAGCGTTCAATATTATCATCGACTCCAGCCATTCTAATTAAATCTTGATCTACCAGCATTCTACCGCGATAAGTATCGGTTATAGCGCTAGGTTGCTCATAAATTTCTTTAAGCATAAAATGGTCGTAGCCACCTTTTTCAATTTGGTCTAAATTTAATTGCAATTCTTGTACGTAAGGTGCAATTAACTTATCGCTCTTTATTTTTCTGACTTTTACTTCTCTACCAAGTCGGACAACAGCCATTTCACCATCTTCTAAATAGATTGCATTCTTGGTATATTCAATAAATGGTGAGGCGTCTGAAGCTATAAAAAATTCATCTTCTCCAACTCCAATTGCTAACGGACTACCAAGTCTAGCAACTACAATTTCGTTTGGTTTTTTCTTATCAAATACCGCAATAGCATAAGCACCAACAGTCTGGTTTAGTGCTATTTGAACAGCTTTTCCTAACTTAACACCTTCTTTGACTTGCACATCTTCAATAAGATTTACTAAAACTTCGGTGTCAGTATCAGAAGTGAAAGTGTAGCCTCTATTTTCTAATTCTTGTTTTAGTGATTCATAATTTTCTATAATCCCATTATGAATAATCACTAAATCTTCTGAATTTGAATAGTGCGGATGAGAATTAACATCATTTGGTTCACCGTGTGTTGCCCATCGTGTATGTCCGATTCCTACTTTAGGTCCTTTTACATCTATGGTGTTTTCGCATTGCGATTTTAGGTCAGCTACCTTTCCTTTCGTTTTGCACAAACGGATTCCATTATCATCAAACAAGGCAAGCCCTGCACTATCATAACCTCTATATTCTAAACGCTGAAGTCCTTTTATAATTACGGGATACGCTTCTCTGTGCCCGATATATCCTACAATTCCACACATAATACACTTGTAATTAGTTAATTTCTGTAAACTGAATTCTTAGTTTCAATCTTTTTTCTTCGTTAGGAGACTGATTTCCATGAAAAATAGTTCCTCTTGGAGTGGTTAAAGCACTTTCAATTATTCTATCAATATCTCCTTCCTGATTTTCTTTAACTTCTAAAAAGTTTACTCGATTTACGTTACTAGATGGCGCTAATCCTAAACGAACATTAGTCGAGTCGTTGTTAATAACATTATTTATATGTTCCGTAATTCGAACTCGGTAAAATCGATTTCCATCTTCATCTTCCGACAATCCTCCTAAATGTGTTAATCGAGAAGTTGTTGGGTTATCATCATTTCCAGTTGGGTCTACAGCATAATCTAACAAAACACGCTCGTTGTCTAAATCATACAATACAATTCGTGGAATTTCATTTGCAGAACTTCCTGCCAATTCTTCATTTACATAAAAAATCAGGTTTGCTTCATTTACTAGCAACTCACTATCTCGTAATTCTTGCAATTGATCTGACACACCATCGTTATCTGAGTCAGGTCCGTTAAACAATTCTATTATATTAGCAAAGCCTTGACCTCCCCTAAGATATAAGTTTTCTTCGCCTTCAAGTTGATTTTGCGGAGCAAGATTAATCAACTCTTCATTTTCATAAAAATTGACTTGTATTCCTGAAAGCGTCATTACAAATTCACTTTTTTCTTCCACCAAATCATCTTCATCACTTTGCTCTTCTGGGTCTAAGCTTGGCGGCATACGCAATGAACGATAAAACATAGTTATGTTAGCGTTGTTACTTTCATTCTCTCTATCTTCTTCAAACAAATTAACACCAATCATTGCTCCATTTCCAGATACGGGTTCTGCCACAAGGTGTAATCCTCTAAAATATTCTTTAAAATTACTATCGCTCACTAATTCAGAACCTCCTGCTTTACTCATTATTTTGTCTTCAAAAAATTCAACTGGCAATTGAATGCGAATTCTTGGACTTACCAAAGTAGAATCTTGCACCCCATCCTCATTTATTTCCGTTAGCAAAATCCCTTCAGTTAAATCGGCTGGAGTAATCACTTCCGATTGAGCGAGCGGTTCATTAGCTATATTAGCTTGAATCTCTGGAAGTTGATCTGAATAATAACGTTGATCTTGATTAAAATCTCCATCTTCACCAGGGTTCAATTCACGTAAATACTGATTAGATTCATAAATTGAAAAACGGACACTTCCGTTGCCAAAAATTGAATCTAGTACGTATTCGTTAGCACTTCTTGCAAAACTGTAAAGTGGTATAGTTAAAACTACACTATCTAATTCTGGTTCTTGTCCAAAATCATGGTTTACATCTGCCAATTCTAATTGCGTCAATAAACTAGCATTTGAACTTCCGTACACAGGGTCATTATATGATCCTATAAAATGTGTGTCTCTAATTCCGTTGGTTTGAACTGAATTCAGTTTGTCGCTGTAAGCAGCAATTTCTTCTACCTCATATACATCGGGTATTTCAATGCTATTGATTAAATCTGATCCTGATTCAGTAAAATCATCATCACATGAAAAAACTACTATTAATAAAGCAATTAAGCTAAAACTTCCTAAAACTTTTTTTAATATCATAAAATTATTCTTCTTCTTTTAGCACTTGGCTTTTATAGAAATCTTGGTAAGCTTGCGAAAATTCTTCTTTTTGTACATACGATAACATCGGCAACTCTTTAGACTCCACAAACGAAATTAATTCTTCAGGAATTTCTTCAGAACCTTGAATTACTGCATCAGAATTATCAATAGCAACTTTCATTAAAGCTTCAAAAGTAGGTTCTTCCAAAAACTTAGCCTTATCATCGTCGATACCATCGAACAGAACTTTTTTAATCATTTCATTATCTAGCGTTCCTTCAAAGGCTTCGTTATAAACTGAAGTAACTATTTTCGAGTTTTTAAACAAAGGCTCATTTCCATAGAAATTCTTAAGATATAGCGGAACTAATGAAGACAACCAGCCATTTACATGAATGATATCTGGCGACCAGTTAAGTTTTTTTACCGTTTCTATTACTCCTTTTGCAAAAAATATAGCTCGTTCGTCATTATCGGCAAACAACTTCCCGTCTTCGTCTGTCAAAGTAGCTTTTCGCTTGAAATAATCTTCATTATCGATAAAGTAAACCTGCATTCGCTCTTTTGGAATTGAGGCTACTTTTATAATCAATGGCATATCTAAATCATTGATTACCAAATTCATTCCAGATAAACGGATTACCTCATGTAGTTGATGACGGCGTTCATTCACATTTCCAAATCTAGGCATAAAAATTCGAGTCTGCCCACCCAACGAATTAATCATTTTAGGCGCCTCAAAAGACATTGTAGATATTTCATTTTCAGGAAGATAAGGTATTACCTCAGAAGAAATGTAAAGAATGCGTTTATCGTTCATAAGATTCTTTTTGATAAGGGTTAAAAATACAAAACGTGCAAATTTACGAAAATTTATGTGGATTGCTGTTAAAATATTAGTTTTGCATTCCACAAATAAACTGATACCGTGTTTATAACAACCCAAAAAGACCTCGACGTCCAATTACAAAAAGCGAGAGGCAGCAATCAAAAAACTGGACTAGTTCCAACGATGGGAGCTTTGCACTCTGGTCATTTATCGCTCATCTCAAAAGCTTATGAAAAAGCTGATGTTGTTGTGGTTAGCATTTTTGTTAACCCTACTCAATTCAACAATGCTGATGATTTAGAAAAATATCCAAGAAATACAGAAGAAGATCTGGCTATTTTGAAAAAACACAATCCAAACACCATTGCTTTTGTTCCTAGTGTTGCTGATATTTATGCCAAAAACGTTAGTGCCGAAAAGTTTGATTTTGGTCCATTAACTAAAAGTATGGAAGGCGAGTTTAGAGCTGGACATTTTAATGGCGTGGGCACAATAATCAAACGGCTTTTTGACCTCATAAAACCCGACTATGCTTTTTTTGGTGAAAAAGATTTTCAACAACTAATGGTTATCAAAAAACTAGTTGAAATCACCCAACAACCTGTCGAAATAATTGGTTGCGAAACAGATCGAGAAGCCAATGGTCTTGCAAAAAGCTCTAGGAATAAAAGACTTAGCAAAGAGGAAACAGAAATCGCTCAGGTCATTTTTGATTCGCTTACCTACGTAAAAAAACATTTTAATGAAATGACTATTTCTGAACTGAAAAATATTGTTGAAAGCAAATTTGAGCAAACTCCTAAAATTGAATTAGAATATTTTTCAATCGCTCCAATTGATACGCTTACGCCAACAAATCAAAAGGAAGCAGGAAAAAAATACCGTGGCTTTATAGCTGCTTTTATAAACGAAGTTCGAT
>JBNJHC010000020.1:0-48041 GCA_051748125.1 Bacteroidota bacterium
CTGATTTTGAAAATTCAGGAAAAGTATTGAAAACTTTTTGCATAGGAGAATCGATTAAAATCCCCGTTAGTTGATTGTTTTGCTTCAATATCTTTCCATTATCACTTTCAGTTTTTGAGGTGATTTTAGCTTTTTCGAGAGCCGCTGAATTACACAACATAGCATGACCATCGATTCTTGAAAGCGCAACAGGCGTATTAGGAAAAAGTGCATCTAAAGTGTCTTTGGTTGGAAAATTATTATTTCCCCATTTATTTTGATCCCAACCATGACCAATAATATAAGGTGAATTGCTTGCTTCTTGATAGCGAATTACTTTATCAATAACTTCGTTAAAACTATCTGTCTCACTCAAATCAACTTGTTGCAGGAGCATTCCTAAATGATATAAGTGCGCATGAGCATCAATAAAACCTGGATAAACAGTTTTGCCTTTCAGATCGATTATTTCATCCGAATCGTACTTATCTAAAGGTGATTTATTTTGGTGCAAGCCAACGATTTTTCCGTCAGAAATCGCCATAGATGAATAAATAGAAAAATCATCATTTACACTATAAATTCTGGCATTGGTAATTAATAAATCTACCGATTTAGTAGACAAATCATCCTTGCAAGAAGCAAATACAACTAGTAGAGTAAGGCATAAAAAAAACCTCATTATCATTTCAGTAATTTTAGGCAAACGTACTGAAATAATAATGAGATTCATTAAAATTATTACGATAAAAAAGTTTTAAAACAAAGAAGTGACAGCTTCAATAATTTCATTTCTAATTCCAGGGTTTGCAGCTGCAGCAAGGGCTACTGAAATAAATAAACCAATCATAGCATTTGCAAAATCTCCAAAAATTAATCTTCCTGCCTTCTTTTTATGCTTTTTACCTTTCTTTTTACGGGCAATACTAATAGCGATTTCTCGTCCACCAATAATCCCTAAGAACACCCATGTTGTACTCATCGGAACTGTACTGATAAAGAGTTTATAAATCAATAAAATAACATAAGACAAATCGACTAATGTTGCAGCTCTAATATCAGAAATTCTAGATTTTTTACTTACAACTTGTTGGATTTTATCTCCTCTTAGGTAGAACAAAACTCCCAAACCTCCAAAAATCGTTAAGGCAAATACAACAAACTGCCAAACATCGAGTTGTCGTGGTAGATAAACAGCGATATTTGCTCCATCCTGCATTACCCAAACCGACCATAATGTACCGCTAATGATCCATTGTAAAATAGACCAAGCATTGTGGTGTTTTCTACTTTTGAAATATTTTCTGATGGTGTTATAAGAAAAATACCATATTAAAAATGAAAGAATAAACGCAATAATATAACCCGACCAACTTTTCCAAACTACAGAAGTTATACCGCTTGTATTAGCACTAAAAACACTTAACAATAAGAATGTAGTAGAAACCGGCATTCTTAATCGGGTTAGAATCAAAAGTACTAAAGGAGCAATGATTTGGAAAAAACTGAATTTACCTCCTGATTCTATCGGATGTGGATAATCTGACGTTCCATCGGGGTTTAATAAACGTTGATAGGTTACATCGCCATCAAAATAAAACCAGCTAAAAGTTACGGTTGCTAAAAAAACACCTCCAATAAAAAGCCATAAAATCCACCATTTTTTGGCTTTATTACTTTCAATGAAAGTACCCAAAGATTGAATACTATCGTTTGCGACAGCAGCATAAGCAGCAAAGAAAAAACCAAGCCACATGGCTGCGTTAGCATTAAAAGTTACTGCGCCAGCCAAAATTAAACTGACTAAAACAATAGCTAAGAAAGTTTTTTCTTCAGCTAAAAAATCAAGAATGTTTAAGTAAGGTTTACTCCTATCGTAACGCTTAAATTTCTTTGCCATGATTTGCGTTTATTAATTTTGGTGCAAAAGTAAGTCTTAGTAAATTTCTAATGTTTCTAAATTGTTAAGTAATGATGAATTTTACCAATCGAATTGATAACTTACCCCACCCATAATCTGTAAATCTTGTACCACATAATTATTCCAACGTTGATAATTTCCACCGAGTAGGTTTCTACCTGTGGCAAAAGCTGAAAGTTGTTTATTAATGCGATAATTCACCTCCAAGTTGAAGTCTATAAAACTATCTATAGTTTGTGTTTCAGAATTAAAATTAGCGCCACCTATATCATATACGTATTGATCTTTACGCTCGCCAACATAAAAAATAGAAGTCCCAACCGACCATTTATCAGTTATTTGATAAGTTCCGTTAAGTGAAGTATAAAGTTCTGGCAAATTCCAAGCTTCTTCTTCGTTATCAGTATCAAATGAAGAATAATTGAAAGTGAAACCAAGATTTAATTCTGAATTGACATCATAATCAAGTTCAAAATCAAAAGAAAACCTATTGATATCATCATAAATTACACCAAATGAATTTCCGTACTCGTAACCTTCAGTTGGTGAAGCTGTCGAGTTATTTACACGTTGGTTTTGAGTAAACAAAGCACGGTTTTCGGTTGAAACATAACTCAATTTAGCATTATAACTCACACCAAAACTTCCGCCTTTAACACCTAAAAAAGCATCATATTGACGATTCGATGGTGCGATGTTTAATGTTGGTGAAACAAAAGGATTTTCTGCTACAAAACCAGCATACGAATTTTGATCAAGTCCGCCATCAAAACCACCATAAGCGATTAAATTATCTTGATTAATGCGGTAGCTTCCTTTTATTTTTGGATAAAGAAAAACATCAGATTCACTGTTTTCGCTATCGTTTAGATAAGCTACTTCGGCACCTAAATCTATGCTAAAGCGGTCTTCATCAATAAGTAAATTTGGATTAAATCCACCTATAAAATAGCTGTAATTGATATCATTTCCTGGTTGATAGAGTTGTTGTTTAAACGTTCCTGAAAGATAATCTCCAGAAAATTTTAAGTTGAATAATTGACCCGCCAAATCGATATCTAATTCTGGATAAATTTCAAATCGATTCTCTGAACTACTAAAACTATCAGAAAAAGTTTGGAAATTTATATTCACTTTATTGAAAACACCTTCGTAAAAATCAATTCCACCACCAAGTTTAAAAGTGAAATAAGATTGTCCTGAGTCGATATTCTGCATTTCTTGTTCCGTAAATTCAGGCGTTTCAGGCAAACCATAAAAATTCATTATTTGGTGTTTTAGACCGCTTTTTATGTTCCAAACCAATGTTTTTTCTTTCGATTCAAAATTTAATCCTAACCGAGTGGTGTAAAAATCATCATCCAAAGCTACCTCATCAATTCCGCCTTGCGAAGAATAATGGAAAAAATCGACACCAAGATTTTGCTTTTTGTTGAACTTAACATTACCATAAAATTCACCGAGTACACTGGTATAGTTCCCTAAACCAAATCGGGCGTAATTAGGAAACAAGCTGTCGTGTTTGTTTATTTTTTTTATTTGTGCAGCGCGTCCTTTTTGCGGTGTAAAAGTAGAAGCGACAGGAACCGTCAACAAATTGTATTCAATTTCTTTTTCAGCAGCATTCTCTTCAGAGTCTACTGTTGGTTTTGATCTGATTTTGAATGCGTCATTGACCGTTGGGTTGTATTGTTTGGTAATAATAAGTCGTTCAGGACGAATAGTATCGTTTTCACGTTGGGCGTAACTCGCTACACAAATTACTAAAAACAAGTAAGTTAAAAGCGTTTTGGGTTGATTGATATTTAGCATCATTGTTAATCCTAGATTTAATTACAAATAAAGCAAACTTTGTCTGAATACTTAACTTGTATTCTGCTAATTTTATTTTGTGGATACTGATTTATTCTTTGAAAAAATATAAATTGGCTCTGAGGAAAATCTATTCAAACAATAAAAAAAACGCCTACATATGTAGGCGTTTTCGACATAAAGTCTTTGCTAATTGAGTCTTACTGCATACCTGTCATTACTGCAGTACCAAAAATTAATCCAATAATGATGTAAATTACAATCATAATAGCCATCCAAATCAATGCTGCTTTTGCCCAATTGGCTTTACTCGGGTTGGTATTGCTACCAAAGGCCCAGACAAAAAGCATAATTAATCCCACCAAAGGAATTGCGGTAATCAATAACGTAACAAACCATTCTCCAGTTTTGATGGGTTGATGGTTAGTAGTAATTTCTGAATTTTCCATAAAAATTTAATTTTATTAATCTTACTCGTAAGGCTTTTCAGATTCCGCCCTTGCTGCTTTATCATCAAGCTGAAAAACAACAAGATTTTTGTTTAGTTAAAATCTGTTAATAAAAGTATAAAACATTGTTTGATTAACCAAAAGAAAATCGATAAGTTTCTAGCTAGCAGTCGTTAAACGTCATAAATCCAACTGAAATGTTTTTCTCCGACATCAGATTTATTGTCGTCAATAAATTTTAAAAACATCTTGGCAACTGGAGAAAGTTGCTTGGTTTGTAGCCAAACCAACTGCCAGTTTGTTATAATGGGTAAGCCTTTCATGGGTATTATTTCTAAATCATTGTTTTGTAATTCATTTTTAATTCCGATCAATGGCATAACCGAAAAACCCAATCCAGATATTACAGCTTGTTTAACTGCTTCATTAGAAGTAAGTTCAATTTTTTTATAATTCGATACGTTTTTTGAAGCTATAAAATCTTCCATAGCTTTTCGAGTTGCCGATCCAGATTCTCTATAAATCAAAGGTAATTTATTAATTTTTTTAACTGAATTTAAGTTGATTCCTGAGTTTTTAGAGCCGATAAAAAACAACTGATTTGGCAATAAACTGATGCTGTTTACTTTTAATTTTTCGGGTAAAACCGAAACTAAAGCAAAATCTATCTCGTTGTTTTCTAGACTTCTTACCACTTGCGTTTTGTTAGTTACATCGATATTTAAATCTACTGCTTTGTACTTTTTCATAAAACTAGACAAGAAGTAAGGCATTACATATTTGGCTGTAGAAGCAATTGAAAATTTTAAACGACCAGTTAAAATACCTTGATAAGCATTGGTTTTATAGTTTATGGCTTCCACTTCGTTCAGAATTTTTTCGGCAGTTTGAGCTATTTCTTTACCAAAATCGGTGATAAAAATTCTTCTTCCCACTTGCTCCGTCAACGGAATTGAAAATTGATCCTGAAAATTTTTCAACTGAATAGATACCGCAGGCTGACTTAAATGAAGCTCCTCAGATGTCTTTGTAATACTTTGGTTTTCAGAAACCTTCAAGAATACTTTTAATTGATGCAAAGTATAATTCATAAAAATAGTTTATGTATATGATTAAATATATAAATAAAAACTTATGAATCAAATTTACAATCTTTGCCCAACAAAACAAATAAAAAAACAAACATGGAAACAAAAGAAATGAAAACAACAGTACTTCAAACAAAAGAAATAAACTTGGTTGATGGAAAATTTACAAAGTCACAAGCCTTAGATATTCTAACTGCTTTGATAGATCAAAAAATAAATTACCATAAAATTGAAGGTTTACAACTTTGGGAAAGCAATCACAACATAGATAAAAAACCCATAAACAGCAGAGTTGAAGAATTAAAAAATGAAAGAGAAGAGCTAAAGTCGTTTATTAGAAGTTTAAAAAACAAGGATGTAAAACTTAATATTAATGGTGTTTTACACATTGATGTAATTGATTAATCTAAAATTGATTTCAAATTGAAGAAGTTATGAATTCAACATTAAACATACAGCAAAACACAACCCCTTATTTACCACAAGAAATACCCTGGATATCGCGCATTATTAATCCATTTTTATGGGGTTTATTTACAAGTAGTATCGTTTTAATAATGCTGTATTTTACTACAGATTTAGACTGGACTTTTGGTTCATATTTTAGAATAAACGGGTTAAGCTTAAGCATTTTTGCTACGGTTGGTTTTTTTGGAGCAATAATTAGTACCTACGCAAAAAATTACTTGCAAGGCTTTAAATATCAGCAGTTATTTTCAATCTACAGTTTAGGCTTCATTCTTTCTGTACTGCTTTTTGTAAGTGCTAATCATGCTGCATTAATTGTAGGCAGTTGGTTTTTTATGGGTTTATTCATGGCAAAATTAATCGGGGTAAATTCAGATTGGGGCGAAGCAAAAGCGGCTTCAAATTATGCGCTTCGTTTTTTTACTGCAAGTAGTGTCCTTCTAGGAGCAAGTTTGGTATTGTTAAGCTACTATGCTAATACATGGTCCCTCAATTCGATTTTTGAGCAACTAAACACAATTCCATCTCATGTTGTATTAATTTCAGCATTATTACTCATTGTAGCTGGACTTATACAGTCTGCACTTTTTCCGTTTCACAGATGGTTATTATCAGCTATGACTGCCCCTACTCCAGCTTCGGCTTTGATGCACGCTGGTTTTATTAATGGAGCAGGAATATTGTTTACTTTGTTCGCTTCAGTTTTAATTGCTTCAAATACACTAACCTTATTATTTGTACTGGGTGGATTTACAGCTATTATTGCTCAATTTGTCAAATTATTGCAAGTAAACGTAAAGCATAAATTGGCTTGTTCTACCATAGCACAAATGGGTTTCATGGTTATGCAGTGTGGATTAGGATTTTTTAATGCTGCCATAGCACACTTAATCCTTCATGGTTTTTATAAAGCCTATCTGTTTTTATCTTCAGGAGAAGAAATTGAAATGAGTACTCCTAAAAAACCAAAGAAACTAAAAATACAATTTGTTCAAGCTGTTTTAGTAGGCATATTTGGTTTAGCCGGAGCAGCCTTGTTTATGTTCTTAACGGGTAAAGATTCGTTTACCAACAGTAGTATATTTTTAACCTTGGTCATTGCTATAACCGTTGGGCAAACCACTTATAATATTGTAAAAGAGAAAAGCTTTAGCTTTAGCAAACGCATATTTATTTCAGCAGGACTTTTTGTAGCAGGAATTGGAATGTATGCACTTATGTACAATGGTGTAAGCTTGTTACTAGATGAATTGAGTTTTAGTGTTGTTCCACAGAAACTAACTGCTATTGAAATTTCTTTTGGAATACTTTTTCTAGTTGGTTTCTTTTTAATGAAACTAGGAATTTACAGAAAAACACCTTGGCTTTATGTAAAGCTACTCAATTTAACACAACCCAATAAAAACACGGTTTTAAAATTTAAATCTTAAAAAATGGAGACAAGTAAACTTTTAAATACCATACAAAAAGCATCTCAGGTAGTGGGAACAACATGGCCATTGTACTCATTTGTAACTTCAAACCCATTATCTGGATATGAATCAAATCCTTTTCAAAAAGCTTGTGTAGATGCATTTAAGAAAACAGGAAATATTACTTATCCAGAAGCTTCTTTCTATACACAAGCCATAGAAAAAGGTTTATTGAAAAAAAACAAAGTTCAACAGATTTTAAATGAACAAAAATTTGACGGAAGTATTGAAGATTTTTTGAATGAATTAGAAGTATTTAGGAAGACAACTTATGTAAACCCAACTCACAAAGTAGACCGAATATTGGTAAAATGGCTTAGTGCATTTTTAGATGAAGGTCTTGCCGACTGGCAAATGCCAGATAAAGATAAAGGTTTTTATAAGGCTTGGGTAAATTTAGCAAAATACGATGACGATTTAAGAATACCCAAAAATGAAAAATTTCCAAATTCAAGTATGGAAGTAATTCAAGTTTTCTCTTCTAGTTTAACCGAAAAAGAACAATTGGAAAGCTTCGAAAATCATTTTGCAGCATTGCCAGGATGGGTTGGTTATATCAAGAATAGAAAAGACAACAACACAAATTGGAATAAAAACTATTCTTTAGAATTAACGGATTATTTAGCGGTTAGAATGCTAATTGCAAAGCATTTAAATCTCGATAAAAGTCAAGGTTTTTCAATTACAAAATCACAAAAACAATTGCTCCTTATTGCACAGCAGTGTTTATTAGAAGTTGAAATGGCTTGGCAGCAAAAAATGGTGAATCAACTTGAGCTACACAATAAGAAAACAGAAAGCAAAAATAGACCTAATTCGCAATTGGTATTTTGTATCGATACCCGATCTGAATTAATTAGGAGAAATATTGAAACCAAAGGCAATTACGAAACCTTTGGCTATGCAGGTTTTTTTGGAATAGCAATGGATTACGAAGTGCCGTTTTCAGGAATTAGCCGCAAATCCTGTCCACCTATTTTGGCATCTGCGTATAAAGTAACCGAAAAAGAAAAAAATCATACGCAAGTAAAATATAAGGAATTAGAAGTAAAACACAAGCAGTCTGCTTTTAAAGGATATTTTTTAAGACGAATGAAAAACATTCTTCCTTCAGCTTTTGGTTTCGTAGAAGGCGCTGGTCTTGCTTATGCATATCAATTAATCAATAGAACTTTTGGCATAGTTAAAAACACGAATGACATGGATTCTTCTTCAATTGAAACAACATGCGAAACAGAAATTCATAAAGCAGTAGACCAAGGAAAACTGAGTATTGACGAGCAAGCTCAAATAGTTCAATCGGCTTTCCACTTAATGGGTTTTAAAGAGTTTGCTCCTTTAGTTGTATTTGCAGGTCATGGTAGTCATACTGCTAACAATCCATTTGCATCTAGTTTAGATTGTGGTGCTTGTGCTGCAAGTCCAGGAAGACATAATGCCAGAATGATTGCTAAACTTGCCAATTCAAAAGAAGTAAAAACTGTTTTGCACGAAAAATATGGAATTACAATTCCTGAAGACACTTGGTTTTTAGGAGCTGAGCACAACACCACAACAGATGAAATAATTTTATTTGATACCGATACTCCAAAGGCTTTTGAAGAAAAAATAAATCAACTCAAAATCGATTTAGCAAAAGCACGAGAAACTGCCACAGCAGAACGTTTAGGAGAAAAAAACAGCACTAAAAAAGCTGTTAGAAAATCGACAGATTGGTCAGAAACCAGACCAGAATGGGGACTTGCAAAAAATGCTGGATTTGTTATTGGTCCGAGAAGTTTGACTGAGCAAACCAATTTAGAAGGACAATGTTTCTTACATTCTTACGATTGGAAAATGGATGAAGATGGAAGTGCGCTTAACGCTATATTAAATGGACCAATGGTAGTTACACAATGGATTAACAATCATTATTATTTCTCTACAGTAGATAATAATAATTACGGAAGTGGATCTAAAATCACGCACAACATCACAGGTAAATTTGGTGTGATTCAAGGAAATGGTGGTGATTTAAAAACAGGGTTGCCCTTACAATCGGTTAAACTATCGGATAAAGAAAATTACCATCAACCACAGCGATTATCTGTTTTTGTAAATGCTCCAAAACAAAGAATTGACAAATTGATTTCAGAAAATGAAAAGATTAGAGAATTAATTGAAAATCAATGGATTCATTTATTGGTAATCAATCCACTTGAAAATAATAAAGTAGAAAAATTCACCAAAAGTGAAAAGTGGAATCAAATTCCAACTGAAAAAGAACCTGCTTTAGCTGATTTATAGTACTATTTTGTTTTGATGTTTAGTTGCCGCAAGCCAGTAAGTTTTACTTCTGGCTTGCTTGCATTTTAAAAGGGTTTAAAAGCCAACATTATTACTAAAACATAGAACCATTTTACCGCTAATAAAAAAACCCTTGATTTACAAGGGTTTAAGTATTAATTATGTGACCTCGGCAGGATTCAAACCTGCAACCTCCTGAGCCGTAATCAGGTGCGCTATTCAGTTGCGCCACGAGGCCGTTTTGGGGTTGCAAATATATTTCTTTTTATTATATTCACAAACTTTAAACCTAAAAAAATGACTGATTTAAAAAATTATATCCGTGAGGTAAAAGACTTTCCAAAAGCTGGAATTTCATACAAAGACATAACTCCTTTATTATCAAATATCAATGCACTAAGAAGTTGTGTCAATCAAATTATAGCGCAACTACCAAATCAAAAAATAGATAAAGTTGTTGGTATAGAATCTAGGGGATTCTTTTTGGCCACACTCCTAGCCGATCGATTAGATGCAGGATTTATTCCTATTAGAAAACCTGGCAAATTACCAGCAAAAAAAATAAGTGTGGCTTATGAATTAGAATATGGCACAGATTCCTTAGAAATCCATACCGATGCCATTAAACCTGGAGAAAAAGTTTTACTGCACGACGATGTTTTAGCAACGGGCGGAACGGCAAAAGCTGCTGTTGATTTAATTGAAAAGCTCGGCGGCAAAATAGTACAATGCAATTTTTTAATTGAACTGCGCTCATTAAACGGGAAACTTCAACTTAAAAACAAACCCTTTTCCAGTTTGATTCAATATTAATCAGCTTTTCCTCGAACATTTTTAAAAAAACACTTTATTTTTGGTAAATCTTGTAAATAATTTCCTGTTGGATAAAAAGCCTTACCTATTTTGATGGTTTTTGTTCCATAATCAAATGCTACTGGAACTATAGGAGCATTTGCTTGATGCGCAATATGATAAAAACCACTTTTCCATTTATCAACTTTTTTTCGAGTGCCTTCAGGTGTAATCGTTAACCTAAATTTTTCACGATTATGGAAGATTTGTACAACTTGGTCAACAGTATTTTTTCGTTTAGAACGGTCGATTGGTGCGCCGCCCATCCAACGAAAATACCAACCAAAAATGGAATTGAATAATTCTTTTTTGGCTACATAATGAATTTCGAAATCTATTATTTTTCTTACCAAAGCACCGATATAGAAATCGTGCCAACTAGTATGAGGAACCACAATAATGACCATTTTCTGGATAGCTGGATCTAATCGCCCCGCAATTTTCCACTTTAAGATTTTAAAGAAAATTAGTTTTGCTAAGCATCTCATTTAAAAAATAAAATTAAAAAACTTCAAAAGTAAACCTATATAATCATCGATAAAAATAACAAAAAGAATAATTGATTTCAATCAAATAGTTAGTCAAATGTTAAAGCGAGTGATTGTAATCGTATAAATAAAGATTGAAAGTATATTTGACTAAAAAAATTGATGAGTCGTATATTTTTGCCGGTACTTTTTTTTCTGATCACATTCAACGGATTTACCCAAACTCCCCCAAAACCAACATCATCAGCAATATTTCATCAAATTCAAAAACTCAATTTTTTAGGAAAAGTGCTATATGTTGCGGCACATCCCGATGATGAAAACACGCGATTAATCACCTATTTTTCGAAAGAGAAAAAAGCAAATACAGCCTATATTTCGCTTACCAGAGGCGACGGCGGGCAAAATTTAATCGGCCCAGAAATACAAGAAAAATTAGGGCTCATTCGTTCGCAAGAATTGTTAGCAGCTAGAAGAATTGATGGTGGAAAACAATTTTTTTCCAGAGCTATCGATTTTGGTTATTCTAAAAATCCGACTGAAGCTTTTAGCGTTTGGAATAAAAACGAAGTTATGGCAGATTTGGTTTGGGCTATTCGAAAATTTCAACCCGATATCATCATCAATCGTTTCGATCACCGCACACCAGGAAGCACGCACGGTCATCATACCGCATCGGCAATTTTATCGGTAGAAGCTTTTGATTTGGCTGCCGATGAAACAAAATTTCCGGAGCAACTTAACTATGTTGACGTCTGGCAACCAAAATCACTTTATTTTAATGATTCTTGGTTTTTTTATGGAAGCAAAGATGAATTCAAAAATGCTAACCACGATGACTTTTTAAAAGTTGATATCGGAAATTTTTATCCGCTTTTTGGTCAATCTAACAACGAAATTGCAGCACTCAGCCGAAGCGAACATAAGTCACAAGGCTTTGGAAGTATGGGCTCTCGTGGCGAAGAAATTGAATATTTAGAATTGATAAAAGGAAAAAAACCAGATGAAAATGAATTGTTTTCGGTTACCAATACTACTTGGTCGCGCGTAAAAAAAGGCAAAAAAATCGGAAAAATTTTAAGCGAGCTTGAAGCTGAATTTGATTTTGAACAACCTTGGCTAAGTATTCCAAAATTACTTCAAGCTTATCAAAAAATTGAAGAATTAGACCAACATCAATGGAAAACTGAAAAGCTAGCTGAAATAAAATCGATTATTTTGGCTTGCAGCGGATTGTTTTTAGAGGCAACATCAAAAAAATCTTACGCTAACCCAGGTGATGAAATTGATGTTAACCTAGAAATCATCAACAGAAGTCCTGTTGAAATTAAATTGAAATCGATTCAAATTCCCTTTCAAAAAAACAACATTACTCCTGATTTATCCTTAGCAAAAAATCAAAAAAATCTGCTATCAACAGAATTGAAATTACCTGAAGATTTGGACTATTCTACTCCGTTTTGGTTACAAAAAGAAAGTTCAAAAGGCTTATATCAAATCGAAAATCAACAGCAAATTCACTTAGCAGAAAACGAAAGTCCTTTCCGTTTTGAATTCGTGCTCGAAATCGATGGAGTCAACATTTCCTTTGCAAAAGAATTGGTTTATAAATACTCGCATCCAGTTGATGGCGAAGTTTATGAGAATTTTAGTGTGCAGCCAAAAATTTCACTTTCTCCACAAAATGAAGTGTTGATTTTTTCTGAGAATAACCCTAAAAAACACCGTGTTACCATCAAAAATTTTGGGGAAAAAGTTGACGGAAAACTACATTTTGAAACTACTGATGGCTGGAAAGTTGAACCTAAAGAATTCAATATTAGTTTTGATTCCAAAGGCGAAGAAAAAAGTATTGAAGTGAATGTAATTCCACCTGAAAAAGCAAGTTCTAGCGAATTAAAAGCCGTTTTTTCAACCGCAACAAAATCGTATTCTGAGGAAGTTGTTCAAATTGATTACGCACACATTCCGCAGCAAAATATGCTTCAACCAGCAAGCACAAAACTGGTTAATTTAGATGTGAATATCAGTGGGAAAAAAGTCGCTTACTTAACTGGAGCTGGCGATCAAACTGCGCAGCAAATTCAGAATATGGGTTATCAAGTAGACGTTTTAGAAATAAGCGATTTATCAGCAAAACGTTTAATTTCTTACGATGCTGTTGTTGTGGGCATTAGAGCTTTCAATATTTATGATGAACTATCGCACAAAAACAAAATATTGTTCGATTACGCCAAAGCTGGCGGCAACTTAATCATTCAATATAATACGAGTAGAAATTTTGACCACGACCGCATAAGTCCGATTCCGCTTCGGCTTTCAAGAAATCGAGTAACCGATGAAAATTCAGAAGTGCGCTTTATCGATTCCTCACATTCAGTTTTAAATTACCCGAACAAAATCACAAAAAAAGATTTTGAAAACTGGGTTCAAGAACGCGGTTTATACTTTCCAGATGAATGGGATGAAGCTTTTCAACCAGTTATTTCTATGAATGACAAAAATGAAGAAGCTTTAGAAAGTGCTATTTTAGTAGCCGATTATGGTTCAGGAAAAATAACCTACACGGGGCTAAGTTTTTTCAGACAATTACCTGCTGGCGTTCCCGGTGCTTTTCGATTATTTGCTAACTTGTTGTCCCAAAATTCTAATTAAAAATGAAGACAAAATTCACTTGGAAAAGAAGTTACACTTGGCTTTTGATAGCAAATGCCACCTATATTATTTTTTTTTATTGGTTAATGCATAATTTTATTTAATGGAATTACTCGATGCCATAGTTTTGGTTTGTACCCTTAGTTTTATTGTTGGCTATGGAGTTTACAAAACCCGTAAAAACAAAAATGTAAACGACTACATTAAAGGTGGAAATGAAGCCGAATGGTGGACGGTTGGGCTATCGGTAATGGCAACACAAGCTAGTGCGATTACTTTTTTATCTACACCAGGACAAGCTTTTCACGACGGAATGGGTTTTGTTCAGTTTTACTTTGGTTTGCCCATAGCGATGATTATCATTTGTATGGTATTTATTCCTATTTATCATAAATTGAATGTGTACACGGCTTACGAATATTTAGAATCTCGTTTTGACCAGAAAACACGAACTTTTACAGCTTTACTTTTTTTAATTCAACGTGGATTAGCCGCTGGAATTACCATTTTTGCGCCAGCAATTGTGCTTTCGGCAGTTTTAGGTTGGGATTTGTTTACGCTAAACATTATTATTGGTGTTTTGGTAATTATCTATACTGTTTCTGGAGGAACAAAGGCTGTAAGTGTCACCCAAAAACAACAAATGGGAATTATTTTCGCTGGAATGTTTATCGCATTTTTTCTAATTACAAGTTATTTACCCGAGGATATTAGCTTCAATAAAGCCTTAAAAATTGCTGGTTCTAGCGGAAAAATGGAAGTTCTAGATTTTTCATTTGATTTTGAAAACCGCTATACGTTTTGGAGTGGAATTATAGGCGGTACTTTTTTAGCGCTTTCTTATTTTGGAACCGATCAAAGTCAAGTACAGCGCTATTTGTCAGCTCGTTCTATGCGAGAAAGTCAGTTGGGATTGATTTTCAACGGAATGCTGAAAGTCCCGATGCAATTTTTTATTTTGCTTGTCGGAATAATGGTCTTTGTTTTTTATCAATTTGAAAAAGCACCGCTGAACTTCAACCCTGCTGCAGAAACTGCCATTACAAGTTCAAGTTATGAAACTGAATATCGAGAATTAGAAAGTCAACTAGCAGAAATACAAGTTGAAAAAAAGCAAGCTGCTCAATCGTTTTCAACTTTTGAAGCCGTTGATGAAAACGAGCGTTTAGCACTCCAAACCAGTGTGAAAGAATTGAACAAACGCGAGTTTGAACTTCGTAACCAGGCTAAAACTTTGATTCGTCAAGCAGATGAAACGGTAGAAACCAATGATAAAGATTACGTTTTTATTCACTTTATTTTAAATAATTTGCCACGTGGACTCATCGGTTTGTTGCTAGCCGTAATTTTATCAGCAGCTATGTCGTCTACTGCTTCCGAATTAAATGCGCTTGCCTCCACTACTTCTATCGATTTGTTTAAGCGAAATCAAAAGAAAAAACGAAGCGATAAGTATTTTGTAAATGCCACCAAATTGTTTACACTTGGTTGGGGATTGTTTGCCATTTTTGTGGCTTGCACTGCTAATCTATTTGATAATTTAATTCAACTTGTAAACATTATTGGTTCTATTTTTTACGGAAATGTCTTGGGTATTTTCTTGTTGGCTTTTTTCATTAAATATGTAAAGTCGAATGCTGTTTTTGTAGCAGGAATCATTACTCAATTGATTGTAATTGGGGTTTGGTATATTGATATTATGCCTTATTTATGGCTTAATATTTTTGGTTGCCTATTGGTTATTTTATTAGCCTTAAGTTTTCAATTTTTAAGCACAAAAAAAGCCTAACTTTAATAAGTTAAGCTTTCTTTGAGCTATTTTAAAAGACTATTTCGTCCATTTTTCTATGGAAGCCTTATTCATTTTTACATATTCTTGATTGCCAGCATTTTTGGCAGCATCAAGTGATTGTTTTGCAATTTTAACAGCTTGTTTTTTGTGGCCCGCTTTGGCGTAAATCAAGGCTTGTTGGCGAAGCATATAATATGGTTTTTCATCCATCATATTCATTGCTTTATCGATCCAATCTTTAGCTTGATTGATATCCTTATCGGCATTTAAATAATAAACAGCTGCAGCATAATAATCATTTGCTGAAGGACCATTCATTACGCTTTCAATATTTTCCATCACTTTATCATCGGTTGGAAATGCAATTGTAAAATCAACCAACGTATTTTCCCATGCTAAAATCATTTTAACATCATAAGGATTTACATCATCAAATAAAATACTAAAAGTTTCAAAACGCAAGTCCGATGATTTTGCTTTAACTTCAAAAGCAGCAGCGACTTTATTTTCGTCCCAATTTTTAGGCAAGCCCCAATTGTTGGTGTCTTCATAGAAATAAATAGTCCACGACTTCTTTCCAGGTTTTGTGTACAAAGCATACTTCCCTTTATCGAGGTAATTGCCATTGACTTCAACATCATCAGAAAAATGAACGGTGGTGTTCATATTGGCACCCGTTCGCCAGTTAGCATCAAAAGGAATTAAATCGCCAAAAACAGTTCGTTTTTTAGCCGAAGGTCTGGCATATTCAACACTTACTTCCGACAAACCAACACTTTGGTTTACAGTAGCTTTAGGAGATGCATCAGGTGTTTTGATTTGGGCAAAAGCCACAGTTGAAAACATCAGAAAAACAACTAAAAATTGTTTGGTAAAAATCATTGGAGTATAATTTAAAAATTATCTGTTCAATATTATTGCTTTAAAAAATAATAATCCCTAATTTAGTAAATATTTTTAATTTAAAATTGACAAACAAAAAATTATGTTTAACAAAACAACTCTTGTACTTCTTTTAGCCCTGCTGCCCTTTTTGGGTTTCAGCCAAAACAGTGGCTATTGGAACGAAGCAAACAATCCCAATTACGATAGAGAAGATGTAATTGATTATGGTTCTACTATTAAAAATTATCAACTGTATAGTTTAGATGTAGAAAGCATTAAATCAAAACTAGCGCAATCGCCAATGCGATGGGAAGATTCTAATTCAGATAATTTGATTTATTTCCCAACAATGTATGGCGAAACTATTGGTTTCAATATGTTTGAAACACAAACACTTTCAGAAACTTTAAGTTCAAAATTTCCTTCTATAAAATCTTATGTTGGAGTAAATCCTGATAAAAAATCACAAAGTATTCGGGTAACAGTTTCAAAATATGGTGTTTACGCAATGATTCAAAATTCTGACAGTCAGGTTTTTATCAATCCTTTTACAAAAGGGAAAGATAACAATTTGTTTATGGTTTTTGACAAAAATCAAGCCTATTTAGATGCTGCTAAACAAATGGCATGTGAATTTAAAGATGATAATTTTGAAAAACTTGAAAACAAATCAAATGAAGTTCATTTTTTTGATGATTCTACCCTACGTCGCTACCGCTTAGCTCAAGCTTGTACAAGTGAATATTCGGAATACCAAATTGAAGCTGCCAATGCTGAAAGTGATCCAGAAGAAGACCAACTAGAAGCTGTTCAGGCTGCTATGGCTGTTACTATCGATCGAGTAAATAGCATTTATGAAAGAGATTTTAGTATTACACTAGAGTTTGTAGACAACAACGAAGATTTGATTGTATTAAATTCTGCTTCAGACCCTTATTCTAATTTTAATTCTGGTGCAATGTTAAATCAAAATCAAACCAGAGTAGATCAAATTATCGGTACTTCAAATTATGATTTAGGACATGTTTTCAGTACAGGAACTGGAGGAATTGCTGCTTTAGGTTCTGTTTGTGACTCGTCTAACAAAGCACGAGGAGTTACAGGTAGACCAAACCCAGTAGGAGACCCTTTTGATATCGATTACGTTGCTCATGAAATGGGGCATCAATTTGGAGCTACTCATACTTTCAACAATGCTTGCGGAGGTTCGAGAACAAATAGTACAGCTTATGAACCAGGAAGTGGTAACACGATTATGGGTTATGCTGGAATTTGTCCACCTAATGTACAAAACAATAGCGATGCACATTTCCACTACACCAGTGTAGATCAAATTGAAAACTTTATAAGTTTTAATGGCGGAACATGTGCAGAAGAGTTTAGTATCAATAACCAACCGCCAAGTGTTAGTTCTCCTGGAAATTATGTAATTCCTAGAAATACTGCTTTTGCACTAGACGTCGAAGCTACAGACCCAGATGGCGACGAGCTAACGTATAATTGGGAACAATACAACAACGATATTTCTAATCAACCACCATTACCAAATGCTACCACTGGTCCTAACTTTAGATCTTTCCCTTCAAGCACCGATTCTAAACGTTATTTTCCAAATTTGGCTAGCATTTTAGATGGTAATTTAACTCCAACTTGGGAAGTTATTCCTTCAACAGGAAGAAACTTTAACTTTAGGGTTTTAGTTCGAGATAACAATATAGAAGGAGGTCAAAATGCTGGTGAAACATCTTTTGTAGAAGTTACATTTAATGGTCCATTTGAAGTAACCTCTCAAAATGAAAGTGGAATTGTTTGGGAGCCAGGCGAAACGGTATCTGTTACTTGGGATGTTGGCGGAACAAATACAGGTCAGATTAGCGAAGAATTTGTAAATGTACTCCTTTCAACCAATAACGGCGAAAGCTTTGATTATGTGCTAGCTTCTGAAGCTACTAATGATGGGCAAGTAGATGTAATTGCTCCAAATATAAATGCTGCAAACTGCCGAATTATGGTAGAAGCTGCTGATAATATTTTCTTAGCTGTTAATGCTAGCCCTTTTGATATTAGCGGCGATTTAGTTGAAGATTGTCAAACTTCCCTTAATGAAGAAGAAATGATTATTGCTGATGCTCCAGATGAAAGTACTCCAGGTGATGTATTGATCTCAGAAATTGATATTGTTGAAGGTGTAGAGATAAGCAGTATGAATGTTTCCTTAGACATCACTCACGATTTTATTAGTGATTTAAGCATTAGTCTTGAAGGTCCAGATGGTGAATCTGTTCTCCTTTTTGATGGAAATTGTGCCGACGAAACTGGAATGGCTCTAACCTTTGATGATGAAGGAAGTGAAATTCCTAATGATTGTCCAGATCCACTAACTGGTATTTTTTCTCCTCTAGCTGGGGAATTCGACCAATGGACTGAAACAAATTCAGCAGGAGTTTGGACCTTGGTCGTTCAAGACAATTCTCCTGGAGATACAGGAACACTTAATTCATGGGAAATTGAATTTTGTGAATATGAAGAGTTTTCTACCTCTACCGAAGACGCTTATAATTTCAGTATTTCACCAAACCCTAGTTCTGGAAGTTTTCAAATTAATTTATCTGAGCCTAGTTCTGAACAAACTACAGCTGTCATATATGATATGAGAGGAAGATTAATTCAGCAGGTTGACATTGCTCCAAACGCTAGGAATCAACGAGTTGAACTTAACAACGCTCAATCTGGCGTGTACTTAGTTGAAATTACTGATGGAAATTCTAAAACTGTCGAGAAATTGATCGTTAAATAATTTCTTTAACAAATATTCATTAAAAAGCCGTTTTAAATAATTTAAAACGGCTTTTTTTGTACTTCAAACACAGTAAATTACTCAGCAATCATGGCAAGAAATTCATCTTCGGAAATTAGTTGAACTTCTAAGCTTTTAGCTTTTTCTAATTTGCTCGGCCCTATTTTATCACCAGCTACTAAAAAATCAGTTTTTTTAGAAATTGAACTGGTATTTTTACCGCCATTTTTTTCAATTAAATCTTTTAATTCTTTACGCGAAACTTTTTCAAAAACCCCAGAAATAACAAAGGTCTTGTTATTTAATTTATCGCTTCTATCGGCCAGTACATCTTCAGCAATCGCTAGTTGAAGTCCATGGGATTTTAATCGATCAATAATTGTTTGGCTATCATTTAATGAGAAAAAATGAACCACACTTTCTGCTATTTTATCACCAATTTCATCTACCTGAATAAGTTCTTCAAAACTAGCTTCTGCTAAGGCATCGATATGTTTGAAATGAAAAGCTAATTTTTTGGCTACAGTTTCACCTACATACCGAATTCCTAAAGCATACAGCACTCGTTCAAATGGAACATTTTTAGAAGCTTGAATTCCTTGAATTAGATTGTTAGCAGATTTTTCTGCCATTCGATCTAAATCGATTACATCTGCTTGAGACAATTCATATAAATCTGCATAATTTTTAATGCGATTATGCTGAACTAGTAGAGCAACTGTTTCGCCTCCCAATCCTTCAATATCCATTGCTTTTCTAGAAATAAAATGTTGAATTCGACCGGTAACTTGTGGTGGACAAGAAGCTGTGTTTGGGCAATAATGCAAAGCTTCTCCTTTTTGCCTAACCAATTTGGTGTTGCACTCTGGACAGTTGGAAATATAGGTTGTTGGCTGCAAGTTTTCATCTCGTTTGCTAAAATCGACCCCTACAATTTTAGGTATAATTTCGCCTCCTTTTTCTACATAAACAATATCACCTTCGCGCACATCTAACTTTTGAATTTGATCTGCATTATGTAAAGAAGCACGTTTTACTGTTGTTCCTGCAAGTTGAACAGGTCTTAGGTTAGCTACTGGCGTTATGGCTCCAGTTCTTCCAACTTGATACGAAATTTTTTCTAAAATAGTACTTACTTGTTCTGCTTTAAACTTATAAGCCATTGCCCATCGTGGCGATTTTGCAGTAAATCCTAATTCCTCTTGAAGTTCGAGGTCATTCACTTTTATAACAACTCCATCAGTTTCGTAGGGAAGTTGGTGTCGCTGCTCATTCCAGTATGCGATATAGTCAAGAACACCTTCAAGCGAATCGACTAATTTTGATTCTGATGGCACTTTAAACCCCCAACTTCTTGCCTTTTCTAATGCTTGAAACTGTGTTTTTATGGGCAAATCTTCACCTACTAAATTATATAACAAACAATCTAAAGGTCGCTTAGCAACTTCACTGCTATCTTGAAGTTTTAGCGAACCAGAAGCTGTATTTCTAGGATTTGCATAAGGTTCTTCTCCATTTTCAATTCGTTCGGCATTTAGCGCGGCAAAACCTTCGTAGGGTAAAACAATTTCACCTCGTATATCAAATTCATCTGGAAAATCCTTTCCTTGTAACTTAAGCGGAATAGATTGAATTGTTTTTATATTATTCGTGATTTCATCACCTTGAATTCCATCTCCGCGAGTAACTGCGTGTTTCAATTCACCATTAGTATAAGTTAAACTAATAGAAGCGCCATCGTATTTCAATTCGCATACATATTCAATTTTTCCTTCTACTGTTTTTTTAATTCGTTTTTCCCATTCCATCAAATCTTCTTTAGAATAAGAATTTGAAAGCGAATACATTCTATTCCTATGAACAATAGTAGGGAATTTTTTGGTAACACTTCCTCCCACTCGTTGTGTTGGAGAGTTTGGGTCAAATAAATCTGGATTTTCATTTTCGAGAACCTGCAACTTTTCAAGTTTTTGATCAAATTCAAAATCTGATATCGTTGGTTGATCCAGTACATAATACTGATAATTATGCTGATGCAGCTCTTTTCTAAGTTGATTTATTTTCTTTTCTACACTCATAAACTAATGTGTTTAAGTTGCTAAAATCGTAATTTAAATTTTATTACACACAAGTTTTTTTATTAGTGGAAAAATGAATTCTGATATAAGTCATTTCAAAAAGAAATTAAAGTCCTTATCTTTGGAAGAAACAAAATCAGCTATGAAAATAAATTCTTATATCGATCATACCTTGCTAAAGCCTACAGCTACGCTAAAAGACATTGAATTGCTATGCCAAGAAGCTAAAGATTACAAGTTTGCAACTGTATGTGTAAACTCTTGTTACGTAAGAGAAGCTTATGAAATTTTATTAAAATCTGATGTTGAAGTATGCTCGGTGGTTGGTTTTCCTTTAGGTGCTAGCCATACAGAAGCAAAAGCTTACGAAGCCAAAACAGCAATAAATGAAGGTGCCAGCGAGATTGATATGGTCATTAATCAGGGTGATATAAAATCAGGTAAATGGGATGATGTGCTGAGAGATATTAGCTCAGTACGCGTAGCTTGTGGAAGAAAAATTCTAAAAGTAATTTTAGAAACGTGTAATCTAACCGATGATGAAATAACAAAAGCTTCAAAAATTGCAGAAGAAGCTGGAGCAGATTTTGTAAAGACCTCAACAGGTTTTGGCGAACACGGTGCAACACTTCAAGCTGTAAAGCTTATGAGAGCTGCTATTTCTGAAAAAGTAAGAATTAAAGCTTCGGGCGGAATAAGAGATCTTGAAACTGCCAAAAAATACATTGAAAACGGTGTGAGCAGAATAGGCACATCTTCGGGTGTTGCAATTGTTAATGGAGAAACTTCAAAAACTGATTACTAATGAGTATACATATAGACGCTAAAAAAGGAGACATTGCAGAAACAATTTTACTGCCGGGGGACCCATTAAGAGCAAAATGGATTGCTGAAACTTACCTTGACGAACCAGTTTGCTACAACGAAGTTAGAGGAATGTTGGGTTATACAGGAACTTACAAAGGAAAAAAAATATCAGTTCAAGGAACGGGAATGGGGATTCCCTCAATCAATATATATGCTCACGAATTGATTAATGAATTTGGTGTGAAAAATCTGATTCGAGTAGGAAGTGCGGGTTCATTTCAAAAAGAAATTGACATTCGAGATGTTGTTATTGCTATGGCGGCTTCAACCAACGCTTCACTCAATAAAAATCGTTTTTTTGGTGGTGATTTTGCTCCAACAGCGAGTTTTTCATTATTCAGAAAAGCTATAAGAATAGCAGAAAGTAAATCTATTGAAGTTAAAGCTGGAAATGTACTATCATCGGATACATTTTATACCGATCATCCAGAAGAATGGAAGCGATGGGCAAATTATGGCGTTTTATGTGTTGAAATGGAAGCAGCTGGATTGTATTCTACTTGTGCTAAATTTGGCGCAAATGCATTATCAATCTTAACTATTTCTGATTCCTTGGTTACTGGTGAAGTAACTTCTGCCGAAGAACGAGAAACTACATTTGAAAAAATGATTTCTATTGCATTAGAGCTTAATGAATAACACTGAAAAAATAACTAAGCAATTTCATTCATTTTTAGAAACTCCCAGTTTGTTTTTAAACAACAACTCTCCTATTGAAGTTGAAAATTTCTTGACCAAAAAAGAAACTTTATTCACTCTGAGCGAAACAACCGAAAAGCAAGTTTCAAGACATAAATTTTTAGGCAAACGAGTTGAATTCTTTTTTGCAGATTACATTCAACAGCATCCTAATTACAACTTGTTAGCGCATAGCTTACAGGTTTTCGAAGATCAAAAAACACTTGGGGAATTCGATTTTTTTATACAGGACAAAGAGAAAAAAGTCATTAAGCATATAGAATTAATTTACAAGCTCTATATTTATGATGGCAGTTACTCAGAAAATGATTTGGCTTGCTGGGTTGGCCCAAATAGAAAAGATTTTTTGGTTGATAAAATACATAAACTAAAGACAAAACAATTTCCGCTAATTAAAAGTCAGCAAGCTAAAACTATACTCGAAGAAAAATTAGATCTTTCAGTAGAAAGAATACAGCAAGAGGTTTGTTTTAAAGCCATGTTGTTTACTCCACATCATAGCAATGAAATTGACAACTTAACTTTTGAGCATATCAACCCAGAATGTATTACTGGAGAATGGTTTTTGTATTCATCTTATTTAGAAATACTACAAGCAGAGGATCGATTTTATATTCCAAAAAAAACTGAATGGATATGCTTGCCTCATCTAGATGAAAATTACTTTGATTACAAAGAATTCAGAAGCGAGCTAGCTGAATTAAAAAAGACAGGAAGAGCAGTAATGGTCTGGCGATTTTCTATGGAACAACTGTCAAGAGATTTTGTTTTATTTAAATAGTAAAGTAAGCTTTAAACACGGCCTTTTAGGGCATTAAAAACCCAAGCATTTGCAAAAAAACCAATTCCTACTGCTACAAATCCCCAGCCAGCAACATCTTTGTATTTAAAAACACCCAAGGCAATTAAAGCTAATCCTACTAATATCATAATAAAAGTTGCCCAAGCTAATACTGTGTTTTTATTCATCATACCCATATTAAAACGTAAAATAGATTATCTACACAAAAATACCATTTTTTAAGAAATAGCAGCAAGTCTTATTAATTAAAAAATAATATAAAAAAAGCCCCGATTAAAATCGAGGCTTTAAATTAAACTTATTGAAAGTCTGACTTATTTTTTGATAACTCTAAATGTTTCATTAGAACCATTTATGGTTACTTTCATTAAGTAAGTACCAACTTGTAAGTCGCTTAAGTCTATACTTGAATTCAAGCTACTTGGCCGTTCAGTTTTAATTAACTGTCCAGCCATATTATAAACTTGAATTTGTTCAACTTCATTTGCAGACTGTATGTTCAACTGATTTTCGACAGGGTTTGGATAATAACTAAAGTTATTGTCATTAAACTCTATTGTAGACCAAGTTGGAGACGTTACAGTAAAGTCGAATGGAGCTGGCAATTCGCCTTCACCACCACTACAAGACTGAACAATATCAGACTCAAGAACCATATAGAAAGCTCCAGATTCTGCTTGAAACGTAAGTCCTTCTAGGTTTGTACCATCTACAGAAGTGTCCCAAAGCAACTCACCGTCTTCGCTAAATCCATCATATATTCTAAATATATCATCTGAGAATTGGTCATCTTCGATAGAACCGTCTTCAAACTCAAGAACAATCTCTTCCATTGGTTCTGCAACAGACAAGAACAACCATTCTTTAAATATATTGTTACCATAACAGTAAACTTCAGCATGTTGCTCAGCCTCATCGATTTCGATTGGTTGAACTGGAGTGTTGTAATTATCAAGACTAGCCCAATTGCTTAAGTCATCTTCAGCTTCATTACAGATTGCTCTTACATAGAAATCATAAGGAGTTGAAGACTGAAGATCATCAATAACAGTTGCTGGATCATCAGAAACGGTAACTGTATTTGCTTCTTCACTATCTAGCTCAAAACCTGCTACTCCATACTGAACTTCCCATTCAGTTTCTTCACCATTTGGTGTCCAGCTGAACTCTACTTCATAAGGATTGATTACTTCAATACCTAAATCAGATGGTTCTGGACAAGTAATCAACTCGACCTCTAGAGTATAGTCTGTTGTTGGATTGAACGTTGTATTTCTAGAAATTACGATAATGTATTCATTTCCTTCAGTTACTGGAATTTCTTCTAAAACAATATCATCCGTTCCTGCTGAAAAATCATTGTAGTCACCTGCGTAACAGAACTCACCAATATCAGGACAACTTTCGTAAACGAAAATTCCTGTATTGTTTGCGGTGATTCCAGATAATGTAACTGTAATAGCAGCATTAGCTTCTGCTGTATAGCTGTAAACAACATCATTACCATTTAGTGCATTTAATGTTGTTCCACAGTCTTCACCAGGAGCACCTGAATAGTTACTACCATATTGATCCGTATTGTCAGTAGTCGAGTAAGGTGTTTCATCGATAACGATTGGAGCACCACAGGCTGCACCTTCAACAATGGTTGTAAAATCAGTTCCTACAAATTCAGACAAACCATCCTCTGTACCACAGTCAGCTTGAATTTGAACGAAATATGTAGTTAGTTCTTCTAATCCATCAACTGTAAATGAAGTTTCACCGGCATCTACTACATCAGTTGAAAATGGATCATCAACTTCTGGGTCATCTCCTTCTTCGTAAACTTCAATTATAAAGCCTTCTGAAGCAGAGTTGTCATTCCAAGTTAAATCAGCAGTATCAACACCTGGTTCTACATTAAGACCGGCAACATTGAAACAACTAGGTGCTTCATCAACTAAGAAGTTATCTACTCCCATATCACCTGTAAATGAAGAACCTTTTACACCAACAAATCTAAACTCTACTTCTAGACCATCATATGCTTCAAGATCTAGAACAACTTCTTCCCAATTATCATCACTAGAAGACTGCTGTTCACCACTGATCTCAAATACTTCATCCCAATCTGTGTCTCCAGTTTCTCTTACCTCTAAGCGTAATTGGTTTGTAGTTGCACCATACATATGGTAGTAAAAAGACACCGAAGGTTCTTCAAGTGGATCTAAATTAATTACAGGTGAAAGTAGATAAGCTTCATCGCCATCACTTCCAGGACCAGTTTCTAAAAGCATATAATTACCATCGCCTGAGACGTCTTCAGCAGGACCAGTACTTCCTGAACCCGTTCCTCCAGATCTTGTTCCCCAAGATAACGCAGATTGCGAATCTAAGTCCCAACAAGGGCTCATCTCAAAATCCGTATTATCGAAGTCAGTTCCTGACACCCAAATATTGGTATCATCAAAATTTTCATCAAGAGGTGC
Organism: Bacteroidota bacterium; assembly: GCA_051748125.1. GTDB lineage: Bacteria > Bacteroidota > Bacteroidia > Flavobacteriales > Flavobacteriaceae > Psychroflexus. Next base: position 25,862 of record JBNJHC010000020.1, read on the forward strand.
ATCAAATACATCACAATCTGTTATAAAGAAGGTAGGCTCATAAAATGGACTTAAGCCATCAGCACCACAATCGCCTACAACATAAACATCATATTGAGTAAATGCAGTTAAACCGTCTGCAGTTGCACTGGTAACTCCAGCATCTGTAGTTCCCGTAGCTACAGGAACGGCTAAACTTGGATCATCTCCTTCTTCTACAACATACCATTCAAAACCGTCTACAGCATCGTCTTGATCATCCCAAGAGAAATCTACACTATCCGATGAAGTATCATCTACTTGAACACCTTGTACATAAGCACAATCTGGGGTATCTATAACTCTTATGTTATCAAAGTAGAAACGTAAATCTGGGTCTGTTCCGTCTTGTTTTGCATAAAAAGCAAATTGTACTACGCCAGAATACCCATCTAAGGATACAAATTCTGTATTGTCAATTCCAGGAGCTTCATCACCTTCGTAGCTAATTAGAGTATCATCAGAGTTCCATGTACTTCCACCATCAGTAGAAATAAGCACGTGTACTTCATGGTCTCCCATATCGGTAACCTCATCACTTCCAGACCAAGGAATTACAAAACGATCAAACTCTAACATAAATTCAGTTGAACCATCGCCTAAATCAACTTGTTGCGAAAGAAACCAATCGTATGAACCAGTACCATTAAATAAGTTGATATAGAAAGCTGTACCGTTTGGATTTGATGCATCGTTTCCATAATTTTGGTTTGTCCAACCAGCATTTGCCTCTGTTGGTGAAAAATCGGTACCATCAAAAGGCATCTCTCCAGTAGCTTCAGACCAACATAGCATATCTTCATTATTATTTAAATTGAAATCCGCATCTGAAAAATCTTCAACAACAGTTGGCGCAACTTCTGGAAGACATCCTGTTGTAAAGGTAAAGCTAGCACCAGGGTCACTTAATCCATCTTCTGTACCACAATCTGAAATTAAAATAAAAGTATATCCAGTATTTCCATTTAAATTATCTATAGTTACTGAAGTTTCACCAGCATCAACAGTGCCAGATTGTTCTGGTGTATCTGTTTCTGGATCATCTTCTTCTAAGTATAATTCCCAAGTAAAACCATCAACTGCTCCTGGAACATCGTCCCAAGCAAAATCTGCTGTATTACCAGATTCACTAGCAATTTCTAAACCAGTAGCATTGAAACAAGAAGGTGCTTCATCTACACTAACTTCATCAAGACCAATATCTCCTGTGAAAGAACTTCCTTTAACACCAACAAATCTTAATTCGATAGTTTCATCAGCATAAGCAGCCATATCAACAATTTGATCTTTCCAAGCTTCGTCTGAATCTGACTGTTGTTGCCCTGCAATAGAAACCATCTCATCCCAGTCACTATCTCCAACTACGCGGGCTTCTAATCTAAGTTCATTGATAGTTGCTCCATACATATGGTAGTAAAAAGTTACTGCTGGATCTTCTAAACTAGACAAATCAATGGCAGGACTAATTAGATAGGCTTCATCTCCATCACTTCCAGGGCCGGTTTCTAACATCATATAATTACCATCGCCTGAGACGTCTTCAGCAGGACCAGTACTTCCTGAACCAGTTCCTCCAGATCTTGTTCCCCAAGACAATGCAGATTGTGAGTCTAAACTCCAGCAATCGTCCATTTCAAAGTCTGTATTATCAAAATTTGTACCTGAAACCCATGTAGACCCGTCAAAATCTTCTGAATATGGTGCGGTAAAAATAGTACAGGTTGTAGAGAAAGAAATAGCAGGAGTTGTTTCACTCAAGCCATCGGTATCACCACAATCTGTAAAAATGTAAGCTTCGTACTGCATTGCCGGGGATAAACCATCTACTACAACACTTGTTGTTCCATCAGGAGCATTTCCTTCGGCAACTGCATCATCAGTATCAGGGTCGTCACCTTCTTCATAAACACTCCAATTGTAACCATCAGTTGCATTAGAAACAGAAGACCATGTTAACTCTGCTGAATCTTCGGTAATTGTCCCTGTCTCAAAAGTGTTAGGCGCAACACAAGACTCTAAAGTTGTAAAAGTTGCAACAGAAGTTGGCAAACTCAGCCCGTCTGTAGCACCACAATCAGAAATCAATAAAACTTGATACGTAGTTTCTGAGTCTAATCCGTCAATGGTATATGATTCTACACCGGCATCAATAGTTCCGGTAAAAGCAGGATCATCTACTTCTACGTCATCTCCTTCTTCGTAAACTTCGTAAATGTAACCTTCTGTGGCGTTATCAACACCATTAAAAGAAACATCAACAGAAACTCCAGATGGATTATCTGCTACCAAACTAGAAGGTCTTGGACAATCTGGCGCTGGTAAAATATCGACTAAATAATCGTGTGTTTCTCCATATCCAGTTGGATCACAAGGATCGTCTGCTGCAGAGAGCCACTTAGTCTGTACCCGCATCACCGTTTCACCTTCAAGCGCATCATCAGGAATAACAATACTTCCTGTAGTGAGGTCATTTCCAGTAGCCGATGTAAACAATAGTTCATCATCATCAAATGTGCCATCTTGATCTAAGTCGATCCAAATATTAACATACTGAGAACCAACATTATGAACAGCCTCGAAAACATAAGTTTCCGTCTTTTCCATAGTTCCTTCAAGCTCAGAATCGTCAGTGTAATCTGCATAAGTATCTGAACAACCAGTACCTAAATGCTCTATACCAGCATCAAGCATGATAAAATCATCAATTTCATCACCAAAACCACACCCACTTGGGTGGTCTGGTATACAATAAGATGGTAACTGCGCTGATGCCTGCCAAGTAAAGGCAAACGCAATCATCAAAAAGGGTATTAATCTCTTCATAATTAATATATGTTTTTAAGTTCGGTTTAAAATTAAGAAAAAGTTATGTATTACAAAGGAAATTGTAAATTAATATTTGTATAGAATCGCTATGTTAGTTTAACAAAGGCAATAAACCGATTTAGACAAAAGGTTTAAGCATACAAAAACCGCCTCAAGATTAATTATATTTTGTTATAAATTCGTTTCACTAATTTTCATTTGGTAAAATTTCTTTGAAAATTGTGTCAAGATATAAATAACATTTTTTAGTCCTGAGACGGTTTTAAAACCTACTTAATAGTAACTAAAAAATTTATTCTTCAAATTTTTCCATGACTGCATCGCTAACACCTACATTTGAAAAACCACCATCGTGAAATAGGTTTTGAAGGCTTACTTTTTTGGTTAAATCCGAGAAAAGTGTCACGGTATATTCTGCACATTCTAGAGCAGTTGCATTTCCTAGAGGAGACATTTTATCGGCATAAGAAATAAATCCGTCGAATCCTTTCACCCCTTTTCCTGCTGTTGTAGGAGTTGGAGATTGTGAAATGGTATTTACTCGAACTTTTTTATCTTTACCAAAAAAGTAACCAAAACTTCTTGCTATAGATTCTAAATAAGCTTTATTATCGGCCATATCATTGTAGTCAGGAAACACACGTTGAGCTGCCATATAAGTTAAAGCAACAATACTTCCCCATTCATTCATTGCATCTTTTTTGTATAAAGTTTGCATTACTTTGTGAAAAGACATGGCTGAAACATCAATTCCTTTATGTGTCCAATCGTAATTTTGATCGGTGTAATGCTTGCCTTTTCTAACATTAACAGACATTCCGATAGAATGTAAAATAAAATCTAGTTTTCCTCCTAAAACTTCTTGTGCCTCATCGATAAGTTTTTCTAAATCCTCTATTTTGGTAGCATCCGCAGGAATAATTTTTGCGCCAGTTTTTTCAGCTAGTTGATTGATTGACCCCATTCGCATAGCAATTGGCGCATTGGTAAGCACAAACTCCCCTCCTTCTTCGTGCACTTTTTCGGCTGTTTTCCAAGCGATAGAATTTTCATCAAGGGCTCCAAAAATAATTCCTTTTTTCCCTTTTAGTAAGTTGTAAGCCATAGTTATAATCGTTTAATTTAGTTGTAAATATAGTCAGTTCTACTCAAAAGTTAATCATCAAACAAAGTTTTTGCATGTACAATAGCAGATTTTGAATTTGCGTCTCCTCCTAACATCTCTGCTAATTCTACCAAACGCTCTTCTTTGTTGAGTTTTTTTAAATGAGAGGTTGTAGTAGTGTTTTTTGTTTGCTTAAAAACTTTATAATGCTGCTTTCCTTTAGCAGCTATTTGTGGCAAATGAGTAATTGAAATAACTTGCATTTCTGCACCCATTCGTTTTAGAATAATTCCAATTTTTGATGCAATATCACCAGAAACTCCTGTATCAATTTCATCGAAAATAATGGTTGGCAAATTGCTGTATTTTGCTAAAATACTTTTTACGGCAAGCGTAATTCTTGACAATTCACCCCCAGAAGCTACTTTTTTGATGTCTTTTAGATCACTTCCTTTGTTTGCGCTAAACTTCCAATTCATCTCTTCTATTCCAAAACTGTGTTGGGTAGATGATAACTGTAAATCTATTTTTAAATCTGCATCTTTCATTCCGAGGTCTGCTAATATTTCTTTTACAGATGAAATGAGTTGCGGTGAAACTTTTTTTCGGCGTTTATACAACTTTTCACCTACAGATTTCACTTTGTTTTCTTGCTCGATAATCTGTTTTTCTAGTAAAGCTATTTCGTCTCCTAAACCCTGTTTTTTCAGTACTTTTTCTGCAAGCTCTTCTTGTATTTGAAGTAATTCCTGCACATTTTCTACTTGATGTTTTTTCTGAAGTGAATAGATTAATTCAAGTTTTGTATTTATTTCTTCTAACAAATTTGGGTCGTCTTCGACTTGTTCGAGTGATTTATCAACCTCTACAGCCACATCTTGAAGTTCGATTAACGCACTTTCTATCCGTTTTGAAATGTCTTGATAAACTGGATTAAAATCAGCTATTTGATTAAAGTTGATTTTTGCCTGCTGCAGCAAATCTAAAACCCCTAATTCTTCCTGTTGAAATGATTGTGTAACAGCTGATAAATTTTCTTTTAACAACTCTACATTACTTAAGCTTTCTAATTTAGTCTCTAAAGTTTCTTGCTCTCCTTCTTTCAAATTTGCTTTATCAAGTTCCTCTAAAAGAAAAAGATTGTAGTCATAAGCTTTATCAGAAGATTTTTGAACTTCTTTGAGTTCGTCTAATTCAGTTTGTAAGTTATTCAGTTGACTTAGCGAAACCCTATATTCTTCCAGTAAATTTTTATTATCGGCTATAGAATCAAGTATTTTGTATTGATAAGAACGTGACCCTATAGCCAATGTTTCGTGTTGACTATGTATATCAACTAGTTGCTTTCCTAATTGCTGAAGTCCTTGTAATTTTACGGGAGAATCGTTTACAAATGCTCTGGATTTTCCTGAAGGTAAAATCTCTCTTCTAATAATGGTATAATCATCATAATCAAAACCATTTTCTTCGAAAAGATTTTGCAACTGATAATTAGCTATTTGAAAATGCGCTTCGATAACACATTTTTTATCGGTATTTCTAACAGATTTAATTTCTGCTCTATCGCCCAATACAAGGTTTAAAGCTCCCAACAAAATCGATTTTCCAGCACCGGTTTCACCTGTAATTATACTTAAATCCTTATGCAGTTCGATAGAAACATCCTCTATTAAGGCAAAATTTTTAATCGTTAAGCTTGTTAACACTTGATTTTGTTTTTAAGCAAATTTACAAATCAAAATGCAATGTATTCTTCTGATTTTGGTTTATTTTATAAGAGCGATGCTAGTGGTTTTATAATTCCTTCCAAAGTCTATTATGGACTGGAGCAATTTCATTTAGCGTTTTTATAATACTTTGAAGTTCTATTTTTGGTCCATCATCGAGAATTTGATAAATTTCGTTCGATTTGGCATCAAAGAAAACTCGTACCAAACTCGCTCCAGGTCTGGCTTTGTAGTTTTTTTCAATTAAATCTAAAGCTTCAATAATTTTTGTTTTTCCTAATTCTACATCATCGTGCATTTGGTCTAGACCTTTTCTATGATAAATATATAAAGCTTCACGAAAATCAGAAAAGCTTGAAGAAAGCAAGTCTCGATTGACATTAAATCGGCTAAAATCTGAGCTTCCTCCTCGATCACTCCATCCATTAGCATTTGCTGAACGAGCTGAATTAACAATACGCTGAGCTTCTTCATAATATTGATCTCCGCTCATCAATTCAAAAGTGTCAGCATCCAAACCTAATGCAGTATATAAGTAATAAGCAACTACAGAAACAAGATTGGTTTCAAAAGTATTGCTATTATAATTGAGCGGTTGGTTTTCGGTATAATCAAATGAAAAACTCCTATCATTGACATTTAGTATCGGTGTACTAGCAGTAGAACCAAAAATAGGTCTCGAGGATTGAAATTGAATGGATGCTTTAAAACGGTCGTCGTCATAGTCGGTTATCAAAATAAAAATATTACAATTTATCTTTTGATGATTTTCGGTAATATTGATATCCGACCATCGTTTTCCGTTAACAAATTCCTGAAGTGCTGTTTCTAAACTATTAAAAATAGACAACTGCATTTTACCTGTTTGCTTAGCATCGACAGTTACATTGCAGTCAAACTCTTGAGCCTTAAGAAAAAAGCCACTAAGTAAAAGTGCGGATATAAAAAATAGTTTTTGCATAATTACTTGTTGTCATGCTCGAAATCAGTCATCAATACGATTACTTCATTTAGAATATCGCTAGCAACCTGAGACTTACTTTTTAACGGATATTTTTTTAAATATTGTTCAAAAACAAAAGTAACTTGATTGGTATCAGTTCCAAATCCTGCACCTTTATCCTTCAAAGAATTCAACACCACAAAGTCTAAATTTTTCTTTTTTAGTTTTTTTTGCGCATTAACCACTTCATTTTGTGTTTCTAGAGCAAAGCCTACTAAAATTTGATCGGTTTTCTTGGCTTGCCCCATTTGATAAAGTATATCTGGATTTTTTTCCAATTGAAGGACTAATTTATCATCATTTTTCTTGATTTTCTCTTTGGCCACAACCGCTGGCTTATAGTCTGAAACTGCTGCTGAAGCAATAAAAACAGCTGCTTGTTCAAAAACTTTTTTAGATTCAGCTAGCATTTGGTCTGCTGAATTTATTCTGATTAGGTTTAATGCTGAATGTGAAAGTTCTAAGTTAGTTGGTCCCGTTATTAAAGTTACCTGTGCACCGAGATTTAAAGCTTCTTTTGCAAGCTCAAAGCCCATTTTTCCGCTGGAGTGATTACCGATAAAGCGAACTGGGTCAATAGCTTCGTAGGTTGGTCCAGCAGTAATTACTATTTTTTTATGAGCCAATGGCGCTTGATTATACAAATCTGTTTCAATAAAACCAAGAATATCAGCAGGTTCTGCCATTCTTCCTTCACCTACGAGACCGCTAGCCAATTCACCTTTACCTACAGGAATTATTTTATTACCAAATGATTCTAATTTCGCTAAATTATTTTTAGTTGATTGATGCTTATACATATCTAAATCCATTGCAGGAGCAATGTAAACAGGGCACTTTGCAGAAAGATATGTAGTTAGTAAGATGTTATTGGCAGCCCCATCTGCCATTTTTGATAAGGTGTTAGCTGTAGTCGGAGCGATTACAAATAAATCTGCCCATTCACCTAACTTTACGTGATTATGCCAAAACTTTTCGTCATCAACTAGGGAAGAAAAAACCGGGTTTTTTGATAAAGTAGATAAGGTGAGTGGCGTAATAAATTCTTCGGCATCGGGAGTCATCACAACCTTAACAGCTGCCCCTGATTTTATAAACAAGCGAGTTAACTCTGCTGTCTTGTAAGCTGCTATTCCGCCACAGACACCTAACAATATCTTTTTTCCGGCTAGCACGATTTAACTGTTTTCTTGCTCGTCGGTGTTTCTAAAATAAATCTTGTCGTTAAGCCATTCTTCTAGTGCAAGTGCATGTGGTTTTGGCAAACGTTCGTAAAACTTAGAGACTTCTATCTGTTCTTTATTTTCAAAAATTTCGTCTAGACTATCGTTATGAGTAGCGAATTCCTCTAACTTTTCAATCAATTCTTTTTTGATTTCTGTATTGATTTGAGAAGCTCTTTTTGAAACAATAGCAATTGCTTCATAGATGTTATCTGTTGGAGCATCTATTTTATTTTTATCTAAGGTTGTTGTAGATAATGGCGCTTTACTATCTTTTAAACTTGTATTCATCTGGTATAAATATTTATTGTAGGTTATCTAATTCATTATTAAGTTCTTCTGAGTACATTTTGGTTTGTTCTAAAAACTCCCCTTCAGGATATCTTTTTGTATAATCCTGATAATACTCTAAAGCTTCTTTTATGCGTTCTTCTTTTACGCTTCTAATACTTTTCATCGCATAAAAGTACTGAGATTCAAACTTATAGAAATAAGCTTTTTCATTGTAATCTGATCCTGGATTATCAGAAATAAAGTTATCCAAAGCATGAACAGCAGGTTCCCATAATTCACGATGATGAATTTGTTTCGCTACTTGATATGCCTTTTTTTCAATTTTATCTTCTAACTCCTTCAGTTTATCGTTGGCTTCCGCAAAATATTCGCCATCTGGATAAACGTCTATATATTGCTGAAGTTTAGCAATAGCCTTATAGGTATCTGTTTGATCTAGACTAAATCGAGGCGACGCACGATAATAACTGTTAGCACTTTTGAAGGCAGCTAATTCTAACTTATCACTATCTGGATAAGATTTAATAAAACGTTCAAATTGATATCCAGCCAACAAATCGTCACCAATTACATAGTAAGAATCTGCTATCATAAACGCAACCGACTCACCTTGTGGTTTCCCTCGAAGCGTTGGTTGTATTTGCTCTAATAATTTTATAGCCTTATTTAGTTTATTTCGCTTTTCTTCTTCTTTACCTTTTTCATAAAACTTTTTTCCCAGCTCATACTTATCTGATACAGAATCATTCTTAAGAACTTTTGCGTATTCTCCACATGAGACTAAACTGACTAAAATTAATATTATCCCGAATAACTGTTTCATCCAATTAAAATATTTTGCAAATTTACTGATTATTGCTTAGATTAAAAAATTAGTTTTCTAGTCAAGAAAACGTGAGTATTTCAACTTTATTTCAGTTGACTGATAAAATCATCTAAATCATCTTTTAGCTGTCTTGTTGCGGGAACTAAAGGCAGTCTAACAACATCATTACATAAACCTAAGGTTTGTAGCACAGATTTAATCCCTGTAGGATTTCCTTCAGAAAAAATTAAATTGATTCCGGGTGCTAACTTGTAATGCCAATCAAAAGCTTCTTTTACTTTTTGGTTTAAACCTAAATTTACCATCGTAGAAAACGCTTTTGGGAAACCTTCAGCCATTACTGAAATTACACCTGATCCACCTGCCAAAATCATTGGTAAAGTTATCATGTCATCTCCAGAAATCACCAAAAAATCCTTAGGTGCTTTAGCGATTATTTGCATGGCTTGAACCAAATCTCCTTTAGCCTCTTTTACCCCAATAATATTTTCAAAATTTTGAGCTAATCGAGCTATAGTTTCAGGTTCCATGTTAGAGCCTGTACGTCCCGGTACGTTATAAAGAATAATTGGTAACGGACTGTTGTTGGCTACTGCTTCAAAATGCTTGTAAATACCATCTTGAGATGGTTTATTATAAAAAGGTGAAACCGACAAAATAGCATCGAAACCAGAAAAATCTGTAGTTTTTAGTTGTTCTACTATGCGTTGAGTAGAATTATCGCCCATTCCTAATACCAATGGAATTCGATTACTAGTCTGCTTTACTATCGTTTTTTTAACGAGTTCTTTTTCTTCAACAGTTAAGGTTGCACTTTCTGCGGTAGTTCCTAACACAACAATATAATCTACACCATTATCGATTTGGTAATCTACCATTTTTTTTAAAGCATCTACATCTACGCTTTCGTCTTGTAAAAAAGGGGTGATTAATGCTACGCCTGTACCGATAAATTTCTTCATTTATTTTGTTTTAATAAGTTGAATATATTTTGCTGCTTCTTTAAAAAACAAGTTTATTTCTGATGATTTAACGTTGATAGTCAAATCGTTAAGTTGTATTTTTTCATAAGGCAACCCAATGCTTAGTTCAGCTTTAAGCTGACTCGATATATGTTCTAAAAAAATGTTTTTCCCTATGAAAAAATTGATTTTCAACCGATAATCTTGATTGATTTTATCGTTCAAACGAGTTGATTTTATTTTTCCTAACAAGTTAAACTCTTTTTTAGAAAACAACGCGTTATGCTGTGCTGCTATCTTCTCTTTATCATTTGTAAAGCCAAAGCATTCGATAGAATTATCAGCTACATCTAAATATAATTCTACAGCAGCAACCAAATCGTTTAGATTGATTGTATCCGCATCAAAAACCAAAGCTATTCGGTTTTCATCGGTTGAATACAACTGCTGTTTTTGGTTTATATTTGATTTTGTTTTTTGCTGTATTAAAAACTTTTTCAAGGTTATTTTAGCTTGTTTTGAAGCTGCGAATATACAATTTGTGTATGACTTCCTAATATAAAAACCCTGCAATGAGAATTACAGGGTTTCTTTAAAAAAAAGATGAATTTAAAATTCTTTACTACTTTAAAAATTTCATTTTATTTCTTTCTGAAGCATCGGCTGGACGTCCCCAAGCAGCATCGGCATCAAATTTATGCACCGAACCATTATAGCTCCCTGTTAAGTTTTCGCCATTAGAGAGTGTTACATCAAATTCTATTGAATAATTATCTCCATTAGAAATAACTTCTAGGGTTCCACCGTTAATCTCCATTTCTAGTTCACAATCCTCTCCATCAGATTCTGCCGTGCAGTTCAAATAAAAATCGCTAGATTCAAACGTACCTGGATCTCCGTTCCAAGACTCTGAATAGGTGTAAACACCTGTTTCCAAATCGTTTTCGTTAGCGGTAAATAATTCAAAATAAACTGCAGAGATTTCATCATCTACAAAATTGACATCACCGATATCGATAGAACTCAATTCTGAAGAATATAGTTCTAAGTCAAAATTAGTACCATTGCCCCAATCATCTCCATAGTTTATCATACCTCCACTCTTTAAAGGAACTGTTTGACCGTTGTAAGACATTTCACCACTACCTGAAGCAGCTGAGTTGTCATCATCGCTACTACACGAAATTAAAGCAAACATCATTAAAAATGCTGCAAGTAAATTTAGTTTTCTCATAAGTTAAAATTTTTAATAGTTAAGTAGCTAATGTATAACAAAATATTAATTAAGCAAAATCGCCAGCAAATTTACTGGCGATTTTCATACCTACAAGAAACTTGCTTTTAGCCTTTCAGCCAAGCATTCCTCAATTTCATTTCTTTACTATTAGCATCTAAATCTTGAGCTTTTAAAAAACTTTTTTCAAGCATTGGTTGAGTTGTCTCACCTTTTAGTTTTATTTCTTCACCATCGCGCTCTATCAGCATTTCTATTTCTTTTCCTTCTTCCCACGACATTGAAGCAGAGATTAAGCCGTAAACATTATCTAAATTATAAGCAGTACCATTTACTTTTTTAATGACATCACCAGGTTTTGCTCCCATTTTATCAAACACAGAGTTTACCGAAATATCTTTTCTAAAGAAAATTTCTTTTGTCTGCTGGTTAGCATCAATTAATGGCGTTTGTCCATCTAAAAAATAGCCCGATTTCACCATTTTTGTTTCTTTCTCGATTCCTACTTTTCCAAAATATTTATCGTAAGGAATTGGGGTATTTCCAGCTACATAAGTTTCAAAAAACTTGCCGATTTCTGGGTAAGTTTTTTCAGTAATTACTTCAAAAAGTTCATCGTCTTTAAACGGGTGATCAACACCGTATTCTTCAATTAGCATTTTCATTAAATCAAGCACGCCCATTTCGCCATCGCTTAACATTCTTAGCTCCAAATCTAAAGCCATCCCGATAAGCGCTCCTTTTTGGTAAACGTTGTAATAACTAGGTGAATATTTGTCGTCTAAAATATTTTTACTCATTTCTGTAAACGACATGGTATCATCAAAACTCATTGAAGATTCTATTTTTTCGTTTAGTCGATTGTAGAATTCTTCTTCTGAAATTAGATCTTGATTGATTTGAAATAAATTAGCAAAATATTCGGTTACACCTTCGTACATCCATAAATGCTTAGACATTTTTGGGTCGTTATAATCAAAGTAATGCACTTCTTCAGAATGAACATTAAGCGGCGTTAAAATGTGAAAAAATTCATGTGATACAATATCTGTCATGGATTGCTCCAACTGATCGATTGGCATAGTTTCCGGCAACACAACTACGGTAGAGGTATGATGTTCTAAGGCTCCAAAACCTCTTGCATCTACATTTTCCATATCCGATAAATACACTAGAATTGCGTAAATATCAGTATTATCGATATCGCCTAAAAAGGATTTTTGAGCTTGAACCATTTTTTCTACGGCTGGCGTTAAATCTTTGGTAGAATGCGCATTGTTAGGTGAATAAACATTCAAAAGCACTTTCATATCGCCTACATCAAAAATAGCGATTTCAGAATCAGAATACATAATTGGGTGATCGATTACACCAAAATAACGGTCGGTGTAAAATTCATCAACTACGTAAGCTTCTTCATTTGTTTGGTTAACGACTTCTAATGAAGCGCTGGGTTCGAGATCGGTTGGACGTGAAATTTCTAATTTATACGGCGTTTCTTTCATGCCTTCAAAATAGCCAACAAAAGCGTGTAAATTCAATACAAAGTTTTCGTTTTCGGCTATATTGGTTCCTGCTGGTGAAAACACATCTCCTTCACCTTCAACATCAAAAGTATCGTTTACGTAGTACGTTACTTTATCAAGTTCTTCAGCATTCTGAATCACCCATGTATCTTCATCTTTTCGTTCTACTTCTAGTGGTTCTCCGTCATAATCGTAAGCAATTAGATCTTCAGAAAATTGTCCATAAGAATTTAGCGCATAAGTACCAGGAACGGTTTTAGGAATATAAAAAGTAGCCTCTTCTCCTGAAAGTTTTCCTGGGTCGATAGTTACCTGAACGCGATCATTATCGATATTGACTAAATCGAGTTCAGCTAAAATAAAATCTTGGTCATCTGATTTTATTCCTGATTTACAACCAATAACTGAAATGGCTATAAATGCTAATAAAAATAATTTTTTCATTTGTTTTGATTTGATTTTAATGATTAAATTTTTAGTTGTTTATTTAATTGTGTGATATCTTTTGAGCTGCCAAATATATAAATTAAATCATCGACTTTAATAATCGTATCGGGTCCAATTTCGGTGATGTATTTTCGTTCTCGCTTGATTGCCAAAAGTGTGATATTGTATTTTCTTCCTAATTCAGATTCTGAAATTCGTTTATTTACGATATCGTTATTTTGATGCTGTACATGTAGTGTTGCCACTTCTTTATTGGGAATATTTAAATGTTGAAATACAGGTTTTTTTCCCATTGGTTTTACCGATGTTAGCATTTCATAATCAGATGAACGCAAGGTTTTTACAATTTCTAATATTTTAGATTCAGTTACCATATATTGTTTTAGCACGCGCGTAAAAATTTCAATAGAGGTTTCGAACTCTTCAGGAATAACTTCATCTGCTCCTAATTTCATGTTTTCTTGAATCTCTTTCACATATCTAGTTCTTACAATAATGTAAGCGGTTTGCGAAAACTGTCTAATATTGAAAATAATTTTCTTTGTGGCATTTGGGTCAGAAATAGCGATGACCACTACCCTAGCTTTTTGAATATTGATATGATTTAGAATTTCGTCTTCTGCAGCATCACCAAAAACAATAGGTTGATTTTTATCTTTGGCTTCTTGAATAGCGTGGTAATCCATATCTACAATGACGTAAGAAATATCCATGCTTTCGGCCACTCGAGCAATATTCTTACCATTAATTCCGTAGCCAATAATCACCAAATGGTCTTCCCAATTATTAGTGTCATCTGTTGTGTTATTGGTTGCTTTTTGACGCGCATTAAGTCTTTTTCGTATGGGTTTAGGCACAGGTGCTTTTAGTAAAAACCGCGTAAATTGATGAGATCTAGCAATTAGAAAAGGAGTTAATGCCATCGTTATGATAGAAACTGCTAAGAAAAATTGATAAACGGTATCGGAAAGCAATTCATTTTTAAGTCCAACTGTAGAAAGTAATAATGAGAATTCACCTACCTGAAACAAACTAAATGCCGCCAAGTGTGCAGTTTTTGGATGATAACCTAAAAGAATTGTTGACAAACCAACAACTAGCGTTTTTAAAACAAAAACTCCAATTACTAGCAAGCAGATGTATAAAAAATTGTCGAAGAAAAACTCTAAATTGAGTAACGAGCCTACTGATATAAAGAAAAAACTTATAAAAATCTCTCTAAATGGTAGTACATTAGCAGTAGCTTGATGAGAGTACTCAGATTCAGATATAATTAATCCGGCAAAGAAAGCTCCTAATGCAAGCGACAATCCTACTGAAGATGTAAGCCACGCTACGCTAAAACAAAAAACAATGACGGTAAGTATAAAAAGTTCCTTGTTTTTTGTTTTTACAACCAACTCAAATATTTTGGGTACGATGTATTTTTGAAGCACAAAAACAACAATTCCTACTGCTATTAATTTCAGTAATAAAAACAATATTGTTTGAGATACATTGTCTGAATTACCAGCTAAAATAGGAGTTACCAACATCATTGGAACAACAATAATGTCTTGAAAAATTAGAATCCCTAACGCAACTCTACCATGTGGCGCTTTTAATTCCCCTTTATCGTTAAGCAGTTTTAAAACAATGGCAGTACTACTTAATGAAACTAAAAATCCAATAAAAACAGCTTCATTCCAGTCAATACCAAAAAAATAGCCAACTGAGGCTGTTATAGCAATTGTTCCTAAAACTTGAATTCCACCGCCAATAAATACAGTTCTCCAAATACTTATTAAACCTTTAAAAGAAAGTTCGATACCTATTATAAACAATAGAAAAATAATGCCTATTTCAGATAAAAGTTCTACTTCATGTTGCGAGCTCAATAAGTTAAAAGCATTAGGTCCTACGATTATACCTGCTAACAAAAAGCCTAAAATTGAAGGCACTTTAATTTTTTGAAAGGCAAGAATGATGAATATTGATATTCCTAAAACAATTACTATTTCTTTTAGCAGTGGTATTTCCATATAATAGTTTTATAACGAAGAAAAATTGTCTTCAAAAATAACACAAAGTTGATTGGAATAGAAGCTTAAATCATTTTAAAAAACAAAAAACCGCCTTAAACTAAATTAAGGCGGTTTAGATATAGCATAATGTGTTATTCTTCATCTAAAATTTCAGCAACTTTTTCACGAAGTTGGTTTCCTCGTAAATCTTTAGCAACAATAACACCTTCTTCATCGATTAAGAAAGCCTTAGGAATCGATTTTACGCCGTACTTTACAGCAATTGGATCTCTCCAAAATTTAAGATTAGAAACGTGGTGCCAATCCAACTCATCAGACTCGATTGCATTTTTCCATTTGGCTGCTTGGTTAGGTTTATCTAAAGAAACACCAATAACTGAAAAGCCTTTGTCCTTGTAGTCATTATAGATGCTTACAATATTTGGGTTTTCTACTCTACAAGGTTTACACCAAGAGGCCCAAAAATCGATTAGAGTAAGTTTCCCCATAGCGTCTTTTAAGGCTAATTCATCTCCATCCGGCGTAGGTCCCGAAAATTCAGGGGCTTTTGCACCAATGTCGGTCGCATTCATCTGTGCAATTTTTTGTTGAAAGCTTTTACCTAAGGTATAATCTTTTAAAGCAGGATCTATTTCTTTAAAAAAAGATTTTGCTTCTTTATTCGTAATTTTATTACCATTTAATAAATCTGACATAATCATCAAACTAACTAAAGAATTAGGGTTTTCTGATGCAAGTTGCTTGCGTTTTTCAATGTTTTCTTTCTCGATTTCTTTCGATTTATTTCTTCCTTCAACCATTGCACTTCTATCACCATTGGCCATAGCTTGCTGCATTTCTGCTTGAATATTTGAAGCTTGTTTTTGAAAGTCATTAATAAGGCCGATGTATTCTTTCATCAAACCATTATTTTCCCCTCCTTTTACAACAGAAGCTCGTAAACTATCACCGTAAACGGTAGCTGTTAAAGGTTTTCCTTCATCGATAAACAAAAGATTTCCTTTTTTACCTTCAACTTTTATGAGGTTGAGCTTTTGCCCTTCACTTCCATCTGTTAGAGCTAACTCGAATTTTCCTTCACTTACTTCAGTGGTATCAAGCGGAACAGTATTGTTGTTTTCACCTAAAGTAGCTAGGTAAACTTTGGTTCCATCATCTATACCTTTTGCTTCTGCATCGAAGCTAATACTTTCATTAGAGTTTTGGCAGGCTGCAAATGCAAGTACCATAACCCCTAAAAAAATCACTTTTCTAAACATATTTATTCAATTTATTTTTCACAAAAGTAATTAAGCAAGCTCAGTATCTCAACAATTTCACAAACAATTTAAAACTTTGAATTTTATCCAAACGTAAACACAATGACAATACCTACAGATAAGCCTTCAATAACTCAACCTGAATTCTAATAATTTCAGAAACAGACTAATAACCACTAAACACTATTTTTTAACTTTTATTTAACTTTTCAAAGAGTTAAATTCAATTGAAATCAATTCTATATACATGTAAGCAAAACTCAGCAATAACGAGATATTCGACTATTTATATATAAAAATAATAAAGTATAATTGATTTAAAAACAGATTTGATCAATTATTAATGAAATAATTACGATTGATTTTCAGTAAATTGCCTTATCATTTTATTACAATAATTAAAGATATTATTATGAAAAAAAGCTACTTATTTACACTTTTAATAACGTTTGCTAGTTTTGTTGTTGCAGCACAAACTACACCATTTCCTGAAAATTTTGATGGGTCTTCACTACCAGCGGGTTGGAATAGTTTTATTGGAGACAATAATATAGGTAATGATGATTCATGGATACATGATGCTGAAAACAATATGGTTTACACTTTGTTTGATGAAGGATTAGATCCTGATGAAATAGCAGAAAACTGGTTAACAACACCATTGTTTACAGTTCCCGATTCACAATCAATCTTAAAAATAGCGTTTTTAAATGCCAATTTATTTGATTATGGATCCACACTTTCAGTAATGGTATCATCCACTTCAGGTACGAATCAATCAAGTTTTACTGAAATTGTAGAGTTTGAAGAAACCGATTCTCCTATGCAAATGTTTGGTGTTCGGTATATTGATTTAAGCGCTTATGAAGGCGACGATATTCACTTAGCTTTTGTAATGAAAAATAATAATGGAGATGTTTGGGCAATCAACTTAATTGAGTTTGTAGAGCCAACAAACGAAGCTCCATCCGCAGTTGAAGAACCACTACCTGAGCAAAATTCACAATCTAATAGACTTGAAATTGATGAAGAAGAACAAGCTATTTCACTAAGTTGGGAAGCGTCTTCAGATGCAGACAGCGAAACTCCTGATTCTTATGAATTTTATATTGGTGAGTCTCCAGCAAACTTAAATATGATTGTCGAAACTACCGAAACTTCTTTAACCTTGACAGACATTGAGTTTGACACTCGATATTACTGGGAGGTCAGAGCCAAAAATGTGGCGGGAACTTCGAGCGAAAATTCTACTTGGAATTTCTGGACAATAGGCGCACCAAACCCTGCGTTTGAACCCACTCCAGAACATGAAGAAATCAATGTCCCTTTTCAAACAAATGATGACGATCAACCGATTATAGAATTAGTATGGAGTATTGATGGAACCGACGAACCAATTGATGGGATAGATATTTATTTTGGTGAAGATCCAGATAATTTATCATTTCATACCAATTCCAGTTTTAACCCAGTAAATCAAGATGGTGGTATTGAAGAAGTAGTTACAGATCAACTTGACATGGAAGACCTTCAAACTGAAACAACTTATTATTGGTCTATTGTAACCTATAATCAGGCTGGAGAAAGTGAAAATTCAGAGGTTTGGGAATTTACTACAGATCAAACGTTTTCAAACTTAGATTTTGAGGTTATCGATTTTGTTCATTACACCAACAACAATCAACTTTCAATAGAATCTAAAATACGTATCGATAATATTCAATTATTCGATTTGAATGGAAAAAGGTTAGCAGAATTCAATCCTAACCAAAACAACTTTAAAATAGACCTATCACCCTTAAGCAAAGGGGTTTATCTTGCTAAAATAAAAGCTAACGAAAAAGAGAAAACAATCAAATTCTATAGAAAATAACATGTATTATGAAAACGCTAAAACTCATTATTATAGTACTTTTTTCTTGTGGTATAACCGCTCAAGAAAATGAGTGCGAAGATTACAACCCAGACAATTATTTTCTATCAATCGACTATGGGTATATTGAACCACCAGAATTATCTGAAGTCTTTGTTTATTCGCTCATAGAGAATGCCGAAATCACACTAACAATCGATGAAGATGCTCCAGATATCGGCTTTGATTCTGAGGATTTTTCTTGGGAAATTGACCTAGAAGGTGAGCCTAATTTAACAGGAGATGGCCTAACTATTATTTTACCCGAAGGTGAGGCTGGCGATATTCTTGAAGCTACTTTTTATTTTGATAATGGTGATTGTGAATGGGAAAAACCTTTCACAATTATATATGAATGTGCTTCTAATGATTTAGACCTTATTAGCTTTTTAATAACTAATATAGATCAAGGCTTTCTAACAAATGAAATGGATGAAAATTTTGGACAAATAAGTAGTCACGGGAGTACTATTAATTTTGCCTTTGACAATACTTTTATCGAACCTGATTATTTGACTGTTATATTTAATGAAGACCAAGAACTAAACTTTAACGAAGAAAACCAAATTGAGTTACCTTCTCTTACTCAAGAAGAATTTGAAGATTTAGAAGATGATTCTTCTTTTGATATTGAAATTATCTACGATAACCCTAATGATGATTGTGATCCTATTGCTCAAGAATTAACGCTAATATACAATGACTTTGTAATTATGGATGACCATAGCGTTTCTACTTGCTATGGCACCCTGTACGATTCAGGTGGGCCTGATGGCGGATTTTCTAACGGGGAAGATTACACCCTAACAATTTGTCCTGGAGACGACCAGTTTTATGCGGCATTAGAGTTCTATGAATTCAATATACCTTCATCAATTGGAGAACTAAGCTTTTACGATGGCACAGACGTTTCTGCACCTTTAATTGGTACTTTCTCTGGAAATCTAAACAACAATGAAGAATTACTTTTTATAACGGCTAGCGAAACTAACCCAAGCCGATGTTTAACTCTAAATTTCACGTCTCAAATCAATATAGCTCCCGATTTAACAGGCTTTGAAGCATCTATAATCTGTAGACCCGAATGCCCCGAAATCGAACCTGAATTGGTAAGTTTTGAACCCGGTGTATTTTTACCTAATCAACCTGGTTTTGATCCTGGTGATATCGGTGGCGGAATCGGTATAGATCCAAATCCACCCATAGATTTTAGTGATGGAGTAATACAAATAGGCCAAGGTGCCACTATTCAATTCGAAGCCGAATTTGAAACTTTTTTTGACCCTGATACCGATTACCTAAATTATGATGAAGACGAAATTTCTGGAGCAGAATGGACTATCGGAAACCAAACTAGCGATGATTTAAATCCTTCATTTACTTTCAATAATGAACCAGGAACAGTATTAGATGGTGAATTAATTCTATACGGTGACTATGGATGCGAGTCAAACGTATTCAATTTCACCGTTGAAATTATGTCTCCTTATATTTTTCTTGATGAAGATTACAGTGTGCAAGAGCTAGTTGAAGATGTATTAGTAGGAGATGCTTGTTTTGTAGACAACATTAGTTCACCAACTAACTCAAGTAATTCTAACCTAAATTTTGAAAGCTTCGGATATTTTGAAAGAGCCTTTAGCGATTTCCCTTTTGAAGATGGTATCGTTATGGGTTCGGGTTCACTTGAAAGCGTCTTAACAACAAATACATCTGTTGGGAACTGGGAAGGCGATGATCGGTTAGATTTGGTCTCTTCGGGAACAAGTGGAACTAATGATGCTACGATAATTGAATTTGAGTTCACCCCATTAGAAAGTACCGTTTCTTTTAATTATATTTTTGCATCCTATGAATATCCTACCTATATCTGCAATTTTGCAGATCCTTTTGCCTTCATTTTAAGCGGACCCGATATTGATGATGTCAATCTTTATGATCATGATGCCAACCCTAACAATGCCGATTTAAGTTTAGATCTTGGCGGATTAAATATTGCTGTTGCTCCAAATACAAATATACCAACAACACCAACTAATATCCATAATGAAAGTTGTGCAAGTGGACTTGGCCAATATGCCTTGCCTGAATATTTCGACCAAATGTATCCAGCCTATCACGAAATTAATGGTCAAACACAAATCCTAACCGCTGAAGCAGAAGTAACTCCTTGCGAAACTTACACCATAACGCTTGCAATTTCAGATTATGGAGACAGCAGTTTCGATTCCTACGTGTTTCTAGAAGGTGGAAGTTTTAATATTGGTGCAGACCTTGGCGATGACATTACCCTAGAATCTGGAAACACAGTATGCGAAGGTGATATTATTGATTTAGAAATTTTTGGAGGTGAGTTTGCTTGCGATGATACCACGGCTTTTTGGTACCTTGATGATCAAATTCTGCTTGATGAAAATGAAGAACCTTATGAAGGTGCCACTTACCAAGCAACTGAAACAGGTGTTTACACCGTTAGAGTCGTTCAAGGTGATTTAAACTCTGATGATTACGATGAAAATGGATACCCAGATTTTTCAAACAACAGCACACTTTGTGCTTCAGAAGATCAAGTTTTTATTGAATTCGTTCCTGTTCCAACAATTGAAGACCATGAAACCGTTACAGCTTGTGAAGCTTATATTGGCCCAACTATCTTTGATTTAACAGTAAACAACGAACTAATTTATGGAGAACAAAGCGAAGCTGATTTTGAAATAGTTTACTACCCTACAGAATCTGATGCCGTAAACCAAACTAATCCAATAGAAGACCCAGAAAATTATGAAACTTTTCTTGTAGACAGCGAAGCTAGTGTTTATGCAAGAATTCAAAGCGTTGCTGCTGAGGGTGCATGTTTTGAAATTGAAGAAATTGATCTTTTAGGTGGCTTCTTAGAAATCGAGGAAATCCCTAATGCTGAATCGTGTTCTATTGAACAAGATGCCGACACAGCTCTTTTTGATTTCACTCAAATAATTGATTATATCCTAGAAGATATTGAAGATGAAACCATAAATAGCGATGAACTCGAATTCTCTTTTTTCACTAGTGAAGATGACGCAATAGCAAACGAAAATACTATAGAAAATTTTGAAGAATTTGAGGCAGAAAATGGTGTACCAATTTTTGTTCGAATTGATGACCTTAGCAATATTGATGAAGATGATGAAGATGAAAATATAATTCCTTGTTTCACTATTTTTGAATTTGAAACAGAAATTTTAGTGCGTCCTATAATTGATGAAATAGAGAGCTTAGAAGAATGTGGCGATTTTACTTATACGCAAGAATTTGATTTAACTGCCGCTGAAAACTACATCAATGAAGATAACATTTATAATGTTGAAATAACTGGTTTTTACCTCTCTGAAGTTGATGCAGAAAACGAAGAGAATACCATAGACAACCCAGGAACTTATACGGCTGTCAATGATGATCAAACAATTTATGTCAGAGCTGAATATGTACCAGAAGAAGACGAAGAGATTCAAGTTTGTCATTCTGTAACTCCGTTTCAACTTATTCTCCACAATACTGAAGCTTATCAACCAGACCCACTTGAAGAATGTGAGAATCAAAATGGTGCTGGTATTTTTGATCTTACCCAAGTTAATGGTCAAGTATTAGGTGCTTCTCAATATCCACTCGACTACAGCATCACTTTCCACATTTCAGAAGCAGATGCTGAAGGTGGTGTAAATCCAATAGCCGATCCAACGGAATACGAAAACACCTCTAACCCACAAACCATTTGGGTAAGAAACGCTAATTTAGAAGATCCAGAAAACTGTTAC
>JBNJHC010000021.1:0-46849 GCA_051748125.1 Bacteroidota bacterium
GCTCATTAGCGCCGATGATACTACATCGTGGGAAAGTAGGTCGCCGCCTTCTTTATTTAAAAGTCCTTACAGATTCCTGTAAGGACTTTTTTTATTTAGTAATTTTTGCCTTATTATTAGCCTAATTCAATGATCTCTTTTAAATTCGTTGTATATCTCTTCGTCATTTTATTTTTATTCATTTTCCAAGTTTTTTTTAAATCTTGTGATGCTAGTTTTATACCTTTAACTTCTGTATTTGCATTAATGGCATCTATGCTTTTCATTATAGATTTATGTGAAGGATTTTCGTTATCAAATAAGCTTATTTGAATATTACTTTCGGGAACGAGATCTAAAACAACTACACCAGCTTTTTTGTATTCATACTTTTCATCAAAAATTTTATCTAGCGCTTTTGTTGCATATTTTGCTATTGTTATGCTTGAGTTTGTTGTGTATGGTGTCTGAATGATTATACTTTTATGTTGTTGTCCTTTATTTTTTTGAAATCGATTTGTTTTTATGAATACTAAGATTGATCTACAGCAAGTGCTTTCTTTTCTGATTTTTTCTGCACACTTTATTGCATATGTACTAATACGTTCTCTTATGAATTCATAATCATTATAGTCTTTATCAAACGATCGGGTAGTTGCTATTGCTTTTTTATTAGTTACTTCTTCTAAATCTAAGCAGGTATGCCCTTCTAATTCTTTTTTTATTCTAAGACCAACTACACTCATTTTTTTTCTGACTATAGTATCGTTTAGCCTTACAAATTTTAATGCAGTACATATGTTCTTGTTTTTTAATTTATTTGTGTGTTGCCTACCAATTCCCCACACATCTTCTATTTTAAGCCAATTTAAAGCTTTTATTCTTTTTTCTTCTGTATTAATTATATAGGTTCCATTTGTTCTTTTTGAATATTTTTTAGCTATTCTGTTTGCTACTTTTGCTAACACTTTTGTTGGAGCTATTCCTACACTAATAGGTATCCCTGTTCCTTTCTCTATTTTACTTTTTATTAAATCGGCATACTCTGCTAAATTAAAGTATGTAAATCCTGATAATTTCAGAAATGCTTCATCAATACTATATATCTCTATGTCTGGGGTAAATGTACTCAACAGATCCATCACCCTTTTACTCATATCCCCATATAGTGCGTAGTTCGAAGAAAATACGCTTACATCATTTTCTTTGAAAAATGTTTTGTATTTGAATGCTGGCGCTCCCATCGGCAAGCCTAAAGCTTTTGCTTCATCGCTTCTTGCAATTACGCAGCCGTCATTGTTAGATAATATAGCTATTGCTTTTTTTGCTAGGCTTGGGTCAAATACTCGTTCACATGAAGCATAAAAATTATTACAATCTACTAAAGCAAACATCAGCGTATTTTTTTGATAACAGTTGTCACTACTCCCCAAATTAAGAACTCATCTTCTTTATTCACTTTTATTGGTTTAAAATTTTTGTTTTCAGGCATTAGGATGATTTCTTCCTTCTGAAACAATACACGCTTTACTGTAAACTCACCATCAATGATGCACACCGCTATATTTCCGTGTTTAATGTCTAGACTTTTATCTACAATTAGAAGGTCGTTGTTATCTATTCCTGCACCAACCATACTTTCTCCTCGAACCCTAGCATAAAATGTAGAACTAGGGTTTCTTACAAATTCTTTATTTAAATCTATTCTATTTTCTAAGTAATCATTTGCTGGACTTGGAAATCCAGCATTTATACCTTCTTCTATATATAATATTTGTACCGAACTACTTATATCAGGTTCAATTAGTTGAAGCATAAGTCATTTGTTTTTCAACTTCAAAAATAGGAAATATTCCGTTTACAAGGACTATATCCGTTTTATTATTAACAATTGTTGTACTACTACAAGAGTTGTTTTTTTGTAGATTCTATAACTAATTCAATTTGAAGGGAATAAATTTCAGTACAAGTTGAGATCGATGAAATAGAGGCACTATAATTATTTGTAAAAATTAGTCTTCACCAATATCTTCATTCCAAATTTCAGGCTTTTCTGCTATAAAATCAGCCATCATATCAACACATTCATCTAGGTCTAAATCAATAACTTCTACACCGTGTTCTTCCATAAACTTACGAGCACCAGAAAAAGTTCTCGATTCACCTACAATTACTTTAGGGATTTTAAATTGAACGATAGTTCCGGCACACATATAACAAGGCATTAAGGTAGAATAAATAATGCTGTTTTTGAAGCTGGAAATACGACCAGCATTGTTTAAACAATCCATTTCTCCGTGTAGAATCTGATTATCTTCTTGAACACGTTTATTATGTCCTTTAGCAATTGTCTTGCCTTCTTTTGCCAAAACTGATCCGATAGGAATTCCTCCTTCTTTTCTGCTTTTTTGTGCCATTGCTATGGCTTTTTTCATAAATTGATCCATCATAAAATTAAATTTGTTGGTTAAATATACAACAACTTGCATAGGAATATAGCTTACATAAAAATTAAGCCCAACTTTTCGTAAGAAAAATTGAGCCTAATCAAATAAACAACTATAAAACGTGTTTTTATAACACTATAAATAACCTAAACTTTACTATTCTAGCTCTATAAATTCAAAATTTGCTGAATAATTACCGAAAATACTTACTTCGTTAGTCTCTCCTGGTTCTCCTCCCTCTACAGCTTGCATAGCTATGGCATCGATCTCTAAACTAAAGCCATTATCATCTATTTCAAGGATTATGTCTTCTGATTCTTCCGGTAGAATTACCATAGGAACACCGCTTGCTCCACCTAAATTTAAAGTAACATTATGCGCAACAAAACCTTCAACAGTAAATGGGTTGGGTGAAAAATTAACTTCATACTCGCCGCTTACTAAAAACTCTTCACTTTCTGGAACTTTAAAATCAAAACTTAAATAATCCCCAGTGCTTCCGCCTGTAAAAACCTCAGAAGAACTATCAAAAGTAACGCCTGGCGGTACAATTTGAAGTCTATAATAATCAACTCCATTTTGATTATCTTCATATGTAATGTAAGCATTGCCGTAGTTTCTCTCAGAAGAACCGATGTTAAACTCGGAATCAATATTGTTTCCATTATTAGCATCATCATCGATGTTATTGTCATCATCACTACTGCACGCAGAAAAACTTAACATTAGTAGAACTAAACTTGTAACTTTAAGAAACTTCATAACTAATTTTTTAAATTTTTAGAATCTATAAACTTATCTTTTATATAGTGTTGGTTAGTAGTTTCAAAACTTCCTTAAAAGTTCTTGTGCTGAGATAAGTTTATAGATTCGATTAAACTAACAGCTTTTTCCGTTAAACTTTTCGCTAAAGTACAGTAAAGAAGTTGGTTTTTAAGCTGTTATTTTATGCCTCGTTTGAACTAGTATATAATTGGTAGCTAAAAGTGTATAGTTGGTTTTTGTACTTATTTTTTGCAAGAATTCCAAATAGCATCCTCTGGTGGTGGAGCTATCAAGTGCATTTCTTCTTTTTGTACGGGATGTATAAAACGAATTTCTCTAGCGTGTAAATGTATGCTGGCATCTTTATTACTTCGATTAAATCCGTATTTTAAGTCACCTTTAATCGGACAATTTATACTTGACAACTGACTTCTAATTTGGTGATGCCTACCGGTTTCTAAATCTATTTCTAATAAATAATAAGACTTTAGAGTTTGTATTACGTGGTAATTTAAAATAGCTTTTTTACTGTTTTCTACTTCTTTTTTATGAGCGTAAGATTTGTTTTGTTTTTGGTTGCGTTTCATAAAATGTACCAACTTACCCTTATTGGATTCGGGCTTGTTTTTGGTAATTGCCCAGTACATTTTTCGAACTTCTTTGGCAGCAAACATTTTGTTTAATCTCGATAAAGCTTTTGAAGTTTTTGCAAAAACAACAATACCTGAAGTTGGTCGATCTAAGCGATGAACCACACCTAAATAAACATTCCCTGGCTTTTTATATTTTTCTTTAAGATAAGATTTTATTACCTCTGATAATGGTTTATCACCAGTTTTATCGCCTTGAACGATATCTCCAGGACGCTTGTTTACAACAATGATGTGGTTGTCCTCGTGGAGTATTTGGACATTGTTTTGATGTGTGTGTTCGTTTTTACTCAAAATGAAATAAAGAATTTATGCGAAGATAAAAATTGATGTCTAATCAATTCTTTTTGCTCAAAAAATATTTAATCAAAATGCTTTGTTTTGCTTTTCTTTTAGTTGATATAATTCTGTCTCTGCAACACTTTTTGCATCTAGATAATAAACACTAAATTCAACATCCTTTTGTGTAAAAATGAAATTTTCTTCACTATCTTTAATATTGATTTTGTGTTCGTTAGCATAACTATTTTCTAAATCAAGATTAGTGAAAATGGGTTGTAAAATAGTAGGAATATGCCTATCGTAAATATAAGGATATACTTCAGCATATAAAAAAAGGCGGTAATTATAAAAATGAAACTGCAACTTCACCTTTTCTTCATTAAGAATGGTTTTGTATTGAATAATTTCAATAGCATTGCAAATCGATAATCGAACAGTAGTTTGTGGTTTTCCTAATGCGTTAATAACATCATTTTTAGGAGATCCAAATTCAATTTTATCAATCAACTCGATTTTTTTTTCAGAGAAGTTAGCATTAGCATTTCTTGTATGAGCAAAAAAATCTAAGTAAACCTCTAAGTTGTTATACCTTGAAAAAAGTTGGTTGTAATCAAAGCTGCGTTTTCGTTTACCTTTTAGCAGCCATTGAAATGAAAAGAAGCGGTGTATTAATTTTGATAGTTTCACGAGTGAAGTAAATTCAATTGGTTTAGGCAAATGTAAAACTTGTAACCTATTAATAATGAAATACTTTCATAAAAATTTCAAAAAAAGCGCTGCTCTAATTTTAATAGAACAGCGCTTTTTAAAAATTGAAGGGAATAATAAACTAGGTTTGAATAATTCCCATATTAAAATCCTTTTCAATCGGAGCGTGGTTGGCTACGTCAATACCATTTGAAATCCATTTTCTAGTTTCAAGTGGATCTATCACAGCATCTGTCCAGATTCTTGCTGCCGCATAATATGGACTTGTTTGCTCATCGTAACCTGATTTTATTCGCTCAAACAATTCTTTTTCTACCTCTTCCGTAATTTTTTCACCTTTTGCTTTTAAGCGAGCCGTTTCAATTTGCAAGAGTACTTTTGCAGCTGAGTTACCACTCATAACCGCTAACTCTGCACTTGGCCAAGCTACAATCAATCTTGGATCGTAAGCTTTACCACACATGGCGTAATTTCCGGCTCCGTATGAGTTTCCTACAACAACGGTAAATTTTGGCACCACCGAATTACTTACAGCATTAACCATTTTGGCGCCATCTTTTATAATTCCACCGTGTTCACTTTTGCTACCTACCATAAAACCTGTTACATCTTGCAAAAACACCAACGGAATTTTCTTTTGATTACAATTGGCAATAAAACGGGTAGCTTTATCAGCTGAATCGCTATAAATTACTCCGCCAAATTGCATTTCTTTAGGTTTAGTTTTAGAGGCTGTGGTTTTTACAATTTTACGTTGATTAGCAACAATTCCTACCGCCCATCCATCAATTCTGGCATAACCAGTAATAATTGTTTGTCCATATCCTGCTTTATATTCATCAAATTCAGAGCCGTCTACCAATCGGTTAATAATCTCCATCATATCATATTGGTCGCTTCTTTTAGCAGGGAGCAAACCATAAATATCTTTAGGGTCTTCTTTTGGTTTTGCAGGTTTTTTTCTATTAAAACCAGCTTTATCAAAATCACCGATTTTATCCATCACATTTTTAATACGTGTCAACGCATCTTTATCATCTTTAGCTTTGTAATCGGTAACACCACTAACTTCGCAGTGAGTGGTTGCGCCACCAAGCGTTTCATTATCTACCGATTCGCCAATTGCAGCTTTTACCAAATAGCTTCCAGCGAGAAAAATACTTCCTGTTTTGTCTACAATTAGGGCTTCGTCGCTCATAATTGGTAAGTAAGCTCCACCAGCGACACAGCTTCCCATTACAGCAGCAATTTGGGTAATTCCCATACTACTCATAACAGCGTTATTCCTAAAAATACGTCCAAAATGTTCCTTGTCAGGAAAAATTTCATCTTGCATTGGCAAATAAACTCCAGCGCTATCAACCAAATAAATTATAGGCAACTTGTTTTCAATTGAAATTTCTTGCGCGCGCAGGTTCTTTTTTCCAGTTATCGGAAACCAAGCACCAGCTTTTACAGTAGCATCATTGGCGACCACGATTACTTTCTTCCCAGAAACGCTGCCAATTTTTACCACCACACCACCGCTAGGGCAGCCGCCGTGTTCTTCATACATTCCATCGCCAGCAAAAGCACCGATTTCAATAGCATCTTTAGGATTATCCAATAAAAAATCAATACGTTCTCTAGCGGTCATTTTTCCTTTAGAATGATGCTTTTCGATTTTCTTTTCGCCGCCACCTAAATACACTTTTTTAAGTTTCGATTTCAGGTCTGAAACCAGTAACTTATTGTGGTCTTCATTTTTATTGAATTTGATATCCATATGCTAAAAATATTATGTCGATTAATTTAGTGGTGCTAAAATACAAAACTCTTATATTTTAAAAGGCTTCTCACGATTTAAAACACTGTTCAAACTCGTTTTTCACCTTTTTTTATTGATTAATAATTCTCGTTGAAGGAGGAAGGAAGTATTTTGGGAATAAACTTGATGATGATTGGTAATAAAACACTACCGCCAGGTAATGCAAACACCGTTAACGATGGAATAGTCTTAAAAATATCATACAACTGGTTTTTGACTTTTTCTCGTTCTTCTAGCGTTAATTCTCTTTTTGTTGAAGCTTTTAAGAGAAGAAAAAGTTCTTTGCTTTCCATAATTTCATTAACAAGTCGCTTTCGGTTTCTTTTCAATAAAACCAATGTATTGCGCTGTGTTCGTGAATAAAAATGACGCAACGGATTGCTGTAATTAAAGTATGCTACAGATTTTCGATTGGTATTTACAAAGCTATAAATATGTTGAATAGATTGATCGATGTAGTTTTTAGAGAGTTGAATTTTTTCGGCTAAAATTAGAATAAATGAAATCTCATTTTCATCTACCACCTCATCACTGTAAACGGTCATACAAACCAAATCTAGTAAATATTTTTTCTCGTTTTCGGTGCTCAGAAAATCAAAATTGATTTTGTTTAATACCAGCATTTGCTGTTGTTTCTTGTAGCGTAAGGAACTTTCTAGCAATTTTAAAATCAAGCCGTCATACCGATCGGTTTGACTTTTCTCCTTTATGGCTAGAAAAACTAAATTAAACAGCAGCGCTTCAATTTTTTCGGCATATTGAAGCGGAGTTTTATAACCGCTTAAAAACTTTCGGAATGTAAGAATATCTACATAAAGTAAGGCATTGGTTACAATATGGCTGAAGTTTTTTTGCAACAGCGATTGATTGGTTTGTACTCGGGTGTGCAAAATTTTTTCTAACTGCTCGGGGGCTTCTTTTTTTAGTGTTGGTAAATGAAACAATCCACTTTTGGTGTTTTGCATTTCACCATAAAAAGCCAATATTTTTTCGAGTGAATTTGTGTCTTTATATGCTTGATGATATACCAATGTTAGCGCACTTAGCAAATTGAGTTTAGCAAATTCTATTTGTGTAAGTTTTAGCGGTGTCTCAAAATCAAATATAGCATTGATGTTGGCGCCATAAATAAATCCTACTTGCTTTAAATTTTCATAAAAATCGGCAGCTGAATTACTTTGGTGTGAAAGAATAATTCGGTCAACTTCATTGTAAAATTTGCTTACCCAAGCATTAGCAGAAGGATTCATAGTTCTATTTTATCGACGAGCTAAAGGTATCAATTTTTTTAAAAAGCAAAAGTCGCTTCAATTGAATTGAAACGACTTTTATAAGTTGCTAAAAAGTTACTTTTATTTGCTTTCTTTTTCACTTTTATGCATTTTCTTCTTCATTTTTTTCTTTTCATCTTTTCCTTTTTTAAGCGTAAAAGTACGTTCTACTTCATTAAAAGGACCTTCAATTAATTTTCCTTTGCTATCAACAAGTTTCAATTTTACTGTGTTTTCTCCCATTGGTAAACCTGTCATATAATATGGTGCCCAATCGTCTACTGTAAATTTTTTGTCCCCATTGATAGTAACTTCTACACGATTTCCTTCTTTCGATAATTCGGTGTTGAATAAGTAAAAATCGAGTAAAACTTTTTTGGTTTGGTCTCGACCTACATATTCACCTTTTGGTCTGCTGTAAAATAGGTGAGGGGCATCAAAATCAAAATCAATTTTTTGATCGTCGTTTGGTTCTCCAACAGTTATTTTTGATAATGTGCTAGCATCTTTACCTTTAACCGATTCGTGATATGAACGCGATAAAAAAGCCAAAACAATGTGTTCGCCAACTTCTAAATCTTTAGTAAACGCATCTTCATAATGAGCTGAATACGGCCCGTTGTTCAAAATAAAGTGAACGTGTTGTCCGTGGTGTGAATTAGCAAGCCCGTTATCTCCTGCGTCTTCAGTTTGATCTTTCAGATTATAATTTTCGACTTTAAAAGCAAATTCAGTTTCACCTGCTTCAAGCTGATTGTTTTCTGGATTTACCATTTCTAATGATGCCTCCGGAAATTTTGGTGAACCTTCTAGTTTTTTTAGCGAAATCTCTTTTTTCTTTTTTTCTACTTTCTCGCTTTTATCTGTTTTTTTCTCATCTTTTTGCTTTGGTGCGTCGTTGCAAGCAAAACTAAACGAAATTGCAAGTGCAAGTAAACCTATGTTGATTTTCTTCATAACGAAATAACTTTTATTATTTTTTTGTAAATGTAATGGCTAAACAGATTTATTTAGAGTAATTAGACTAATCTTAACAAATTTTAAGCTAATCATCTTTTTCTAAACTCGTTTTTACTTCAACTTCTGAATGCAAAGTTCTGTGAACAGGACATTTATTAGCAATTTCTAATAATCGCTTTTTTTGCTTTTCATCCAGATCTCCTTTCAATTTAATTTTTCTTTCAAATTGGTCTAGCTTCGGATTTTTAGCATCTTTTTCTGTTGTAGATCGGCTATCTTTTTTGTGTTCTTTACTGTGATTAATATGAACTTCTACATCCGTTAAATTCCATTCTTTTCGTTTGGCATACAACTGAAGTGTCATTGCTGTACAAGCAGCTAAACCGCCAGCAACCAGTTCATAAGGATTAGGACCAAAATCGCTTCCACCTACATCTTTTGGTTCGTCGGCTTTTGCATAATGGTTGCCAAGTTTCATTTCAGTTGTAAAATTATCGTGCTGATTTAGGTGGGCAACAACGGCGTGATTAGATTTTATTTTAGGTTGATTTAATTCAATATCTAAATAGCGCATTGCCCAGCCAGCAATTACTTTTCCTGCATATAGAGAATCTTGTTTGTCGGTTAGCAAATGATTGGCGCCATCTAACGAAATAAAACTTTTTGGGTGCTTGGCATCCTTGTAAAGTTTTTCGGCATTTTCGATAGCAACAATTTTATCCTGAGGCGAATGCAACACTAAAAATGATTTTTTAATATCTGCAAGAAAATTTTCTTTGCTGCGTTCTTCTAAATCATCTAAAAATGATTTTTTAATTTTAAAATTTCTTCCACCAACATCAACTTCAGCTTCTCCATCTTTTTCAATTTGATCCATATCAGCTTTAAACAAATGCTTAACGTGTTTCGGTTGATACGGGCTCGCAATACAAACAAATGCTTTAATACTTTCAATTTCTTTGGCTGCATAAATTGAAGCTGTTCCGCCCAATGAATGACCGATAATTAGGTTAGGCGGTTGGTAATTTTCTTTTAAATAATCAGCAGCTTGAATCAAATCTTCAATATCGTGCGAAAAATCTGTTTCCGAAAAATCGCCTTCACTTTCACCCAAACCAGTAAAATCAAAACCCAAAACAGCGTAACCTTCTTCAGTGAGTCCATTGCTAATATTTTTGACGGTTTTTAGGTTTTTGCTACACGTAAAACAATGCGCAAAAATGGCGTAAGAATGCGGTTTTCTGTCTACTGGTAGAAAAATTTTTCCTGCTAAAGTTTCTCCTTTTTTATTTTTGAATGTGATTTTTTTCTGTTCCATTGAATTTGTTTTACCACTAAAATATTATTTCGCAGTTGAATATTTAATAGAATTAACTATTATTTTATGACGAGTTGAACTAAAAAAGCCTCTGCATTAGATAACGCAGAGGCTGGTTGAAAAACCTAAACTAAAAACTTAAAACGGATAAGTGTTTTCTTCGGTAACTTTGTCAGCAATTAGATTTCTAAGCTCAACAATATTAGGGAAGTTGTCGTATTTAGTAAAACGTTTCAGTCCCATCAACATCATTTTTTGTTCATCGCCTTCAGCGAAAGAAATAATTCCTTCTTTGGCTTTTTGTGAAATTTTTTCGACAGCGTGATACAAATTCAATTGCGCCATTGCAATTTGATATTTTTGTTCTTCATCACTTGTTCTTTTAGCATTTTTTTGAGCTCTTAAAATCGCTGATTCTGCCATATAAATCTGAATTAGAATATCAGCAGATGCTAGTAAAAGTTGTTGATGATCTTCGATATCTTCGCCATATTTTTGCATTGCAGCACCCGAAACCATTAAGAAAACTTTCTTTAATTTCTTGATCATCGCTCGTTCTTCAGCAAGTGTTTCGGTGTAATCTGGTGTATCGAAAGAAGGAATACCAGTTAGTTCATCTTTTACAGCCATTGCCGGATCTAAAATATCAACGTGTCCTTTCATTGCTTTTTTGATAAGCATTCCTACCGAAAGCATTCGGTTGATTTCGTTGGTTCCTTCATAAATTCTAGCAATACGTGCATCTCTCCAAGCCGACTCCATTGGTGTATCGGCAGAAAAGCCCATTCCACCATAAATCTGAATACCTTCATCGCTACAATTTTGAATGTTTTCTGAAACCGCGACCTTCAGAATAGAACATTCGATAGCATATTCTTCAAAACCTTTAAGTTCTGCCTCGGCGTGACTAGCTCCGTTGTTTTGGCGTGCGTTAATACGATCTTCAATATCTTTTGCAGCGCGGTACGATGCAGATTCACTTACAAAACACCCAGTTGCCATTTCAGCTATTTTTTGTCTAATTGCACCAAATTTTGCAATCGGAGTTTTGAACTGAACACGATCGTTAGCATATTTTACAGCTGAATCGATGGTTCTTCGTTGAGCGTCTAAACAAGCAGCAGCTAGTTTAATACGACCTACATTTAGCGCATTCATCGCTATTTTAAATCCGCCGCCACGTTCACCTAGCATATTTTCTGCAGGTACTTTTGTTTCGTTGAAAAATACTTGTCGAGTAGAAGAGGAGTGAATACCGAGTTTTTTTTCTTCTTCACCAAGTGAAATGCCATTTTCTAAGTCTTTTTCTACGATAAATCCAGTAATGTTTTTGTCGTCTTCAATTCGAGCAAAAACAATAAATAGATCACAGAATCCAGCGTTTGAAATCCACATTTTTTGTCCACTAATGTGGTAGTATTTTTTGTCGTCTGTGGGAACCGCTTTTGTTTTACCAGAATTAGCATCAGATCCAGCATCAGGTTCCGTTAAACAATAAGCACCAAACCATTCGCCAGTAGCCAATTTAGGAACATATTTTTTCTTTTGTTCTTCGGTTCCGTATAGTGTAATAGGCAAAGTTCCTATTCCTGTGTGAGCTCCAAAAGCAGTAGAAAACGATCCTGTTGCGCCAGAAATATAATCGCAAACCAACATCGTAGAGACGAAATCCATTCCTAGTCCGTCATATTTTTCAGGAACTGCAACGCCTAAAAAGCCGAGTTCACCAGCTTTTCGCATAATTTCTTCAGTTAATGCATAGTTTTTTTTCTCAAATTCCGGTTTTTTCGGCCAAATTTCGCGATCAACAAATTCTTTAACCGAATCGCGCATCATTTTTTGCTCTTCGTTAAAGTCTTCAGGAGTAAATACGTTATCGGCATTAGCTTCTTTAACAATAAATTGTCCTCCTCTGATTTCATCATTTTTATCTGTACTCATAATGTTGTTGTATTAAATATTATTAAAATCGTTTTCTTAGAGCAATTCATAAATTCCGGCGGCACCTTGACCTGTACCTACACACATCGTGACCATACCGTATTTTCCATTAAGATTGCGTTTCCGCATTTCGTCAAATAATTGAACGGATAATTTTCCGCCAGTACAACCTAATGGATGTCCTAATGAAATTGCTCCACCATTTACGTTTAGAATATCAGGATTGAGTCCTAGCTCTCTAATAACAGCAAGCGATTGTGAGGCAAAAGCTTCGTTGAGTTCAATTAATTCTATATCGT
This sequence comes from Bacteroidota bacterium, assembly GCA_051748125.1. Classification (GTDB taxonomy): domain Bacteria; phylum Bacteroidota; class Bacteroidia; order Flavobacteriales; family Flavobacteriaceae; genus Psychroflexus. The sequence continues at coordinate 12,428 of JBNJHC010000021.1, forward strand.
TTAGTTTCAGCCCAGCTTGCTTTAATGCTTTTGGGATGGCTTTAACGGGTCCAATACCCATAATTTTAGGCTCAACTCCAACGCTAGCATAACTCACCAATCGCGCAATAGGTTCTACATTAAGTTCTTTAACCATTTCTTCGCTCATAAGCATAACAAAAGCAGCGCCATCACTAGTCTGTGAAGAGTTTCCTGCAGTAACACTTCCTTTTTCGGCAAATACAGGCCTAAGTTTGGCTAAAGCTTCTTTTGAAGTATCAGCTCTAGGTCCTTCATCCTTGGTTATTGTATATGAAGTTTCTTCTTTTTTTCCTTTTTTATTGACAAAAATATGTTCTACATCAATCGGGGCGATTTGGTCTTTAAACCGATCTTCTTTTTGCGCTTTTAGTGCCTTTTGATGTGAGTTGTAAGCAAATTCATCTTGATCTTCGCGCGATACTTTGTATTTATTGGCCACTTCTTCAGCGGTAAGTCCCATTCCCCAGTAATAACTTTCGTTACCAGCTTTTCCGACTTTGTAATTTGGAACAGGCTTATAACCGCCCATTGGAATATAGCTCATACTTTCTGCACCGCCAGCAATAATACAATCGGCCATTCCGCTTTGAATTTTTGCGCTAGCCATTGCAATTGTTTCAATTCCAGAGGCGCAATAACGATTGACCGTTACTCCAGGCACATCTTCTGTACCTAAACCCATTAATGAAATTAATCTCCCTACATTAAGTCCTTGTTCGGCTTCAGGCATAGCATTACCTACCATTACATCGTCTATTCTTGATTTATCGAAATCAGGTAATTGTTTCATTAAATATTGAATAGTCTCAGCGGCCAAATCATCTGGTCGTTTAAATCGGAAAACGCCTTTGTTGGCTTTTCCTACTGCGGTTCTATATCCTTTTACTATATATGCTGTTTTCATTATTTTTGATTTTTTTAGTATTAAGTATTTAGCTCTTTAATTTTGCTTAATTCATTGTACTTAGTACTTTATTCTAATTTCTTAAAGGTTTCCCTTTTTTAATCATATGTTGTAATCGTTCGAGTGTTTTTCTTTCACCACAAAGCGATAAAAAGGCTTCTCTTTCTAAATCGAGTAAATATTGTTCGCTAACCATAGTTGGTTCAGATAAATCGCCTCCAGACATTACATAAGCAAGTTTGTTTGCTATTTTTTTATCGTGCTCACTGATGTATTTACCAGCTTTCATTTGATCAGTTCCGACTAAAAATGCACCTAAAGATTGGCGACCTAAAACTTTTACATTATCGGTTTTTACAGGTTTTGTATAGCCGTTTTCTACCATCAATAAAGCGTGTTTTTTAGCCATCGCAATTCTGCGATTGTCGTTTACAACTACAATATCTTTTCCTTTTTGAAGAATATTCAAATCATAAGCTTCGTGAGCTGATTTGGCTACTTTCGCCATTCCGATAGTTAGAAAGTGCTCGCGTAAACGATTGAGTTGCACATCGCCATCTTGGTAGGTCTGAGCAGCTCTAAGCGTCATTTCTTTAGATCCGCCACCGCCTGGAATTACACCAACACCAAATTCAACTAAACCGATGTAGGTTTCAGCAGAAGCGACAACTTTATCGGCGTGTAAACTTAATTCACATCCCCCGCCGAGTGCCATTTGGTGTGGAGCAGATACTGTTGGAATCGAAGAATAGCGCATGCGCATCATCGTATCTTGAAAATATTTGATGGCAGCATTTAGCTCTTCATATTCCTGTTCAACTGCAAACATAAAAATCATCCCGATGTTTGCTCCAACTGAAAAGTTTTGTCCTTCGTTAGAGACTACTAATCCTTGGTAATCTTTTTCAGCCAAATCGATAGCGGCGTTGAGACCGTTTAAGACATCGCCGTCTATTGCATTCATTTTACTTCTGAATTCTACATTTAAAATACCGTCACCTAAATCTTCCACAACAACACCTTTGTTTTTGAAAACTTCTTTAGATTCACGAATATTATCTAGCAGTATAAAGGCGTCTTGTCCTGGAACTTTTAGTTGTTGTTTTTTAGGAATATCGTAGAAATAAGTATTTCCTTCTTTAACTGTATAAAAGGATTTTTCACCATTTTCTTTCATTTTTTGAACCCAATCAGCTACCGTATAACCTTCAGCTTTCATCAGCTCAATTCCTTTTTCCAAACCAATTGCGTCCCAAATTTGAAATGGTCCGTGTTGCCACCCAAAACCAGCTTTCATTGCATCGTCAATTTTGTATAATTCATCAGAAATTTCTGGAATTCGGTTTTGAACATAGGCAAAAAGTGCTGCAAAGTTTTTGCGGTAAAACGTACCTGCTTTTCCTTCATCTTCAATTAAAATAGGGAAGCGGTCTTCAACTAGATCAATTGATTTCGTTTTGTTTAAAACTTCAAATTTTGGGCTTTGTTTCTCGCGATAATCTAAATTAGAAAGATCAAGCGATTTGATCTCGCTAGATCCATCTTTCTGTTTTATTTTCTTGTAAAAACCTTGTCCGCTTTTGCTTCCATACCATTTATTATCCATCATTTTTTGGATAAAATCTGGAAGTTTGAAAATTTCGTGGCGTTCGTCCTTTGGAACATTTTCGTAAAGTCCGTTAGCAACGTGAACCAAGGTATCTAGCCCGACAACATCAACAGTTCTAAAAGTAGCCGATTTTGGCCTGCCAATAACTGGACCGGTGAGTTTGTCTATTTCTTCAATAGTCATATCGAGGTCTTTTACCATATGAAATAAACTCATAATGCTAAAAATACCAATTCGGTTACCGATAAATGCCGGAGTATCTTTGGCAACAACACTGGTTTTTCCGAGGTGTTTTTCGCCGTATTCGTTCAAAAATTCGATTACTTCTGGTTTGGTATCAGGACCAGGAATTATTTCAAAGAGCTTCAGGTAGCGTGGTGGATTGAAGAAATGCGTACCACAGAAGTGTTTTCTAAAGTCTTCGCTTCTGCCTTCATTCATATATTGAATTGGAATTCCAGAAGTGTTAGACGTTATTAACGTTCCTTTTTTGCGGTGTTTTTCTATATCTTCAAAAACTTGTTTTTTGATGTCTAAACGTTCGACTACCACTTCAATAATCCAATCGGCGGTACTTACTTTAGCCATATCATCTTCTAAGTTACCGGTAGAAATTCGGTTTGCGAAATCTTTATGGTAAATAGGAGATGGGTTGGATTTTAATGCATCTTGCAACGATGAATCAACAATTCTATTTCTAACTTTTTTATCTTCCAAGGTAAGTCCTTGTTTCTTTTCTTTGTCGGTTAGTTCTTTTGGTACGATGTCTAAGAGCAATACTTCGGCACCGATATTTGCAAAATGACAAGCAATTCCACTTCCCATTATTCCAGAGCCTATTACTGCTACTTTGTTTATTCTTCTCATATCTTTAGCTTGTTTTTGTTTGGTATTAAAATTATAGATTTTATTTGCTTAAAATATTGATTAATATCATTTTATGGTTAATAAATCTTTCTGTTTGAAATTAAATCAATAATTGTTTCGGCAACTTTGTTGAATGTTTTTAGGTCTTCTTCAGAAACACTTTCTTTTACTTTATCATCAAACTTTAAAACAACTTCTTTGGAATAATCTCTCATATCTTTTCCAAAATCGGTAAGTTTTATAAGAACACTTCTTCCATCATCAGGATTTTTTTCGCGCACGATAAGACCTTTATTTTGCATTGTTCTTAAAGTTCTTGACAAACTTGTAGCTTCCATTCCCATTTGCGGTCCTAATGAAGTAGAAGGTGTGCCATTTTCTGGGTCGATGTTTAATAAAACAAAACCTGTAGCCATAGTGCTTCCTTTTTTTCCTGCTTCTTCGTTGTACATTTTGGCAACAGCCATCCAAGTTGCTCGAAGGACATAATCAATGGTTTTTTCTCTCATCTTTTATTTTAAATAATCGCTCCTCAAATGTACATAAAATTTATTATGCACGCATAGTAAAAATGTGAAATATTTTAAAAAATATCAAATAAATTAGTGAGACGTAGTATGTAAGGATTGTTTTGTTTTTAAATTAATAATAAAAATTGCTTTTTCTGGTATTGAAAAATTAATACAAACTGCTTTTATTGAAGTAAATTAAATTTAACTGGTTTAAAAAACCTCTATACTGAAAGAAATGTAAAATAAGAATGTAATTATTTCAGTTGAAAAATAAAAACATCAGTTTTTGAAAACTACGGGCAGAATTTCTTGAGGATCTAGACGGTATTGTTCAATTTCATTGGTAGAGAGTTGTTTTGCATAATGAATTGGTTTTACTTCGAAACCAACTTTTTTCAACTGATCAAAAAAATCGGTTCCATAAATGCGAACGTGATCGTATTGACCAAAAATTCGAGCTCTTTCTTTAGGTTCTGTAATGCTGTCGTCTTCAAAGGTTTTTTCCCTGGAATAATCCATTGGAACTTGTAAAATAGCAAATCCAGCCGGTTTCAAAATCCGATAAAGTTCTTGCATTGCTTTAGTATCATCCGGAATATGCTCCAAAACGTGGTTGCAAAAAATAACATCAAAGGTATTTTCTTCAAAAGGTAAATCGCAAATATCGGCTTTTACATCAGCTAGTGGCGAATTTAAATCAGTGGTCGTATAATCTAAATTTTCCATCTTTCTGAATCGCTTATAGAAAGCCTGTTCTGGTGCAAAATGCAACATTTTATAGCGTTTTGAAAAGAAATCGGTCTCGTTTTGTAACCATAGCCACAGCAAGCGATGACGCTCTAAAGATAAGGTCGATGGCGATAGCACATTTTCTCGCTGTTTTTGATAACCATAAGGCAAAAATTTTCGGAACGACTTGCCATCAATAGGGTCGGTATAATTTTTTCCTTTTAGCCAAAAAGCTAAAATCGGACGAACCAAAAAACTCATCCTTATTAAAAAAGGACGTGGAAATAAGTTCAGAAAATAACCGAAAATTCGTTTCAAATACTATGATTTTAGGAGCGAAAATAAGCAAATTTATAAAGTGATGTAAAAGGTTTATGAGCTAATTTGTAAGCTGCTGTAACCTTGTCCGTTTTTTTCGAGTTGAATTTGTGTTTGCACGCGTTCTTTCAGCGCATCGACGTGGCTTATAATTCCGATTGTTTTGTTGCTTTCGGTCTGCAATCGTTCCAACGTATCTAAGGTTTGGTCGAGTGTTTCAGGGTCCAATGTGCCAAAACCTTCGTCTATAAAAAGACTGTTGATTTCTACATTTTTTGAAGCCAAATCAGAAAGTGCTAATGCCATCGATAAACTTACAATGAAAGTTTCGCCGCCCGACAATGTTTTAATCGATCGGCGCTCGCCGCCCATATGAAAATCGATGATCATAAGCGAGTCGCCTTCATTTTCAGTTGGCAAATCGATTTCATACCGGTTATTTAATTGCACCAAACGCTTGTTGGCGTAATAAACAAGCTGTTTTAACGTCAAATCTTGTGCGTAATTATTGAACTGATTTCCAGTAGCATCGCCAATCATTTTATTCAACAAAAGCCATTTGTTATTTTCCTCAAGTGTTTTTTTGTTTTCCTTTTCTAACTGCTCTTTTTCTGATTGAAGTTGATTTTGATTCTTTAAGACATAAGTTAATTCTTGAATTTTTTGATTGATTTCGTTGAGTTCAGATTCAATTTTACGATGTTCTTTTTGTGTGTTTTCTAAACTTTTGTTGTTGAGCTTATTCTTGCTTTCTGCTAGATTTTTTCGGTATATTTTAAGTGAATTTTCTTGCTCTTTGATGTTGCTAGCCAGCTTTTGTTCTTTTTCTTTCAGCTGAGTAAATTCTGAAACTTTCATTCTAGCACGCGAAGCCATTTCAAAATTTTCAAAACCTAAAGTTTGAAGTTGGTTTCGATTTTCAGCAATTAATTTTTCCAATTTTAGCTCATATTCTTTTAATTCTGAAACAATATCGTTCAACTGATTTTCTTTTACAGCCAAATCTTGCTGATTGTTCCGCCACTGATTTTGCAGCAAAGTTTTAGTTTTTTCAAACTCATTTTCATCGCCTTTATAAAGTTCTTGTAGTTGCTGCTTTTTCTCTTTTCCTTCAATTATTAAGCGTTCTGCTGTTTTTAACGGCTTCGAAATTTTGGTAATCGCATCTAATTTTTGATGATTTGATAAATACGTTTTTAAAACTGTTTTCAACTCCTTTTTCTGTTGAATAAATTCTTGCCAGGTAATCGATTTTCGCTCTTCATTAAGTTGATTAAACTTCTTTTTATCCAAGTCATTTTCCGATTGCTTTTGCTTCAATTTTTCTGTTTGATGATTCAGGTTTTCAACAGAAGTGGTAATAGAATTAAGTAACTGCTTTTTTTTGTTTACGTCTTCTTGAAGCTTTTTTAAAGCTAAATTTCGTTCTTTTATTTCCTGCTCTAGTTGATTTTCTTGCTGTGGCAAGTTTTCTGTAAACGGATGTTCGGTAGCACCACAAAGCGGGCAAGATTCACCATCTTTCAATTGCTTTCGAATATCTTCATATTTAGCTCGCAATTGTTGGTGTTGCAATTTTTCTTGGTACAGCTCCAAGTCCTTTTCACGAAGTTCTATTGTTGTTTCTTGTTTTTCAATTTGATTTTTGAGCGGAACTATTTCATTTGTTTTTTTCTCAACAGTTTGTTGTATTTTTTGAAGCTCATTGGCTAATTCCGTCGATTTTTCCCATACCGATTTGGCGGTAGAAATGTTTAGAATTTCCTCATCTATTCCTTCCGATTTTTTTTTGATTTCCGCTAAATCAGACTCAGGCAATTCTTTACTGAGTTGTTGTTGATTTTCAATTAGATTTTGATGTAGTAATTCTAAGTTTTTTTTAGAATCATCAAAAGTTTTTGGGTTAAATTCCCAGTCTAAATCAGCAGAAAGACCAGTTACGTTTTCCATTTCTCGTTGCAAAGTATTGCGCAATTCATCTCGTTTATGAACGATAGCAGAAAAGCGTTTTTCAAATAGCTGAAGTTGTTCTTCTACTTTTTCTTTCACCGCATTTTCTGGTAAAAAATCATCAACTTTCTGTAGAATTTGATTTTCGTTTTCCTGTAAGCTTGAAATGTTTTTTCGGGTTTCGGTTTGTTTCAAATTCGATTTTTCAAGATGCGAAGTGTAACTTTCCCACGAGTTGATTTCGTCTGCAATAGCTTGTGTTTTTTCGTGCGCTACTATCGATTTTTGATGTGTTTCATTAAATTGATTGAAGTCCTTTTGAAACTGATTCAAATTGGTTTCAGTTTTGCTTATCGCTTTGTTGATTTCGCCAACATCTTTATGAATTTGAAGTTCAATTTTTATCGCATCAAAGGCTTTTGAAATGTTTTCTTTTATCGAATTCTTTTTTTCTAAATCCTGTTGCCTTGTTTGAAAATCTTCTTCAGAAAGTAGTTTTTCGTTTAAAACTTCAATTTGTTGTTTGATCTGATTTACGGTCGACTCAACTTCTTTTCCTTTTTGATAAGCTTTTTTGCCAATTTCACGATAAATGTGTGAACCAGTAATTTGTTCTAAAATAGCATATTTTTCATTTTTTGAAGCTTCAATAAACTTAGAAAACTGCCCTTGAGCCAACAAAATTGATTTGATAAATTGCGGGTAAGAAAGCCCGATTAATTCTTGATTTTTGGCAGGAACATCGCTTTTTTTTAAGTCAAATTCAGTTTGGGTGTTGAGGTCGGTAAGCTGCATTTCATAATCGCGAAGTGTGTTGTTTCGGGAAGTAGAAATACGCCATTGCGATAAATAATTTCCAGATTTGGTTTGGTATTCTACAGCAGCAAAAGCTTCTTTTTGATGGCGGGTTATTACCGATCCCATTTGATTGATGGCGTTTTTGCTCATTTTTCCGAGTCGAGGAATTTCATTGAATAAAGCCAAACAAATAACATCTAAAAGTGTGCTTTTTCCACTTCCTGTCGCACCTGTAATAGCAAATAAAGACTGACTTTTAAGCGGTTCTTTTGTGAAATCTATTTCGTGTTCCCCTTTTAAAGAATTTATATTTTGAAATGTGATTTTTACTATTTTCATTTGGCTTAAAGGTTTAGTTCTTCTAAAATTTCTTCAAAAGCTTGAATTAGTTCTGTTTTCGTATTTTCATCAAAACTTTCACTTTCAATTTTTTTGCTGAAAATTTCCTGTGGACTCAGTTCATTTATGTGTTGTTGAACATCAAAATGCTCACTGGTTTTAGCCGCTTGATTTTTGAATTGAATGCGGTGTTTGATGATTTGAAAATTTGGGTGATTAAAGTTTTCCATCAATTCATTTAGCCCTTGAATGCTATCAAAATTATAATCGTCTTCCACTAATTCAATTTCAATAAAACTCGTAAACTGCGTTTTGCTTTCTAATTGATTGAGTTTGGTTTCAATTTGAAACAAATCTCCTTTGAGTCGTATTAATTTTCTAAAACTTGGAACAGGAATACTTTCTGGTTCAACCCCTTTTTCGGTATCGATAACTAAAATTCGCTTTTCATCTTTGCGTTCGCTAAACGAAAGTTGAATAGGTGATCCGCTGTAATATATAGGAAAATCTGCTTTTACTTTTTGCGGTTGATGAATGTGGCCTAAAGCTACGTAACTAAAAGCATTTCCGAAGCAAGTGGCGTCGATGTAAGCCTGATTGCCGATTTGTATATCGCGCTCGCTTTCTGAAGTGCTAACTCCCGCGGCAAATAAATGTCCCATTGCAATATGCGGAATATCGGGATAGCGATTTTGACAGATTTCTCCAGCAATTTGATAATGAGCTGCAATGCCTTGGCGAATAGCTTCCAGTCGGTCGTCGTAATTTTGAATAAGTTTAGCTTTCTGAATATCTGGATTTCTTAAAAAGGGAATAGCCGCAACTACGAGCTCAACTTTGTTGGCTTTGTTTTTTATCGGAATAATTAATTCTTCTAGATTTTGAGGCATTTTTCCAATTATATGGACATCGAGTTGCGCTAACAAATCTTTGGGAGCATTCAGTAATGAAGGCGAGTCGTGGTTACCTCCAGTAATGATTATTTTTGCACCAGTTTGTTTGAGAAGCAGTAAGGTTTCATAATATTGTTTTCTTGCTTCGTTGGAAGGATTGGCAAGGTCGAAAATATCGCCAGAAATTAAGATTAATTCAATTTGGTGACTCATAATATATTGGCAAAGCCATTTCACAAAGGCGTCAAAATCTTTGCTTAAATCTTGTTTGTGTAGTTTTTTTCCAATGTGCCAATCGGCGGTGTGAAGGATTTTCATTTCAATTCATTTTGAGGATAAATTTACATTGAAAAAAGTAAGAAATGAAAAGATAAATGGCGTAAATTTTCGGTGAATAAGAAGAGTTGCGTTGTTTTTGACTTCAATAAGAATTCTTTTGAAATATATTTTTGTTGTAAATATGTTTTTTGTTACATTTGCAAACTGAAATTTAACCGAAAGTACAAGAAGATGAAAAAAGGTATACACCCAGAAAATTATAGATTGGTAGCTTTTAAAGATATGTCTAATGATGAGGTATTTGTTACAAAATCTACTGCAGAGACAAGAGAAACTATCGATGTTGAAGGAACCGAGTACCCGTTGGTGAAATTAGAGATTTCACGTACGTCTCATCCTTTCTACACTGGGAAAACCAAGCTTGTTGATACAGCTGGACGTATTGATAAATTTAAAAATAAATACAAGAAGTTCAAAAAATAAGTTTTGTTCTTCTTTTGTAATACAAAAACCTCTTCTTTTTAGAAGAGGTTTTTCTGTTGTGTACTAGTTAAATTTGACTAGTAGTTTTTTAGTTCTGTTTCTAAGTCATTATTTCCTTCAATCATTTCAAAGGATTTTTTGTTAGCAACAGATTTTTCCAGAGCGATGATAATAGCTTTAGCCACATCTTCTCTAGCAATTTGCCCAAAATCGCCAATTTTTTCAGCGATGTTTACTTTTTGAGTTCCGTTTTCTTTTGTTAAACCACCCGGTTGAACAATGCTAAAGTTAAGTTTGCTTGCTCTAAGGTAATCGTCTGCTTTTTTCTTGGCTTTAAGATAGGTTTCTAAACCTTCAACAGCATTTGGGGTGTCGGTTCCCATTGCGCTGAGCATTACGAATTTTTCAAGCCCATTTTTTTGAGCATAATCAATTGCTTTTATAGCTCCGTCTTGATCTACGGCAATAGTTTTATCATCACCAGTAGAACTACCAGAACCGGCAGCAAAAATGCATTTGTCGATATTTTGAAAGGCGTGGCTAAAATCTTTTTCTAAATCGCCGTGAACACATTCAACATTTGAATCGAATAATTGGGCTTGATTTTCTTTTCTAATCATAACAACAGGTTGATATGACTTAGATTTAGAAAGTAAATTCGTGATTATTTTTCCGGTTAGGCCAGTTGCGCCTAATACAAGTACTTTTTCCATAAATTATTTTTAATTTCAATCTATGGAAAAAGCACTGGAATAGTTATAAAATTAAATCAATTTAGAAATTATTAATACAACTTAGCGTGTTATTTGATCTAGGAAGTTTCTAATTTTACTGATATCAGTTTCAACTTTGTCGCCTTTTCTTAATTCAATTTTTATTTTTTTGGAGTCAGAATTAAGCGCGAAATTTTCAATAACTTCAATAATATCTCGATCTAAAAATACTGTATTTTTAAAATCAATAATTACGGTAGCCTCTTCAGAAATATTATTAAGTTCTCGTGTTAATGCACCTTTGTTGAAAAAAGTTACTTCTTCAGCCATATTGATATTTATGACATCTAGTTCGTTTTCAGATTTTTTGATTTTGTGCAGGAAGTGAGAATTAGTGTAGCTTTTGTACAATACGAAAAGTAAGCCTGTTACAAGACCTAATCCGATACCAACCAGTAAATCGAAGATGACAATTCCTAATGTAGTTACAAAAAATGGGACGTATTGAAAAACCCCCTGTTTTATAATTTCTTTTATAGTGGATGGTTTTGTTAAGTTGTATCCAACGACTAGAAGAATTGCTGCTAAGACCGAAAGCGGAATTAAGTTTAAAACTTGTGGCAAAGAAATAACAGAAATTAATAGTAAAAATCCGTGTATAATTGCTGATAATTTGGTTTTTGCATCAGATTGAATATTAGCAGAACTTCGAACAATAACTTGTGTAATTGGAAGGCCACCAATTAATCCAGATATTAAATTTCCTGAACCTTGAGCAACGAGTTCTCTGTTGTTAGGTGTAACTCTTTTTTCAGGATCTAGTTTATCGGTAGCTTCAACACTTAGTAATGTTTCTAAACTGGCAACGATAGCAATAGTAAACGCAATTACCCAAATTTCTGGATTAGTAATTACACTAAAGTTCGGCAAGGTAAATTGTTGAAAAAATTCGGTAGCATTGCTGGCAACAGGAACTTGCACTAAGTTTTGATCAGAGATGCTAAGTGTGCTTGTTGAAGGAACAAATAATTTATAAATAATTCCCAGAATAACTACAACTAACGAACCTGGAATAATTTTGAAGATCTTAGATTTTTTTTCTAATATTCGGGACCAGAATACGATAATTAGTAAACTTATTAATGTAATTAGTATTGCTCCTGGTGATAGACTTCCTAATATTTCGCTGTATTCTTGTTTTACAGAAGCAACATTAGCTTCAGTAAAATCGAGATAGTCAAATTCTTCGTTGATTCCTAGAGCTATAGGAATTTGCTTAATGATAATAATGATACCAATACCGGCTAGCATTCCTTTTATAACTGAGTTTGGGAAAAAATAACCAATGACCCCTGCCTTAAAAACACCAAGTAAAATTTGAAGTACTCCGGCTATTACAACCGCTAATAAAAAACTTTCAAAACTTCCAAGGCTTTCTATAGCGCTTAATACAATTACTGCAAGACCAGCTGCTGGACCACTTACACCAAGTTGAGACTTACTTATAGCGCCTACGACAATTCCGCCAACAATTCCAGCGATAAGTCCAGAGAATAATGGCGCGCCACTTGCTAGCGCTATTCCTAAACACAAGGGAAGTGCAACAAAAAACACAACAACACTAGCGGGTAAATCTTTATTTAAATGTTTGAACATAGTTATTTATTTAGCTTAAATTTTTAATTTCTGTAATGAAGCGTTCAGCAAGTCGATTGGCTTTTACTTCTGATTTTGCTTCGGTATAAATTCTTATAATAGGTTCTGTGTTAGATTTTCTGAGATGCACCCACGAATCTTCAAAATCTATTTTTACACCATCAATGGTAGAAACTTCTTCATTTTGATAGTGTTTTTCGATTTTAGATAGAATAAGATCAACATCTAAATCTGGTGTAAGCTGAATTTTTTCTTTAGCCATAAAATAGGAAGGGTAGGAGGCTCTCAGCTCAGACATTGTCATTTTTTTATTCGCTAAATGCGTTAGAAAAAGACCAACGCCAACCAAGCTATCGCGTCCGTAATGCAAATGTGGATCGATAATTCCGCCGTTTCCTTCGCCGCCAATTACTGCATTTTTATCTTTCATTTTTTTAACAACATTCACTTCACCAACAGCGCTAGCAAAATAATTGCCACCGTGTTTTTCGGTAACATCACGCAAAGCTCTAGAAGAAGATAAGTTACTAACTGTATTTCCTGATTTCTGACTCAACACATAGTCGGCAACGCTTACCAAGGTGTATTCTTCGCCAAACATTTTACCATTTTCATCGATAAATGCTAATCGATCTACATCTGGATCGACTACAATACCTAAGTCTGCTTTTTCTTTTATTACCATTTGACAAATTTCTGTCAAATGCTTGGCAAGTGGTTCTGGATTGTGAGGAAAAACACCTGTTGGTTCGCAGTATAATTCTACTACATCCACGCCTAAAGCACGTAATAGAGGCGGAATACTAATTCCCCCAGTAGAATTTACACCATCAAAAACCGCTTTAAACTTTGCTTTTTTAATCAAGTTTTTATCTACAAGGGGATGAGCTAAAACTTGTTCGATATGAAAATCGATGTAGGTATTATTGCTTTTTATTTTTCCTAACTGATCGACTGTTGCAAATTGGAAATCTTCGTTTTCAACAAAATTAAGGATTTTTTTTCCTTCATCGGCATCTAAAAATTCCCCCTTATGATTGAGTAATTTAAGCGCATTCCATTCTTTTGGATTATGGCTTGCCGTTAAAATAATTCCGCCATCTGCCTTTTCATTAGTAACAGCAATTTCTACTGTTGGTGTGGTAGATAAACCTAAATCAACAACGTCAATTCCCATTCCGATGAGCGTATTCATTACCAATTGTTGAATCATTTCACCAGAAATCCGTGCATCTCTTCCAACAACAACAGTAAGTTTTTTAATGGTGTTAGCTGATTGTAACCAACTTCCATAAGCAGCAGCAAATTTTACGGCATCTATAGGTGTAAGGTTATTGCCTGTTTCTCCTCCGATAGTTCCTCTTATTCCAGAAATAGACTTGATTAGTGTCATTTATTTACTTGTTTTTATTAAACTAGTTCGGCAAATATACGTATTTAGTTATTTTTGAATTAAAGAATGTTAGTTTATATTGTTGTTTTTGTGAATCATATTCTATTTGTTACTGAAAGTTATCTTTAATATAATTTGATGTTAATAATAGGTGTTATTTATTAATTTTTTTTTGGCAATATTTAAAAGCATGAATGTTTCAAAAAGTGTAATTTTATAAAATGAATTATTTAGCGCATGCCTACTTATCGGGAAACTCAGACTATATAATGGTTGGTAATTTTATAGCTGACTTTATAAAAGGATCTAACTTTGAAAAGTATCCAGATGAGGTAGCTTTTGGTATTATTTTGCATCGTAAAATTGATTTGTTTACAGATACTCACCCAACGGTAAGTCTTAGCAAACAAAAATTTTTTGGAGAGTTTAGGCATTTTAGCAGTGTTATTGTAGATATTGTGTACGATCATTTTTTAGCGGTTAATTGGTCGCATTATAATCAAATTGATTTGGCTGATTTTATTGAAAAATTTTATCAAGCTTTGCAAAATAATATGGACATTTTGCCAGCTAATGTAAAACGAATTTTGCCTTATATGCTAGATGATAATTGGTTGTTAAGCTACCAAAGTGTAGAAGGAATTCATAAAATTCTTTACCAGATGAATAAGCGATCAACTTTTGTTGATAATTTGCATCAGGCTACTGTAATTTTAGAAGCAAATTATGAAGAAATAAATCAAGAGTTTTTGGTGTTTTTTCAGGATTTGCAGGACTACGTCAACCAGCAATTCGATCAGAAAGATTTACTAATCAGCAGCAGCTAGTTTCTTGTTTACTAATTTCATAACTACTTCAAATTGTTCTTTTTGATTTAGCTTACTATTATCGATTTTTATAGCATCGTCTGCCTGTTTTAGAGGTGAATGTTGGCGCGAAGAATCAATTTGATCGCGTTCTTCAACATTTTTTAAAACTTCTTCAAAAGTAATTGAATCGTCTTTTTGTTTGATTTCTTGATACCGTCTTTCGGCGCGAATTTTTGCAGAAGCAGTCATAAACAATTTGAGTTCGGCTTTAGGAAAAACAACTGTTCCGATATCGCGTCCATCCATTACAATTCCTTTTTGTTGCCCCATTTTTTGTTGGATGTGGACTAATTTTTTTCTTACTTCTGGGAGTTTTGCCACTTTGCTAACTAAGTTAGAAACGTCCATCGATCTAATTTTGCTTTCTACATTTTCATTATTTAAAAAAACTGCTGCCTGATCGTTTTGAGGAGTTATTTTAAATTCAATGTCGATATTTTCTAAGCTTCTAATCAGTTTTTCTTGATCGAAATGAGTTGGAGACAAAAGGTTTTCTTTCATAGCAAAGTAGGTTATAGCACGGTACATCGCGCCCGTATCTACATAAATGTAGTTGAGTTTTTGTGCTAATTGTTTAGCTAAAGTACTTTTTCCTGTTGACGAATGGCCGTCTATGGCGATTATTATTTTTTTCAAATTTGTTTGGTTTTATTCAGGGTATTCAATTCTTAAATGAAAAATATTTTTCAGTTTAGATTTTAGTATTTTTTTGATGGATTCAATTTCTTTAAAAGTAATATCAGCATTCAAAAATTGCTTTTCTTCAATTTGCTTATCGATAATTTTATCTACAAATTCATCAATAATTTTTGCGGTTGGTTCTCTCAAGCTTTTGCTTGCTGCTTCCACAGAATCGCACATCATAAGTACGGCAGTTTCTTTGCTAAAGGGTTTTGGACCAGGATACTGGAAATCTTCTATCTGAGTGTTTTCTTCATCTTCATCTTTTGCTTTTCGATAGAAATAGTAAACGGTTGTGGTTCCGTGGTGTGTCCGAATAAAATCGATTATTCGATCTGGTAATTGATGTTTTTTTGCAATCTCAATTCCGTGTATTCTATGGTCAATAATGATTTTTGCACTTTCGTGTGGTGGTAATTCATTGTGCGGATTTACCGATGTTGTTTGATTTTCAGTAAAATAAAAAGGATTTTTCATTTTTCCGATATCGTGGTACAAGGCTCCAACGCGTATCAATAAGGTGTTGGCACCAATTTCATTAGCAGATGCTTCAGCTAAATTAGCAACGTTGAGCGAATGGTGAAATGTACCAGGTGCTTTTTCAGAAAGTTCTTTTAGTAATTTTGAGTTGGTGTCTGAAAGTTCTAAAAGCGATAGGTCAGAAATCAATCCGAAAATCTTTTCAAATGAATAAATAAGCGGCTGAACAAAAAGCAAACCTAAACCGCCAAGTAGAAATAGCAACAAATTCTGGTAATTTATATTTAAAATGCTGCCTTCTTGAATCATATTAAAAGCCAAATAGCTAAAGATGTAAACCAGCGTTATTTGTCCAACGGAAATAAATAAATTCGAGCGTTTATAAAGTTCAGAAACCGTTAGAATAGTAACAATACCAGCTATTATTTGCAGAAACATATATTCGTAGCTATTAGGCACAATAAACCCAATAATTAGCACCGTAATAACGTGGGTAAATAATCCTAAACGCGCATCGAAAAATGCTTTTAATGTAATGGGCAAAATACAAATGGGAATAACATAAATGTAGTTGTTATCAAACCTCATAATCAATAGTGTTAGGAACACTACTAACAGAATATTGAAGAAGATAAATGTTAGTTTATTGTTGTTATGATAAATCAACGGGCGGTATAATCGAATAAACAAAAACAACATTAATATCGCTAACGAAACCAGCAAAGCATAACCGATAAGAATGATATAAAAACTGTTTTCTTCAAGTTTTTCTGAAGCGTATTCTTTCTTTAAAGAAAGTAATTGATGGTATTTTTCTCCCTGAATTACTTCCCCCTTTGAAATAACTTTGGTGCCTTCTGTTATGCTGCCTTTGGTATAAGATATTTTGCTGAATTCTTCGTCTAGCTTACGTTCATTTAGCGATTGGCTGTATTTTACGTTGACTTCTAAATTGTCTATCAAAAAGTCTTCTAGAAATTCTTGATGGGCATCAAAGTTTTCACTTTTGATTTTTTCGTTGACTAATTTTTTGAGCTCCGACTTTTTAGGAATCCGTTTTAAGATGGTTTCTTGTAAAACATTCCCTTTTCGTAAATAAATTAATTGGTTGGATTCAAATCGCTGATTTTCACCGCGAATACCAAACAAATATATGTTTTGAACAGTTTTTTTAGTAAACTCAATGAGTTGGTTTTTTTCATGATCTTGAAGACTATCGGGCAGCTGTAATCGTATTTTACGGTCTAAAGAATTTTTTACACTGTTGGCAATAGTTTCGTCAAAATCAAAATAAGGAATTTGATTTTTTTCAATTTGTGTTTTTTCATTTCTAATTTCTTCATCGGTCTTGTAAATTGGAAAATCGAATGGTGCATACAAATCATCGTGTTGCCAAGCTTTGTTTTTATTGATTTCGTATTTGAATTGATTTTCTTTAGGAAAGAAATATACAATTGCCGCAACGGTAAGCAAGAATAAAAACACCTTATAAATAAAGGTTTGATTTTTATAAAAAGAATCGATGATTTTTTTCATTAGCTGAATAGTTAAGCGCTTGGTGACGTTGCTTAAAACCGCAATTTAATGATTTTTATTCGCATGCGTTCAAGCAAAAATAATTAATTACAAGATACGCATTTGCAAACACGTTCTCAAAATTAAATTTTTACTCCAATCAATTCACTTACCAGACATATCTAAGGACGAATGATTCTGGATTCTAATCTAAAATGCTTAAATTTACGGCTTCAAAAATAAAAACGACGCAATATGAATGATGTAGTTATAGTTAGTGCTGCAAGAACACCAATAGGTAGTTTTTTAGGAAGTTTATCTAGTGTTCCAGCAACTAAATTAGGTACAATAGCCATAAAAGGAGCTTTAGACAAAATCAATTTAAAACCAGAATTAGTTAACGAGGTTTTGATGGGAAATGTCGTACAAGCCAATACTGGACAAGCGCCAGCAAGACAAGCAGCTTTAGGTGCTGGTATTCCAGATTCAGTTCCTTGTACAACTGTCAACAAAGTTTGTGCTAGTGGTATGAAAGCAGTTATGCAGGCTGCACAATCAATTGCTTTAGGCGATGCAGAAGTTGTAGTTGCAGGTGGAATGGAGAATATGAGTATGATTCCTCATTATTTACATTTAAGAAAAGGTAAAAAATTTGGTCCAGACCAAATGATTGATGGAATGCAGCGCGATGGTTTAGTAGATGCTTATAGCCAAGAAGCTATGGGGACTTGTGCCGATTTGTGTGCAACCGATCATAATATTTCTAGAGAAGAACAAGATGAATTTGCAATAGAATCGTACAAACGATCTGAAGCTGCTTGGAAAGCTGGAAAATTTGATAACGAAGTAGTTCCTGTAGAAGTTCCACAACGAAGAGGCGATGCTTTGGTAATTAAAGAAGATGAAGAATATAAAAACATTAAACTAGATAAAGTAAAATCTTTACGTGCTGCTTTTTCTAAAGAAGGAACAGCAACAGCTGCAAATTCTTCTACCATAAACGATGGAGCAGGAGCAATGGTTTTAATGAGTAGAAAAAAAGCAGAGGAATTAGGACTTGAAGTATTAGCAACAATTACTGGTTATGCCGATGCTGCTCAAGAACCTAAATATTTTACAACTTCTCCAGCAAAAGCACTACCAAAAGCACTTGCAAAAGCTGGTGTAGCCCAAAAAGATGTTGATTTCTTTGAGTTTAACGAAGCTTTTTCTGTTGTTGGTTTAGCAAATATGAAATTGTTAGGATTAGATAGCTCTAATGTAAATGTAAACGGTGGCGCTGTTTCTTTAGGACATCCATTAGGTTGTTCAGGTGTTAGAATCCTGATTACATTACTAAATGTGTTGGAGCAAAACGATGCAAAAATTGGTGCAGCTGCTATTTGTAATGGCGGTGGTGGAGCATCAGCACTTGTAATGCAACGCTAATCTTTTTATAACTTTTTTCAAATGCAATACGGAATTTGTGAGTTAAGCATTGTGCCAGTTAGAGCAAGCGCAGACGATGCTTCAGAAATGGTAACCCAACTTTTATACGGCGACACTTTTGAAATTTTATCATCTCAAAAACAATGGATTTACATTCGTATTGCATTTGATTCTTATGAAGGATGGATCGATAGCAAACAAGCTTTTTTTATTTCTGAAGAAGATTATTCAAACATCAATAGTATGTTTCCTGTTTGTAGTACAGATTTAATTGAATTTGTTCAAACCAAAAAAGCATTACTTCCTATTTCTATCGGATCGGTTCTTCGGTCTACTCAAATTCTTCAACATCAATATGATGGTGAAAAAAGTTCAGGGAAACTAGCTAAAAACAGAATTCCTGAAGTTTCCTTATTATATTTAAATGCGCCCTATTTATGGGGTGGAAAATCTCCTTTTGGAATCGATTGCAGCGGATTGACACAAATGGTATATAAAATTTGTGGTTTTGCACTCCAGCGTGATGCTTCTCAACAGGCTAAACAAGGTTTTCCGCTTAGTTTTATTGAAGAGTCGGAGCCAGGTGATTTAGCTTTTTTTGATAATGAAGAAGGTGATATTATTCACGTCGGAATTTTATTGGGAGACAATAATATTATTCACGCACACGGAAAAGTTAGAGTTGATAAACTCGACCATACCGGAATTTTTAATGTGGATACAAAAACCTATTCACATAATTTGCGCGTAATCAAAAAACTGATTTAGCCTAAGTTGAAAAAAGAAAAAACATTACCACCATAACCTCTTTTTTCTTCAAAATTAGGATGTTCTGATAAATCGGTATATTTTGCGTGTTCGATAATTATTAGTCCATCTTCATTCAAAAGTTTTCTTTCTAGCACCAAATCAACTATTTTTAAAAATGAATCGGTATCAAAATCATAAGGCGGATCGGCAAAAATAATATCATATTTTTTAGAGGTGTTTTCTAAAAATGAATATACGTCACTTTTTATAGTCTGCAAATCAATTTCAAGTTCTTCGGCGGTTTTGCTCAAAAATTTTACGCATTGGTAATGCTTGTCGACACAAGTTATATCGTTTACTCCTCGAGAAGCAAATTCTAATGAAATAGAACCAATTCCTGAAAACAAATCTAACACGCTTAATTGCGGAAAATGATAGCGGTTATTCAAAATATTGAATAAACCTTCTTTTGCCATATCGGTAGTTGGTCGCACAGGTAATTTTTTGGGTGCGATAATGCGTTTAGATTTAAATTTTCCAGAGATTATTCTCATAAACTTGATATTAAAAGTGAATATTTATTGAGATTGATTTCTGTAGGCAGACTTAGTCTTAGATTTTCTGAAATTTGATTGTTGTACCAATAAATATGTTTTACAAATGGATTTATGTATTCATAAAAATTACTGTGCTCATCAAATTCTCCAGAAAAGTATAGCGGAATTTCTTCCCGATTAAGTTCTAGTTCATTAAGTACAAATAACAAGTAATAAGCAGCATCTTCTTCAGAACTAATTTGAAAACAATTCCCTAATAATAATGTGTTGTTTTTAATCACAACAATCGATATTAAATTTGATTCAATATGAGTTAAAACCAAATCTTCAGCATTTATCTGAATAGCGTTTTCAATAAGTTGAGTTAGTTGATGTTTATAATTAAAATTCCCAACTAAATCTATAAAATAATTATTGATATTAATTAATGGAATATAGATGTTTTGAGCTTTAAAGGCTTCAATAGCGTCTGAAGTTATATAATCATTTTCTAAAAGTCGAACGCTGTATTTGAGGTAATCTACCTTTTTGTTTTCATCATAAATCTTAGTTGGTACTAAAGCAAATAAATGATTGTGATATATAATATCTAATTTTTCAATTTGATGATTTTTGATAAATCTAGTATCAATACGGTTTTTTACTTCGTTTAGAAGTTGAGTAGGCGTATTGTTGTCAGGAGTTTTAAAAACAAATTTATCGCACAACACGAGTTCAATGTTATTGTGGACACAAAAAGAAAATCCATCTTGCGAAATCAAGATGGATAATTTATTGATATTTTTTTTATCGATATTAGTCTCTGCTTTCATAACTTGATGGCCAGTTACCACTAGTTGTTATCTCTGTCATTGAGCCAACAGATATAAACTCACCATCGACACCTTCAACAGATTTTATTTGCTTTTCTTGTTCTACTAAATTAGGATCTTGGTCAGTGAGCACCCATTCTTTAGGAACTTTAGCTTCAAAAACAGGAACATTATTGTCCTTCATTTTTCTTACGCCAGCATCTATTATTGGTTTTTTCTCATCTGTAAATGGAACTTTGTGCAGGTTCTTATAGCGATCATCATTTTTAAAAAGTGAGTCTTTTACTGAAATTGTTCCTAATGTATCTACTACATAATCGTCAATGTACCTATCCACACCGTGGGTTTCAAGGAAATCTTGATCTATGTAGGAAGTGTCTCTTCGTTGTGTAATTGTAAATTCAGCTGTATCCAAAAACTTATACAGACCTTCAAATGTTTTTTCATACGATCCTACAACTTCTTTTCGAGCTTCTTGAACATCTCGAATGTCTTTTAATCGGTCAATAACTTTTTGATATCTTTTTTCTTTAATCTTATTAAATTCAACTGGGCCGTAAACGGCATTGTAGTTCAAATAACCTAAATATACAATAAGAACAGTAAAAATCAACGCAATTACGGGTCTTAGTTTGTTAGGTAAAAATTTGTCGATTAGCTTTACCAATCCGAACAAGATTAAAACTCCGGCAATAATATAAATAAATATTGTAAGCATAACGGTCTATATAATGTCATTAAATTCGCACACAGGCAAATCTACAACTTTTTTTTATTCGTAAAAGTTTATCAGTATAAAATCGTTGTTATCTTTGAGTTTTATTTTTCTTAAATTATGACTTCTAATCAATTTTATCAACTTCTATTAAAAGATTTAGGGCACCCACCAACTAGCAAACAAGATTTGGGTCTAAAGCTAATGGCAAAATATATTGTCGATAATCATACCGATCATATCTACTTGCTTAAAGGTTATGCAGGTACTGGTAAAACAACCATGATTGGTACGCTTGTTAAAAACATCAGTAAAATTAAAAAACGTGTTGTTTTAACTGCACCAACGGGAAGAGCCGCAAAAGTAATTTCAAATTATAGCCAGCAACAAGCGCAAACAGTTCACCGAAAAATTTACTATCCTAAAAAAGATAAAAGTGGTGGAGTAAGTTTTGTTCCACAACAAAACAAACATAAAAACACTGTTTTTATAGTAGACGAGGCTTCGATGATTCCCGATTTGCCTAGTGGAGACGAACTTTTTAGCAAAGGCTCGTTGCTAGAAGATTTAATTGAATATGTATATGCTGGCGAAAATTGCCAGTTGATTTTTATTGGAGATACTGCTCAGCTTCCTCCTGTAAAAGCAGAACTCAGTCCTGCATTAGACGAAAAAACGCTTTCTATGCAATTTCAAATGGAAGTAATTAGCGTCGAGCTAGATGAAGTGGTGCGACAACAATTAGAGAGCGATATTTTACGAAATGCAACGCTTATTAGAGATGCTTTACTCGACGAATATTATGAAGGATTTAAATTCAATCTTACCGGTAAAGGTGATTTAATTCGCTTAGTAGACGGTCATGAAATAATGGATGCAATCAATCAAGCATTCGATAATGACGGGCATCAAGAAACAGCGCTAATTGTTCGTTCAAATAAACGGGCTAACATGTATAATCAGCAAATAAGAGCACGAATTTTATTTCGGGAAGATGAAATTGCTGCTGGTGATTACCTAATGGTAGTCAAAAATAATTATTACTGGTTAAAACCAAATTCTGAAGCTGGATTTATTGCCAATGGTGATATTGTTGAGATTCTTGAAATTTTTAGCATCAAGGAACTTTATGGTTTTCGGTTTGCTGAAGTGAAAGTGCAAATGGTGGATTACCCTAAAATGGATGCCTTTGAAACGGTTTTGATTCTCGATACCTTAGAAGCCAATGCTCCTTCGTTAACTTACGAACAATCGAACAAGCTTTATCAAGAAGTAATGAAAGATTATGCTGATGAACGCTCTAAATATAAGCGTTTTTTAAAAGTTAAAAACAATAAATTTTTTAATGCGCTGCAAGTGAAATTCAGTTACGCTATTACATGTCATAAGTCGCAAGGTGGACAATGGAATACCGTTTTCGTCGAACAACCTTATTTGCCAAACGGGATAGATAAAGACTATTTGCGTTGGCTTTATACAGCTATAACTCGCGCCAAAAACAAGCTTTACCTAATCGGATTTAAAGATGATTTTTTTAATGAATAAACTGATATACAAATGAAGAAAATAGCCATGATACCTGCTCGTTACGAAGCTTCTCGATTCCCTGGAAAACTGATGCAAGATTTAAACGGAAAAACAGTGATTACCAGAACTTATGAAGCAGCCGTAAAAACCAATTTGTTTGATGAAGTTTACGTTGTTACAGATGCTGAAATTATTGCGGATGAAATTCTAGCCAATGGCGGAAAAATTTTTAGAAGTAAAAAAAAGCACCAATGCGGAAGTGATAGAATAGCAGAAGCTATCGAACAAATCGATGCCGATATTGTCTTAAACGTTCAGGGAGACGAGCCGTTTATAAACGAAAAAGCTTTGAGTAAACTACTGGCTGTTTTTGATGATGATGAGCAAAAAATTATCGATTTGGCATCTTTACAAACACCGCTTTCAACTTTAGATGAAATTGAAAACCCAAATAATGTTAAGGTGATAACCGATCATCAGGATTTGGCATTGTATTTTTCAAGGTCGGTGATTCCGTTTCATCGCGATAAATCTGAAAAGATAACATATTTTAAACACGTCGGAATTTATGCTTTCCGAAAACAAGCTTTGCTAGACTTCTACAGAACACCGATGACACCGCTAGAAAAAGCTGAAAAAATTGAATGTTTGCGTCACCTTGAAAATGGTAAAAAAATTAAAATGATAAAAACCTCAGAAATAAGTATAGGAATTGATACACCTGAAGATTTAGAAAAAGCCCGAAAAATATTTCAGTCTTAATCGATGATTTTGGGCAACCTAAATCCTTTTTTGTAGAATCTAAAAAAAGCATCATAAAAAGGCTTGTCTGCTAACGAGCTAATGATGCTTAGTTCTTCCAATAAATTGCTTTCTTCGTCAAGAAATCGAAATATTTTTTCAATTTTATTCTTTTCATACATCCGTTTGAATAGCGTTTCGCCGTAATGATTTTCAGTCTCTAAAACATCTAAAAAAATACTATCATAAAAGCGGTGTTTTTTAGCGTGTAAACCCCTGGAAATCGGAAGCTCGTTGATGATGTTTTGGCAGATTAAAGCAGCATTTTTTTCAGCGTTTTTAAACGAATATCCAGTCGATGCTTTTACCCAACCACCAGCAGTCCCAATTTTTATTACTCGTGCTGTTGAGTTTTCCCAAAACGGATAATTGGTCATCGGAATAATGCCTTTTTCAGTTTCAATAACTTCGTATTCATTTTCTGAAAGCGCTAATTGTTGAGCAATGTATTTTTCGATAAATTGATCGTATCGGTCTTCGTCTACAAGTTCAGGAGAAAAGTACGTAAACTCAATTAAAGCTTCGTTCGGCGAAAAAGGTAATACGTAGGTAAAGGATGTTTTTCCGTTATCGGTTATGCTAAAATCCATCATTTTAAAACTTTTTTCATCAAAAACAGACGTACTACTTTTTATAAACCAACCTTTAAAATGCTGTAGTAATATGCTCGCTTTTGGTTGGCATTTACGGTCTAATTTTGGCGGTCTACTGTCGAAAACATAAGTAGCAGTATAGGTGTTTTTATCAGTTTTTATAAGAACAGAATCTACATCTTCATCTAAGTTGGTAACTTCTTCTTGGACTACAACAATGTTGTTGTGTGAGTTGATTTTTGATTTTGCTAGCGCATAAAAATCATCAGACTTTAAGGTTTTGTAGCGATAAGAATTCAATGGAATATTGATCTTTTTTTCTTTTGAAACGATTTCACATCGATCCCAATTTTTAGTAATTATATCGTCCCATTTCCCATTTTTTTCTTCCCAAAACGACCAAGTTTTCCTATTGTTTTTAGGACTTAATTTATCTAAAATTAAAATCTCTTTCAACAAAAAGAAAGGGTTTTCGACCATTGCTATAGCCAAATTCAAACCCGCGGCACCTGCACCGATTATAATATAGTCGTAATGTTTTTTAGCCATAAAAATGATTCAAAATCTAACGGATTATTTTGAGCTATGCTTATTTTTTTGTTTAAAAAAACGCAGCGGTGGAACCAGCATACCAAAGCACTCGCCATCTTCTTTGCCGAGGTGTTTATGATGCATTTTATGCGCCCTTCTAATTCCTTTGGTGTACCAATTATTGGCATTTCTAAACCACTTAAATCGCTGGTGAATAAACACATCGTGAACCAAGAAATATGCGGCTCCGTAAGCAGCAATTCCACAACCAATTGCCGTTCCAAACGGAACGTAATCGGTTAGCAAAAAAAACATGCTAATAACGGCATAAAAAACAAAGAAAAAATCATTTCTTTCCCACCAAGAGTTATGGTCTTTTTTATGGTGATCTCTATGTAAAATCCATAAAAATCCGTGCATTACATACTTGTGGGTAAACCAAGCCATAAATTCCATTCCAGCAAAAGCTAGAAGAAAAATGAGGATCCATAATAAAACATCTACCATAACTATATTAAATTTAATCTACACGATAAAAATGATTTTGCTAAAAGTCCAGCTTTCTCATAATTAGGGACTCTTATGCGGGTATTTTTTATTTCCAAAGATGGGGTTTTTTTAAGCTTTTGGAGCAATTTTGAGTAATAAATATACGCAGTATAAACTCCAAGTTTTGCTTCTACAGGAAGCTGAACAATGCCTCTTAACCCCGCTTTAAAATCATTTTCTATCTCGTTTATAATTGCTTTTTTGGTTGATTCGTCCAGTTGTTCTAAATCAGCATTTGGGAAATACGAACGGCTGAGGTCTTCGTAATCGGCTTTTAAATCTCTTAAAAAATTTACTTTCTGAAAAGCTGAACCTAGTTTTTTTGCATCTTCTCTTAATGCATTGTACTTTTCATCATCGCCTTTTACAAAAACACGCAAGCACATCAAACCCACTACATCAGCGCTGCCATAAATATATTCTTCGTATTCTTGAGTGGTTTGATAATTCGATTTGAATAAATCTTTCTGCATGCTATTCATGAATGCGGCATAAAGTTCTTCAGGAATTTGATATTTATGCACCGTTTCTTGAAAGGCATTCAAAATAGGATTTAGACTTATTTTTTCTTCGATGGCTTCATATAAATCCCGTTCAAATTTAAAAAACAAATTCTCTTTATCATAATTATGAAACGTATCTACAATTTCATCAGCAAAACGAACAAAACCGTAAATATTATAAATATCTTGACGAATACTCGGTGCTAGCAATTTGGTAGCAATCGAGAATGAAGTGCTATAAGCGTTGGTTACCGCTTTGCTACATTCTTTAGAAACATTATCAAAAATTGATTTCATAGCAATTTTTTTAATTAATTTTTTTGGATGAGTTCTGCCGCTAATTTTCCAGAAATCAATGCAGGAGGAACTCCTGGTCCAGGTACGGTTAGTTGACCTGTAAAAAACAAATTTTTGACCTTCTTGCTTTTTAATTTTGGACGTAAAAATGCGGTTTGTAAAAGCGTATTAGCCATTCCGTAGGCATTGCCTTTGTAGGAATTGTATTCGCTTTTAAAATCGTTCACACAAAAGGATTTTTTGTAGACGATGTGGTTCTTTACTTTTTGGTTTGTTATTTTCTCAAATCTGTTCATCACAACATCAAAATATTGCTCTCTTAAGGCTTCGGTGTCTTCAAGTCCAGGAGCAATTGGCACTAGAAAAAATCCGTTTTCTTGATTTTTAGGTGCTGTAGTTTCATCGGTTTTGGAAGTAAAATTAGCATAAAACAAAGGTTCTTTAGGCCAAGCTGGTTGGCTGTATATTTCGTTGGCATGCGAATTAAAATCAACATCAAAAAAAAGATTATGGTGGTTGATGTTTGCTAATTTTTTATTAAAACCTAAATAAAATAATAACGATGATGGTGCGAAAGTTTTCTTGCTCCAATACGATTCTGAATATTGTCTATATTTTTGGTCTAAAAGCGTTTCTGTGTGATGATAGTCGGCTCCAGAAAGCACAATTTCTGAAGGTGTAAAAGTATCATCAATAACTAAACCTGTTACTTTTTCATTTTCAACTTTTATTTTGGAAACATTTGCATTGGTGTGAAATTTTACGCCTAAAGATTTAGCTAAATCGACCATAGCAGCAACTACTTGATACATACCGCCTTTTGGATGCCAAGTTCCTAAACCAAAATCTGCATAATTCATAAAATTATAAAATGAAGGCGTATCGCTGGGTTTTGCACCTAGAAATAATACTGGAAATTTCAAGATTTGACGAAGCTTTTCACTTTTGAAATCTCGATCTATATCTGCTGAAATGTTGCTAAAAAATTTTCCTAACCGGGTAACTGTTTGTGGAGTAACTAGCTCTAAAGCCGAAACACCAGGCTTGTATACCAAATCTTTTATGGCAATATCATAATGTGTTTTAGATTCTGAAATAAATTTTTCGAGCTTTTTAGCTCCGTCTTTTTCCTCATGATCAAAAACTTTATAAATTTTTTCTAGTGAATCTTCAATTTCGATGCGTTTATCATTTCCAAAGAAAACAGAATAAGCTGGATTTAGCTTTTCTAAGTTGTAATAATCGCTAGGTTTTTTGTCAAAATCAGCAAAAAAACGTTCAAAAACATCGGGCATCCAATACCATGACGGACCCATATCAAAAGTAAAGCCAGCTGCTTTAAATTGACGCGCTCTACCGCCTAGGCTATCATTTTTTTCGAAAATAGTTACGTCATTACCAGCTTTGGCCAAATAAGAAGCGGCTGCTAATGACGAAAACCCAGAACCTATGATGCTGATTTTTTTATTCATATTATAATCTTAAAGTGAGTTCGTTTATGTTCTTTAGTGGAACAATTTTTTTATCAATATTTATGTTACTTATTTCTTTTACTTTAGGTCCTAATAGCCAGTATTCTGTATTTTTGTTCTCTACACTTTTAGAAAAACGTTCTAAATATTCTGATAAATTGTCAGGCTTTATGGTTAGGTAGCTAACAAAAACAGGGTTTTTATACAGGTTAGATAAGTATGATAAATCTTCTACAGGTAAACTTTGCCCAAGGAAAATGACTTTGTAACCATATTGCAAAATTTCATAATTAGCATAAAATAGGCCGATGTCGTGAATTTCCTCTTCTGGCAAAAACAAAATAAAAACCTTGTCTTTTTGAGTGGCTGGCTCTGCTTGAAGCAATTCTATGTTGATTAATAATTTTTGTTTAATCAAATTTGAAACAAATTGCTCATGAGCGGGTGTAATTGTTCTTGCTTGCCAGAGCATACCAATTTCATGCAAAAGTGGAATAAAAACATCGTGGTATATTTCTCTAAATGTTCTGGTAGTTGTTAAGTTGTTGTAAGTTTTAATGAATAAACTTTGATCAAAATTCATCATAGCTACTTTAAAAGATTTTACAGCTCGATTTACGTTGCTTTTGCTTGTTGTAATTCGTTGAACGAGTGCAGTAATTTCATCGTCGTCCATTTTTGAAATACGAGAAATTTTGTAACCGTTTTCGTTTAAAAAAGCTATGTTTAAAATCTTTTGTAAACCATTTACACCATATTTTCTGATGTTTGTTTTTGTTCGGTTAGGCGCTAACACATTATAGCGCTTTTCCCACATTCTTATAGTGTGCGCTTTAATGCCACTTAAGGATTCTAAATCCTTTATACTGAAATTTTGTTTAATATTTCCCATCCCATCATTTAACAAATCCAAAAATAGAACATTATCTTTTATCTTGTTTAAAATTACAAGTTAAAAATACAACAAAAAGATTAAATGATTGTTAAGGAAAACTGGCTGGAGATACCTGTTGTTTAAGTAAGTTGTTTGTTAGAAGTATTGTTTCTGAAAAACGATTGAAAGTTTTTTAACCGTGAATAGTTTCTTCTTTACCAAGTGATTTCATGATTTCTGCTTCATATTCCAACAGTTCTTCCCACTTTTTATTTACAGTTTCGGTGTCGCCGTATTGACGAGCAAACTTAAGAAACATGGTGTAGTGGTTAGCCTCACTAATCATCAGTTTGCGGTAAAATTTGGCTAGTTTTTGGTCTTCAAGATTTTCAGAAAGCAACCTAAACCGTTCGCAACTTCTGGCTTCTATGAGCGCAGCATACATCAATCGGTGGGTTAGTTGGTCGGTTCGGCTTCCGCCTTTTGGAAAAAACTTCATTAACTCTACTACATATAAATCTTTTCGATCGCGACCTAATGGAATATTTTTCTCTTTTAATAAATCGTGAACCATTTTAAAATGGCTCATTTCTTCTTGAACTAAAGCGGTCATTTCAGTTACTAATTCTTCATATTCTGGAAACGAAACAATAAGCGAAATGGCTGTCGAAGCTGCTTTTTGCTCGCAGTATGCGTGATCGATTAATATTTCTGAAATGTTTTTTTCGGCAATATTTGCCCATCTCGGGTCGGTGGGAAGTTTTAGTCCTAACATAATTATATATCTAAATCAAATTTTCTTCGTAAACTTTCTACAGCTGGATTGAGTTCTTTTAGTTTTTCATATTTTTCTTTTGCAGTAAAGATGAATTTTTTTTCTGCTTTATAATTCACTTTAATTTCCAGTTCTAAGCTCGTATTTCTTACTGATTTTTTCAGGTGATTCATTAGATTGCCTTGGTCTTGATTAACCGAAATTTTCATTGTTTCATTCGGCAATTCAATGCAAATCTTGCTTCCATTTACGCGTGGTGTGTCGGTGTTGAGTATTGAGGCTAAAATTTTATTGCCTCTTTTTTCTAGCTTTTTTACATACTCATTCCAAGCTGATTGAATTTGTTCTTCTGTAAAATCGGCAAACTCTTCAACTTCAGCTTTTTTGTTGTTTTGTTGCTCTTCCAACAATTTCTTTTTTCGCTTAATTGCGCTTAGCGAAAGCCCTGAAGAACTATTTACGCCACTGGTCAATTCTTCTTTTAAATCATTTTCATTGTTTGTTTTTTGGCTTTCATTTGGTTCGGGAGAAGAATTAGTGTGTTTTTCTGTATTGGATTCTTGCTTTTCGGCTACTTGATTTTTATTACTTGATTGATTTTCTTGTTGATAACTTTCGTGTTCACTACTGAAATTTTCAGGTGAAATTATTTCTGGACTAGGCTTTTTTTTTTGAAAGTCTGTAGCTTGATGACTAGTCAACGATGCTAATTTCATCAAACATAATTCAACCAGTAATCGTTGATTTTGACTGTTTTTGTATTGAAAATCGCATTCAGCTGCTAGATCGATTCCTTGCATCAAAAAGTTGTACTCGGTTTGCTGCGATTGTTCAAGGTATTTTTTCTTGGTTTCTTCGCCAACTTCAAGCAGTTCTATTGTAGCTGGATTTTTGCAAACCAATAAATCCCTAAAATGAGAGGCTAAACCTGAAATAAAATGTTGACCATCAAATCCTTGTGAAATAATAGAATTGAAATACACCAATAATTCTGGGATATTATTTTCAAGAATTAAATTGGTACTAGTGAAAAACGTTTCGTAATCTAATACGTTTAAATTTTCAGTAACGGCTTTGCGAGTCAGATTTGCTCCAGAAAAACTAACTACCCGATCGTAGGTAGAAAGCGCATCACGCATAGCGCCATCGGCTTTTTGTGCAATAATATGCAAGGCGTCATCTTCTGCATCTACGCCTTCGTTTATTGCTATTTTAGCCAAATGTTCTTTGATATCGGTAACGGTAATTCGTTTAAAATCAAATATTTGGCAACGCGATAGAATGGTTGGTATTATTTTGTGCTTCTCGGTAGTCGCTAAGATAAAAATAGCGTGTTTAGGCGGTTCTTCTAAGGTTTTTAGAAAAGCGTTGAATGCAGCTTGTGAAAGCATGTGCACTTCATCTATAATATACACTTTATATTTTCCTACTTGTGGAGGAATTCTAACCTGATCGGTAAGATTTCTAATGTCGTCTACCGAGTTATTGGAAGCGGCATCGAGTTCAAAAATATTGAATGAAAAATCCCCAGAAGTATCTTGAGTAGCTTCTTGATTAATTTTTTTGGCTAAAATTCGAGCACATGAAGTTTTACCAACTCCACGAGGACCAGTAAACAACAAGGCTTGCGCTAAATGATTACTATCAATAGCTTTTAGTAAAGTGTTGGTAATAGCGCTTTGACCGACAACATCTTCAAAATTTTCGGGTCTATATTTTCTGGCTGATACAATAAAGTGTTCCATAGGGCAAATATAAGTCAGCTAAATGTTGTGTACAATTTTTTAGTTAGTATTGCTTTTATCTACATCGGGAACTTTGATTTTTAGGCCATAAACAGATTCAAATTTATTGATGACTTGATCAAAATCTTTTTTTCTTACAGCTAATGTAAAATCACAATCCATTTCTAAATTTTGTTCAATTAAGTCGATATTTTCTTCTTTAATGAGTCGCATCACCACATTCATAAGGTCATAATTGCAATTCACTTTAAACTCAATATCGATTGTTTTTTTGACAATGTTAGCGTTTTTTAGCGCCATTTCAGTTGTTGTCTTATAGGCAGAAATAAGTCCACCAACACCGAGTTTTGTGCCGCCAAAATACCGAACTACAACTGCCAGGCAGTTGGTTACATCAAACGATTGCAATTGACCATAAATTGGCATTCCAGCCGAATTGGAAGGTTCGCCATCATCGTTTGCTCTAAAGTGTTCATAAGTTTTACCGAGCTGCCAAGCATAGCAAAAATGCCTTGCTTTGTGGTGTTTTTTTTTCAATTCGTCGATAGCAACTTCAATATCTTTTTCATTTTTTACGGGAAAAGCATAGCCAAAGAATTTACTTCCTTTTTCTTTAAAAAGAACTTCTTCAGATGCTGTTGTTATGGTGTAGTAATAATCTCTCACTTAACTGATTTCTTGACTTGAAAAATATACAATTATAATGCTCAAAATAGCAAATAAAATACCAATCCAATTCTTTTTGAGTAAAGTTTCTTTAAAAACTAAAATACCGATTAAAGTTGAAAGCAAAACGATGGCAACATTGTTGATGATAAAAATAATTGAACCATCAAAAATATTACTTTTTAAGGCTTGAATAAAAAAATGAATGGAAAAATAATTTGGGATTCCAAGACAAACTCCCCCTATTATAGCTTTGGTTTTTATGTGCATACTTTTCTTTATCGACTGATAGAAATATACAATTACACCAGTAATAGCTGCAAAAAGAAATATTGTGGCCGAGAAAGTAGCAATCTCGCTATTTGGAACATAAGCTTCTTCTAAAAATTTGAGAGAGCTTTCAATTGTTCCACTCCCCAGAAAAACTACAAAAGGTAGCCAAATGTAAGAAGACTTAAACTTTAATCCTTTTTTGTTTTTTAAGGAAACCAAATAGACAGCCACCAACGCCAATAATATACCGATAATTTTTAATGCATTTACAGGCTCGCTGTAATAAAAAATCACAAAAATAACAGGTACAGCAACACTCATTTTACTGGCAACAGAAACCACCGACATTCCCATTTCTTGAGTGGTTCTCACCATAAAAGTAAACACTACAATAAATAAAACTCCAAGAATTATAGAACCCAAAAACCAACTTTTTTCAGGTAAATGAATTGGATTTATCATTTTTGATTGCAAGGCAAGGCCCAATAAAAAGGCTGTAAAATAATTAAAAATTAGGGCGTGTAAAGTTTTAACTTTAAACCTCCCTAAAAATTTGAAAACTACATAGATTAAACTTGAGGAGATAATGCTTAGTATAAGGTATATCAAAACAAAGAACTTTTAGTAATAAAAAGCTTCGAGACATCGTCGGTATTGGGATTGATATTCCATATTTTAATTCCTAGTTTTTTTGCAGCTTCTGTGTTTTCAGGAGTATCATCTACAAAAAGTGTTTCCTCAGGTACAAGTTGATTTTGTTTGATTACAAATTCATATATATCTAAATTAGGCTTGCGGAAATGAATATCTTGAGATAGGTAAAAAACATCAAAACATTGCTTAAATTCTTCATAGCAATTTATATTTTCTTTTATCCAATTGATATGTAAATTGTTGGTGTTACTTAATAAAATCAACCGATATTTTTTTGATTTTGATAATTCCTTAATGAAATCAAGTTTGTGTTTAGGGAATTCAATTAAAATTGAATTCCAAGCATCGATAAATTCTTGTTTGCTTAAACCTTCAATTTGCTCAGTATAAAAATTGACAAATTCTTCAGTAGAGATTTTTCCCATCTCATAAAGTTGATTTTGATGAATCATTTCGTTAGAAAAATTTTCCAGACCAAAATCTTTTAATTTTTTTTGGGTAGCAGGTTTGTTTAGTGTTAAAAACACGTCGCCAAAATCAAAAATTATAGTTTTAATCATTATAAATGAGTTTTAGTTGATCGGTTAAAATTTTATTTTGGTGGTGAATATTCTTATTGATTTTTGGAGCTTTAGTCCCTTGTTTAAAAATTTTATCACCTGTAAAAATTCTAGCTTCATCCCATGTGTTATAATCAATAAAAGCTTGTAAAGTTTGCCTTCCGCCTTCAATTATAACCGATTGAATCGAATTGTTATACAATATATTACAGATTTGTTTTGGCAAATTATCATTAAAATTAATTCGTTCAATTTTTAAATGATCATTTTCAATAATCCTGTCTGAATGAGTTTTTTTATCTGTAATAAAAATGGTTTTTACACTTTGGTCGTGAACAAAATGAGTGGTTGGAACTGATAATTTTTGATCAATAATAATTCGAGTAGGGGAGGCGCCCTTCCATAATCGGGTGTTCAGTTTGGCATTATCGGCAATTGCTGTGTTACTACCAATCAAAATACTGTTCTCTTGACTTCTCCAGCGATGCACCAATTGTTTAGAATGTGAATTTGTAATCCAAACTGGAGCGTTATTTTTGTTTTTTTCAGGAAACACAAATGGGCTTAAAAATCCATCGATTGATTCTGCCCATTTCAAGATGATATAAGGACGTTTTTTTTGATAAAAACATAAAAATCGTTTATTCAACTGTTGACATTTTTCCTCTAAAACCCCAACTACAACTTCGCAACCTGCATCTATGAGTTTTTTTATGCCTTTGCCAGCCACTTTTTCAAATGGGTCGACCATACCAACAACCACTTTTTTAATGTTCATTGAAATGATTAAGTCGCTGCAAGGAGGAGTTTTTCCAAAATGACTACAAGGTTCTAAACTAACATATAGCGTCGATTTTTTGAGTAAAGACTTGTCTTTTACTGACTGAATAGCATTAACTTCTGCGTGATTCTCTCCTGATTGATGATGCCAGCCTTCACCAATTATTTTATCTTGATAAACAACAACACTCCCTACTAAAGGATTTGGATAAGTAGTTCCTAATCCATTTTTAGCTAACTGAATGCACCTGGAAATATATTGCTCATTTTTGTTCACTTCACAAAAATATAATTTAATTCAGAATAAATGATTTTTTGAAGATTATTCCTATTCTGGTTAGTACTATTAAAATAAAAAAAGAGCAGTACTTTTTAAAAAGTACTGCTCTTTAAATTATACTGATATTTGAAAAATGAAAAATTATCGTTTTAAGCTCAAGTTTGCCTTAAATGAAGCTTGCGCCCCACTGCTTGGTTCTCTATATTCCACTCTAAACCAATAATCATTCGATGGCATTGGCTTGCCGTTGTAAGTTCCGTCCCAACCTTGC
>JBNJHC010000022.1:0-44461 GCA_051748125.1 Bacteroidota bacterium
CTTGTCGATCGATTTCTTTTTCAAAAACATCATCGCTTCCAACAACGTAACCACCCGTATCAATTACCGAAAAATCTCTTCCATTCCAGTCGGTTTTACCGTAATGTCGATCTCGCGTAACACCGCTAGTAGAATCTACAATAGCTTCTCTTCGTTGAATCAATCGGTTAAAAAAAGTAGATTTACCTACATTAGGTCTTCCTACGATGGCTACTATATTGCCCATAATTTCTAATTTGAAATAATTTGCAAAGGTAGTTTTTTTAATTTTCTAAATCGGAAAAAGATAAATTAGAATGAGGTTTACTTTTGATTGTAACCAAAACGCTTGAGTTGTCGTTCGTCGTTTCGCCAGTTTTTACTGACTTTTACATAAAGCTCTAAATGTATTTTTTTACCGAAAAACTTTTCTAAATCTTTTCTTGCTTCGGTACCAACACGTTTTAATCCACTTCCTTTATGACCGATAATAATCGCTTTTTGCGATTCGCGTTCTGTCATAATAATGCTTCTTATTTGGATGATGCGATCGTCTTCTTCGAAAGATTCTGTTTCAACTTCGACACTATAAGGAATTTCTTTTTTGTAATGCGTCAATATTTTCTCGCGGATAGCTTCGTTCACAAAAAAGCGTTCGGGTTTGTCGGTAAGCTGATCTTTTGGATAAAATGCTGGCGATTCGGGTAACAATTCAAGGATTCGATTAAAAACCTCAGCCACACCAAATTTTTCTAGCGCAGAAATAGCAAAAACTTCTGCATTAGGTACTTTTTCCTTCCAATAATCTACTTGGTCTTCTAAAATGAATTGATCTGCTTTATCAATTTTATTAATCAACAATAGCAACGGTGTTTCGGTAGCCGTTATTTTCCTAAAAAAATCTTCATCTTTCAAAGCTTTCTCGCCACATTCCACAAGATAAATCAATACATCAGCATCTTGAAATGCAGATTTCACAAAATCCATCATAGAACTTTGCAAATCGTAGGCTGGTTTTATAATTCCAGGCGTATCGCTAAATACTACTTGATGATTTTCGCCGTTTACAATTCCTAAAATTCGGTGCCTGGTGGTTTGCGCTTTAGCGTTAATTATCGACAAACGCTCTCCTACAAAGGCATTCATCAACGTAGATTTTCCTACGTTAGGATTACCGATAATATTTACAAATCCTGCTTTATGTTTTGATTCTTGGTTTTCCAAAATTGAATTATTTTTTACAAAGTTAAACAAATTCGATTGCTAATTACTTAAAAACTTCTGGACTAATTTTTAAAGCTTATATTTGTTGATGATAACACCTACAACGATGAAGAAATTAATTACAGCGACCTTATTTATTTTTTTATGTAATCTTGCTTTTGCTCAAGAAGAAAAAGCGAATTATGAAAAATCTGAAACCAAACTCAATGAAGTAAAACTGAATACACTTTATACATTGTTAGGAAGTTTTGAAGCGAGCTACGAATTTTTGGTAAGCGATCAGTCGGGTTTTGGGGTAAGTGTAATGCTCCCTTTTGATGATGCGGTAGTAGATTGGGATTACAATTATGCTGTAACTGGTTATTACCGTTATTATTTTATGCCAGAAGGTCAAGCTGATTTATGGTTTGCTGAAGCTTTTTTGATGTTCAACTCAATTGATGATCGTGTAGCAGTGGTCAGCCCAAATGGAAACCGATACAAAAATCCAAAACAAATAGAAGATGTAGCATTAGGATTAAGTGCAGGTTATAAATATGTAACCGATTTTGGCTTGGTGATAGAAGCTTATATCGGTGGTGGTCGAAATCTTTTTAAAACCTATGATGGCAATCGCGATTATAACTTTTTGGTTCGTGGTAGTTTAGGGATTGGATACCGATTTTAAGCTTTATTATTCTTCGGGTGCAAGCTCTACAACCAATCCTTCTAAATCTTTTGAAACGGGAATTTGACAACCCAAACGACTGTTTTCTTCAACATAAAAAGCTTCTGCAAGCATTGCTTCTTCATCATCGTTTTTTTCTGGTAAAGGTGTGTCAGATTTAACATAACACTGGCAAGAAGCACACATTGCCATTCCGCCACAAACACCAATTGTACCTTCTGGAGCAAGTTCAAAAGAGCGAACTACCTCCATTAAATTCATCCCCATATCAGTTGGAGCATCAATAAGGTGCGATTCTCCTTCACGATCAATAATAGTAA
This sequence comes from Bacteroidota bacterium, assembly GCA_051748125.1. Taxonomy (GTDB): domain Bacteria; phylum Bacteroidota; class Bacteroidia; order Flavobacteriales; family Flavobacteriaceae; genus Psychroflexus. The sequence continues at coordinate 2,191 of JBNJHC010000022.1, forward strand.
TTTTTACATCCATAAAACCAAAAGAAAGTTTGAAATAAAATTTAATCGATTGACTTAACTACTGCTTTAGGTGCTTCTTTTTTTGAGCCATCAAAACCAGTAACTCCACCAACCGTTGTGTATTTCATTACATAACGTTTGTCTGGAAATATCTTTTGAAAGGCGCTTTGACACATCAAAGTTGCTTCGTGAAAACCACACAAAATCAATTTTAGTTTTCCTGGATAAATATTGACATCACCAATAGCATAAATTCCAGGAATATTGGTTTGGTAATCGAGTGTATTATCAACCTTTATGGCATTTTTTTCAATTTCGAGTCCCCAATCCGCAATTGGTCCTAGTTTTGGTGTAAGTCCAAAAAGCGGAATAAAATAATCGGTTTTCAGATTGATATCTTGCTCTGGGTTGTTGTTTTTTCGAATTGTAATAGACTCTAACTGCTCATCTCCGTTTAGTCCAACAACTTCAGCAGGTGTAATCAATTTGATTTTCCCCATATCTTTGAGCTCTTTTACACGATCCACCGATTCTAAAGCTCCTCTAAATTCATTTCTTCTATGAACAAGTGTAACTTCAGCAGCAACATCAGCTAAGAAAATGCTCCAATCAAGCGCAGAATCACCTCCTCCAGCAATTACAACAGATTTATCTCTAAATTGTTCAGGGTCTTTCACCATATAGTGAACGCCTTTATCTTCAAAAAAATCGAGGTTTTTTAGCTTGGGTTTTCTAGGTTCAAAACTCCCTAATCCGCCAGCAATTGCAACAATTGGTGCGTGGTGCTGTGTTCCTTTATCGGTAGTTACAATAAAACTGCCATCTTCTTGTTTTTCGATATCTTGCGCTTTTTCGCCAAGGGTAAATCCTGGCTCAAAAGGTTTGATTTGCTCCATCAAATTATCGACTAAATCACCCGCCAAAACTTCAGGGAAACCAGGAATATCATAAATTGGTTTTTTAGGATACAACTCAGCTAACTGACCGCCAGGCTGAGGAAGTGCATCAATAATGTGGCATTTTAGTTTTAGCAATCCGGCTTCAAAAACAGCAAATAAACCTGTAGGACCGGCTCCAATAATCAATATATCTGTTTTAATCATTTTGTGCTTTATTTGATATGCAAAATTCCGTAAGACTAACCGTTTGATAAATGACAAGCGTCAGAATCAAGTAGATTAAATTAGTTTTTAAGCAGATTCAACATTAACAACGCTTTCGATTTGAGGCGCGTGTTTTTTGATGGTCATTTCTACACCAGACTTCAGTGTCATTTGGTTTACAGAACAACCGACACAAGTTCCCATTAACTGAACCTTTACTAGCTTATCATTTTCAATATCAATTAAGCTAATATCGCCACCATCATTTTTTAAAAATGGACGTATTTCTTCTAATGCAATTTCTACTTTTTCTCTTAATTCTTTACTCGTCATAAGTCTATTTTTTTACGGCGCTGCAACCTGCCATTGTCGTAATTTTAATTGCTTCGGTTGGCGGCAAACTTTTATTTCTATCGACCACTTGTTGAACTGTATTTCTAGTAATTTCTAAAAATGATTCAGTAAGCGGCGTATCTTCTTGAAGAGCAGCTGGTCGACCAACATCGCCAGATTCTCTAAGGCTTTGTACCAAAGGAATTTCTCCTAAAAATGGTACATCGATATCTTCGGCTAAATTTTTGGCTCCTTGTTTTCCAAAAATATAGTATTTGTTTTCTGGAAGTTCGGCTGGTGTAAAATAAGCCATATTTTCAATAATTCCTAGAACAGGGACATTAATGTTTTCCTGTTGAAACATAGCTACCGCCTTTTTGGCATCGATTAAAGCTACATTTTGTGGCGTACTAACCACTACCGATCCTGTTATTGGCATTGATTGCATAATAGAAAGATGAATATCACCTGTTCCTGGAGGCAAATCAACTAAAAGGAAATCCAATTCGCCCCAGTCAGCATCAAAAATCATTTGATTTAATGCTTTTGCTGCCATTGGTCCACGCCAAATTACCGCTTGATCCGGTTTAGTAAAAAATCCTATTGATAGCATTTTGACACCGTAATTCTCTACCGGTTTCATTTTAGATTTTCCATCAACCGTTACCGAAAGTGGTCGTTCAGTCAGCACATCGAACATCGTTGGTCCAGATGGGCCGTAAATATCGGCATCTAACAAACCTACTTTAAAACCTTGTTTAGCTAGCGTTACTGCTAGATTTGCTGTAACTGTAGACTTCCCTACGCCACCTTTACCAGAAGCTACGGCAATAATATTTTGAATTCCAGGTATTGGTTTACCTTTAATTTCATTCGGGTTTTCTTTCTTTTTGGCTTCTACTTTGATGTTTACTTTGACCTTTATTTTTTCACCAACGTGTTGATGAATTGCCTTCATAACATCTACTTCAGCTCTCTTTTTGATATGCAAAGCAGCAGTTTCTAAAACCAAATCGACTACTACTTCGTCGCCAAAAGTTACTATGTTTTGCACTGCCCCGCTTTCAACCATATTTTTGCCTTCTCCAGCAACACTAATAGTTTCAAGGGCTTTCTTTATATCTTGTTTGTTTATTTTCATTGAAAATCAACTCTTTAAATTAGATTTAATCTAAATGCAAATATACAGTTTCACTTTATAATAGAATATCACTTATATTGAAATTAACTATCAGCATAAAGAAGAAATAAATCACTTACAGCAAAACCAATTTATAAAAGTTATCGATTGAATTCTAATCCTTCTCTAGTTGATTTTCAACATAAAAAAACACCAACTAAAATCTTTCTAGTTGGTGTTTATCATTTTATATTAAAATCTAATATTTCATTGATAAAAACCACAACCCTCAATTAAAGTTGTAGCCTACTTCATTTTTAAAACTCAGCGTTTTGTGGTGTTCTTGGGTAAGGTATTACATCACGAATATTAGTCATTCCCGTTGCAAAAAGCACCAATCGCTCGAATCCTAAACCAAAACCGCTGTGTTTACAAGTACCAAACTTTCGTGTTTCTAAATACCACCACAATTCTTTTTCGTCTACGCCAAGCTCTCTCATTTTTTGTAAAAGTACATCATAGCGTTCTTCTCGTTGCGATCCGCCTACAATTTCTCCAATTCCTGGGAATAAAATATCCATTGCGCGAACGGTTTTTCCATCATCGTTTAAACGCATATAAAAAGCTTTAATGTCAGCTGGATAATCGAATAAAATAACTGGGCATTTGAAGTGTTTTTCTACCAAAAAGCGTTCGTGTTCGCTCTGCAGATCTACTCCCCATTCGTTTACAGGATATTGAAATTTTTTCTTTTTATTAGGTTTAGAGTTTTTCAGAATATCGACAGCTTCGGTGTAACTAACTCGTTTGAAGTTATTCTTTAAAACAAAGTCAATTTTTTCACGAAGCGGCATTGGAGAACGCTCTGCTTGTGGTTTGTTTTTTTCTTCCTGTAGCAATCTGTTTTCTAGAAATTCTAAATCATCTGGACATTCATCTACAATATACTGCAGTACACTTTTGATAAAGTCCTCGGCGAGGTCCATATTCCCATCTAATTCGCAAAAAGCAACTTCAGGCTCAATCATCCAAAACTCAGCTAAATGCCGAGAAGTATTGGAGTTTTCCGCTCTAAAAGTTGGACCAAACGTATAAACTTGACCCAAACCTAAAGCATAGGTTTCTGCTTCAAGCTGACCGCTAACCGTTAAGTTGGTTTCTTTCCCAAAAAAGTCTTGACTAAAATCTGGTTTGCCATCTTCGGTAGTTGGAACATTCGTTAAATCGAAGTTTGTAACTTTAAATGTTTCTCCCGCTCCTTCTGCATCAGAACCAGTAACAATTGGCGTATGCACGTATTGAAATCCATTTTTATTAAAATAGTTATGTACAGCAAAAGAAAGTTTTGAGCGAAGCCTCATTATCGCACCAAAAGTATTTGTTCTAACACGTAAATGCGCTTGTTCTCTTAATTTTTCTAAGCTGTGTTTTTTGGGAGAAAGAATGGTTTTTCTAACTTCCTCTGGATTAGCTTCCCCTAGAATTTCAACTTCATTTACTTGAATTTCTACGCGCTGACCTCTTCCTTCACTTTCGTGTAAAGTACCTTGAATTTTTATAGCTGCACCAACACTAATTCGATCTAAAATTTCTTGAGGTGTTTTTTCAAAATCAATTACACATTGAATATTATGAAGCGAAGAACCATCGTTTAAAGCAATAAATCGATTGCTTCGAAATGCTCTTACCCAACCTTTTACTTCAAAATCCTTTAGCAAATCGTTGCTTTTAAGGATTTCAGCTATTTTCATTTTAATCATTCGTCTTTTGTTTAAGGTGGCGCAAAGATAAATTTTAATAGGCTTAAAACAAAGTTTATGCAAAGTAATCGAGGAATTAGCTCTCTAGAAAACAAATCTTTTTAGTTTTTAAAAATTGTTGATTTTGAAAAATAAAATATCTGATTAACAAACAAAGGCAACACCAAACATAAAATTAACAATTTAGTGATAAAAATACCCCATAATGGGTATAGTCTATATTTCATAAAGGCTATAAATTTGGCCTTTCTTCATATCATCTATTTAGAATAAGTTTTTTGGGGTATTAACTTATTCAAGCTAAAGCCTCGGTGTTTCATCGGGGCTTTTTTATTTCTTCTTTTTAGCTTTTTTCTCGACTTCGGTATCGATGATTTTCATTTGTGGTTCTTTTAGTGTTTTCTTGTTAGCAATGCTTTTTTCTAAAGATAATAATAGAGAAGGGAGCAAAAGTAAATTAGCTAGCATTGCAAAAAGCAAAGTTGCGGACACTAATCCTCCTAAAGCAACCGTTCCGCCAAAACTAGAAATCATAAATACTGAAAAACCAAAAAACAACACAATAGAAGTGTAAAACATACTTACAGCGGTTTCACGTAAAGCAGGGTAAACCGATTTTTTTATCTTCCAATTGTTGGCTTTTAGTTCTTGCCTGTACTTTGCTAAAAAGTGAATAGTATCGTCTACACTAATTCCAAAAGCAATACTAAAAACGAGTATGGTCGATGGTTTTATTGGAATTCCTAAAAAGCCCATCATTCCCGCAGTCATTAATAGTGGCAACAAATTCGGAATCAATGAGATTAAAATCATTCTAAACGAACGGAACATCCAAGCCATAAAAAGGGCGATTATTAAAACTGCTAAACCAAGAGACAAAACCAAGTTTTTGACCAAATAACGTGTTCCTTTTTGAAAAATAAGTGCTTTTCCCGTCAAGGTAACTTCATACCTCTCAGGTGAAAAAATCTTGTCGATTTGCGGCCAAATATTTTCTTCAATTCGTTCCATTTCTTCGGTTCCTACATCTTTCATAAAAACCGTCATCCTGGCGTATTGACCTGTAGAATCCACAAATGAATTGATAGCGGCTTCATCTTGATCCAATCCTTTTAGATAAGGCATAATAAAATTCTGCTCCTGCCTTGTTGGTAATTGATAATATTTGGGATTATTATTGTAATATACCTGTTTGCTATACTTTGCAATATTCACCAAAGAAAGTGGTCGCGAAAGTTCTGGCACATCCGCAATAAGGTCTTCTAACTCCTGCATTTTTTTGAGTGTAGATAACTTTGTTACTGCCTTTTCGCGTTTGGTATCAATCATTATTTCGAGTGGCATAACACCATCGAATTCTTCTTCAAAAAACTGAATATCTTTAAAAAACTCTGCTTTTTGAGGCATATCCTCAAGCAAGCTACCAGAAATTTTTATCATATAAATCCCCGTTATACTCAAAGTCAACACACCAACCGATACAAAATAAATAGCAATTCTATGGTTACGCACCATTTTTTCCATCCAATTTACAAAACCTTCAATCCATTGTTTGCCGAGGTGTTTAAGGTGTTTGTCCTTTGGTGGCGGCATATAACTGTAGATTATTGGAATAATCAACAAGCTGAGTAAAAATATCGTTATAATATTTACCGAAGCCACAATACCAAATTCTTTCAGCAATTCGCTTTGCGTAAAAATAAACGTTGCAAAACCAGAAGCAGTGGTTACGTTGGTCATTAAAGTTGCGTTGCCAATTTTGGTGATTACACGCTGCAAAGATTTGGCTTGATTGCCGTGTTTTTTGATTTCTTGTTGATATTTATTAATCAAGAAAATACAATTCGGGATACCTATAACTATAATTAAGGGCGGAATAATAGCTGTTAAAACCGTAATTTCATAACCGAATAAACCTAAAAATCCAAATGCCCACATTACCCCAATAACAACTGTTATCATTGAAATAATTGTGGCTCGAACACTTCTAAAAAAGAAGAAAAAGATAAACGAAGTTACCAATAAAGCTGCTAACACAAACCATTGAATTTCATCTACAATATTTTGCGAATTTAGCGTTCTGATATAGGGCATTCCAGAGGCTCTAATCTCTATATTTTCTTTTATTTGAAACTCCTCCAACAAAGGCCTTAATTCATTTAGAACAAAATCTTTACGGTCGCGTTTATTAACGATTTCTTCTTTTAAGTAAACCGCTGTTTGAACGGTGTTTGATTTTTTACTGTAAACCAATCCTTCGTAAAAAGGCAAATCATTGAAAAGTTTTTCGCCGTATTTTGCTACCAATATAGAATCGGTTTCATCTTTACGATCAAAAGCATCAACCATTTCGAATCGCTTAGGATCGTCTCTTTTTTGCATCACTTTTAGGTCAGAAATGCCTATACTAAAATCTACTTCGGGAAAGGTTTTAAGCGTATCGGAAAGTTTTGCCCAAGCTTGAAACTTTTCTGGCGTAAAAATAGCTGAATCGGTTGTAGCTATTACAATCAGGTTACCTTCATCGCCAAAGCGATCTAAAAACTTTTTGTATTCTTGGTTGATTTCGTGATCGTCGGGAAGTAAGTTGGCTTCGGTGTACGAAAAACGCATTTTTTCCCATTGAGTTGACAAAAAGAAGGTCATCCCAATAATTAGGAAAATAAATAATACTCGATTTCTTAGGATAGTTCTTGCTATGGTGTTCCAAAAACCGAAGCTAAATAACTTTGACATAGTGTTTCAGAAAATCGGCAAATTTAAAAAAACACAAATAAAAAGCAGTTGATTTAAACAGAAAGCTAACATTTTATTTTATGCACTAAAAAAACCGCTTATCTTTCAATAAGCGGTCTTAAAATAAGTGAGAAAAATGAAGTTTTTAAACCGTCATAATTTCAACTTCTTTTGCGTCATAAATCTTATCGATTTCGGCAATATGTTGATCGGTTAACTTCTGAATAGTGTCTTCGGCATCTTTCAATAAATCTTCAGAAACATCTAATTTCTTAAGTTCATTATTGGCATTTCGTCTATCATTTCTAACTCCTATTTTTGCCTCTTCCGCTTCTGCTTTTGCTTGTTTAGAAAGCTGCTTTCTGCGTTCTTCGGTTAATGGCGGAACATTGATAATTACATTTTCACCATTATTCATTGGGTTAAAACCTAAATTTGCATTCATAATAGCTTTTTCAATTTCGCCAATCATCGATTTTTCAAAAGGCTGAATTGAAAGTGTTCTTGCATCTGGCGTATTAATATTACTTACTTGACTTAATGGCGTCATACTTCCGTAATAATCTACCTCAACGCTGCTTAACATTGTTGGATTAGCTTTTCCTGCTCTAATGTTTACCAGTTGCTTCTTTAGGTGCTTAATAGCGCCTTGCATATCTTCTTTTGCGCTATCGATAATCAAATCAATTTCTTCGTTCATAATTTAGGTTTTTGATTTTTCTATAGATTTACTTTCGTACCGATTTTTTCACCAGAGATAACACGTTCTAGATTTCCTGAAATATTCATATCGAAAACAATAATCGGCAATTCGTTTTCTTGACTGAGTGTAAATGCGGTGGTATCCATTACTTTCAATCCTTTTCGCAAAACATCATCAAAAGAAATAAAGTCGAATTTTGTAGCCTCGTTGTCTTTTTCTGGATCGGCGGTGTAGATACCATCTACGCGAGTTCCTTTTAAAATAACATCGGCTTCGACTTCTATAGCGCGTAAAACAGCAGCCGAATCTGTTGTAAAATAAGGATTTCCTGTTCCTCCTCCAAAAATAACTACTCGTCCTTTCTCTAAGTGACGTAAAGCTTTTCTTCGTATAAATGGTTCTGCTACTTCGTTGATTTTAATCGCTGAAAGCAATCGTGTTTCGAGGCCAGCATCTTCGCAAGCGCTTTGCAAAGCCAAACCATTGATAACCGTTGCGAGCATTCCCATATGATCGCCTTGAACACGATCCATACCTTTGCTGGCTCCGGCAATTCCTCTAAAAATATTTCCGCCACCGATTACAATGGCGACTTCTACACCTAAATCTACTACTTTTTTTATTTCGTTGGCATAATCTGCTAAGCGTTCGGGGTCAATTCCGTAACTTCTGTTGCCCATTAAGGCTTCTCCAGAAAGCTTTAAAAGTATTCGTTTATAGTGCATTTTGTATAAATTTCTGCAAATATAAGGATTATCCTTTTGAGAAAAATAATGCTTCTCTAGTTTTATTTGAATTAATTATTTTCGGTATCGGCAACAACTGCTTTGGGTTCAAATGCTTGCAATACTTGCAATGCGCGATCTACCGAGTGTATTTTCTCAAAAACCAACAATAGCCTTAATCCGTTGCGGGTTTGCTTTTCTTTTATCTGGCAGCTTTTTGGATGTGTTTGAACGTATTGCAATACTTCAGTAAACCGTTTTGATTGATAAAAATCTGATGCTTGATCGGCAACAAAATAGCCTATCATTTTTCCTTTTTTGAGCACTATTTTTTCTAAACCGATTGAGGTTGCCAGCCATTTTACCCGCACGCTGTTTAGCAAATCGACTACTTGTGTAGGCAAATCACCAAAACGATCTTTCAGTTCGTATTCAAAATCTAGCAATTGTTTTTCTTCGGTGGTTTCGTTGAGTTTAGTGTATAGATTAAGTCGTTCTGTAATGTTGTTTACATAATCGTCAGGAAATAGAATTTCAAAATCTGTATCGATTTGAGTTTCTTTTACAAAAACGGTTTTTTCGTTGGTACTATCTTCTTCATAAAGTGTTTTAAATTCTTTTTCTTTCAGCTCTTCAACAGCTTCATTTAGTATTTTTTGATAGGTATCAAACCCTATTTCGTTGATAAAACCGCTTTGCTCACCTCCTAGCAAATCGCCCGCTCCACGAATTTCCAAATCTTTCATTGCAATATTAAATCCGCTACCTAAATCTGAAAATTGCTCTAATGCTAAAATCCGTTTTCGGGCATCGGCAGTCATAAAAGTTGGCGGCGGAGTAATGAGGTAACAGAAAGCTTTTTTGTTGCTTCGCCCAACTCGACCACGCATTTGGTGTAAATCAGAAATACCGAAATTGTTAGCATCATTTATCAATATTGTATTGGCGTTTGTAACATCCAAACCGCTTTCTATAATGGTAGTTGCCACCAAAACATCAAACTCATTATTCATAAAACTCAACATCAATTTTTCGAGTTTTTTTCCATCCATTTGTCCGTGACCGATTCCGACTTTTGCATCAGGAACCAGTCGTTGAATTAGTCCTGCAACTTCTTTAATGTTTTCAATTCTATTGTTGATAAAGAAGACTTGTCCACCACGCTGAATTTCATACGAAATAGCATCTCTAATTACTTCCTCAGAAAATCGAACCACGTGTGTTTCTATGGGATACCGATTGGGCGGCGGCGTAGTTATTGTTGAAAGGTCTCGGGCTGCCATTAAGCTAAACTGCAAAGTTCTAGGAATTGGTGTTGCCGTTAGCGTTAAAGTATCGACATTTTCTTTAATTGTTTTGAGTTTATCTTTTACCGCCACTCCAAATTTTTGTTCTTCATCGATTACTAACAGCCCTAAATCTTTAAATTTTACGGTTTTATTGACCAACTGATGCGTGCCGATAACAATATCTATTCTTCCTGCTTCCAAGTCTGCCAAAACTTGTTTACGTTCTTTGGCAGTTCTAAATCGATTGAGGTAATCTACCGTTACAGGAAAATCTTTTAGTCGCTCTGAAAATGATTTATGGTGTTGAAAAGCCAAAATAGTAGTTGGCACCAAAACCGCTACTTGTTTTCCATTATCTACCGCCTTAAAAGCTGCTCGAATAGCCACTTCAGTTTTACCAAAACCAACATCGCCACACACCAATCGATCCATTGGTCGCTCTTTTTCCATATCTTTTTTTACAGCTTCGGTAGCTGTACTTTGGTCGGCCGTATCTTCATAAATAAAAGACGCTTCTAATTCGTGTTGCAAATATGAATCGGGCGCAAATTGAAATCCTTTTTCTAGTTTTCTTTTGGCGTAAAGTTTAATCAAATCAAAAGCAATCTTTTTGACGCGCGTTTTAGTTTTTTGTTTTAGTTTTTTCCACGCGTTGCTTCCTAATTTATAGATTTTTGGTGGTTTCCCATCTTTTCCATTAAACTTTGAAATTTTATGTAGCGAATGAATACTTAGATAAAGTACATCGCGGTCGCCGTAAATCAACTTGATAGCTTCTTGTTTCTTGCCTTCAACATCAATTTTTTGAAGTCCGCCAAACTTGCCTATTCCGTGGTCGATATGCGTTACAAAATCACCGATTTCTAAACTCGTGAGTTCTTTTAGAGTGATGGCTTGCTTCTTGGCGTAACCGTTTTTTAAGTGAAATTTGTGGTAGCGATCAAAAATTTGATGGTCGGTGTAGCACAGTATTTTTTCTTGCTGATTTATAAATCCTTCGTGCACCGACAAAACCACAGTTTGGTAGGGAACTTCTTCTTCCCACTCTTCAAAAATATCGTGAAATCGTTTGGCTTGCTGTTGACTCGTGCAAGAAATATAATTTGTGAAACCGTTTTTGTTTCGAGCGATTAAATCTTCCGCAAGCAAATCGAAATTCTTATTGAATGTAGGCTGTAGTAAAATTTCAAAATTGATTTTTTGAGCTTCTTTAAATAAGTTAAACCCACCAAATTCAATCAATCCGAATTCATTTAGTTGCTGTTGAATTAATTCTGCATTGCAAAAAAGTTGTTTTGGACTTAAATGATTGACTTCTTCAGAAAGATTTCGAAAAGCTTCTTCCGATTTCTGATACAATTCGTCTAATTTGCCGCCTAACAAATCGATATTTTTAGCAAATACAAGCGTGTTTTTAGCAATGTATTGTAAAAAACTTTCGCGCACCTCGTCGAGTTGTTTGTTTTCAACATTAGGCATAATAGAAATTTTCGTTTTCTTTTCGGTAGAAAGTTGTGTTTCTACATCAAAACAACGAATACTATCTACCTCATCACCAAAAAATTCTAATCGGTAGGGTTCGTCATTGCTAAAAGAAAACACATCTATAATTCCTCCTCTTACCGAAAATTCACCTGGTTCGGTTACAAAATCTACGCGTTTAAATTCATATTCAAAAAGGATTTCGTTGATAAAATCTATCGACAATTCGTCGCCTTTTCGAACCTTCAACATATTTTTATCAAGCTCTTTTTTGGTAACGACTTTTTCAAAAAGTGCATCGGGATAAGTTACTACTATAGATGGTTTTTTTCGCGAATTAATTCGGTTTAACACCTCAGCGCGCAGCAAAACATTAGCGTTATCGGTTTCTTCTACTTGATAAGGTCTTCGATAACTTCCTGGATAAAAAAGCACATTTTTTTCATCGAGTAATTGTTCTAAATCATTTAGGTGATAAGCCGCTTCTTCCTTGTCGTTAAAAATCAATAAAAACGGTTGTTCCAGTTGCTTAAAACTTTCGCTAATTACAAACGAGGTGGCAGCGCCTACCAAATTGTTAGCGTAAATTTTTGGTGCTGATTCTTTCGATAAAACGCTTACTAGTTGTTGTAAAGATGCGGCCGATGAAAATGCGGCTTCAATTTTTGCTTTGCTCATAGTTGGCAAAGATAAGTAGATATTTTATTTTTTGGGAAGCGCGGGTATTTCAATAAAAAACAAAATTAATCGATTTTTTGATAAAAGCGCCGCAGTTGTTTTTTGAGTTTATAAAACCGATAAATTCCTATCAAAATCAAAATCACGGTCAGGCTTAACGAAATATAACCAATGAATTTGATGGCTTCAAAACCTTCGAGTTGAATGATAGCAATTCCACCGAGCATTAAATATAATGAAGACCGAATATAGGACAAAAGCGTTCGCTCATTGGCAAGTTTGGTTCGTTCCATTGCCAAATAATCGCGCAAAATGATTTCGTCTTTTTGTTCAAATTGATTTGAAACTCGAAAAATTCGTTTGATGTTCATTTTTGCTCTTGACTTTGTAACAAATTTAAACCAATTTTACTTGAAATACAAAAATTGCTTAAAAAGGCAATTTCAATTGCACATCGATGGGTTTATTGGGTTTATTTTTCTGTTCGTTGTTTAGGTTAGAAAGACTAATTCCTAGCAACCTGACTGAGTTTTTTAATTCCTCTTGATACAGCAATTTTATGGCTTCTTCCAAAATCAATTCTTTTGAAGCGACATAAAGCGGCAAGGTTTTGCTCCTGGTCTGAATATTAAAATCGCTGTATTTGATCTTTAGCGTGATGGTTTTTCCAGCAACATTGCTTTTTTTGAGGCGTCGTGCAATTTCGGCAGCTATTTGTTCGAGTTTTTCTTTCATAAAAACTTCCGAACTAATGTTAGCCGAGAAAGTGCGTTCTGCGCCTAAAGATTTTCGGGTTCGGTGTGTTTTTACTTCACTTAAATGAATTCCTCTAACTACTTGGTAATAATGCCGTCCGCTTTTTCCAAAATGAAGGCTGAGTTCTTCTAAGGATTTATTTTTTAAATCCATTCCCGTAAAAATTCCCAAGCGATACATTTTTTCTTGAGTAACCTTCCCTACGCCATAAAATTTTCTGATTTCTAAATTTTCTAAAAATGAAATAACCGCTTCAGGAGCTACCGTTTTTTGTCCGTTAGGTTTATTGATGTCACTCGCAACTTTAGCAATAAATTTGTTGATAGAAATTCCTGCAGAAGCATTTAATCCCGTTTTTTCTTTAATTTTAGTTCTGATTTCTTGTGCGATTAAAGTAGCGCTCGGATTGCCTTTTTTATTTTCGGTAACATCTAAATAAGCTTCGTCTAAAGAAAGTGGTTCGACTAAATCGGTGTACTCAAAAAAAATACTTCTAATTTGATTTGAAATTTCTCGGTAACGATCGAATCGGGTTTTTACAAAAATTAAATCAGGGCATAGTTTTTTGGCAAGCCTGCTACTCATCGCACTTTTTACGCCAAATTTTCTAGCTTCATAGCTGGCTGCTGAAACCACACCGCGTTCTGAAGTTCCGCCAACAGCAATCGCTTTACCCGCTAATTCTGGAAAATCGAGTTGCTCTACCGATGCATAAAATGCATCCATATCAATATGAATGATTTTACGTGTATCGTTTTTATACGCAGCATCAGTTAGTTCCAAAACTCAGGTTTTTGCGGCTTAAAATTATCCTTACAAATTATAACTTTTCTTGCAATTGCAAAGCTTTTTTGTGCTTAGCATTCAACTGAAGACTTTTGTCTACACAGGTTTTTGCTAATTGATTTTGTTGAAGGTCTTGATGAAGTTTCGCTTTTTGAAAGTAAATTTCTGCCAAATCTGATGACTGAATTTTATTTTCTTCAATTTGACGAGCTATAAATGTTATTGCTTGTTGTTGCTGAAATTGATTTTTTTGCGACCACTTTGCCAATTCAATTAGAAAATCGGGAGAATGGGTGTTTGCAAAAGCTTGTTTTAAGGTTTCAAAAACTGCGTTGTTTTTATTTTGAATTTTTAAAACTTCAATTAGCTTTTGATAAGTTGTTTTTGATTGTCCGATTTCAACAGCTTTTTTTAAATGTTTTTCGGCTACCGTATAATTTTCAGCTTCTTTGGCTAGAAAACCTTTGGCTAGTGCTCCATCAACTGGACTAATTTGAGTTAATTCGTTTGCATATTTTTGTGCCACTTCTTGACTTCCGCCCACCATTGTTGGCAATTCAGTGTATAATTGTACTAATGCCCAGCGCGTTTCAATGTGTTTTGGGTCAAGTTCTGCTGCTTTTTTTAAGTGCGTTTTAATATCGTCTAAATACAACAATGCTTGAACTTTGTTGATGGATTTGGCATACAAGCCCAAACCGCCGCCATACATAAAATGATATTCTGCATTTTGTGGTTGTTGTTTTACCAATTCTTTAAAAACATCAGCCGATTTTTTCCATTTTTCTTGATGAGCATACACCCGACCAATTTGCTCGTTGATGTGCAAATCGTTTGGCGATTGACGTAAGGCTTTTTGGTACAATTCTAGCGCTTGATTGTAGTTTTCTTTATCGAAAGCTGTGTCTGCTTTTTTCGTAAAATCTTGTGCTTGAACTCCTATCGAAATTAACAGCAACAAAAAATATTTCATAAAATAAATTAATCGGTTAGCTTTATAGAAAACGAATTTAATAATTATTATTCGTCTTCTGTTTTTTCTGAATCTGATGTTTGATTGTTCTGCTCAGGCGGATATTGCGCTAAAGCTTCATCGATTAATTCCTTAAAGAATTGTGCTCTCTTATCTTTTGGTACACCGTTAGTAATCTTTTTTTCAACCACTGCTTCCCAATATAACTCTTTAGTTAAACCATCTACAAATTCTACGGTAAGGCTGACAATAACCGTTCCACTATGGAGTGGATAAGTACTAGGAGCATTGGAGTAATTTCCAGACCAATACGGGTTTTCATTTCCATAAGAAACCGCATCATAAAAATCGACATAAAAAAGTACGCTCGATTTTGCTATCAATTGGCTTTCGAAACCTTTTGCTATCAAATTTTCCTCTATGGCATCCATAATATGCTCATCGTCATCTTCCATTAAGCCAGAATCAGGTTCAAAAAAATTGAATGTAGTGTATTTGCTAAAATCAACATCTTCAGCGTAATCTACAAAAACGCTGGTGCTGCCACCACAGGAAACAAGGCAAAAAGCGATTAGAAGTAAAGAAAAATATTTCATTGTTGTTGCGTTGATTTTGTTCTTAAAATTAGTAGCAAGATAATTCTTTTTAGAATCGTTAGAAAAATAGCCAAGCTTTTTTTGCACTTTTCTAACTTTTTAGCTGAAAAACCACTAGCACTATAAACAAAATCAAAATTAGATTGATGAAATACATCCAGGTATGACTGAGCCGAAAACGAGTTTGCAGTTGATTTTTGATGACGACAAAACCAAAGGGTAAAGCCGATAACCAAATTAACAATGAAATATAGACCCACCAATTGGAGAGCTCAAATAATCGCTGCATTCCAAAAACCACGTAGCCTAATGTAATTAGAAATGAATTGTATTCTTTATAGTTTATCATTTGTCCTTTAAATATTCTGAAAAACAAAGCGTTTATTTGATCAAAAACATCGTTGCTCGCTACAAAAATACAAGGAATAAAATAAAGGAGGTTGAAATTTTTATATTTTGAAGGCTTGAAGTTAAAAGAGGTTAGCTGAATTAGTTTCAGAACAATTACCTGAACCATCGTAAACATTTTACCACTAAATAAAAAATGTTGAATCATCTAAACCTGTACTAGATTACTATAAAAAAGCAAGCTTCTTAAAGCTCAAGAGTTTTAAGAAGCTATTTGCCACAAGCAGTTTTTAGAGTTTTTATTTACTTATTGCTTAATTTCTGATATATTTTATAAATCAAAAAAGCAACTACAATCCATAAAACAATTTGTAAAATCTGCCATATTAAAAATATACTATCCATAATAACGTTTTTTATTGTTAATTCTCAAAAAAAGATAAAACATCTTCTTTTTGCTTGGCATCTAATTCGTTTATCTGTTTTCTGTACGCAATAACTGAATACACATAACCTTTGGTATTGTTAGATTTTAAATTGGACTCAATTTCAGCAAGTAGGTTTACGATTTCAATAAAACCTTTATCGTTTAAATGTGATTTATAATTATTCATTTCATCAGATTCTATAGTGTTAGCCATTTCGTTGATTTTATTATCACAAAATGCCAAACCAAAACCGTAAGTACTAATTCCACTACCCTTTTGATAAGCTTTACATTCTATACAAAACTTACCTAACTTACTTTCTATTTTTACGGTAGTAGACTTACTTATCGCAAAAAACAGAACGAAAGAGAGTGCACCCAAAGAAAGTAAAGTGAGAAGCAAATTTTTTTTTGGTATTCTCATAACGATGCTTTTACTATTCTAGTTCAAAAAAGTTTCTTCTGGAATGGTTAGTTCCTTGACAAAAATGAGAAAAGCTAAGTAAATTCAAAACAACACAAATGCTTGCAAATCCAGCAGCGGTGTGTGTGTGTGTGTGTGTGTGTGTGTGTGTGCTATTTGTCTTAACAGACATTATATACAGTTATTAATTTTGCGCTAATATAATAACAAAACAAGTTAAAAACAAAATAAGTGGCAATTTTAAAGCACGGATCAATCATTAATGTAATATAATAATTATCACAAATACACCATCAATAAAGGCTCAACCTATATTTATGACAAACAAAATAAGTCGTATATTTTTCTATATTTAATTTTATAGCTCATATTTCATCAAATACATTAAAAAGTATTACTTGTTTTTTTATAAAAAGTGTGATTTCAGGAACAAAAAAACCTACAAGGTTTCAGAAACCTTGTAGGTTAAAAATTAACGCCCTTCTTTAAAATACTTTTTCCTACGAGCAATAAAATAAAGAAGGTTGAGATTTTCATTATTTTGAAGGCTTGAAGTTAAAATAAATTAAATATAATTTTGTCAAAACAATCTAGCACCCTAATAGTAAACAAAAACTTCATCTAGGCAAAATATTAGCACGTGTTCGTTGACAACTGAATGTAGAATCCTTAAATTTGTCGTTCACTAAAAACAAAATTATGAGCCAAGACTTATTTCAAGCCCCTGATTATTACAACATAGATGATTTGTTAAGCGAAGAACACAAGATGGTTCGCGGTGCTGCTCGCGATTGGGTAAAACGTGACGTTAGCCCGATTATAGAAGAAGCGGCACAAAATGCAGAATTTCCAAAATCGATTATCAAAGGTTTGTCAGAAATTGGTGCTTTTGGCCCTTATATTCCTGAAGAATATGGCGGTGCTGGACTCGACCAAATTTCTTATGGATTGATCATGCAAGAAATTGAACGCGGCGATAGTGGCGTACGCTCAACGGCATCAGTACAATCTTCTTTAGTGATGTTTCCAATTTTTGCATACGGAACCGAAGCGCAAAAAAAGAAATTCTTACCAAAACTAGCTTCCGGCGAAATGATGGGTGCTTTTGGTTTAACAGAACCTGACCACGGCTCCAATCCTAGCGGAATGGTGACCAACTTTAAAGATAAAGGCGACCATTATTTGCTCAACGGCGCCAAAATGTGGATTTCAAACGCACCGTTTTGTGATGTAGCAGTAGTTTGGGCTAAAAATGAGGAAGGTAGAATTCACGGACTTTTGGTAGAACGTGGCATGGAAGGTTTTTCTACCCCAGAAACGCACAACAAATGGTCGCTTCGTGCGTCTGCCACTGGCGAATTGATTTTTCAGGATGTAAAAGTTCCTAAAGAAAATTTATTAACTGGTAAAAGTGGTCTTGGTGCTCCATTGTCTTGTTTAGACTCTGCTAGGTATGGTATTGCTTGGGGTGCAATTGGTGCGGCTATGGATTGTTACGATACGGCTTTGCGCTATGCTAAAGAGCGTATTCAGTTTGACAAACCAATTGCTGGTTATCAATTGCAGCAAAAGAAATTGGCTGAAATGATTACTGAAATTACCAAAGCACAACTTTTAGCACTTCGTTTAGGGCAACTTAAGAATGAAGGTAAAGCGAGTTCTGCGCAAATTTCGATGGCGAAAAGAAACAATGTAGATATGGCGATAAATATTGCACGTGAAGCACGACAAATTCTTGGCGGAATGGGCATTACTGGTGAATACAGCATTATGCGCCATATGATGAATCTGGAAAGCGTAATTACTTACGAAGGCACCCACGATATTCATTTATTGATTACTGGTTTGGATATTACAGGGATTTCTGCGTTTAAATAAAATTTTAATTTTTTACCGAATACCGCAACTGGCCGTGATTTTTAATACGAATCACGGTTTTTTTATATATTAAAGTTACATATTACCGATTAATAACTATTATTTTTTATATTTTTGGTAAAATTAATTAGTATATTGGAACGAAGACGCCAATGGCAATATTACGGTAGTCCTCAACAACCCATAAAACAACACCCAATTATGTTAACCCACAAAACAATTGTATCCAACTTACTCATACTGGTTTTGCTAACTGGTGTGAGTGGGTTTGTTTATGCGCAAACCGAAAACGATCCAAATTACACAAGGGAATGGGGAACCTACTTTTCACCACCTGTAAATATTAGTTTAGATGACAATGGAAATCTTTGGTTAGCTTTTCAAGGTTTAAGCGAAAATGAAGGCTTCATAATATGAATTTTATAACTGATAACGCACATCAACCTGACTTTGGTGGAGGAAACAGAGATGCATTGCTTTGTCAATTATCTCCTGATGGAGATTTATTATACGGTACTTATTTTGGAGGAGATGGATATGTAGGAGTTCAATCTATAAATGCAAAAAATAATCAAGTATACATAACCGGAAGCGCTAGTATATCAGCGGATATTGCTACTCTCGGCGCTCATCAGGAAACCTCCGACTTAGTTTCAAGAACTGCCTATATTGCTAAATTTACTGATGATGGTAGTTTAGACTGGGCTACTTATTTAGCTGGAGATGGACCTGTAAATATAAGGGATTCAGCAGTAGATTCTGCTGGAAATTTTTATTTTTTTGGCAGTTCAAAAAGTTCAAATCTAGCTACTCCAGGAGCTTTTAAAGAAGACACCTTACCTCCTGAATTTGATGAAGAAACTGAAGAATTTAATTACTACAATTATATTATTTTAGGCAAATTTAGTCATCAAGGAAATCTAGAGTGGCTAACCTACTACAGTCCAGACCCTAATGAAGATTTAGATGACAATAGTTTTGGATTTATTCCAATGACAAATAACGCAATTACTATTGATAGCAATGATGATTTATATGTTACTGCTAACGCAATTCCTGATAGTGAATTAAGCAGCCCAACAGATGATGGTTTTTATGCTACTGCCAATGCGCATCAATCTCAAATTAATGGGGGTACTGATATTTTTATAAGTAAATTTGATTCTAACGGTAATCGTATTTGGAGCACCTATTTTGGAGGCAATGAAAACGACCGCCTACCATATCTAAAGGTAGGAGAAGACGACCAGTTATATCTTAGCCTAATAGCCTCAAGTAATGCTTTAGCTACCTCTGGTGTTATTGAAGAAAGTCTACCTGAAGAAAATTCCATTTTAGCCGTTAAATTTAATCCCATACAAGGTTCTGCTATCTGGTCAACTTATTTAGACATCCAAGCAATATCTTTTGTAGCCTGCTCAGCTAACTCAAACGGGAACTTATTTTTAACAGTACAATCAGATAATGAAAATTACAGTATCGCAAATACTTGGGAGGATTCCTTAGAAACTATTTCAGATTTACAGCTCATAAAACTCTCCAAAGACGCCTCAGCTGTTGAATGGAGTACTTTTTATAACGGTGAAATACCTACAAGCGTAGCTAATGTTAATCCTATTAAATTTTCTCCAGACAATTCATTCTATTTCTCAGGAGCTACTTCAAGTAACACCGAAATTGCTAGTGAAGATAGTTTTGCTGAAAACAGAATTACTGACGAAGGACAGTTTAATGGGTTTGTTGCCAAATTTGTCCCGTGCAATGAAGTACCGCATCCTGTGCTAGAATCTCCTCAAGAGCTTGAAGATGAACAAACCCTAGACGATATTGAAATGACACCTATAGATTGGTCAGGGTCCACACCAACTTACACTTGGTATACCGATGAAGAAGGAACTAACGAAATTTCTGAAAATACGCCTGCTCAAAATGGAGAAACTTATTATTTAGGTATGCAGATTAGAGGTTGCCAAGAAGTTTTATTTCCTGTTGAAATAGGAACGCTTAGCATAGCAGATGAAGACTTTTTCGAGCTTGCTGTTTTTCCTAATCCGAGCTCAGGGAAATTTAGCATTCAAGGAAGTTTTAGCGAAGATTTTTCCGTAAAGGTTTTCAGTCAACAAGGAAAACTCTTGCATCAAAGTGACTTGAAACCAAAGTCAACTAATGAATATCATTTCGATTTAGCCAAACAATTAAGCTCTGGAATATATTTATTACAAATTGAAAGCGAAGGAAAACACCAAGTTAAAAAATTGATTGTAGAATGATTTCTGTCAAGCTATTTCAAAACAGCTATAAGCTTAACTTAAGTTTTTATCGTAATTTTGCGTAAAAATTTCTAATATGAGCATTGAGCAAATTCAGTCAACACTAGAAGACCAACGAAAACAACTCATTGACCACCATTTATACAAAAGCATAGAAAGTCCGCAAGATTTAAAGATTTTTATGCAACACCACGTTTTTGCAGTTTGGGATTTTATGTCATTGCTTAAATCGCTTCAACATCGACTAACTTGCACCACCTCTCCTTGGCTTCCTGTTGGTAATGCCAATCATCGGTATTTAATCAATGAAATTGTATTAGCTGAAGAAACTGACATCAATATGTATGGCCAACGCCAAAGTCATTTTGAAATGTATCTAGATGCCATGCAAAAAGCCCATGCCAATACAGAAATAGTTCATTCATTTCTAGCACAAGTCAAACACGGCACTGATATTTTTTTGGTTATTGCTACCAGCGATTTACCTGAAAGCATTAAATCTTTTTTGATTTTCACCTTTAACACAATCAAAGAAGGAAAATTGCATAAAATTGCTGCTGCTTTTACTTTCGGTCGCGAAGAATTAATTCCTGCTATGTTTACTTCAATGATTGATGAAATTCAACGAAAATTCCCGAAAGAAGATTTGAGTCTGTTCAAGTATTATTTCGACAGGCATATAGAATTAGACGGCGACGAACACGGCCCAATGGCGCTTGAGCTTATTTCTGAATTATGTGGTAATGATGGGCAAAAATGGCAAGAAGCTTTAGCATGTGCTCAGGAAGCTTTAAGTAAAAGACGTGAGCTCTGGAACGGAATTGCAAAAGAAATAAATTATTATAAAGCTATAGCCTAGAGAAGTTTATTATTTAGTAGACAGCTTTGACCAAGAACTAATATCTACGCCTCCAGTATAAATTTTCGGTTCGGAATAGTTTAATTTCATATTACAACCGTGTACTTTATCGTGTACTCTTTGTAAAAGTAGGAAAAATTCAGGCATAAAAAAAAACGGATTGCGAGACACAATCCGTTGATTTAACTAGCTTTAAGCTTTGTAGCGGGAGCTGGACTCGAACCAGCGACCTTCGGGTTATGAGCCCGACGAGCTACCTACTGCTCTATCCCGCGATTTGGACTGCAAATATACAACATTAAATTTAATCTAACCAAATAATTTAAGTAAAAATTATTGCCCGATTTTAGCTGATTGAAAATCAATCAACTGAGTGTTTTCAAACTTAACTTTAACCTGAATTGGGTTGCAGCAAACTTCGCAATCTTCTACATATTCATCCGATTTGGAAGGGTCTAATAGCATACTTATATTTTCCCAGCAATGCGGACAAGTAAAATAATGTTCTATCATCAGTCGAATTTTTCTAGTTTCTCCTGCACTTCTTCCCATTCTAACATCAGCGATTCTAACTCGCTTTTTTTAGCATTATAGCTATCAAAAAAGTTAGGCTTAGTTATGGTTTCATCATAATTGTGCGCTAGTTCTTCATCAATTTTTTTGATTTCTTTTTCGAGTTTACTGACCTGAGCTTCTACTTTGGACAACTTATTTTTTAGTGCTTTTAGCTCTTTTTGTGTAGCATAAGAATCTTTGGATTCCGATTTGCTTTCTTTATTTTTATCCTTTAGTTTTTTCTCATTTTGTTCAACTTGGCGCATATCACCAAGTTTTCGCTCGGCTAGGTAATCATCGATACCACCCAAAAACTCTTTTACTTGGTGGTTTCTAAATTCAAAAACTGTATCGGCTAAACCTTGAAGAAAATCTCGATCGTGAGAAACCAAAATTAGTGTGCCGTCAAAATTATTAAGCGCACTTTTAAGCACGTGTTTAGATTGCAAGTCTAAGTGATTGGTCGGCTCATCCATAATAAGCACGTTGAACGGTGTGAGCAACATTTTGGCAAGCGCCAAACGGTTTCGTTCACCTCCAGAAAGCACTTTCACATATTTGTCAACGTCATCGCCACGAAACAAAAACGAACCTAAAATATCTCTTACTTGCGTTCGATTTTTTTCGTTTGCCGCATCGTACATTGTATCCAAAATGGTTTTGTTGCCATCAAGATATTCTGCTTGATTCTGAGCAAAGTATCCAATTTCTACATTATGACCGAGTTTTAATTCGCCTTCAAACGGAATTTCATCAACAATAATTTTGGCCAGGGTAGTTTTACCTTGACCATTTTGACCGACAAAAGCAATTTTGCTACCGCGTTCAATTAAAAAATCTAAGTTGTTCAACACCTGTTTATCGCCATAAGATTTGGAAATCCCATTTGCTTCAATAACAACTTTTCCTGGATTTTTAGAAATGGGAAACTTTACATTCATTGCAGCATTATCTTCCTCATCTACTTCAATCCTATCAATTTTATCGAGCTTTTTGATCAACGATTGCGCCATTGAAGCTTTTGAAGCTTTGGCCCTAAATTTTTCGATGAGCTTTTCGGTTTGCTCAATTTCCTTTTGCTGATTTTTTTGAGCAGACAATTGTTGCTCTCTAATTTCTTGTCGTAAAACTTTAAACTCGCTAAAAGGTTTTGGGTAATCATAAATTCGACCTAAGGAAAGTTCAATCGTACGATTGGTAACTTCATCTAAAAAGGTTTTATCGTGGGAAACAATAACGACGCATCCAACATAATTTTTAAGAAAATTCTCTAACCAAATAATACTCTCTATATCAAGGTGATTGGTAGGCTCATCGAGTAGCAACACATCGTTGTTTTGAAGCAAGAGTTTTGCTAATTCAATTCGCATTCGCCAGCCACCAGAAAAACTGGTAGTTTGCTTGTTAAAATCGCTATCCAGAAAACCAAGTCCTTTAAGCACTTTTTCAGCATTTCCTTGATAATTGTAGCCTCCTAAGATTTCATATTGTTGTTGTTTATCATTAAGGTCAATCATCAATTGATGATAAGCTTCACTTTCGTAATCTGTACGTTCTGCGAGTTGCGTATTTATTTCAGCTAATTCACTTTCTAAGGATTTTATTTTTTCAAAAGCTTGATAAGCTTCTTCAATTACCGTTCTTCCTTTTTCAAAATCAATATCTTGTTTTAAAAAACCAACGCTAATGCCTTTTTCTTTGGCTAAATCACCGCCATCAAAGCTTTGTTCACCGGCTAGAATTTTGAGCATAGTGGACTTTCCTGCACCGTTTTTTCCAATTAAACCAACGCGGTCGCCGGCAGTTAATCTAAAACTGATGTTTTCGAAGAGATATTCTCCACCAAAGGAAACAGATAAACTGTTAATGTGTATCATAAGTTACAATTGATTTTTGCAAATATTAGTATTTTTGGGGTAACAAAATCAGAAAAAAGAAAAAATGCTAAAGGGAACAAAGTTGTACAGTATATTCACAGGAAAATGCCCTGTTTGTCATAGCGAAAGTATGTACAAAGAGGATAATCCATACAAGTTGAACAAGATTTATGAGATGGAGGAAAATTGTTCTGTTTGCGGAACCAAATACAAAAAAGAACCTTCCTTTTTTTATGGTGCAATGTACGTAAGTTATGGGCTTGGTGTTGCAATTGCAATGGCCACATTTATTATTTCATACTACTTTTTGAGCTTGGACAAATTGAATGCGTTTTTTGCAATTATCGGAGCCTTGATTATTACAATGCCGCTAAATATGCGTTTATCGCGAAATATTTGGATAAATTTTTTCTTCAAGTACGATTCGAGTAAAATTAAAAATAAGAATCAAAACGTCTAACGGAAACTGCTGCATCAATCTTTGCTTTACTAACTATTGAATACAGCAAATCTAAAGACAAATTTGGTGCTGCAATTATTCCTCTACTTCCCATTCCGTTTATAATAAAAATATTTTTGTGAACTGGATGCGATCCGATAATGGGTTTTCTGTCTTTAACCGTAGGTCGAATACCCGCTTCTTGATCGATGATAGTGTACGTTGCATTTAGTATTTTATCAAGTTGACCAATTAAATCTTTTCGAGCTGATTCAGTTGGTTTGTGATTTAGATTTTGGCGGCTATAAGTTGCCCCAAACTTGAACCGATGATTTCCAATTGGAATTAGAAAATACTTCCCTTTAAAAATCTTTTCCTGTGAAATTGAATCGCATTCAATAATCAAATATTCACCTTTATTGCCATAAATAGGTAAATAGTTAAAAAATGGATTATTGAGGACACCAAAACCTTCGGCAAAAATAATGCTTTTGTATTTCTCAGATTTGTAACTGATATAATCAGGGAAAATATTCAATAATTCATGAACAAAAGTAGCATTAGAAAATTGATTTGATTGAATTAATTTATCCTTATAAGATTCTAAGTAAGTTTTTAAGTCTATTCGAGCTGAAGAAAATACGTTACCAGTTTTATAGGGTGCATTGATGTATTGAGGAGGGCTAAAAAGGTCATCGGATAAATGATTGGATAGAGTTGTTGTATCAGATTTTGTGAACCAATCGTTTTGTTCTTCTATGCTAGATAATATGCGATATATTGGAGTTTTAAAAAACAACTCTGAATTGATCTTAGAATAGAATTGAATAGATTTTTGGAAAAATTGATTCAACTTCCAGATGGGTTGAATCCGTTTTAGAGAAACAGGATTAAGAAGTCCTCCAGCAACTTTAGAAGATCGTTGAGAGTTGTCTGCAATGACATCAAAACTTAAGCCAAGTTGGTTTGCATTTTGAGCAACAGCAAAACCAGAAATTCCAAAACCAATAAGTAAAAAATCCTTCATAATGATAAAATAAAAACGCCCTAATTAAAGGGCGTTTAAGTATTTGATATATAGATTACAAATTAGTAATTCCACATATCTAATTCGAAATTACGAATTTCTTCTTTGATTCTTTCCGCTTCAAGTAATTGCATCATAGCATTATCTTGAACATATTCACTGATTTCACGATCTCCGTACTCATTTTCAGTTTGATAAATAACAGCATCAAAACGTCTTGAATTCAGTAAGTGATCAAAAGTGATCGGTTTAGCGCTATTCTTAGAGTTGAGAACTTTAGCATCATGTAAAGCTTCACGCGCATCTGGATACCAAACCCAGAAATACTCAACATAGTCCTGTTCAGAGCCACCATCATCTTTTTTCTTAACATCGACACCAACTGGAGCAATACCAAGCAAACGGTATTTCATCTCACCCTGACGCTTGTCAAAATACCACATCCCCTTAACATGATAATACTTAATATCGTTAGGTGTAATTTCAGTTGGTATCAAGAAAGGTTCTAAACGCTCAAGCATTTCTTGAGGATATAAATCAGGGTAATCTTCTAGCGTATTTGCCTGAAAACGGTTCAATAGTTCATCAACGGCCTCAGTACCAGTTACACCATACTCTTCTAAAATACCTAAAGCAGCATCAGGAAGAGAGATATAGGCTAATCTACCCATAACATCTTCACCTTCCAGTCTACTTTCAGAATCGAAATAACTAGTTGTGTAAATTTGATTAATGCCGCCGTCTTGATCTTCATCAGCACCTTTTTTAATGGCATCTACCAGAACTTGAAACAACGGTCTTCTGTTTTTATTAATCACAGTTCGTTTAGTAGGAAAGTAAAGCGGGAAATTAACTTTTTGCTTTAGGTCAATTTTTTCCCAAACTACTTTAGACCACAATACGTCTCTATCGCCTACATGACCGTAATCAAGTGGTTTATCATCATCAAACTCTTTCTGGTCTTCAGTAAGTTCTCCGACTTGATCAGGAGTTTTTGCATTCAATAAGTTGGATTGTGCTTTTACATTAAAAGCAAACAACAATATGAATGAACCTACTAGAAAACTTGTGATTATACTTTTCATAATCAAATAGTATTAAATATTAGTTTGTCAGTTTTACCTGTACTGGAGGCATCTTTTTTACGTTTACTCCAGGAACATCAGCTCTAACGTCGAAAATAGTAACAACATCACCAGCGTTAGCCTGGTTCAACAAGTTTTTAGCTTCTTGATTGAAACGATCTCCACGAACCTCAACAGAAGGCTTACCAGGAATACTAACCGTAAATCCTTTTACAACTGGTGTGATATCAAAGTCGAAGTTTTCGAACTGTGCACCAATTGGTGAAATCTGCAATGCGTTTCTAGGCATAGACAAAGGACCTCCATCTTGGATTTCTCCTCTAACAGTAGCCGTTGGTCTAGGCAATGACTTAATTCTGAACGTCACAGGAGGAGATTGCATTGTTTCTCCTTCTATTTCTCCAGTAACATTAATTTTAACTTCAGTACCAGACTGTGGCTTTAAGTTGTACTTAGTACCGCTTACTTTAGATAGTCCAGGTGCAGATGCATTAATTTTATTTTCAGGTACACCAGGCATCGAAACCGTAATTGGGTTATCAATTCCGCGGTAAACCACGTTCATTTTGTCTGCTGATACAATTGCTTGTTCAGGTTTTGGAATAACAGCATATTTTTGATCAACTTCAACAGTAATTGGCTTACCATCTTGCATAAAAATAAGCTCTCCTGTGATTTGACGATCTCCTGCAGCTCCAGCATCAACATTTAATTGAACTCGTCCATCGTGAACATCATAATCTTTGCCTTCTTCTAGTTTTCTTCCATCTAATTCAAGTTTAACTTCAGAAGGTCGGGTACTATCATCACTACGCCCTAAAACAATAGATCCGTCGAAAGTAGTTCCTTGGTAATATGCACCTCTATCAGACTGCAATAGTGTTTCGTAGTTGTCCATCGAAGCAATCTCGGTTAACTGTCCAGCTAACATAATAGAGTACAACTCATTTTCAGCTACTTTAATGTCATTTTGCAAAGTTGAAATCTTTGTGATAGAAGAGATTAATGGAAATCCAACATAATGATACTCGATATAAGATTTGGTTACATTATCTCCATCTGTAATATCTTCTCCACTAAACTTCTCATTAATAGAGCTTACAATTCCTGAAAACTTTTCATCACCTCCAAGAGCATCAGTCATAGAAGAACGATAAGCCTTCATTTTACTCATAAACTCTTGTCCATCAGGAGTAAGCTTACCACTTTTAAGGAATTTTTCATCTAAATAACTACCCTTATCCATAGTTTCGTAATCTGTAGGATCGTCTACACTTCCTTCTAATTCAGTTTTCAAGTCTCCAAGATAGTTGAAGTAATCTTGCGTTGCAGCTTGAACTACTTTTGCTTTTTGAAAGACTTCACTAAACTGTTCTGGATTATCTTTAGCCTTTTGTTCAAGTCCTTGATAAGAATCCTTGTTTTTATCTTCAAAATTTTCGGTAGCCTTAGTCAAGGATACGTTTATCTCGCCAAAAGCAGATAGTACTTCCTTAGACATATTTAGAGCCATCATAGCAATAAATACTAAGTACATCAGGTTAATCATCTTCTGCCTTGGCGTCTGTTTTCCTCCAGCCATATATTCTTAGTTTATTATATTAATAGTTATACCTTTTTTAATTCAAGCCCTAATTATTTTTTAGGTGCCATTGCACTTAACATACCTCCATAAACTCCATTAAGAGAATTCAAGTTAGCAGTTAGAGATTCCATCTGGTCTTTCAATTTACCTGCATTATCGGCAACGGCTTGGTTTATTTCAGCTTGTTTCGTAGCAGACTCAACTTGAACTTTGTATAAATTATTAAGCGATTCCATTTGCTTAGCAGCAAGCGTCATTTCTTCACTGTATTTTTTCTGAGAAGTCATAGCATCGGCTGTTGGAGCAATTCCTTTTGCAGCACCTTCGAAATTTTTGATGCTTTCACCTAGGCTAGACATTAATTTAGAGTCAATTTTAGCCTCCTTCAACATCTCATCAAGCTTTTTAGAAAGCAGACCTTGCTCATCTTTTGGCTGTTCTTTAATGCCTTTTTTACCTGCTTTAGCTGGAGCTGAAGTGTCCTCTGCTAACTCAGGATAAACTTTAGACCAATCTAATTCTGAGTCTACAGGTTCAAAGGCAGAAACCGTAAATACTAATGCTTCAGTTACAAGTCCAGCGATAAGCATTTCGTTACCAAATGGCCAGTGCATAATTTTAAAAAGCGCACCTAAGATAACAATTGCGGCACCAAGACCGTAAACCATGTTCATTATTTTCTTCCCTTTGTTTTTTGATTTTGCCATAATCTAATTTAATTTAATTATACGTTTGTTTTTGGTTTTGATTTATAATCGATAAAAAATTATCTTCTATTTCTTAAGTTTAGGCTGTTACCTAAATAATCTTGAACTGTTCTGAATCCGATATAACTTCTAGCAGAATCAGCATATTCATAATCCCTTGTACTAACCTGCAAGAAATAACTTACATCTTTCCACGAACCTCCACGAATCACTTTTCGTTTATTGTCTTCGTTGTTTACGTTAGGATTCATACTTGACATATACTCGTATGACGCTGGATCGAATGAAGTCGCCACCCATTCAGCCACATTTCCAGACATATTGTAAAGCCCAAAGTCATTTGGTTGATAAGAATCGGCTTCCACCGTGTACAACGCCTCGTCTGAAGCATAATCACCTCTAAGTGGCTTAAAGTTTGCTAAGAAGCAACCTCTATCGTCTTTGGTATAAGGACCACCCCAAGGATAAGTAGCAGACTCTATACCACCTCTTGCTGCGTATTCCCACTCAGCTTCAGTTGGCATTCTAAACATATTTGTATTAGCTAGATCTTTTGAGCGTCTAAAACTATTCAAGTATTGAGTTCTCCAATCAGAAAAAGCTTTTGCTTGCGTCCAACTCACTCCTACAACTGGATAATTATCATAAGCTGTATGAGAGAAATAATCATTATGCATTGGCTCATTATATGAGTAATGGAAATCTTTGATCCAAACCGCAGTATCAGGATAAACCATCACTTCTTCTTCTTTGATATAGTCTGCGCGATCACCATCTGCTCTTGCTGCAGCCTCGATATCCATACCTTTATAGCTATACTTAAACTTTTCAACATCCATCATACGCTCACCGTTGTATGATTGCTCATTCGGTAAAAAGAATTCATCCATAACCATCACATAGCCTTCATCAGGATACTCATCAGGGCTCCAAAGAATCGGAACATCCCAATTGATTTGCTGATCTAACTCATCATAATGCTTAGAAAACTCCTGGTAAGGCGTAAGATCTTGATCATCATCTCCTTGATTCTTGAAAGCGTACAACCCAATCCCTTCATCTCCACCTGCATCACCAGCTAACTCAGCTTCTTCAGCAAGCTTTTGTCTCACTACTGAATCTCTTACCCAGTTTACAAACTGGCGGTATTCTGAATTAGTAATTTCAGTTTCATCCATATAAAAAGATGTAACTGTAACGGTTTTGGTAGGTGCATTGTTTAGACCAGCAATGTCATGATCAGATTTACCCATTATAAATGCTCCTCCTTCAACGAGAACCATTCCGTAGGGTTTTTCTGGGTGCCAATCTTTACCTTCTACACCAACTAATTGACCTCGATCATTTTTTCCGCAACTCACTAAAAGTGCAGCTACAAATAAGATTTGAATAACTTTTTTCATTTCTATATAATTATAGTAACGTTTTTTAAGGCTGTAAACCTATTCATTTATTTTCAAATAACCAACAAAAATCTTAATAATGACTTAAATTAAAATTAATTTAAACTACATTTCATTTTTGATTTTTGCCCTAAACCATCTTTCAGGCACCTCTTGATTACAAGCACTCAGGTAGTTGTCCTTTGTACAAGGTAGTAACGCGTGATGCTTAAGTTTATTGTCTGAATTTGTTTGTTGTGGGATTTCAATCCACCAACGTCCAGAAATTTCACTTTCATAAAAAACAAGAACCTGATCATCTACTGGTACTTTATACGTAACGAAGTTGTAATCTAATTGATTTAGGTTTTCGTTGAACCTAAAATTTACCCCTTCAATAAAATACCAAATTATTTGTGCCGCAATTTGGGAAATTGAATTGAATTTTTCAAACTTTTGGAGCTCATATATTCCAAAACTTGTTATTTTATCGCTTAAACCCGCATATCTAGCGAGACTACAAAGCTCTTTTGCTGAAAATCCATTGACCATATAATGGTTTCTATCGGCAATTTCGGCTGTTTTTATGGTTGAAATATCTAAACTAAGCAAATCTGAATCACGCATAATTGGTTCAACCGACGAAATATCTGCTGTAATTTCACCTAAGCGATTTGCTTCAAAGTACAATTTATCGAGGAGCTGAATTTCTTCTTGCTTCACATAATAAGTCTGGTAGCCAATATTTGCAAAATTGAACAAATTATAGGGTTCATCTACAATCATATGACTCAAATACGATGTGCTAGAAATTGGTTTTTCGGCGTCCCCTAAATCAAATTTAGCGTCTATTGCTGCCAAATTAACCATATACTTATATTCATCGTAAGCGCGATATTGCGCAAACGTGATGTCTTGTTCACCGCCTAATATAATTGGAATAACATCATTCTTCAATAAGTATTTTACAAGCGTTTTGACGGCAAAAAAAGTATCTTTTTTAGTTTCTCCAGGAATAACATCACCTAAATCTACGATTGGGTGTTTCCAATTCCCTTGATAAAAGCGATAAAAATGCTTTCTAATTTCAACAAAATCAAAATCTATTTTAGCCTGGTTGCAATCCCGCCATTCGGTTACACCAAAAACAGCCAAGCTTTTGGGTTTTATTTCTTGGTCTTCATCGTGTTGAAAAAACTGTGTGTTCCGCCCTATAGTTGATTCATCTAAATCGGCAATAAACTCCATAAATGAATCAGGTAAAGGCTGTATAAAATCAAAATCTTCCAACATCTAAATTATTTCTTTTTAGTTGTTTTCTTCTTGCTGGTCTTTTTAGTCGACTTTTTCTTTGTCGTAGCTTTTGCTTTTGCCTTCTTTTTAGGTTTTTTCTTTTCGATAAGATCTTTCACCTCTTCCAAAGTCAACGCAGCAGCATCTACGGTTTTAGGCAATTCGATTTTGGTTTTACCTTGCGTAATTTTACTTCTTCCCCAACGGGTTTTTTCAACTTTTATCCCTTCGTCTTCCCAGTGTTGAATGAGTTTTTCTTTTTCCTTTTGAATTTTATTTTCTATCAATTCCTCTATATCGCCATCAGATAAGTTATCAAAATCGTATTTTTTGCTCACGTTGATAAACATATCGTTCCACTTCAGAAAAGGACCAAATCGACCAACGCCTTTCTGCACACCTTTGTCTTTATAATAATAAATAGGCTCTTCAGCTTTTTCTTTTGCTTTAATCAACTCTAACGCGCGATCGTAGGTTACATCGAGTGGTTCCTCGCCTTTATCGAGTGAAACAAACTTTTTCCCATAGCGTACATACGGCCCGTAACGACCTACATTTACCACGACTTCTTCATCTTTGTATTCTCCCAACTCTCGAGGAAGCTTAAACAAATCCATTGCTTCTTCAAACGTAATACTGCTTAAAGTCTGATTTGGTCTTAAACTGGCAAATCGCGGTTTTTCTTCGTCTTCGACCGAACCGATTTGAACCATAGCACCATATTTTCCTAAACGAGCGCTCACTTTTTTACCAGAATCTGGATCGGTTCCTAAAACGCGTTCGCCAACTTCTCGTTCAGCATTTTCCTCTACGTCTTTAACCGTAGGATGAAATTTACTGTAAAAAGCAGCCATTACTTTGGTCCAATCTTTTTTACCTTCAGCAATCTTATCAAAATCCTCTTCTAGTTCAGCTGTGAAATTATAATCTAAAATAGAACTAAAATGTTCTACCAAGAAATCATTTACAACCATACCAACGTCGGTTGGCACTAATTTTCCTTTATCTGAACCAACTGTTTCCGTAAGTTGATTTTCTTTAAGTTGCTCGTTTTTTAGCACAAATTGACTGTACTTCCGTTCAACCCCTTCAATTTGTCCTTTTTCTACGTATTTTCTGTTTTGTATGGTTGAAATTGTTGGTGCATAAGTAGAAGGCCTACCGATTCCTAATTCTTCGAGTTTTTTTACCAAAGCAGCTTCGGTATAACGCGCTGGTGGTCGTGTAAATCTTTCTGTAGCTTGAATATATTCGTTGAGCAATTTATCGCCCTCTTTCATTTGCGGCAACAATCCAGCTTGCTCTTCTTCTTCTTCATCTTTTCCTTCTAAGTAAACTTTTAGGAAACCATCAAATTTGATCATTTCACCACGCGCAACAAATTCTTTATCGTGTGTATTAGCTTCAATCTTTACAACTGTACGCTCTAATTGAGCATCGCTCATTTGCGAAGCAATGGCTCTTTTCCAAATCAATTCATACAATCGTTTTTGATCGTAATCAGCGCCGGTAGTATGAATTGCAAAATTGGTGGGACGAATAGCTTCGTGTGCTTCTTGAGCGCCTTTTGCACCAGATTTATAGTTTCTTGCTTTATGATAGCTATCTCCGTAGGCTTTAATTATTTCATTCTCGGCTCCTTGTTTGGCTTGACCAGAAAGGTTTACGCTATCCGTTCTCATGTAAGTAATATGTCCCGCCTCATACAATCGTTGTGCTAGAGACATCGTTTTCCCGACAGGAAAGTACAATTTTCTAGCTGCTTCTTGCTGAAGTGTTGACGTTGTAAATGGAGGAGCAGGAGATTTTTTAGCTGGCTTTTTAGTCAATTCTGCAACCGAAAAATCAGCTTTCAGGTTATCTTGCAAAAACTTTTCAGCCTGCTTTTTGGTTTTGATATTTTTAGGCAATTTAGCTTTGAACTTTACACCGTCATTGGTTTCAAATTCAGCATCTACTCGGTAAGAAGCTTCAGGTTTAAAACTGGTAATTTCACGCTCGCGCTCTACAATAAGCCGAACAGAAACCGACTGCACTCTACCGGCAGACAAACCGCCTTTTACTTTTCTCCACAATACTGGAGAAAGCTCGTATCCTACCAAACGGTCTAGCACTCGCCTAGCCTGTTGAGCATTGACCAAATTGTAATCAATCTCTCTAGGATTTTTAATTGCTTTCTGAATGGCCGTTTTAGTAATCTCATGAAATACTATTCGCTTTGTATTTTTATCATTAAGCTTTAATTCTTCAGCCAAATGCCAAGCAATAGCTTCTCCTTCGCGGTCTTCATCACTTGCTAGCCAAACCATTTCAGAAGCATCTGCCATCTTTCTTAAACGACTTACTACATCTTTTTTATCTTTACTGACTTTGTATTTAGGTTGAAAATTATTATCCACATCAACACCTAATTCTTTTGAAGGCAGGTCGGCAATATGACCATAACTAGATGCCAACTTATAATCTTTTCCTAAAAACTTCTCAATGGTTTTTGCTTTCGCAGGAGACTCAACGATTACTAAATTCTTCGCCATATATCATTTTTTTGTCTTGCAAAAGTAGCTGATTTTTTTAATCTGCTCTCATTTTTTGCTAATTACCCGTTTTTTAAACTTCTTCTAAACAATTTTTAAGCTATTATTCAGTACCAAAAACAACACAGAAACCAAGGCGAAATCAAAACAATACTGCTGACAGTTTGTCACAATTAATTATAAACCTATCTTTGCATAAATTTTTTAATTGATTATGGAGAAGGTAATAGATGAAAAGCGACAAGGCGAAAAACTAACTCAAAAAAATTTATCCAACAACGGTAAAAAGCTTTATATAGAAAGTTATGGTTGCCAAATGAATTTTAGCGATAGCGAAATTGTTGCTTCAATTTTAGCCGAAAATGGTTACAACACCACGAACGAACTAACCGAAGCTGATTTAGTTTTGGTAAACACTTGTTCTATTCGTGATAAAGCTGAACAAACCGTTCGAAAAAGATTAGAAAAATTCAATGCCGTTAAAAAAAACAAACCTGATATGAAGGTTGGTGTTTTGGGCTGTATGGCCGAACGCTTGAAAGAAAAATTTTTAGAAGAAGAAAAAATTGTAGATTTAGTAGTTGGGCCAGATGCTTATAAAGATTTACCAAACTTAGTCAACGAAGTAGATGAAGGAAGAAATGCCGTAAATGTTATTCTTTCTAAGGAAGAAACCTATGGCGATATTTCGCCTGTAAGACTACAAAGCAATGGTGTTTCTGCTTTTGTATCTATTACCAGAGGTTGCGACAATATGTGTACTTTTTGTGTTGTACCTTTTACTCGAGGAAGAGAGCGCAGTCGTGACCCACAAAGTATTTTAAAAGAAGTTAACGAACTTTGGGATAAAGGCTTTAAAGAAATTACTTTATTAGGACAAAATGTAGATTCTTATTTATGGTACGGTGGCGGTCTAAAAAAAGACTTCAAAAAAGCTACTGAAATGCAAAAAGCAACAGCAGTAAACTTTTCTGGCTTACTCGACATGGTTGCAAAAACTCAACCTAAAATGAGAATTCGTTTTTCTACATCGAATCCACAAGACATGACAATGGATGTTATTGAAACAATGGCAAAACATCACAATATCTGTAATTACATTCACTTGCCTGTTCAAAGTGGAAGCGATAGAATTCTTAAAGAAATGAATCGTTTACATACACGCGAAGAGTATTTTGCATTGATTGATAACATCAGAAAACTAATTCCTGATTGCGGAATTTCACATGATATTATTGCTGGTTTCCCTACCGAAACTGAAGCCGACCATCAAGATACTTTATCTTTAATGGAATATGTAAAATATGATTTTGGATTTATGTTTGCTTATTCGGAACGTCCAGGAACAATGGCTGGAAGAAAAATGGATGATGATGTGCCTGAAGATACCAAAAAAAGAAGGCTGCAAGAAATCATTCAGTTGCAACAAGAACACGCATTATATCGCACAAAACAACATTTAGGTCAAGTTGAAGAAGTTTTAATCGAAAAAGAATCGAAAAAATCTGATCAGCATTGGGCCGGCAGAAATACACAAAATACAATGGTTGTTTTCCCTAAAGCAGATTATAAGGTAGGCGATTATGTTATGGTAAAAATCGAAGATTGTACCAGCGCTACCTTATTAGGTACAGCTGTTGGTTATTCTGAAAAAATGCAAGCTTAGTATAATCTAACTATCTATTTCTATGGAATCTGTTCAATCAATCAAACAGCGATTTGAAATCATCGGCAACGACACTGGTCTCAATCGAGCAATTGAAAAAGCTATTCGAGTAGCGCCTACCGATATTTCGGTCTTGGTGTCTGGAGAAAGCGGTGTTGGTAAAGAAAGTTTACCTAAAATTATTCATTCGCTTTCACACCGAAAACACGCCAAATATATTGCGGTAAACTGTGGAGCAATTCCTGAAGGCACAATAGATAGCGAACTTTTTGGACACGAAAAAGGTGCTTTTACTGGAGCTACACAAGCTAGAGATGGGTATTTTCAAGTAGCAGACGGCGGAACTATTTTTTTAGATGAAGTGGGAGAACTCCCGCTTACAACCCAAGTTCGATTACTACGTGTGTTAGAAAACGGCGAGTTTATAAAAGTTGGCTCTTCAAAAGTACAAAAAACAGATGTTCGTATTGTAGCGGCTACCAATGTCAATATGCAAGAAGCCATCAAAAAAGAAAAATTTAGAGAAGACTTGTATTATCGACTAAGTACAGTTGAAATTCATTTACCGCCGCTAAGAGAACGCTCCGATGACATTCATCTTCTGTTTAGAAAATTTGCAGCCGATTTTGCGCTCAAATATAAAATGCCAACCGTTAGACTTACACCAGATGCTGCTCAAGCGCTAGAAAATTGCAGATGGCCAGGAAACATTCGTCAATTACGAAATGTAGCTGAACAAATTTCTGTCTTAGAAAAAAGTCGCGAGCTTAACGCTTCAGAACTAATGCAATATTTGCCAAAAACAAGCAACCTCCCGTCGTTGGTTGAAACCAAAGAAAGCAAAAGTGATTTCAGCAACGAAAGAGAAATTTTGTATAAGGTCCTTTTTGATATGAAAAATGATCTGAATGACCTGAAAGAACTGACGCTAGAATTGATGAAAGAAGGCAATTACAAAGATGTTGAAAATGACAACAAAGGTTTAATTGAAAAAATTTACGGCGAAACAAAAGAAAGCGAACAAGTTTCTGAAGATTTTGACAACCGAATGCAATTGCTTGAAATTCCACAAAAAACACAAAATCATAAGCAAGTAGTTCCCGAAAAAAAGGAAGACAAATTTGATTTTGCTGAAGAAATTGAAGAAGAAGAAACCTTATCTTTACAAGAAAAAGAAATTGAACTCATCAAAAAGTCGCTTGAACGTCACGAAGGCAAAAGAAAACCTGCGGCAGATGAGCTCGGAATTAGCGAAAGAACCTTGTATCGAAAAATTAAACAATACGATTTAAAATAAACTTATGAACTCAATCTTCAACAAAAGCCTTTTTATCTTTGGCTGGCTGCTTATCAGCTGTTTTTATTCCTGTGGAAACTATTCATTTACCGGAGCAAGCACAGGAAATGCCGAAACCTATCAAGTCAATTTTTTTCAAAACAATGCAGATTTGGTCGAGCCAGGAATTGATCGAACCTTTACACTTCGTTTGCAAGATTTAATTCAGAATCAAACAAAATTAAGCTTAAAAAACTCGAATGCAGATTTGATTTATGAAGGCGAAATTACCCAATATTATATTGCTCCAATGACTTCAACGAGCGAAAGTACTGCCGCACAAAACCGATTGACCATACAAGTAAATGTGCGCTATTACAACACCTTAGAGCCAGAAAAAGATTTCGAAAAAAGATTTTCATTCTATTATGATTACCCAGCAGATGCACAACTTGTAGGTAGTGTACGAGATCAGGCATTAGATGAAATTTTTACACGATTAACGCAGGATATTTTCAACGAATCTTTAACCGATTGGTAATGAACACAGCGCGAATTAACTTATTGATTTCAGATCCGCTTGCCTTAGAACCAAAAGATATGGACGGTCTTAGCAAACTGGTGAATGAATATCCGTTTTTTCAAGCAATACGCTCATTAGAACTCAAACTGCTTAAAAACAAAAACAGTTTTAAGTACAATTATAAGTTGAAGCAATTGGCGGCTTTTACTACTGATCGTGAAGTTTTATTTGATTTTATAACTGCCAAAGAATTCAATCAACTACAAATAGCAAAAAGCATTCAAACAGAAGTTTTAGCCAAAGATGATATTAGCTTAGGACTAACAGAAGAAGCCGCTGATCAAATCAACAATCCTGATTTGTTTCAGCCAAAAACAATAGGTTCAGAAGAAAAAAGCGATCCTTTCGATTTTTCAACTCAGGAAAAACATTCTTTTCAAGAGTGGTTGAAAATCACAACAATGCAACCCGTTCGTAAAAATCAAACTGAAACTAGGGAAAACGAATTAGAAGAAAATCAGAAGAATTTTGATCTAATCGATCAGTTTTTGGAGAAAAATCCGAAGATAAAACCATCGAAAACATACGCTCCTAACAAAAGTATAAAACCAAAAACACAGCCTTCAAGTCAACTAATGACGGAGACTTTGGCTAAAGTTTACACCGAACAAAAGCGATACGACAAAGCTATTCAAGCCTATAAAATATTAATTTTGAATAATCCCGAAAAAAGTAGTTTCTTTGCAGACCAGATTGAGAAACTAAATCAAATTATCGAAAACAATAAATAATGAGTACATTTTCAATATTTCTAATTTTAATCCTAATAGTAGCTTTTCTATTAGTTGTAGTAATTATGGTTCAAAACCCTAAAGGTGGAGGTTTATCTTCTTCTTTTGGCGGTGGCAGTTCGCAACAAATTGGTGGCGTAAAACAAACTTCAGACTTTCTCGACAAAAGTACCTGGGTGCTTGCTACCTTATTGCTTGCTTTAATTTTGCTTTCTAACGTAACCATTATGGGTTCTGACGCTTCAGACTCAAAATTACTTGATGGCAGACAACCTGTCGAAAACAATCAAATGCCAGAAACAGAAGTTCCTCCGCTACAAGAATAGAAAGCGGACTTATAAAATAATTGTAAATGCCAGCTTGTCATAAAGCTGGCATTTTTTTTATGGCTTTGTCAGTTATTTTCAATTGGCACAATTTTAGAAATAGCCTGAGTAAAACAATACTAAACATTTTTAAACTATGGCAATAAATATTAAACCTTTAGCAGATCGAGTGCTTGTAGAACCACAAGCCGCTGAAAACAAAACAGCTTCAGGAATCATCATTCCAGAAACTGCCAAAGAAAAACCACAACGTGGAAAAGTAGTGGCAGTTGGTAAAGGAAAAAAAGACCACGATATGACGGTTCAAGTTGGCGATATGGTACTGTATGGAAAATATGCAGGAACCGAATTGAAACTTGAAGGGACCGATTACTTAATGATGAAAGAAGATGATATCTTGGCTATCGTTTAAGCCAAACTTCAAACTAAAAGTTTAATTTAAAAAAATAATACAATGGCAAAAGACATAAAATTCAATTTAGAAGCTAGAAACGGAATCAAAAGAGGAGTAGATGCCTTGGCGAATGCCGTAAAAGTTACCTTAGGACCAAAAGGAAGAAACGTAATTATCAGTAAATCTTTTGGTGCTCCAAATGTTACTAAAGACGGTGTAAGTGTAGCTAAAGAAATCGAATTGAAAGATGCGCACGAAAATATGGGCGCACAAATGGTTAAAGAAGTAGCTTCAAAAACCAACGACTTAGCAGGAGATGGTACTACCACTGCTACGGTTCTAGCACAAGCTATCGTTAAAGAAGGACTTAAAAACGTAGCTGCAGGAGCTAACCCGATGGAACTTAAAAAAGGAATCGATAAATCTGTTGAAGCAATTACGGCTTACTTAGCTAAGCAATCGCAAGAAGTAGGCGATTCTTCAGATAAAATCAAGCAAGTTGCTTCTATTTCTGCTAACAACGATGAGCATATCGGCGAATTGATTGCTCAAGCTTTCGGAAAAGTTGGAAAAGAAGGGGTGATTACTGTAGAAGAAGCCAAAGGAACAGAAACTTATGTAGATGTTGTTGAAGGTATGCAGTTTGACAGAGGTTACCTTTCTCCATATTTTGTAACCGATAGCGAAAAAATGATTGCTGATCTTGATAATCCTCAGATTTTAATCGTGGACAAAAAGATTACAGCAATGAAAGATTTACTTCCAATTTTAGAGCCTGCAGCTCAAAACGGAAAACCGCTTTTAATTATTGCTGAAGATATTGAAGGAGAAGCCTTGGCTACACTTGTAGTAAATAAACTAAGAGGTTCTTT
The DNA here is from genome assembly GCA_051748125.1 of Bacteroidota bacterium. Lineage (GTDB taxonomy): Bacteria > Bacteroidota > Bacteroidia > Flavobacteriales > Flavobacteriaceae > Psychroflexus. The sequence goes on from JBNJHC010000022.1 coordinate 41,769, forward strand.
AAAAATTGCAGCTGTAAAAGCGCCAGGTTTTGGCGACAGAAGAAAAGCTATGCTTGAAGATATAGCTATCTTAACTGGCGGAACCGTTATTTCTGAAGAAAGAGGCTTTACACTAGAAAATGCTACCCTCGATATGTTGGGTACAGCAGAAAAAATTACCATCGACAAAGACAACACAACAATTGTAAATGGTTCTGGTGATGAAGGAAACATCAAAAACAGAGTAAACCAAATCAAATCGCAAATGGAAACAACCACTAGCGATTATGATAAAGAAAAACTTCAAGAGCGCTTAGCAAAACTTGCTGGGGGTGTTGCCGTACTTTATGTTGGTGCCGCTTCTGAAGTAGAAATGAAAGAAAAGAAAGACCGTGTTGATGATGCTCTTCACGCAACGAGAGCTGCCGTAGAAGAAGGAATTGTTGCAGGTGGTGGAGTTGCTCTTGTTCGCTCTATTCAAGCTTTAAACAAATTAAAAGCGGAAACACCTGACGAAGAAACAGGAATCAAGTTAGTTGCTAAAGCCATCGAATCGCCACTAAGAACAATCGTTGAAAACGCAGGTGGTGAAGGTTCTGTTGTAATCAATAAAGTAATGGAAGGCAAGCTTGGCTATGATGCTAAAACTGGTGAATATGTAGATATGCTAAAAGCTGGAATCATCGATCCTAAAAAAGTAACTCGTGTAGCGCTTGAAAATGCTGCTTCAGTTTCTGGAATGATTCTAACTACTGAATGTGCATTAATCGATCTGCCAGAAGAAAATGATGGCGGTGGAGCTCCAGGTGGAATGCCACCTATGGGAGGCGGAATGCCAGGTATGATGTAAGTAATTACCAAAGCTTAATTAATATTTAACTCGCCTGTGGAAATTGCTACAGGCGAGTTTTTTATTTCTATTCTTTATCCGCTTTAAAGTCAAAAATTCATTACCTTTCTTCTTTAAAATTTTCTCACTTATGAATAAAATAATACTCTTTTTTTTATGCTTATTCTTTTCCATATCATCTTACAGTCAGTACATTGATTATGAGATAGATGAACACAAAACTACCAAGCACCAAACAACAATCAACGGTAAAAAAATAAAGTACAAAGCTCATACAGGTACGCAACCTGTTTTTAATCAAAACGGCAAAGCTTCAGCAGCTTTATTTTACACTTATTATCAACGTACAGATGTAGACAATAATTCTGAGCGGCCACTGGTCATTTCGTTTAACGGTGGCCCTGGTTCTGCTTCAGTTTGGATGCATATTGCTTATACAGGGCCTAAAATTCTAAATATCGATAACGAGGGTTTTCCTGTTCAACCCTATGGCACAAAAAACAATCCACACAGTATTTTAGACGTGGCTGATATTGTTTATGTAAACCCTGTCAATACCGCATACTCAAGAGCAATTAAAGATGAATCTGGCGAATTTGATCAATCAGAATTTTTTGGGGTCAACGCAGATATTAGTTACTTGGCTGAATGGATCAATCTATTTGTTACTAGGAATAATAAATGGAAAGCACCAAAATTTTTAATCGGTGAAAGTTATGGAACTACAAGAGTTTCTGGGTTAGCTAATCAGCTTCAAAATCAGCATTGGATGTATCTTAATGGAGTTATTTTAGTATCTCCTACCGAACTTGGTATCGAAAGAAATGGTCCCGTTGAAATTGCCAATAGATTACCATATTACGCAGCTACTAGCTGGTATCATCAAAAATTACCATCAAAACATCAAAGCAAAGATTTAGAAGAATTTCTTCAAGAAGTGGAAGATTTTACCATTTCAACACTAACACCTGCATTGGTTAAAGGTGGTTTTATTGGTTCAAAAGAAAAAGAGGTTCTAGCAAGCAAAATGCAAGAATATACGGGTATCGATGCACGTACATTTCTCGCTCATAATTTAGAAATGCCATTTAATTTCTTCTGGAAAGAATTATTAAGAGACGAAGGTTATACCATCGGAAGATTAGATTCTAGGTATAAAGGAATCGATGAAAAATCAGCTGGTAGCCGACCGAGTTATAATGCAGAACTAACTTCTTGGCTACATTCATTTACCCCAGCAATCAATCACTATATTAAAAACGAATTAGCTTTTGAAACCGATACACCTTATTTGATGTTTGGCAATGTTCACCCTTGGGATAGGAGCAAAAACAACAACACCGGCAAACAACTAAGACAAGCAATGGCTCAAAATCCTAGCCTAAAAGTTTTAATTCAGTCTGGATACTATGATGGTGCTACCACTTATTTTAATGCAAAATATACAATGTGGCATATTGATGAAAGTGGAAAGATGAAAGACAGATTGGATTTTAAGACCTACAGAAGCGGTCATATGATGTATTTACGTAACGAGGATTTAGAAGCTGCAAACGTTGATGTTAGAAACTTTATTATTGAAAGTATTCCTGATGAAAATTCCTCTATTAAGTATTAATCAATATGAATGGTAATCCCAAAAACAAACCTCCTCAATTTACACTGAAATTAAGGAGGTTATTTTTATATAATAACTAAACCAGTATTTTTAAGTTGAATTGATTCTACCTTTTTAATGTAAAATTTGATTTGTAAGAAGTCCTAACCCCACTGCTTGGTTCTCTATATTCCACTCTAAACCAATAATCATTCGATGGCATTGGCTTGCCGTTGTAAGTTCCGTCCCAACCTTGCCCGCTTGGAC
>JBNJHC010000023.1:0-33587 GCA_051748125.1 Bacteroidota bacterium
TTGTTGCTTTCACCACCTTTGCTACCAACTGGGTTACTAGAAAAATTGAGTAAATAATAGCTGTTATTTACTCAATTTTTCAGCTTCAAGTTGCGGCGTATTAAAATCTTTTCCTGTAGGAAATTCAAAAGTTTCTAGTTTAAAATAAGGAATAGCAGCAAGAATATGATCAAAAATATCGCCCATAATGTGTTCGTAGTTTTGCCAAGCTTTGTCTTTACTAAACGCATAAACTTCTAGCGGAATTCCTTGTGCGGTTGGAGCAAGTTGTCTACTCATAATCATCATTTCTTGATTGATGCCAGAATGATGCTTCAAATATTCATCTACATATTTTCTGAAGAGTCCAAAATTGGTAAGATTTCTTCCGTTTATTAATAATTCTTTATCAGCAGAAACCCGCTGATTATGTTTCTCGATGTCTTTATTCCGATGATTGATATAATCTGAAATGAGCTGAACTTGCTTCATCTTTTCAACTTCATTTTCATGTAAAAATTTTATAGAAGTTGATTTTATCAAGACTGAACGTTTAATTCTTCTTCCTCCAGATTGACTCATTCCACGCCAATTTCTAAACGAATCAGAAATTAAATAATACGTAGGAATAGTAGTAATGGTATTGTCGAAATTTCGCACTTTTACCGAGGCTAAATTGATTTCAAAAACATCGCCGTCGGCACCATATTTTTCCATCGTAATCCAATCGCCTAATCTTACGGTATCGTTTACGCTAACTTGAATGCTAGCTACAAAACCTAAAATGGTATCTTTAAAAACCAATAACAAAACTGCCGACAAAGCGCCTAATCCGGTAAAAAGTTTACCTAATGATCTATCGGTTACGACTGCAAAAATGATAACAATACCAATTAGCCAAGTTATAATCATAAATACCTGAATATAACTTTCAATTGGTTTGTCTCTAAACGCAGGAATTGTCTTTAAAAAATCTTTGAATGTTAGCAGTATGCTTCTTATCAATAAAATGATAAAAATAACGGTTAGCGTACTCACAAACTTTACTGCATAAACTTCAAAATTGTTATAGTCAACAAAGATGTAGGGGATTAAAAATGAAATAAAATTGATCGTTAGCAAGTTTGATAAATGCAGAAAGGTTTTGTTTGAAACCAAATAATCATCAAATTTTGTTTTTGATTTGTTGGCAATTCTGGTAACCACTTTTTCGGCAAACACGCGTAATATCTTATATATAACATAAGCTATTATTGATGTAATCACCAAATTAATCAACAGGTTAACCTGCGTAGCAATTGTTTCGTTCCAGCCTTTTTCAATAAAAAGATTATAAAAAAATCGAGTTAGATTTTCAGTTTTCATAAGCAGTAATTTCAAATTGAAATAAGTTAGGTTTTAGCTATTTTTTCTTTTTCTTGAAGATAGAAAAAATTCCTTTTTTCTTTTTCTCCTCATCTTCTTTTTTCTCTTCATCTTCAAACTCTTTTTTCTCTTCATCTTTCGAAAAAAGACGTTTAAAAAAGCCATCTCGTTTGGTTTCTTCACAATCAAACATTGCCGAAACCTCTGGCGAAATAGTTTCGAATTTAGCCTTGGCGTATTTTTGTAATTTTGGATTTTGATTTACTTTTTGCCACGTATAACCAAAAAGCGGCAAGGTAGAGTAGGCTCCTTGACCGATGCTTGTGTTTGGAAATCCGATTTGATGATTGTGATGTCCAACCCAGTTGATACTCACAATTTCTGGCGTAACACCCACAAACCATCCATCTTTATTTTTTTGCGTAGTACCAGTTTTTCCTGCGAAATCATTTTGTAGTCCAAAACGTGTTCTAAGTGAAGTCGCCGTTCCTTCGTTCACTACGTTTTGTAACATTTTTAAAATAATACTTCTTTCTTGTTCGCTAAAAATTTCTTCTTGTTGGGTTTTATCTAATTTATATTCATATAAAATTTTTCCGTTTTTGTCTTCGATTTTAGTGATATAGTGCGGTTCTACAGGGGTTTTGTTCAAAAAACTGGAGTAAACCTTAGCTAATTCGCTCATACTTATTTCACCAACACCTAGCGCTAAGGAAGGAACTTTTGGCAACTCAGAATCAATTCCCATTTCTTTGGCCAATTCAATAGTAGAATTAATTCCGATTTCTTCAAGCAACCTAACGGAAATGATATTCATCGATTTTTTTAAACCCGTTTCTAAAGTGAAATTGGTGTACGGGTCTTCTTCCGCTTTTCCAGAATTTTCAGGTTTCCAATTCTCTTGATCGGTGTATGTTATCGGTTTGTTCGAAATATAATCGCAAGGAACCCAGCCGTGTTTTATAGCATTGGCGTAAACAATTGGTTTAAAAGTTGAGCCTACTTGACGTTTCGATTTTGCAATGACATCAAAAGGAAATCGCTCATAGTTGATTCCACCAATATAGGAACGCACAGCACCACTTTTTGCATCGATGTTGAGTTGTGCAGCAGACAAAAATTTTAGATCGTGCGCAATACTATCTAATACCGAAACTTTTTTCTGAATGGCTTTATCCCAATCATACAGAGATCTGTTTTCAACAAGTAGCAGGGAATCTAAAATTTGTTCTTCGTTGAGTTTTTTGCTTTTGAGACGTTTATAATAATCGGTTTTTTGGGCATATTTCAATAATAATTGTTGGTTTTTCCACGGCGGATTGTTGCCAAAAGCTGCTTCAAATTCTTGTTGAAGCTTTTTTAGATGCTGGTATAAACTAGCTTCTGCTTCTTGTTGCAATGTTAAATCTAAAGTGGTATGAATCTTTAAAGCATCGGTTTTTAGATTATAACTTTCACCGTCTTCATTTTTTAAATCAGCGATTAATTTTTTTGCTCTTTTCTCTACTTGTCTTCTAAAATAAGCAGCCAAGGCATCGTTACTTTGATAATTTTGCAATTTCAGTTCAATTGGTAATTGCATTAATTCACCTGCTTTTTCGGGCGATAAATAGCCTTCTTTCAGCATTTGATTTAGTACGACGTCTCGTCTTAATTGGCTTCTTTCTGGGAATAATTTTGGATTGTAGGAATGATTAGCTTTCAACGTACCAATTAATACTGCGGCTTCATCAATGCTTAATTCCTTGGTTTTTTTGCTGTAAAACTTTTGAGCAGCAGCCTCGATTCCGTAAACATTTCCACTAAAAGGAACTGTGTTTAGGTACAAACTTAAAATTTCGTCTTTGCTGTAAATCTCTTCTAAGCGTTTGGCTAGAATATGCTCTTTTATTTTGACGACTGGAATTGTGAAAATGCCGTGTTCAGATCTACCAAATAAATTTTTTGCCAGTTGTTGCGAAATTGTACTTCCGCCACCAGCTGATTGGTCACCAGCTAAAATTGTTTTGAACAATACGCGAATTAAACTTTGTTTGTCTACACCGTTATGTTCATAAAAACGTGCATCTTCGGTAGCGATAAGCGCTTGAATTAAATGTTCTGGGAGTTCTTCAAAATTTATATGTTGGCGATTTAGGATGAAGAGTTTGCCAACTAGCGCACCGTCTTTATCTAAAATTTCGCTCGCTTCTGCTTGTTGAATATTTTTAAGGTCTTTTTCTTTTGGCAGGTCGCCCCAAAACCCGAGATAAACACTTGCATAAAAACCAGCAAAGCCAATTATACCTAACAAAATAACAGCGATAATGCCTTTCAGTAATTTGCTCTTTATCTTCATTTTCTTTCGTTCAACTAATAATTAAAGTAAATTTTTGCCAGCTAGTTTAGTTTGCAAATTTACTCCTTTTTCAAAAAGTGAATCAATTGTTGAAATGCCAAACCACGATGACTAATTTTGTTTTTTTCCGCTGGTTGCATTTCAGCAAAAGTTTGGTCATACCCAGCAGGAATAAAAATCGGGTCATAACCAAAACCTTCTTCACCACGAAGATTTTCAATAATTTTTCCTTTGCAAATTCCAGTAAAATAATGAGTTTCGTTAGCTGTTTTTAAGCAAATGACAGTTTTAAACTGTGCTTTTCGATTGGTTTCTAATTTTAGCTTGTCAAGTAATTTACGGTTGTTGGCTATGCTATCTTTTTCATTGCCAGCATATCGAGCCGAATAAACTCCAGGTTCGCCATTTAAGGCTTCAACTTCCAAACCAGTATCGTCTGCAAAACAAGCTAATCCATAATTTTCAAAAACAAAATTAGCTTTTATTTCTGCATTTTCTTTTATGGTAGTACCGTCTTCAATAATTTCTTCGTGACAGTTAATATCGTTTAAAGAAACCACTTCAAATTCTTGCGGAAGCATTTGTTTTACTTCTTTTAACTTGTTGTTGTTATGTGTTGCAAAGACCAATTTCTGTGTCATTTTTTTCTTTTTATAAGCTTCCTTTTGCTTTTATTTCTAAATAGGCATTTATGGTGTTTATCGACAGCGATTTTGGCGGAGTCAATAAGGCCTTTATACCGCTTTTTTCTAATTCTTTGACCATTAATTTTTTGTCGTAAGCAAAACTTTCTGCAATAGTTTTATCGTAAATATCGCCTATTTTATTGCTTTTGGTTTGGGTAAGTTTTTCCAATTCTGTATTTTCAAAAAAGACAACTACCAAAAGGTGTTTTTTTGAAATAGCCTTAAGGTAAGGAAGTTGTCTTCTCAAAGCCGAAATATGTTCAAAATTGGTGTAGAGTAGGAGTAAACTTCGCTGGGTAATTTTTCTTTTAATTTGCGCATACAACAAACCAAAATCACTGACTTTAAAATCGGTTTCTATGTTGTACAAATGTTCCAAAATTGTAGTGAGTTGCGTTTTTTTGGAAGTTGCAGGTAAATGTTTTCCAATGGTATTTGAAAAAGTCATCAAGCCTACTTTATCATTTTTTTTGAGACCAATATTTGAAAATGCTAAACTTGAATTTATGGAATAATCAAGTAATGAAAGCCCGTTAAACGGCATTTGCATTACTCGACCTAAATCGATAATACTGTAGATAGGTTGCGATTTTTCATCTTGATATTGGTTAACCATCAATTGGTTGTGTTTAGCTGTTGCTTTCCAATTAATCGTTCTAACATCGTCGCCCAAAACATATTCTTTGATTTGTTCAAACTCCAAAGTATGCCCAAGTTTTCTGATTTTTTTGAGTCCGTAGCCAGAAAGTTTTTGGTCGATGGTTAAAAAATCATAGCGCTTCATTTGAACAAATGACGGATAAACTTTAACCATTGCTTCGTAATTGAAGCGATATTTTCTTTTTATTAAATTGATTTTTGTAGTAGCGTAACAATTCAAATAACCAAAAATATATTCGCCTCTTTCTACCGGAGTTAACTCGTAACTAAACTGTTTGCTTGCTTTAGCTGAAATATTAAAACACTTCAAAAAATCTCTTTTCTGAAATTGTTTCGGGATTTCATCAATAATTTCCATTTTTATCGGAAAGCGATATTGATTTTCAAGTTGGATCACTACTTTATTGGGATCTGAATTCGAAAATTTTTCAGGAAGAATACGTTCAGCATTAACCGAATTTTCTTTGTACAAAGCAATACATTCAGCAAGAAAAACTAGGAATAAAATCAAAACAGAAAACCAGGCAACAACATACAATTGCGGAATCCATTTCGATAGCAGAAATAGGAGAATTATGCCAAAAAGGGCATAAAAAAAACGATTGTTGAGATATAAAGATTTAAAAAATGCGATCACGTTTAGCGAGGGATTTCTACTGTTTTTATTATCATATCGATGACATCTTCATTTTGCATTCCTTCCATTTCGCGTTCTGGACTTAAAATTATTCGGTGATTAAGAACTGGGTGAAGTGCTTTTTTGACATCTTCTGGCGTTACAAAATCGCGTCCTGAAATTGCTGCAAATGCTTTAGCAGCTCTTAAAATTGCAATACTCGCTCGTGGCGAAGCGCCTAAAATTAAATGTGGATGATTTCTAGTCTGATTAACTAGTTCTGCGATATATTGTAAGATTTTTTGCTCTACAACAATATGATGAATTTGCTGCTTGAAGCCCAATAAATCTTGTGGATTTAAAATGGCTTCAATTTCGTCGATAGCTAATTTCTCTTTACGTTGATGGTGACTTTCTAAAATTTCGATTTCGTGTGCTAAGCTAGGATAATCAATTTTAATTTTAAAAATAAATCGGTCTAATTGCGCTTCTGGCAAGGCATAAGTTCCTTCTTGTTCAATGGGATTTTGTGTTGCCAAAACCATAAACGGAGCTTGCATAGTATAGACTTTGCTGTCCATACTTACTTGCTTTTCTTCCATTATTTCAAAAAGTGCTGCTTGTGTTTTGGCAGGCGCACGATTTATTTCATCAATTAGTATAATGTTTGAAAAAATCGGGCCTTTTTTAAATTCAAATTCTTTTTTCTGCTCGTTATAAATCGATGTTCCCAACACATCGCTGGGCATTAAATCTGGTGTAAATTGAATTCGATTGAATTCGGTATGAATCGATTTTGCAAAGAGTTTTGCCGTTAATGTTTTAGCAATACCAGGAACACCTTCAATAAGAACGTGCCCGTCTGCTAAAAGTCCAACAACCAATAATTCGATAAATTCATCTTGTCCTTTTATAATTTTTCCTAAAGATTGTTGAAGCGCTTCCACAGCAGATTTTAGTTCTTCTAGCGGAATGCGGTTTTCAAAACCTGGATTTGTTTTTTCTTCTTCCATAATTATGCTTTTAGTTGTGATATTTTGTCGTTTAATGCTAACAATTCTTCTTTAGAAAGCGTGTCTTTGGCTTGTATTTTTTTGATATAAATGAAAAGCGATTCAATTTCTGAATAATCGGTACCCGATTTGCTTGCTAAATCGCGATAAAAATAGCGGTCGATTTGATTTGTTTGCAAGCTATATTTTTCTCGAATATAAGCCTTGAGTAATTGAATTTGTTTTTCGGCTATTTGTTTATGATTGTTTTTTTCAGCATACAATCCAGCAATGGTACGAGCAAACTCATAAGTTTTGTTGGCTAGCGGTTTTACAACTGGAATTGGGCGTTGTTTTCTTTTGCCTTCAAATAAGATGTATAAAATTCCTGTAAGGACTAAAAATAAATAAGCCCAACGCAGGGATTTTTCACTTGCTATATAATTTAATGGCGACGAAATTACTTTTTTCCCCGATTTGTAATATTGGTCTACAAACAAGGTTTTTTCTTGGTCGATGTATTGCAAAATCTGGTCGGTGTACAAATGGTTTTTTGAAAAAACAGTAAAATGATTGCTAAATGCCTGTGGAAATAAATGAATCCAAAATTTCCCGTCTCCGTGTTTTACTTCTACAAAATTGATGCCTGTAAACTCCTCGTCTTTAGGTTTTCCATCTTTAATTATTGGCGAAACTTCTCCAAGATTTAAATGCTTTATAGTATCGATCTTGCTGAAATAATATTGAATAGGTTTGTTTTCTGTAGTGAATGTTTTTTCGTTAAAAGCTGGATTTTTTAGTTGTAATTTACTTTTATATGTTGCTTGATAATTTAAAGTCAACGAGCGGTGTTGCAACTGAAGCGAATCGAGCAAACTACTGTTGATATTGATTGCGGAAATAAATACATCATTTCCTTCGTGAACCCAATCGAGTAGCTTTTTGACGCTTTCCTGATCAAAAGCAAGTTGGTCGTTAAAAAACAGGTAAGTACCCGCATCTATTTCTTGATGTTGAATAAGTTCGTACGGAGATCGATATGTTTTTTGGGTTTTAAATTGGCTGTTTTCTAGCAGCGAATGAAATGCTTTTGAACCGTAAGGCTTAACCGATTTACTGGTAAAATCTGGTGACCAATCCAACGGAGGAGTGTGGGTAGCTTCAGCGTAAATAAATGCAAGAGTAACCACGCCAAAAATTGCTAAGATGATTTTTTGTGTTTTATTCATCGCTACTTATTTTTTCTAGTTCCTTTGAAAATTGATGAAACAAAACCGAAATATTATCATATTGTGGACTCGCAATTGAAAACCCTCCGTACCAAGCAAAATCATAAAAATGAGTCAATTTTTGAAACTGATTTTTAAAATTTTCTTGTTCAATTTCCTGAAAATAATCTTGATTGGTTTTTGAAAAGTCATATTTAATCAACTCGTTTTTTTCGAGCTGTTTCAATGTTTTTAAGTAATGATAGCGAATAGCAAGTCGGTAGTTTTGATTTTTAACGGCTTGTTGAATAAGCTCATCAATATCTTTTTTGCGAATGATTTCTTCTTCTTCAGAAAAGTTGAAAGCAGAAGTTTGTTTGTTTTCTGCTAAAATTTTACTTCCAAAATTTCTTATGTAAAACCACCTAGCAATAACTGCTATAATTATTAATAATATAAAATAAGGCAGGAATTTTATAAAATAATATAAAATAGTTCCCGCTTCAGGTTGGTCAAAAATATAATTTAATAGCTGATTCCATTTTAGGTTAATCCAATTTTTAAAGGCTTCATAAGGTGAAATCTCATCAGAAACAGCATAATCATAATCTGATTCTTGACTAAGATCGGCCAGCACATTTTCATCAAAAAGAGGAGGCTGTTCAATGGGAATGCTATCAGATTGAACAGCTTGATCAATTTGTTGTGCAATTCCTGTAAATGGAATTAGGAAAAACAATAAAAGGAAAATCTTTTTTGCCATTAATTTGACGTCTTGTTGGCGTTACCAATTTCACCAATTTCATCATAGGTTTTGGTGAAACTCTTCTTTTCTTCTAAATCGTAATAAATAAATCCAGTAACAATAATTAAAAAACTATAGCAAACATAACTTCCTAAAGTGCCAATTAAATTGAAAATAATATAAGGAACGGTGTTCATATTAGAAAAAATCTCTTCTGAATTAGCTTCAACAGCGCCAATGCTTTCAATCATTGTATAAATAATCAACGGTAGTGAAAAAATCATACTGATGAGAATGATAAGAATAGTTGAAACTAATAAAGTACCAAATACGCGCCACCAGTTTTCTCTAACCAATCTGAAACATTCATTTAAAGCTTCAGAAAAACTATATTTTTTAATAATAAGAATAGGAAAAGTCAACGAAAACGGAACCCATAAATAAATTCCAGGAATAAAACACATCGCAAAACCAATAGCTAGTACAAATCCGACAAAAATCGTCATTAAGCTTACCGAACTTATTTTTTTCTTGATTTGCTCGCTGACATAATCCATTTTAATTTCGCCGTCAAACTTATTGTAAGAATCCATTGCAGCCAGCATAGCAGAGAAGTAAAATCCGTATAAAACAATACTGATAATGATTATTCCTAGAGAAGATAATAACATAGGAACTACTACTTCAGAAAAAACGGAATAATTGCTATCTACCATACCTGTGTTACCCACAAAATCAAATATTTCAACTTGATTGATAAGTTGATAAGCATTAATTGCTAAAATAACAATCAGAAAAGGCAATACATATTTAATAAATAACTGCGAAAGCGGTTTAAAGTTTTCTTTAATAAAGGTAAAGCTGTCGCTAACTACTTCACCTAGTTCGCGTTCTTTTTGAAGTTGTAATTTTTTTTCCATCAGTTTCGTTTTTTGTTAAGTTGAATGGGGTAAATTATATAATAAAAAATCATTAAAATTAAAGATAAACTAATAATTGAAATAGCCAAAAAATCGGGCATTTCAGTATGTCTAGTTACAAAGCCTTCTAGAAATCCAGCAATGATAAAAAATGGAATGGTGCTAATTACAATTTTTAATCCGTCTTTGGCACCATAGATAAAAGACTGCAAACGGGAATAGGTTTTTGGGAAAAGCATTCCTTTGCCAACTACCAATCCAGCAGTAACAGCAACAATAATCGACCAAATTTCGATGGTTCCGTGTATCCAAATGGTTCTGGCAGATTCCCACAGTAATCCTTTTTCGTAGAAGAAATAAGAAAAACTTCCTAGCATAATTCCGTTAGACATCGCAATATAAATGCTCCCAATTCCAAATAAAAAACCATAGCTAAACGCCATTAAACTCACTCGAATGTTGTTTATGGTGATGCCCAAAAACATATCAACTTCTCTAGATTGTTTGTAAACAGCCATAGGATCGTTGTTTTCGATGTTTTGCAAAGTAAAATTAACATAATCGTCTCCCAGAATTAAACGAACAAAATCTAAATCTTGCGCAACTGAATAACCGCCTATGATATTGAACAACAAAAAAATACCAAATGACCAGTAAAAAAGTTTGTGGTACTGATAAAAAAACCGAGGAAATTCATCTATATAAAAACGAATTATTCGGTTTTTAGACTCTCTTTTGTTTTTATAAATCTTCTGATGAGCGCTCGTAGCAAGTTGATTTAAAAATGTAGTAGTTTCACTTTCAGGGTAAAAAGTTTGGGCATAGCTCAAGTCATCGGTTACTTCGATGTATAAATCGCTCACCTCATCAGGAGAAAGTTCTACATTATTTTGAAGAACCCTTTCAAATTTAGACCATTTGTTCTTATTTTGCTTAACGAAAGCTGCTTCTCGCATAAATCAATGTTGAGGTTTCAAATTTAATTAAAAATATGAATAAATTTAGTATACAGACCGCACAAAATGTAAAAATTCAACAACAAGTTGCACATCTAACCGATCGGGTTTTTGCTATTTTAATCGATTTGTTGATTATGGGTGCCTATCTTTTTCTCGTGATCTTTTTATTATCAAAACTGAATATTCCTTCAGCTACATTTAATACTATGTTTTCAGTATTATTATTGCCTGTATTATTTTATCATTTGTTATTTGAATTATTAAATAATGGTCAAAGTATTGGTAAGAAAGCACTTAGGATTCGTGTTGTAAAACTTGACGGTTCAAAGCCAGCGCTTTCTAATTATTTGATTAGATGGTTGCTACGAATTATTGATATTACGCTTACAAGTGGAGCTATTGCTATTGTTGCTCACGCATTTAGTAAAAATGGGCAACGTATTGGTGATATGGCAGCCGGAACAACCCTTATTTCGGTTCGTGAGAAAAATAAGTACAATCAGATTGTAAGTGTTTTTAAAGATTTGCCAGATGATTATCAGCCAAAATACACAGAAGTTAGAATATTTACCGATGATGATATGCAAAAAATCAATCGCATATTTGCTGATGCTTTCGAAAAAAACCGTCATAAAATTATTATCAAACTAAGCAATCAATTAGCCGAACAGATGAAAGTCAACTTCGATGAAACACCACAGCAATTTGTTCGCCAAGTTATTACCGATTATCATTATTTCACCGCTCAATAAACGTGTATGGATTTTATTTTAGTCTTAGATATTTTAGGAGTTGTAGCCTTTTCTATTTCAGGTGTATTGACTTCGATGCGCAAACAAATGGATGCTTTCGGCATTTTTATTATAGCCTTTGTTACTTCGGTAGGTGGCGGTACATTGCGCGATGTTTTGCTAGACGTTCCCGTTGCTTGGTTGCGCGATATGACTTATGTTTATACTATTTTCGCAGCAGCCTTGTTTGCGGTTGTTTTTAGAAAAAAATTAGCCTATTTGCGAAAATCTCTCTTTTTATTTGATACTTTCGGAATTGCTTTATACACCGTTGTAGGCGTTCAAAAAGGATTAAGTGCCGAGTTACATCCGATAATTTGTATTGCTTTTGGTACAATGAGCGCTTGTTTTGGCGGTGTAATTCGAGATATTTTATGCAATGAAATTCCCGTTATTTTTAGGGAAGAGATTTATGCAACTGCTTGTATAGTTGGCGGTTCGTTCTACTTCATGCTATCATACTTTTCACTACCAGAAAATGTTGTTTTTTTAATTTCTGGGAGTATGGTTATTGTAGTTCGGTTGCTAGCAGTTATTTTCAAAATATCTTTACCAAGTGTATATAAATCGAGTTGATTTTAACTATATTTTTCTATAAAATATACTGTTGAAATAGTTTTTTAGACCTTTAGAGCAAAGTGTTTTTTCTTAGATTAAACGAAATAATTTGATTAACATGTAGAAAAATCAGGAGCCAGTAGTTGTTCAACAAGAATTTGATGTGTCAAAATCAGAACTTTGGAAATTGATTACAAGCTTAAAATCAATGCAAAAGTGGTTTTTTGAAAACCTACTAACTTTTGAAGCTAAACCGGGTTTTGAAACTCGATTTACTGTTAAAACCCCAAACCAAAGCTTTGTACACTTGTGGAAAATAATAGAAGTTATACCCGATCAAAAAATAGTTTATAACTGGAAATATGAAGGCTTTTCAGGCGATTCAGAAGTTACTTTTCAATTAAGTTCTAAAAACGGCAAAACAGTATTGACCTTGACTCACACAGTTTTAGAAGATTTTCCTCAAGCTACTTCAGAATTTAGTCGAGAAAGTTGTTTAGCAGGTTGGCAATGGTTTATTCAAAAAAGTCTGGTCGAATTTGTAAAGAAACAAATGTGAGAGTATAAAAAAAACCTCTGAAAATCAGAGGTTTATAAGTGTGAAAAGTGATCGCGACAGGATTCGAATATTTTAATGTTTGTAAACTTAATAATTAATACTTGTTAAGTTTAAACTACTGTAAATTAGTTATTTGAAATATATTTTATTGTTTTTGTTTGTCACTAAGATAACTTTGAATTACATTTGTTGCTAAATGGGCGCCACATTTGGCGACACATAATTTAAACTTATCGGTTTATGGCTTCAGCAAATTTTGTGGTTAGAAAAAATCCAGCGGGTAGTGCTAAGATTGTTCTTGTTTTTAATTATGGCAGAAAAAAAAGAGTTCGCTATTCAACTCAATTTAACTTAAAGAACTATAAAAATTGGGATTCAAATAAGAAACGAATTAAGATCATAAAAGAGGAACCTACAGCTGAAGAAATTAATAATCAATTAAATCTGTTCATGAATTATGCTGAAAAATTGGTTAGGGTATATGAAACAACAGATGTTGAACTTGACTCTGTTAAAATTACTAAAGATCTAGAAGGTTTTTTTGAAAATAAAAGTGTGAATAGCAAGTTGAAAAAGAAAGATCTAAATCAAGACTTTTTAAAGTACTTTGAATGGTTTTTAAATTTTTACTCAACAAATCCAAGACCCAAAACAAATAAACCTTACAATAAAGGAACTTTAAAAACACTTAAAAACACCAAAGAATTGGTTGAACGTTTTCAAAAACATAAAAAAAGACTATGTTTTGATGATGTAACACTTTCCTTTCATCATAAAATAATTGATTTTATGTCTGAACACAATTATAGCGTTAACTACAAAGGCGCAGTAATTAAAAACATAAAAACGGTAATGAACGATGCCTATGAACGTGATTTTCATCAAAATTTAGACTTTAAAAAATCAGCCTTTTCTAAACCTACTGAAGAAGTGGAAAATGTGTATTTAACCGAAGAAGAAATTGAAAGAATCAATCAAGTTGACTTAGAAAAGTTACTCGAAGATAATGATAGTGAGTATTTTAAAAAAGGTGAAGTGAAACCATATCTTGATTATTTAGAAAGATGTCGAGATTTCTTTTCAATTGGTTGTTATACAGGTTTAAGAGTTTCTGATTTACTGAAACTGACAAAAGATAACATCAAAGAATTTAGTGTTGGTGGAAGAAAAATGAAAGCTATTCATATTAGAACCAGTAAAACTTCAAAATTAGTTGAAATACCTATAAAAACCGCTTTACAAAAAATACTTGACAAGTATGATGAAGGCATGCCTGCAAAAGTATCTGATGTAAAAATCAATTTATACATCAAAAAAATTGCTAAAGCTGCAAAAATAAATGAGCCAATTAAGGTAAAGTCAATTAAAAATGGAACTACAATAGAAACCAATGTTTCTAAGTACGAAAAAATAACTAATCACACCGCAAGAAGAAGTTTTTGTACCAATGCTTTTAATAGTGGTATGCAACCTGTAGATATTATGACTATTTCTGGACATAAAACAGAAAAAGCATTTTTTACCTACATTAAATCAACTTCTAGGGATCGCTTTGATAAAATTAAAAACCATCCATTTTTTCAGTAGCTATTAATTCATAATTTTGACTAAGTTTATCGAAATAAGACAGACTTAATCAGAACTGACCTATTACAAGATGAAAAAACTAATTTATAAGCAATGAAAATGACTTTACAACTATTCATAACGAAACTGAAAAAAAACTTCCTGTAATGATATTAGAATTGTGTAGAAATATTTTATAAATAGTAAACCTCTGCTCTCCCATCTAAAAACATATTGAAACACACAATTAATTCAAGAAATGAATGGATGAATAGTATTTAGATTGGAAAAAACATTCTACAACACAACAGAAAGAGTTATCAAACCAGTATATATCTAGCTAAATGAACTGAACAATAATATTGATCCTAAAAATTGAATAGTTAAAGAATAATATTTGAATTGCACTAATGAAGAACTCTAGACATACTTAAATTACTATATTTGGAACTCATCAATTTGGAACTTAAGAATAAAAGGAAACCTTATAAAATCTATTTATGCCAAATACCATTAAAACCCAAGACATCAATGCAGCAGTTTGGAACGCATGCGATACTTTCCGTGGAGTAATAGACCCATCTCAATACAAAGATTATATTTTGGTCATGCTCTTTCTAAAATACGTGTCTGATGTGTATTCGCATAAATATAAAACTTACCTTGAGCAATACAAAGAAGACCAAACAAGAGCTGAACGTGCCATGGCTCACGAACGTTTTAACGTGCCCAAAAATGCACATTTTGATTTCTTATACGAAAAACGAAATGAAACCAATCTAGGCGAATTAATTGATATTGCCTTAGCTGATTTGGAAGAAGCCAACAGAGAAAAATTAACTTCTAAAGATGGAGCTGGTATTTTTAGAAACATCAGCTTCAATAGCAATAACTTAGGAGATAAAAAACAAAAAAACAGCCGACTTAAAAACTTATTGCAAGATTTTAATAACTTAGACCTAAATCCTTCGCATCTGGAAGACAAGGATATTATTGGCGATGCGTACGAATACTTAATTGCCAACTTTGCTAGTGATGCAGGAAAAAAAGCAGGTGAGTTTTACACGCCTTCAGAAGTTTCTACCCTTTTAGCTAAACTTACCAAATCGAAAGCGGGAGCACGTATTTATGACCCGACTTGTGGTTCTGCTTCTCTATTGATTAAAGCAGGTAAAGAAGTAGATAACAACAACTTTTCACTTTACGGACAAGAAGCTAACGGTAGCACTTGGGCGTTGGCAGTGATGAATATGTTTCTGCACGGATTTGACAATGCATCTATCCGTTGGGGTGACACTTTACGCAACCCAAAACATACCGAAGGCGATCAACTGATGAAATTTGATACCGTTGTAGCCAACCCACCTTTTTCATTGGACAAATGGGGTGCTGATGAATTGAACGAAGACCGTTTTAATCGTTTTCATCGTGGTTTACCACCAAAAAGTAAAGGCGATTGGGCGTTTATTTTGCACATGATTGAAAGTGCTTATGAAGAAACAGGAAAAGTAGGCGTAGTTGTTCCCCATGGCGTTTTATTTCGTGGCAGTGCCGAAGGTAGAATTAGAACCCAAGTGATAAAAGATAACTTACTCGATGCCGTTATAGGCTTACCTGCTAATTTGTTTTTTGGTACAGGAATTCCAGCCGCTATTTTAATTTTCAACAAAGCTAGAGCAAGCAAAACAGAAACTCTGTTTATCGATGCCAGCCAAGAATTTGAAAGTGGTAAAAACCAAAATAAACTCAAAACAGAACACATACAACGTGTTGTAGATACGTATGAAAAATTTACAAACAACGCCTTAGAAGTAGGTATTGTGGAAGAAAAATTTAGCTACATCGCCAATTTTGATGAATTGGAAGAAAACGAATTCAATTTAAATATTCCACGTTATGTTGATACCTTTGAAGAAGAAGAACCTGTGAATATGCCAGCGGTAAAAACTGAAATAAAGCAACTGGAAAACGAGTTGACAAGCGTACAGGAAAAAATGAAAACCTATTTAGAAAAACTGGATTTGTAAACTTTTAAAACACAAACCAAGCCTTTTAAACTATCTGTAAAATGAAAATAGTACACGAATTTGAACCCCAAACCATCAACCGCACGGTAGTGATGATTATACCCAAACCTAAATTTTACGCATGGGAAAAAGAAGTATTTCCTAATGCGCCAACCACCGCAGACCGAGATGAGTATTCTTCCTACTTAATTGAAGACGAAGTATTTCCAGATGAACCTAAAAAAGCATTGAAAAACCATTGGGAATTTATTTTTGAAAATGAATTATTTAGCATTTGCACCGATGAAGACGCATGGCCAAAACAACGCACATGGAAAAGTTTTACAGACTATTTTGAAGTGAAATTTAGCACCTTAGTATTTGATTTACTCGATCAACCTGTATTAAAACAAGATTGATAAACCAACTTCACCACCTTATAAAAAACACAACATGCCAAGCTTAGCAGAAAACAACGCCACCACAACACCACCAAAACCCAACTTTAAACACACTGAATTGGGTTGGATTCCTAAGGATTGGGAAGTAAAGAAATTGGGGGAAACAGTAAATAATACTTTACTTGGCGGCAACTATAAAAACATTTCAAAGCCTACAGGGATACCATTAATTAAAATGGGGAATATTGATAGAGGAAAAATTAATACCAATATAAAATATGTTATTGCGAAAAGCGAACACAATAATTTAAACCCTAAGCATAAACTTAAGCGTGGGGACATTTTATTTAATACAAGGAATACTTTAGAATTAGTAGGTAAGGTTTGTATTTGGGATAATGAATATTCTTTAGCTTATTTTAATTCTAATATTTTAAAGTTAGATTTTGATAAAAAGAAAATTGGGTCAAGAAGATTTGCTAATTTTGTGCTTAATTCACACTTGTCAATTAAACAGCTTAAATCTTTTGCAACAGGTACAACTAGTGTAGCTGCAATTTATGATAGAGACATTAAAAAATTAAAACTAAAACTCCCACCACTCCCCGAGCAACAAGCCATAGCCGATTGTTTAAGCACTTGGGATGAAGCTATTGAAAAACAACAACAACTCATTTACGCCAAGCAACAACAACACAATGGCTTACGCCAATTATTACTCACCGGCAAAAAACGCCTTACCAACCCCGAAACAGGAAAAGCTTTTGATGGGGAATGGATGGAGAAAAGATTGGGGGAATATTTTTCTGAAAGGAAAGAAACTAAATTGAATAATCTACCACTTTTATCAATTGGGGAAAATGGAGTGTATCCGCAATCCGAGTCTAATAAAAAAGACACATCAAATAAAAACAAAGATAAGTATAAAAGAATTTGCCCTAATGATATTGGTTATAATACTATGAGACTATGGCAGGGAAGAAGTGCATTAAGTAATTTAGAAGGTATTGTTTCACCTGCATACACAATATTAAAACCTACAGCTAAAGCCAACTCTTTATTTTTTTCATATTTGTTTAAATTAAATAAAATAATACATAGATTTTATAGAAATTCACAAGGAATGGTAAGTGATACGCTTAATTGCAAATACAAAGACTTTTCAGTTATAAAATTACGATTACCAAACCTTCAAGAACAAACCGCCATTGCCGAAGTTTTAGAAACATCGAGCAACGAAATACAACTCTTACAAAAACAACTCCACCAACTGCAATTGCAGAAAAAAGGCTTGATGCAAGTCTTGTTGAGTGGGGAGAAACGACTGAATTATGAATAATATTGATAAGTTAGGTAACCTAAGTATTGAAGATTTAAGAAAATTATTCAAGGAAATTTTCTCTAAAATCGGCTATAAAGATTTAAAGGACTTTGAAAATAAGTTTTTAATAGGCACCACAAAGAGTGGTTTATCAACAATTAAGACGGCTTTTTATTTTTATACAAAGCGACTTTCAGGAAATGATGTAGATATTGAAGAAATATGTAAAGATGTAAACCGAATCCTGAAAAATGAACAACCAGAAATATTACTTATCATTTCTAGCCAGACTATTTCAAGCTCTATTGAATCTAAGATTCAAGAAAAAATTAAATTAAAAGTTGAATTTAAATCTAGAGATGAAGTTATTGAATTAATTGAAAAATATTATCCGAATTTTTGGCTTCATAATACATTAGACTTAACTAGTTATGAAAAATACTTTTTAGAAGAAATGTCCGAGAAATCAGCGCTTCTGAACATTCATGGCTTAGAAGAAAGGTCAAAAAAATTAATCAATATTTATATAAAACCTAGAATATATGAAGTTACTGACGATCATGAAAGTAATAAATCAAGATTTAATAAAGTCAAAGAAGAAGATATTCTAAAAACTAATGAGTCTTGCATTTTAGAAGGCGATACTGGTTCTGGTAAGAGTACCTTACTAAAAGAACTTGGTAGGTTGGAAATCAAAAATCAGCAAGATTTAAAAATACTACCTGTATTCATAACATCAACCCATCTTTATAATCATAAATGTAAAGTAGTTGATGCAATAAAATCTTTATTACTGAAGAAAATTGACCAGGACTGGGAGTATGTTATTAGTAATTTTGGATTGTTAATATTGATAGATAATATTGATGATTTTAATAAGACAGAACAAAAAACTATAATTAAAGAACTAGAATTACTAAATAAAAAAAGTAACTTTAGGTATGTCATTTCTACAAGATCAGTTGAAAACAATAATTTGACTGATAATATTGAAAATGTAAGACTCTTCCAAATAAATAAATTCAATGATAAACAAGTTAGGGAATTTGTAAAGAGATTTTTTGATAGTTCCAATATTTCTGCCAATTTTTTAGAAGCACTTGAAGATTATAGAATATTGGAAAGACTACCCATGACACCACTTTCTTTGTCTTTGATTGCTTTAGTTTTTGAAAAAGAAAACCATGAAATTCCAGCAACAATTTCAGATATTTACGATAATTTCAATCTTCTTATTCTTGGTAAAATTACAGCTACCAAGAGATTTGATATGATAAACTTTAACTTCAGGGAAAGAATACTTTCGGTTTATGCGTTAGAGATTTTACTTAATAACAAGGGTAGGCCATTAAGTAAAGAAGAATTTGAAAATTTCTTCAAAAATTATTTTAAAGATAAATCTAGTACGGTTGACATTAGTGTTTTAGAAGAGTTCTTTGACTATTTAATTAGAAAATCAGGAATTTTAGTACTACAAGAAGAAAAATATGTGAATTTTTCTCATAAATCATTTTTAGAATATTATGCTTCACTTGAGATATTTAAGCATAAACGAGAATATCAAACAACTTTAGAAGACAATTTCCTTAACCTTAATTGGCAGAATGTTGCTGTATTTTATGCAGGTCAATCTAAAGATATGCCCAAATTTTTGAGAACCATTATAAAAAAAGTTCACTTGTCAGAAAATTTGGAAGAACATAGCAATTCAATAATGGGCTTAGGCTATTTATTACAAGCACTATATCAAACAGACAATAAACTAAGAAAAAAAGCTGTGTTAGAAGCCTTAGAACAAAGTTTAAAATTACATGATTGGTACAAAAAATTAAGTACAGAAGATAGTTTATTAATGTTTAAAGACATGAGACTACCCATGATTTCAGCTTTTAATATGTATTTCTTCTATTTAAACTTTCTGTCGTCTACATTGAAAGAACCTCTTGAATTAGCATTTAATGATTTATTTACTGAATATGAAACTAATAATGAAACATCGATTGGTTACAAGCTTTTAATTATTGCATCAATTTTTCATTCACAAAGAATTAAAGATTCAAGTTTTTTACTCAGATTAATTGAAAAAACAAATCTTTTAAAAGATCCTTACTTAACTACAATTGCTGACTTCTCTTTATATTTTGATAGTTCTTCAAGTCATAGAGAAATTAAAAAACAGATTAATAAATCATTCATGAAAATGAATGAAGTAACATCAAAATTGATTAGTGAACCTGCAAGAAAATTAAGGTTTACACAACTAGACTTAATTCAATCTGATAAACAAGTACAAATTCTTACAGAAGGTATAACTGATAGTGAAATTATAGAGCACGCATATACAACTCTAACTGATGGTATGCTTCCTTATTGGTCAATTAGCCCTTGTGGTACGAATAATGAAGGTGGCGCAAAAGAATTAAATACGGTTTTAAGGAAAACAAAAATACTTAATAATCATACTGTAATAGGAATTTTTGACAATGATAAAGCTGGTATTGACCAATTCAATGGATTGCAACCACTTTTTAAAAAATATAAAGGTTATAATAGAGTAGTCAAAAAAAGTGATGCATCAGTTTATGCCTTAAAATTGCCAGTTCCTAATTTTAGAGATGAATATGTAAATCAAGAGCCTGAAAATTTTTATTTAGCAATTGAACATTATTTTGAAAATGATTTGTTAGAAAAAAACAGCATGATTAAAGAAATAAATATACCCAATATATTCAAGATTCAAAGTTCAAGAAGTAAAAAGCAAAAATTTTCAAAGGAAATTAGAAAAATTAAAGACAAAAACGTTTTTAAACATTTCATAGAGCTCTTTGAAACAATTGATGATATTACAGGGAAAAAGATTGATTACTATAAGCATCTAGATTAACTTTTTACCAAAAAAATATGATAAAAACCAGCAAAAAAAAATTCCTATCGGACATTCTATCGGACAAATTGAGTTTATTTAGCTGTAAAATGGGTGATAGGAAATTAACAGAGTAAATTATTTTGCTTGTTGTGCGTCTAAATCAAAATGAATGTCTTTTTCAATTAAATCTGCCACGTTAATGGTAGGTAGCAAAAACTCATTAAAAGGCGTATTTTCAGTCCTGGCGTGCAATACACCACGCAAGGTTCCCACGGTAATCATAGCTAAATGCGCAACAAAGCCTTTAGGAAAATTCATTTCACGTTTATCATCAGACAAAAAATCTTGCCAAGCTTCATCCGTTATTTTAAAAACGCAACTCACTTCAATTAACAAAAAAGGAGACTTCTCTTGTAAAAAACTGGTTGAAAATGAAATAGAAATAAATTTATTTTCTTGATCAGCTCCAAACTTAAAACCAACCTTTACATCTACAGCCTGGTCTTTTGAGTACGCTGTATCAATAATAGCAAATTGATCGGTGGTGATTTTCTCTAAAGAAAAACCAATACTATTGTTTTTAGACATTAGGCAACAGGTTTTAGATGATTATCATGTTCATTAGCTTCAAAAACACTATTCATTAGCGATTCATAGCTCAATGTATTACTTTCTTGTTGATAGACATCTGTACTAGATTTCACCATTGTTTTGGAAGTATGAGTCTTCAACTTAAAACTGGCTTCAAAGTTGGGTACTTCTATCAAATTAATATCTAAGATCGCTTCTAACTTAGTGATGGTTTCCAATTGTAAATTTTCACTCCCTTTCAGCAATTTATTTACATACTGAGGTGTACACTCTAGTGCCGATGCCAATTCCTTTTGCGTTTTTGGAAACACAGAAGTTGACTTATTTTCTTTTAATTTAGACATTATTTTTACAGCAATAGCAAAAGAAATATCCAACCAAGCTTCATTTTCTTGGCGGTATTTTGCCTTTTCAATCCAAGTTTTATCTTGTTTTGATGTTTGCTTTAGTTTGCTTTTTATGTTGTTGATGCTCATGTTTTTTTTGTTAATTAATTTCTACAAAGCCTAAGTTATCTTCTTCAGTATCCATCAAATAATTTCTGGTAAATTCTAGTTTGTCGAGTTCTTTTAAAAGGTGATCTCTATTATTCATTGTTTCCGTTAGCTTTATTGCACCGCCACAAACCACAAATAAATTTGCTTCTAGTCGTATAGCATAGATTCTTATCCAACTATTCTTTGATAAACCTTTTGCTTTGTCTTTTTCAAATTCTCCCATTTTGCCTTTTGATAAAGGCTTGAATAAAGTTGATAGGGTTTCGTATCGATTTATTTTTCCAGTTTTAGCTAAATCCAGTAATTTTTTTTCTAATTGTTTTGCTTCTTTTCTTGTTCTAAGTATTGCTTCTTCAATAGTTGTGTTTTTCCAATAATCACTTTTTAAGTCACTTATATGCTCTTCAAAAAATGCTCGTAGATACATTGGGTCGTTCCATAAGTCAAAATACTTTTCAAATTCGTGCAAAAATTCATCTTTATATTGCACTGAGTACAAACTATCCTCTACGACTGCAAATGTATTAATTATTTCCATTAAATCAACCTATAGGTTTATTTTTATAATTATGTTATAAATTGGTTCTTCTAATTATTAAACCTGAAGTAAAGTCTTATCAATAAATGAGGTGATAATTCTTTCAAACTTAATCACCTTCAAATATACAATATAACCAATATTCACCAAAAAAAGTTTATTTTTTACTATTTTTGAAGTATAGCCAAAAATACACTAACAATACAGTTTTAATTACCCGATTTTATGTATAATCCATCCTTTGAAGAAGACCATAGTTCGCAAATTCCTGCCCTGCAGTTATTAATAAAAATGGGCTACCAATACATCAACCCAAGTGAAGCTTTAGCTGCTCGTAATAATAAAACAGCCAATGTTATTCTAGAAGATGTACTTCGGAAGCAATTAAAAAACATTAATACCGCAAAGCTGTCTTCTCAAAAGGAAGTAGATTTTAGCGACAATAACATAGAACAAGCCATTCTTTCGCTCAAAAATGTAACCATGGTAGATGGTTTCTATGCCACAGCACAACGCATTTATGAATTGTTAACTTTAGGCTATTCGGTAGAACAAAACGTGCAAGGAAACAAAAAAACCTTTGATATTAATTTTATTGATTGGAATAATTTGCAGAACAACCTTTTTCACGTAACAGAAGAATTTTCTGTATTGCGCTCAGGCATAAAAGAAAACTACCGACCAGATATTGTACTCTTTGTAAATGGAATTCCACTTGGCATAATTGAGTGTAAACGACCTGACAAGAAAGATGCCTTAAAAGAAGCTATCTCACAAAACTTAAGAAATCAGCAAGAGGATAGTATTCGCCAACTCTTTATCTATTCGCAAGTAGTTTTAGCTATCAGCGTAAATGAGGGAAGTTATTCAACAACTGGAACACCTGACAAATTCTGGGCAAAATGGGAAGAAAAATTTACTACAAGAAAAGAAGAACAAAAATATAAAGACCGATTGTTTCAACTTAAAAACAAAAAGCTATCACCTAGCCAACATCGGAAACTGTTTGCCGATCGCTATAAATACGTACGCACTTTTTTTGAAGAATTAGAAAAAGAAGAAGTACAACCTACCAAACAGGATGAATATTTACTGAATCTTTTTCATCCAGAACGCTTTTTAGATTTAAGTTTTAACTTCATTTTGTTTGATAATGGTGATAAAAAAATAGCTCGATACCAACAGTTTTTTGCTATAAAGAAAGCAATGAAACAGATTACAAAACCTTTACAAACAGAAAATCAAGCAAGAGAAGGCGGCGTGGTTTGGCATACACAGGGAAGCGGAAAATCCTTAACTATGGTAATGCTGGCACAAGCTATTGCTATGCATCCAGACATTACCAATCCGAGAATTATTTTGGTAACCGATCGAACTGACTTAGACATACAAATTACAAAAACCTTTGAAAAATGTGGTCAAGAAGTTGCCAATGCTAAATCAGGAAAAAAACTAGCCAAACTACTTGAAAAAGAATCGGATGCTGTGGTTACTACCATCGTCAATAAATTTGAAACAGCCGTAAAAAAAATCAACCCTCCTTTACAAAGCAATGATATTTTTGTTTTGGTAGATGAAGGTCACCGAACACAACACGGAACTTTTAATATTGAGATGCAGAAATCTTTACCCAATGCCTGTTTTATAGCATTTACGGGCACTCCATTATTTAAAAAGGACAAAAGCACCTTAAGTAAATTTGGTACACTTATCGATACCTACACCGTAGATCAAGCTGTAGAAGACAAAGCAGTCGTTCCTTTGTTATATGAAGGAAGACATGTGATGCAAGATGTTAATGCATCACCATTAGATAACTTTTTCGGGATGATTTCCGAACCCCTTACCGATTACGAAAAAGCAGATTTGAAAAAGAAATTTAGCCGAGCCGATCAACTCAACATAGCAGAACAAAAAATTTATGCCGTAGCTTGGGATATTTCAAAGCATTATAAGAACAATTTTCAAGGTACTGGCTTTAAAGGGCAAGTAGTTTGTCAAAACAAATTAGCAGCTGTTCGCTATAAAAAATACTTTGACGAAATTGGTATTGTAAGTTCTGATTTGGTGATCTCACCACCCGATGAACGTGAAGGAGAAGAGTCCGCTTATGGCAAAACAAAAGAAGAAGTAAAAATCTTTTGGCATGAAATGATGGATAAATATGGAAATTCAAAAAACTACCAAGATAATATTGTTAATTCATTTAAAAACACCGAAGAACCAGAACTCATCATTGTAGTTGACAAGTTATTAACTGGGTTTGATGCTCCTATGAATACAGTTTTATACTTAACCCGAAAATTAGTCGGACATACCTTGCTACAAGCTATTGCTAGAGTAAATCGAGTAGCAAAAGACAAAGAATACGGATACATAATTGATTATTATGGTGTTTTAGAAGAATTGGATGGAGCATTGAAGTTGTATAGTGGTTTTGAAGACTTTGACGAAGAAGACATTAATGGCACTTTGACCAACATCAACAAAGAAATAGAAAAACTACCACAAGCACACAGCGACTTAAAACAGCTATTCAAGACCCTTAAAAACAAAAAAGATTTAGAAGCTTATCAGGCATTACTTCGAGATGAAGCCCTTCGTGTTAAGTTTTATGAAGCACTTTCTCATTACGCCCGATTATTGAAACTAGCACTTTCATCCATAGAATTCCATAAAAAAACAGAAGAAAAGCTAATGGCTACTTACAAGAAAGATTTATCCTTTTTTGTAAAGTTAAAAAATGCGGTGTCAGGTCGTTATTCAGATAAAATAGATTACAGAAAATACGAAGGACAAATTCAAAAATTAATCGACACGCACATCCCAGCTGATGAAATCATTCAAATGAATGAATTGGTAAACATATTCGATAAGGAAGCCTTTGAAGCTGAAGTAGAAAAAACAGTTGGCGAAGCTGCTAAAGCTGATAAAATTGCTTCTAGAGCAGAAAAGCACATCACCGAAAAAATGGATGAAGATCCTGCCTTTTACAAACGTTTTTCGCAGTTGATTAAAGAAACCATAGACGACTACTTACAACAACGTATTGATGAAAAAGAATACCTAGAAAAAATCAAATCTATAAAAGACAAAGTATTGGCTCATGAAGATACAGAACTACCCGATAGTCTTCAATCTAAACCTGTTGCAGCAGCATTTTATGGTATAGCCAATGAAGAGTTTAAAGAATTGATAAAAGATGATGAACTAAAGAGCATTATCACTGAGAATTTGGCTTTAGTAGCAGACAAAATTATTGTAAAACATAAAAAAGTAGATTGGGAAAAGAGTGTTGACATTCCTAAAAAAATGCTTTTAGAAATTGGCGATTATATCATAGACCATATAAGAGATAAATATGAATTAAAATTAAGCTTTGATAAAATTGACGCTATTGCTCAACGCATTATAGATGTAGCAAAAAGAAGATACGCCTAATGAAAAAACAAATTCAATTTGGTTCAGAAATCATTGATTTTGACTTGGTTTTTTCACAACGCAAGACTTTAGGCATTACAGTAAGACCTGATAAAAGCGTTCAAGTAAAAGCGCCAGAAGGTAGTTCGATAGAAAAAATCAACACAAAAGTAAGAAAAAAAGCATCTTGGATATTGAAGCAACAACAACATTTTTTGTCCTTTGAACCCAGAATTACTGAGCGAAAATATGTTAGTGGTGAAAGTGTTTTGTATTTAGGAAGACAATTTCAATTAAAATTAATTCAATCCAAAATAAAAAAAGTCAAGAATGTTGGTCAATATGTTGAAGTACATTCACCAAACTTAGAACGGGAAAATGTAAAAAACTTACTAGATAATTGGTACAGAGAAAAAGCTAAAAAATGGTTTACTGAACTTGCTTATCCTTGGATAGAAAGGTTTGAAAAATACCAAGTAAAACCAAATAAGTTGGAAATCAACAAAATGAAATACCGCTGGGGTTCTTGTTCTCCAAAGGGTAGAATATTACTAAACCCAGAATTGATAAAAGCACCAAAAGCGTGTATTGAGTATGTTATTGTTCACGAGCTTTGTCATTTAATTCATCCTGACCATACCAAGGCATTTTTTGCCTTACAAACTAAAGCAATGCCCGATTGGGAAAAATGGAAAAACAAATTAGAAAACTTACTTGCTTAAAATAAAACTTATGGAAAAGAAAAAATTTTTATCCCTAATTATTCTAGATGAATACTACAATCAAGATAGAGAGTTTAACTTTAATAAATTATTTGAAGACTTACTTAAATCAGGTTTTTATACAGAAAAAAACATTAATGATGCGCAAAAGTTAAAGGCTTTAAATGGCTGCTGGAATGGAGACAATTTAGAAAAAAAAAGTGCTTATTTTGCATCAATTATAAGAAACAATAAATGTTATTTTTTATCTGATGAATATTTAGACGAGGTTGTGAATGCATTATTTAACAAAGCCAAAGCTGAAGCTATTTTGCAAAAAAAACAGTTAATAAGTTTACATTTAGGTAAAGAGGAAGGCTTTATATATAAAAAAGATCTTTTAAGTTATTATGAAACTGTTTTGAAATCATTAGTCAATACAAAGATTGGTCTTAAAAAGACATACATGGTTTTGAATATTGATTTGAGTAAACCAAAGTTTGACAGTCGTATTTCTAATATTATTAAAGAAAAACTACAATGTAGTGCAGATTTCAATTATCACTACGTTGCTACATTCAAAAAAGGTGCAATTAAAAATGATTATTCATTAAGGAATCAATTTAATCACTTAAAGCAATTGTTTTTTATAGAGGATATCATAATTTTTGTAAAAGAAAGAATTGAAATTTTTAAAGATGGCTTAGAGAAAGAAGAACAAAATAAAAATAAACCCACTTTCAAAAAAGAATACCTTAGTTACTTCAATTCTGAATTTGGTTTTAAGGTACTTGTAGAGTTTGCAGAAAGATTCAAAACAGAAAATATAACCCCAGCGGTTGCAGTCAAGTTAAATGAGCTTTTTAATGAAGCTTATTCAATATATAATGTAAGTAGGATGTGCAAGAAAATAAGCAAAAAGGGTTTTAGTGAATTGTTAAATGAAATTTTAAATACAAATTTAAGTGATCTTAGAAGTGTTGACCCGACTAAAGATACTAATATAGATAAAATTTTCAAAGAATCAATAAAGTGCATTAAATCAACAACTTAAATTGCTTTTTTCAGTAGTAATTCAGTAATTATGCAGTAGCTATGTAGTGAAACTAGTTAAAATAAGCTCTAACAATTTATAGTTTTACCATCAAATTAATTTAAACATTTTTATGATGGAATCAAATCAAAAACGCATTATTGATGCAACGATTGAGGAGTTTAAAACTGAAATTCTTCAAGAAATCAAATTAGAGCTAGCTCAACTAGCCAGAAAAATCAAACCTAAATCACAAACTATTTGGTTAACCCGAGACGATGTTGCAGCTAAGCTAAGTGTAACAAAGCAAACACTTCATAATTGGAACGTGTCTGGTAAATTACAAGCTTACAAAAAAGGTGGTACTGTTAGGTACAAGCTTAGTGATGTTGAATCTTTCAATAACCAAGCATTATGAAAAAGGAGAACACAAAAAACCATTTACCTGAAAACCAAAAAATTAATTTAGAAAGTTTGGTCAATGAAGAACAAAAATATTCAAAAATCACCAAAAGTAATAGTGAAATTTTTGAGTTTATTTGTGCTAACTTTTCTAAGATTAACTTTGCTATAGAAACAGGAGTTGATAGCGAAAAGAAGGTAAGAAAAAAAGATGAACTTGTTATTATCATTGATAAACTACTAGATAAGGCAAAAGAACTTAAACTTGGTTTATGTAGCGTTGATGGAAAGACATTTGTTTACAATAGATTTTATTGGAGTGAAGTAAATGAAGCTGATTTGCAAGACTTCTTAGCTAAAATAGCTAGAAAATCTGGACTAGGTAAAACAGATGCTGAGTATTATAAATTCAAAATGAATTTATATGAACAATTTATGTCGAGTTCCCGTTTGGAGAAAAAAGCCAACACAAAAACATTAATTAACTTAAACAATGGGACATTAGAAATTAAAAGTAACAAATTTAAGTTAAGGGATTATGATCCAGATGATTTTTTGACTTATCGTTTGAATTTTGATTATGATCCTGAAGAAAAATCTCCCATGTTCCAGTCATTTATAGATGATGTACTACCTGATAAATCTTTACAAAAAATTTTAGCAGAATATATAGGTAGTGTTTTTATACCTAACTCTGAACTAAAATTAGAAAAAGTTTTGTTTTTGTACGGTACAGGTTCAAATGGAAAAAGTGTAGTGTTTGAAATCATTCAAGCTTTACTAGGTACAAATAATGTTTCTAGTATATCCCTAAGCAAGCTTACGACATGTCCAAATGCAAGATTGCAATTACAAAATAAATTGCTAAATTTTTCAAGCGAAAAAGGTGATATTGGAGATATTGATACATTTAAGAAATTGGTTTCGCGTGAACCTATAGATGTGAAAGTTTTGTATCAAAATATCTCACAGATGTATAATTATGCTAAGCTAATGTTTAATTGTAACGATTTCATTAAAAAAAATGAATACACAAATGGATATTTTAGAAGGTTTTTATTCATTCCTTTTGATAAAACGATAAAAGAAAAAGATCAAGACAAAAAATTAGCAACAAAAATTATAGCCAATGAATTACCAGGTATACTTAACTGGATACTTGAAGGTGCTGTAAGACTATACGAAAATGAAAATTTTTCCCCCAGTAAAAGATCAGATGAATTGCTCAAAACTTTTAGACGAGAAAGCGACTCTGTTATGATGTTTAAAGAAGATTTTGAATTAAAGCCTTCAACCAACGAAGTTAATGTAACTGAACTGTTCAATAAATATAGAGAGTTTTGCTTTTCAAATGGATTTAAACCATGTGCCAGAAATACATTTTCAACACGATTAAAGTCTATTGGTTTTACCAAAAAAAGGAAAAATACTGGGTATGTATTTTTCTTAAGTCACAAATTTTAAAAGTTTATAAATCAACTTCACTAAATACACTTATTAAGGTCGACCGTGTAGAAAGTGAAGTGTAAAAACAACTTTTTTAAAAATGAACAATTTTCGATTTATACTAGAACCATATCGGGGAAGAAAAACCAGATATACTTGTCCAAATTGCGATGGTAAATATGAGTTTACAAGATATATTGATGTTAATGAACAGTCATATCTAGCTAGTCATGTTGGTATATGCAATAACAAAAATAAATGTGGTTATCACTATGCTCCAAAGCAATACTTTGAAGATATTAAATCTTTACCAGAAAGTAAAGTCCTACAGAGAATACCATTAAAAAGAAAGGTTAAGTCAAAGAAAAGCTCTGATCAATTCAATTACTATTCATTCCATTCAATCAATAATTATTCAAAATACCAAACACAGAATCAGTTTTTAAATTACTTTACAAAAATCCTAAACAAAACTGAAATTGATAAATGGATTAAAAAATACCATTTAGGAACTTATAATAGAGGTTACCTAAAAGGCAGTATTATTTTCTGGCAAATAGATCTTGATATGAATATTAGAACAGGTAAAATAATAAATTACGACAAAAAAACAGGTAAGCGAATACCAAAGCAACAGAATTGGTATCATACAATACACAAAAAAGGTGATTTCTATCTACGACAAGTTCCCTTTGGCTTACATCTTTTAAAAGATAATAAATCAAGTAAGATTGCGATAGTAGAAAGCGAAAAAACAGCTTGTATAATGTCTACTTTAATGCCAAAATTCATTTGGTTAGCTGTAGGTGGTTGTCAAAATCTAAACTCTAATATGTTTTCATGTATAAAATGTAGAGATATTATTTTGTTTCCAGATGCTGGTAAATATGATTCGTGGAAATCTAAAATGGAAGAACTTCCTGCCAATAATTTTTTTGAAATTTCAGACTTGTTACACATAAACTCAACTGCGGAAGAAAAGAAAGATGATTTTGATATTGCAGACTATGCTTTGCAAGCATTAATTAAGGAAAAATAAATACCGTTTATCTCGTTTGACTTATTTTGACTTTAAGAGCAACATTGAACATTGGGCACGCCTCAGGGCACGCCTTTTAATAAAAAAACCTCTGAAAATCAGAGGTTTATAAGTGTAAAAAGTGATCGCGACAGGATTCGAACCTGTGACCGTCTGCTTAGAAGGCAGATGCTCTATCCAGCTGAGCTACGCGACCCAAACAATGCTATTTTAATAGCTGAGTTTTGCGGTTGCAAATATAATCATAGTGTTGATTATAACAACTTTTTTTGAATAAAAAATCGATTTTTATATCTAAAAAAACAGCCTCCACTCGGAGGCTGTTGATTATCAGTTTGTTTGCACGCAAGATGAAATTATTTTTTCATTTCATCTTCAATCATTCCAAAGAATTGATCTAATTTAGGAAGTACTACAATTCTTGTTCTACGATTCCTAGCTTTACCTTCTGCAGTATCGTTAGACTGAACAGGTACGTATTCGCTTCTTCCAGCTGCTGTCATACGCTTTGGATCTACATTGTATTCGTTTTCAAGAATTCGAACAACTGCTGTAGCGCGCTTTGTACTCAAGTCCCAGTTGTCTTCAAAACAATCTCTAGAAATTGGATCTGTATCGGTATGACCTTCAACCATAAACTCAAAATCTTTTTTGTCATTTACAACTTTAGCAACCTTAGCTAAAACTTTTTTAGCTTCAGAAGTTACTTCGTGCTTTCCGCTTCCAAAAAGTAATTTATCTGAAATGGAAACAAAAACAACTCCTTTTTCTACACTTACTTCAATATCGTCATCGTTAACATTGTCTAAAGCACCTTTTAAGCTAGTAACCAATGCTAAAGTAACGCTGTCTTTTTTGTTGATGGCATCACGCATGGTCTTTATTTGCAAATCTTTTTCTTGCATACTTTCTAATGACTTTTGCAAGTTTTCAGCACCTTGTCTTGAAATCGTAGCCATTTCACCTTGAGAATTCAACAAAGCGGCATTGGTATTTTCTAAAGTTTTAATTTGTCGCTCATAACTTTTCTCTTGCTGTTTTTTGTCTTCTTGACATACGTTGAGTTTCATTTCTGTAGATTTCAACTCATCTTTTGTCGCTTTGTGTTCTTCTTCTAATTCTGCGAATTTTTTGTTAGAAACACATGAGCTCATTACTACTGTAGCCATTAATGCTAATGCAAAAACTTTTTTCATTGCTTTAGTTATTTATGTTTGTTATTTATAGTTGCAAATTTAAGGGGAATCTTTGTTATACCATTAACTTAACATAGATTTATTAAGAATTGTTCGTCCTTAAAACAATTAGAACGATGTTTAAAGTGAATTCGTATTTTACAAGGATGATTTTTAATCGGTTAACATTTATGAATTTGGAAATCAGCAGGTTGGTGTAATGTTGTTTTTGCTATATATGTAAGCCACATTCCGTTTTTGCAAGACCAACCCATCGGCCTTCTCGATTTTCACCTTTTACAGTACAATGTTTACAGCCAATGGACTTGTAACCTTCTTCTACCAATGGATGAAATGGAAGTTGATGATTTTTGATGTAATCGTCACGTTCTTCTGGCGTAACATCAATGATCGGGTAAAATCTAAGCATACCTTTTTTTTCGGTAAAAACATTTAGGTTTTTTCGGTGTTCGTTTTGGGTACGCATCAATCCAGAAGCCCAAACCGTATAATTATTAGCTACTTTCTGCAAAGGTTTTACCTTGTTAATACTGCAGCAAAAATCTGGATTTTTTTTCCATGTTTGATCTTGTTTAGTAAACTGATTTTCTTTTTCGTCAGGAACAATATCAATTACATCTAGCTGATATTTTTCCGAAATATATTCTTTATAGCGCAGAGTTTCTTCAAAATGATAAGTAGTGTCTATAAAATGTACCGGTTGTTTTGTTGGCGCATAACGGCTGTATAAATGTAATAAAAAAGCAGAGTTTGCAGCAAAGGAAGAAGTAAGCAAAACTTCCTTTACATCAAAATCTTTGTACAATTCTTTTATTCTATCTTCTACACTTAGCGGCTCGTATTTTTTATTGAGTTCCGCTACAGAAGTAATGAGATCTGTTTGCATAAGTCAAAATTGATTACAAAAATAGAATCTCTTATCGAATTATAAAGCAATTTTATGCTAGTTATTTTTTTATAACTTATTTTTAGCACAAATTTTTACTTTATGGCTTTAATAAAATCACTAAAAAATCACACTCCAAACATAGATCCTTCTTGTTTTCTTGCAGAAAATGCTACTATTGTTGGCGATGTTAGTATCGGAAAAGATTGTAGTGTTTGGTTCAATTCTGTAATTCGTGGTGATGTCAATAAAATTGAAATCGGTAATCGTGTCAACATTCAAGATAATGCTGTTGTGCATTGTACTTTTGAAAAAACAACCACCAAAATAGGTGATAATGTTTCAATTGGGCATCGAGCTATTGTACATGGTTGCGAAATTCACGACAATGTTTTAATCGGTATGGGAGCCATTGTAATGGATAATGTAGTGGTAGAAGAGGGGAGCGTTATTGCTGCCGGAGCTGTTGTTTTGGAAGGAACAATTGTAAAAAAAGGAAGTGTTTTCGCTGGTGTTCCTGCTAAACAGGTTAAAACGGTTAGTCCAGAGTTGCTAAAAGGTCAAATTGAACGTATTGCTGCCGCGTATATCGATTATTCAAGTTGGTACCAAGATTAAAAAAACAAAACCTTTGTTCGTAAGTTGTTTGTAGTCAGTAGTTTTTGAATGTGAAGGGCAATTTAATTTCACTAACTTTATTTAATAGGTAATAGTCAACTATCTAAAAAATAAAAATTACCTTTGCCGACCTAAATTTTATGCATCTTTATGGATATCAGAAACATTGCAATTATTGCACACGTCGATCACGGAAAAACTACACTTGTAGATAAGATTTTGCATCACTGCCAACTTTTCCGAGAAAACGAACACACCGGAGATTTAATTCTAGACAGTAATGACCAAGAACGTGAACGAGGGATTACGATCGTTTCAAAAAACGTTTCCGTAAATTATAAAGGAACAAAAATCAACATTATAGATACTCCTGGTCACGCCGATTTTGGAGGAGAAGTTGAGCGTGTCTTAAATATGGCAGATGGCGTATTGCTTTTGGTTGATGCTTTTGAAGGACCAATGCCGCAAACGCGCTTTGTACTACAAAAAGCAATCGACTTAGGTTTAAAACCATGCGTAGTTATCAATAAAGTTGATAAGCCTAATTGTACGCCAGACGAAGTACACGAAAAAGTATTCGATTTAATGTTTGAACTTGGTGCTGAAGAATGGCAATTAGACTTTCCATCGGTTTACGGTTCAGCTTTAAATAACTGGATGAGTACCGATCCAAACGAACAAACC
>JBNJHC010000024.1:0-31842 GCA_051748125.1 Bacteroidota bacterium
TAATGCAAACTTTCTTCTTGTATTTTGCTTCGTTGATACATTGTTTCCATTGCACCTAAAACACCACCTCTTTCAGTTAATCGATCAAATTCTAAGAGAACAGCTTCTTCTACTAAGTCGGTTAACTCTTCAATTATAAAAGAACCTTGGATTGGGTTTTCGTTTTTAGCAAGTCCTAACTCTTTATTGATAATTAATTGAATAGCCATAGCCCGACGCACCGATTCTTCTGTTGGGGTGGTTATAGCTTCATCATAAGCATTGGTATGTAGCGAGTTACAATTATCGTAAATAGCATACAGTGCCTGAAGTGTGGTTCTAATGTCGTTAAAATCAATTTCTTGCGCGTGTAAAGATCGACCAGAAGTTTGAATGTGGTATTTAAGCATTTGCGCACGTGGATTTGCACCGTATTTATCGCGCATAGCTTTTGCCCAAATTCTTCGAGCAACTCGACCAATAACTGCGTATTCTGGATCAATTCCGTTAGAGAAAAAGAAACTTAAGTTTGGACCAAATTTATTGATGTCCATTCCACGACTTAAGTAATATTCCACGTAAGTGAAACCATTGGAAAGCGTTAGTGCCAATTGTGTAATCGGATTGGCACCAGCTTCGGCAATGTGATAACCAGAAATAGAAACTGAATAGAAGTTTCTAACCTTATTTTCGATGAAATATTCTTGTACATCACCCATTAATCGCAAGGCAAATTCGGTAGAAAAAATACAGGTGTTTTGCGCTTGATCTTCTTTAAGAATGTCGGCTTGAACAGTTCCACGAACTACTGCAATAGTTTCTTTTTTAATTTTTTCGTAAACTTCTTGAGGAAGCACCATATCTCCGGTTACCCCTAAAAGCATTAAGCCTAAACCGTTGTTTCCTTCAGGAAGCTCACCATTATAAGTCGGCTGCTGGCTGCCTTTTTCTTTATAGATGGCTTTTATTTTAGCCTTAACTTCATCTTCTAGTCCGTTTTCCTTGATGTATTTTTCGCATTGCTGATCGATGGCAGCATTCATAAAAAAGCCGAGCAACATAGGAGCTGGGCCGTTAATCGTCATACTAACCGATGTCATATGATGCGCTAAATCAAAACCAGAATAGAGCTTTTTGGCATCGTCTAAACAGCAAATAGAAACCCCAGCATTACCAATTTTTCCGTAAATATCAGGTCGGTGGTCAGGATCGTTTCCATACAAAGTAACCGAATCGAATGCGGTTGACAATCGTTTGGCTGGTAAACCTTGACTTACGTAATGAAATCTTCGGTTGGTACGTTCTGGTCCGCCTTCGCCTGCAAACATTCGGGTAGGATCTTCACCTGTTCGTTTAAATGGGTATAAACCTGCGGTGTATGGAAATTCTCCCGGAACATTTTCTTGCAATAACCATTTGAGTAAATCGCCCCAAGCTTTGTATTTTGGAAGTGCTACTTTTGGAATTTTTAAATGTGAAAGCGATTCAGTTTGCGTTTCGATTTTAATCTCTTTATCTCTAACTTTGAAGGTGTAAACGTCATCGGTGTATTTTTTGACAACATTTTCCCAGTCGAGAATTTTCTCCCAGTTATACGGATCTAAATCCATTTTGGTGCGATCAAATTCTTTTTTAAGCAAAGCAACTAGTTCGCTGTTTTCATTTTCAGAAACTTCTTCTAACTGTGTTTCGTCAATTCCGTTGCTATTGAGTTTTAATTTAGTGTTAGTGGCATTTTCTATGGTAGTAAAAATACCATACAAACGCTGAGCTACATCAACTTGCTTTTCTGCTTTTTGATCGTAGGCGCGGTTATTTTCAGAAATTTCTGATAAATAACGCGTACGTGCTGGAGGAATCACAAAAATTTTCTCCGACATTTCGTCGGTGATGTGATAATCGCTTTTTAGCGCAGCTGCAGTTTTCTTGGCAACTTCGTCCATAATGCATTTGTAGAGAATATTCATTCCCGGATCGTTAAACTGCGAAGCAATAGTTCCAAAAACAGGTAAATCTTCAGATTTTGCATCCCATAATTGGTGGTTGCGTTGGTATTGTTTTTTAACATCCCGCAGTGCATCTTTAGCCCCTCGTTTATCAAATTTATTGATGGCTACCAAATCAGCAAAATCCAGCATATCAATTTTTTCGAGTTGCGTTGCTGCACCAAATTCTGGCGTCATAACGTAGAGCGAAACATCAGAATGGTCTAATATTTCAGTATCGCTTTGTCCGATTCCAGAAGTTTCAAGAATAATTAAATCATAATTAGCTGCTTTTAAAACTTCAACAGCTTCTTGTACATATTTAGATAATGCTAAATTAGACTGTCGAGTAGCCAACGAACGCATATAAACGCGAGGAGAATTAATGGCATTCATACGAATACGATCACCCAGTAATGCACCGCCAGTTTTTCGTTTTGAAGGATCTACCGAAATAATTCCGATTTGCTTATCTCCAAAATCGACTAAAAATCGGCGTACTAACTCATCTACCAAAGAAGATTTTCCAGAGCCGCCAGTACCTGTAATTCCTAAAACGGGAACTTGGTTTTTGTTGGCTTGCTGAATTGGCTCAAAAATTTCTTGAAATTCTTCGTGTCTATTTTCTGCCAACGAAATTAATCGCGCAATGGTATTTACATTCTTTTGTTGTAGGTTGTTAGCTGTTTTTTTAGCTTCTTGAAGTGCAGGAGTAGGGAAGTCTGATTTTTTTACTAAATCGTTTATCATTCCCTGAAGTCCCATTTCTCTACCATCATCAGGAGCATAAATACGGGTAATTCCGTAATCCATTAGTTCTTTGATTTCTTCTGGTAAAATAACACCACCGCCACCACCAAAAATTTTGATGTGTGTGGCGTTTTTTTCTTGAAGTAAATCGTACATGTACTTAAAATACTCGGTGTGTCCACCTTGATAAGATGTCATAGCAATGGCATTTACATCTTCTTGAATGGCGGTATTTACAACTTCTTCGACACTTCTGTCATGTCCTAAATGAATAACCTCTACACCGGTAGCTTGTATAATTCTACGCATCACATTTATAGCGGCATCATGACCGTCAAAAAGTGAGGCAGCAGTTACAATTCTAATTTGATGTTGGGGTTGATATGGTTTTTGTTGCTCCATTATATTGTATTGTTATTTTTAATAATAAAAATTGAGGTGTAAAATTACGAAAATCGCTGTTAATAGCTTAGTTGTTAACCTACTGAATTTATCAAGCTGCTTCTAGCGGGTTAAAACAATTCAACTTGATGTTTTTCGCCAAAGCTAACTTGTACGGTTTCACTCAAAGAAG
Source organism: Bacteroidota bacterium (assembly GCA_051748125.1). Classification (GTDB taxonomy): domain Bacteria; phylum Bacteroidota; class Bacteroidia; order Flavobacteriales; family Flavobacteriaceae; genus Psychroflexus. The sequence continues at coordinate 3,289 of JBNJHC010000024.1, forward strand.
TGGATAAAGACAAACCTTTATAATCAGCTTTTACGGGGAATTTCTTGTGGCTTCTGTCAACCAAAACAGCTGTTTTGATTTGTTTTACAGGAACTTCTAAAAAATGCTTTACACCGTAGATTAAAGTGGCGCCTGAGTTGAGTACATCATCGACCAAAACAATGCTTAATTCTTTGTAATCACTTGGTTGTAAAGAGGTTTTTACAGCTTCAATCGGGTTTTTTTTATTGATTTCAACTTCGCAATCAATGATAATTAAATCTGAAATTTCATTTAAGACTTCCTTCAATTCTTGAGCAAAAGCATAACCTGAATTAGCAATACCAGCAAGCACAATTTTTTCCTCATTAAGATGGTCTTCTAAGACTTGGTAGGCAATTCTTCTTGTTTTTTGTTGAATTTGCCGGTGGTTCAATATAGTTGAATCGTTTGTAATCATGATTTTATAAATTTGATAAAAAATTCTTTTCCATCTCTTTTTGGATGTGAATTATAAGCTCTTGATAGTTTTTCTAATTGGTAAAATTCGCCAAAAGTAGCTCGATATTCTGATTCGCTTCCACCATAAGGCGGACCTTCTTCAGTTAGTGGAAAATTAAACAGTAAGCCCACTAAATACGCTCCTTTTTTTAATAGTTGATGCGTTTTTTGAGCGTAGTCAGTTCTCATTTTTGGTGGAATTGCGCAGAAAAAAGTCTGCTCAATAATAATGTCAAATTCACTTTCAAAACTAAAAAAATCTTGGTGATGAATATGATGTTCTGGGAAATCAGGAACCCGTTTTTTAAAATTTTTAATAGGAGGCAAGGCAAAATCAATTATATGAACATTTGTAAATCCTTGTTGATGCAAATATTCAGCTTCATAACTATTGCCAGCTCCAGGAATAAGAATTTTTAAGTCCTTTTGTTGTAGTTGATCAAAATAAGCTTTTATAGGCGGAGAAACTTGGCCCATATCCCAAAACGTATCGTTTTGTTGGTACTTGTCTTCCCAAAAATCGGGTTGTCTTTCAGTTTTCATAAGCTATTCTTTTGGGTCTATAGTTGGATCCTGATTTTCTTCTTCTAAAAACTCATCGATTTCTCGGCGGTCTTTTTTGGTCGGTCTTCCAGAACCTTTTTTACGGTAATACTCTTTTGCGTATTTTAAAACTTCAAGTTTTTCTAAAATTTCTTTAGGTGTAATGTCAAGGCAATATTGATTCACTAACTTAGCACCGACACGTGATGGTGGTAAATCGATAACTTCAATTACATAATTGATTTGATTTTTACGAACGCGAATTTTATCGCCAGGAAAAACATCTCTCGATGGTTTTACACTATCTTCATTGACGCGAACTTGTCCTTTTTTGCACGCTTTTGTAGCAATGCTTCTGGTTTTAAAATAACGTACACACCAAAGATACTTATCTACACGCATTAATTTGTATTCTTATAGTTTTCTTATCCACAAAAATAGGAGAATTTTGTACCTTGCGCCAAAATTTATGATTAAATGAAGAAGATAAAGCCATTTATGCTACTTATTCTTGTAGCCACTGCTTTCGTTATGTGTAGTCCAGACGATGATACTGGAGGAACTAATGAAGAAATAAGGGATCCACAAGTTGTTAAGGAAGAAAATGAAGCTGAAATTTTAGAATACTTACAAAACCATTATGTGGTTATTGATGAAGAAAGCAATCCTTATTTTGATGTAATTTCTTTTGAAGAAATTACAGATGAAGAAGAGCAGACCCCTATTATTGAAATGGAAGAGCTAACCACTAAAACCATTGAGCAAAACAATATTAGTTACGAGGTATACATGTTGGTTTTCAATGAAGGCAGCCAAGAAACTAGACAACCAACTTTTGCCGATTCTACCTTGGTTTCATTTGAAGGAAGAACCCTTAGAAATGAAATTTTCGACTCCGCTACATCACCGTATTGGTTAAACTTGCCTTTTACCATCAAAGGTTTTAGAGAAGGCTTCACAGAATTAAGGGGAGCGAGTAGTTTTGAAGAAAACTCTGATGGAACACTTTCTTTTAGTGACGATTACGGAGCAGCAGCAATTTTTATTCCTTCTGCTTTAGGTTATTATAATAGACCTCCAGAAACTTCTATGGTATTAAGATCTTACGATCCACTTATTTTTACTTGTCAATTGTTTTATTCGATTGAAGCTGATCATGATAACGATGGTATCCCTTCTTATATGGAAGATTTAAATGAAACCAGAGATGTTTCTGATGTTGATACGGATGGTGATGACAACGCAAATTTTATCGATAATGATGATGATGGAGATGGCGTGCCAACAAGAGAAGAAATTATTATTGAAGAAGATGGTAGCATTACCTTTCCTGACTCTAATGGAAATGGAACACCTGACTATTTAGACGATACTTACCCAGAAGAATAATCAAATTTTTTAACCAAAAGCCTCAATGTTTGAGGCTGTTTTTTTAAATACTTAACATATGAAATTTACATCAAAATTAGTTAGTTTACTTGTGTTTGCCAGCCTGTTTATCGCTTGTAATAATTATGATCGCGAAAAAGCTGAAGAATATGAACAACAAGCAGTTGATATCGCTATGCAGGGCGGTGATTTAGAAGAAGCAATTCAGTTGCTAGATAAAGCTATTGAAGCCGATGCTTCTTGGGCAAAACCGCATAACTTAAAATCAACGATTTATATGCAGGAGCGCGATTTTGACAAAGTCCTTGAAGAAACTGAAATGATCATTGAAAAAGATGATGATAACGGTGAAGCTTATGTTTTGTCAGGAATTATTTATGAGAATAGAGGAGATAAAGATAAGGCTTTTGATTACTACAATAAAAGTGTCAAAATTTTTGAAGATAAACTAGCGAGTGAAGGCGATGAGGAAGATGAAATGCAAGAACTTGAAGGAATGCCAAGTACTGAAGAAGTCAACTTGATTTTCTCATACATCTTGTTGGAAGATGAAGAAAATGCCAACAAACACATTGATAAATTAGTTGAACAAGATGAAACGAATAGTCAAATGTTGCAGCAACTGAGATCTTTTGATAAAGAAACTTATTTTGAACAAATGTTTAGTGAGCAGCCTTCACCACAACAAATGCAACAACAGCAACAACAACAACCTGAAATGTAAAAACTGGTTGCAAACTGATTACAGCAATTCGTAGTTGGACATAATAAAGCACAAAAAAACCGTCTCAAAATTTATTGAGACGGTTTTTTTGTGCTTTCCTCAAACCTTTTTTGTGATAGACTTCAAAATACTTGTCTCTTTAAATATTTATGCAAGAATTGAGGCATTTTATCTTTTGTTTTAAACCAGCTAAGATTAAATAATTTTAGCACGCATTTTTACTCGAGATAAATAATATCGAAACAATCAGGCATAAAAAAAGTGACTGTTGTAACAGCCACTTTAAATTTATTTTAAAATTGAAATGCTTACTTCAATACTTTCTGAACTTTATCAGCTGCTTCTTGGAATAAAACAGCACTTTCTACATTTAACCCAGAATTATCAATCAATTCTTTAGCTATTTCAGCATTTGTTCCTTGTAGTCTTACAATAATAGGAACATTGATTTGGTCGCCCATATTTTTATAAGCTTCTACAACTCCTTGTGCTACACGATCGCAACGAACAATACCACCAAAGATGTTGATTAAAATTGCTTCTACTTTATCGTCTTTCAGGATAATTCTAAAAGCTTCTTCTACTCGTTTAGCATCAGCAGTACCACCAACATCTAAGAAGTTAGCAGGCTCACCACCGGCAAACTTAATTAAATCCATAGTTGCCATTGCAAGTCCTGCGCCGTTTACCATACAACCTACATTTCCGTCTAGGTTAACATAGCTAAGACCAACTTTTTTAGCTTCTACTTCTGTTGGGTCTTCTTCGCGAATGTCGCGCATTGCTTCGTAATCTTTATGACGGAACAAAGCCGAATCGTCTAAAGTTACTTTAGAGTCTACTGCTAAAATTTTATCATCGCTGGTTTTTAATACGGGATTGATTTCAAATAAAGAAGAATCCGATCCGTCGTATGCGTTGTAAAGCGCAGTAACGAATTTGGTCATCTCTTTAAATGCTTTTCCTTCTAATCCAAGATTAAAAGCAACTTTTCTTGCTTGAAATGGCAAAATTCCAGTACCAGGATCAATTTCTTCAGTAAAAATTTTATCTGGAGTTTCTTCTGCAACAGTTTCAATATCAACACCACCTTCTGGAGAATACATAATCATATTCTTTCCAGTAGTGCGGTTAAGTAAAACTGACATATAGTATTCTTCAGGTTCGCTATCGCCTGGGTAATAAACATCTTCAGTAACCAAAACCTGGTGAACTTTTTTACCTTCTTTAGTGGTTTGTGGCGTTACAAGATTCATACCTATAATGTCTCCAGCTATTTGCTCTACTTCTTTTAGGTTTTTGGCTAATTTTACGCCGCCACCTTTTCCACGACCACCAGCGTGAACTTGAGCCTTGATTACGTGCCAACCAGTTCCAGTTTCTTCAGTAAGTTTTTTTGCAGCCGCTACAGCTTCTTCAGGAGTCTTGGCAACAATTCCGCGTTGAATGTTTACGCCAAAACTATTAAGTATTTCTTTTCCTTGATATTCGTGTAAGTTCATAATCAGGTTTTATGATGAATAATTTGCTCCACAAAAGTAATAATTTAAAGATTTTAGACAATATTTTTAGTAAGGAATTCAGTAAAAAGTTTTAGCTTGTAATCACTTTTGGCAAGTCTTCGTTTAATTTCTTCTCATTTAAATCTGTTATTCTCGTCTAAGCGATTTATTTTTGTAAGCTTATTTTTTACATTTACCAAAAACTGTATTATGCTAATTATCGGTATTGCTGGGGGAACGGGTAGCGGAAAAACTACTGTAGTCAATCATATTATCAATGAACTTCAACACGATGAAGTCGATGTTATTTACCAGGATTCATATTATATGGATACCTCGCATTTGAGTTTTGAAGAACGAAAAAAAATCAATTTTGATCACCCGCAATCAATCGATTTTGAATTGCTTAACGAGCATTTGCTCTCGCTTAAAGCTGGCGTTCCTGTAGAACAACCGGTGTACTCCTTCAAAGAACACAACCGAACCGGCGATACCGTAACTACCTTGCCTAGAAAAGTTATGATTGTAGAAGGAATTTTGATTTTGGCTCATAAAGAACTTCGTGATTTGTTTGATATCAAAATGTTTGTTCACGCCGATAGCGATGAACGTTTAATAAGACGACTAAAACGCGATATCAAAGAACGCGGCAGAGATTTAGACGAAGTGCTCGACCGGTATCAAAACACCTTGAAACCAATGCATCAGCAGTTTATCGAACCTACGAAAGAGTTTGCTGACCTGATTATTCCTAATAATCGATACAATAATGTAGCTGTTGATATTGTTCAGTCGGTTATTAGAGAGCGTTTGGTTTAATTTTGTATTTTTGAACTATGCGGCTATCGGAATTAAAAACTAAAACTTGGTTCAAAATATTGAGTAACAAATATGTGCTCGTAAGCTTGCTATTTTGCATTTGGATGCTTTTTTTAGATACCAATTCGTGGCTCACGCATCGCGAACTCGACCAAGAGAAAAAGGAATTGATTCAAAACGAAAAGTATTATATAAAAGAAATTACAAGCGATAAAAAAACACTTCAGCAGCTGCAAGATTCAGTAGAAATTGAACGTTTTGCACGTGAAAATTATTTCATGAAAAGACCGCATGAAGACATTTTTATTATTGAATATGAAGACAGCTTAAAAAACAATGACTAATGACAAAACAACTTTTTAATAATTTTGAAACAGTTTCTCCTAAAGCTTGGAAGCAAAAAATTCAAGCAGATTTAAAGGGAGCTGATTTCAATGAAAAATTAGTAACCAAAACACAGCACGGCATTGATATTAAACCTTTTTACACCAAGGAAGATCAAACCGAGTTGCCTTCAATATCACCAAATTCAAAATGGAGTATTGCTGAAAAATTTACGTTAGCAGATGCCAAAACGGTGCTGAACGATTGCAAAGATGTGCTTGCTCGCGGAGCAGAATGCTTGTGGTTGGTCATTACGAAAAAATCAACTAATGTTGTGGAGTTGCTACAAGGTTTAGACTTGGTCAATACACCTGTTTTTATTGATGTAGAATCGTATCAAAAAGAAGAACTCAATCAATTAACCGATTTTTTGAAACAAAATAAGCATTGTGTTTACTTAGGTTTTGACCCGATTCATAAACTTGCGAGTACTGGAAATTGGTTAACCGATAAAGAAACTGACTTTGCTGATTTCAAGAAGTATCAACTCGATCCAAAAAATGAATTTTATATCCATATCGACAGCCGCCTGTATCAGAACGCTGGGGGGAATATTCCGCAACAATTGGCGTATGCGTTAGCGCATTTAAATGAGTATTTAAATTTTATCAGCCAAAACAAATTAACTCAAAAAATAATCATCAATTTTGAGTTAAGTATCGGTTCTCATTACTTTTTTGAAATTGCTAAACTGAAAGCGCTTCGAGTACTCGTGAAAACCTTAACCGATGAATATGGATTTGCGACTAAAACCCATATTATTGCTGAACCGAGCAAAAGAAATAAAACCTTATACGATTATAATGTGAACATGCTGCGAACCACAACTGAATGTATGAGTGCCGTGCTCGGTGGAGCAGATGTGGTTTCAAACCTAGCTTACGATGAGATTTTTCACCATCCCAACGAATTTGGTGAGCGGATTTCAAGAAATCAATTGTTGTTACTCAAGGAAGAAAGTAATTTCGATAAAGTAATCAATCCCACCGAAGGCGCTTACTACATCGAAAATTTAACCGAGCAATTGGCTCAAAATGCACTCGATATTTTCAAGCAAATTGAAAACGGAAACGGCTTCATAAATCAACTTTTTGAAGGAAAAATTCAGAAAAAAATAAAGGAGCAATCGGATGAAGAAATCGATAAAGTTGTAAAAGCTGAATTCAAAATGGTGGGAAGTAATACTTACATCAATCCGGAAGATAAGATGAAAAATGAAGTAGAAAAAGAAGCTTTCGTGACCAAAAATCCTAGAAAAACGCTCATTCAGCCAATTATAGCCAAACGCTTAACCGAGTCGATTGAAAAAAAGCGCTTAGCTGAAGAACAATAAGAAATCAACGAAAAAATTCCGATGGATTATTTAGTTCGGTGACACAAAACACAAGGAGATGAAAAGAAAAAAACTTGAACATATTCAAATCAACAAGCAAGACGTAAAACAAGAAATCCCTCAGGATACTTACACTACGGCAGAACAAATTGATTTGAAAAAGCAATACCAAAACTCTGATTTAAACGAAATAGAACACCTAGATTTTGCAGCTGGAATTCCGCCATACTTACGCGGACCCTACAGCACAATGTACGTTTCTAGACCCTGGACAATTCGCCAATATGCAGGTTTTTCTACAGCCGAAGAAAGCAATGCTTTTTACCGTAGAAATTTAGCAGCTGGCCAAAAAGGACTTTCTGTAGCTTTCGATTTACCGACTCACCGCGGATATGATTCCGACCACAATAGAGTAGTGGGCGATGTTGGTAAAGCCGGCGTAGCCATCGATTCTGTTGAAGATATGAAGGTGTTGTTTGATCAAATTCCTTTGGATAAAATGTCGGTTTCAATGACAATGAATGGCGCCGTTTTGCCAATTATGGCTTTTTATATCGTTGCTGCAGAAGAAACTGGTGTACAACCAGAGCTGCTTTCAGGAACAATCCAAAACGATATTCTAAAGGAATTTATGGTGCGAAACACCTACATTTATCCACCTACGCCTTCCATGAAAATTATCTCGGATATATTTGAGTTTACCTCGCAAAAAATGCCGAAATTTAATAGCATTAGTATTTCTGGTTACCACATGCAAGAAGCTGGAGCAACTGCAGATATTGAGCTTGCCTATACATTAGCTGATGGTGTAGAATACATCCGAAAAGGAATTGAAGCCGGATTAGACATCGATAAATTTGCACCTCGTCTTTCATTTTTCTGGGGAATTGGGATGAATCATTTTATGGAAATTGCCAAAATGAGAGCAGCTAGAATGTTGTGGGCTAAATTGGTAAAGCAATTCAATCCTAAAAACCCTAAATCGCTTTCATTGCGAACACATTGCCAAACGAGCGGTTATAGTTTAACAGAACAAGATCCGTTCAATAATGTGGCTAGAACTTGCATAGAAGCTGCAGCAGCGGCTTTTGGTGGAACGCAATCCCTGCATACCAATGCGCTTGATGAAGCCATTGCCTTGCCAACAGATTTTTCTGCCCGAATTGCTAGAAATACTCAATTATATTTGCAAGATGAAACGGGAATCACCAAAACTGTCGATCCTTGGGCTGGTAGTTATTATGTAGAAAAACTTACACACGAAATCGCACAAAAAGCTTGGAGTCATATTGAAGAAGTAGAGTCTCTAGGCGGAATGACAAAAGCGATTGAAGAGGGAATTCCTAAGCTCAGAATCGAGCAAGCAGCAGCCAAAAAACAAGCGCGAATCGATAGTGGAACCGACATTAATGTTGGAGTTAACAAATACCGACTTCCAAAAGAAGATCCTATTGTAACGCTTGAGGTAGATAATCAGACGGTTAGAAATCAACAAGTAGAAAAACTGAATAAAATTCGATCGCAACGAAATTCAGATAAAGTAAAACAGGCATTAAACCAATTAACTGAAGCTGCTAAAAACGGAACGCATAATTTACTCGAAATGGCGGTTAACGCTGCCAGAGAAAGAGCTACGCTAGGTGAAATCAGCGATGCGTTAGAAACTATTTATGGTAGGCATAAAGCAAAAATTCAGTCGTTTAGCGGTGTTTATAGCAATGAAATGAAAACAGATCAAACCTTTGAAAAAGCTAAAAATCTAGCGGATAAATTTGCAGAATTAGAAGGCAGAAGACCTCGAATTATGATTGCCAAAATGGGACAAGATGGCCACGATAGGGGCGCAAAAGTGGTAGCCACAGGTTACGCTGATGTTGGCTTTGATGTAGATGTTGGTCCTTTATTTCAAACTCCGGAAGAAGCGGCGAAACAGGCCGTAGAAAATGATGTTCATATTTTGGGCGTTTCTTCATTGGCTGCAGGGCATAAAACCTTAGTTCCACAAGTGGTGGAAGAATTAAAAAAACACGGTAGAGAAGATATTATGGTAGTTGTTGGTGGCGTTATTCCTTCAGCAGATTACAACTACCTTTTCGATGCTGGAGCAGTAGCTGTTTTTGGTCCAGGAACCAAAGTGAGTGAAGCGGCTATTCAAATCTTAGAAATTCTAATCGATTCATTTGAATAAGCGTAAATAAGAAATATTCCGTATATTTAGAATTCATTTCAAAATGATGTATTATGGCCGAATTGATTAAAATTTACGAAGAAAACCCTTCAGAAAAAGCCATTCAAAAAGTGGTGAAAACACTTAAAAATGGCGGCTTAGTAATTTATCCAACCGATACCGTTTATGGTTTAGGTTGCGATATCAACAACAATCAAGCGCTGGAAAAAATCGCTAGAATTAAAGGCATCAAACTCGAAAAAGCTAACTTTTCTTTTATTTGTGAAGATTTGAGCAATTTGTCTGAATATGTTGCGCAAATCAATTCAAAAACCTTCAAAATTCTTAAACGGAATTTGCCTGGGCCATATACTTTTATCTTGCCCGGGAACAACAATTTACCTTCCGTTTTTAAAAAGAAAAAAACCGTGGGTATTCGTGTTCCTGAAAACAGAATAGCGCAAACGATTGTTAACCAACTCGGTAATCCGATAATTTCAACTTCTATTCGCGATGAAGATGATGTTATAGAATATACCACCGACCCCGAATTAATCGCTGAAAAATGGGATAAATTAGTCGATATTGTAATCGATGGAGGTTATGGCGATAATGTGGCTTCTACCGTAATCGATTTAACAACAGATGAACCGACTTTAATTCGTGAAGGGAAAGGAAGTATCGATATTTAAACGAATGTAACTTGAGTAACAGTTTTATTGAAATGTGGATTGTAGTTTAGCAATTCACATTTTTAATAGATATACTTATGAAAGATTTTTGGGAAGAACGATATACCAAAGAAGAATTTGCTTATGGCGAACAGCCTAATCAATTTTTTGCTGAAGAATTAATGAAACTTCAACCGGGTAAAATTCTCCTTCCAATGGATGGAGAAGGGAGAAATGCAGTCTATGCAGCTAAAAACAATTGGCAAGTAACGGCTTTTGATTATGCCAAACAAGCTCAACAAAAAGCTTTACAATTAGCAAAAAACAATAAAGTAACCATAACTTTTGATTTAGTTGATGTCGAAAAGGCTGAATTGTCTCCAAATAATTATGATGCTGTGGCTATGATTTATGCGCATCTTTCTCCAACTCTTAGAAAAACGTTTCACCAAAAAATTTGCGATAGCTTAAAACCTGATGGATATTTAATTTTGGAAGGTTTTCACCCTAAACAATTGAAAGAAATCTACCCGTCTGGCGGACCAAAAAACGAAGAAATGCTTTATAGTTTGGCTATGATGGAAGATGATTTTTCAAGCTTAAAAATTATTCATTCTAGCGAAAAAGAAATCACATTAAACGAAGGTAAATATCACCGCGGAAAAGCTTATGTAACGCGAATTATTGCTCAAAAACCACAATAAATGAAAGTTGTTTTAAGTATTGTTTTTATTTTAATTGCTTGGACGAACACAGCACAAGTAGTCCATACTGCTGGAATGGCAAAAAACGTAATGAAAGGAATTGATTTATCTCCGCATATTGAGCTAGATTCAGTTTCTAAAAACCAGCTTTTTTTACTCGGACCTGCAGAAGATTTGCAAGGTGAAATTACTGTAATTGATGGAAAATTACGCAAAAGTTCCATTGAAAAAGGTGAAATTGTAACTACTGATGATTTTGTTCAAAAATTGCCTTTTGCGGTGTATGCGTATGTCAATAATTGGAGCGAAAAACATTTAATGGTGGAGTGGAATTCGCTCAAAGATATTGAAAATGAAATGGCTAGTTATGCAGAAGAATATCAAGTTGGGGAAGCTTTTCCATTTATCATAGAAGCCAAATACGATGCGCTTACTTTTCATATTATTATGCGGGATTTAGAAGAAAAAGAACACTCCCACGAGAGCCATAAAAAAGCTAAAGTGAAGTTTGATCGCGCCAACAAACGTGCGCAGTTTCTCGGTTTTTATTCCACTCAGCACGAAGGTGTTTTTACGCACAAAGGACAATTTATTCACCTTCATTACCTCGATGAAACTGCTCAAGAAACAGGACACGTAGACGAATTGTCTATAAATGGACTTGTAAAATTGAAGTTGCCTCAATCTGTTTTCAAAAAATAACTTATCGTATTATTGCGATTAAATAAATGTTTTTTATATTTGCCCAAAGTAACAAGAAAATGGGAGCAAGTAAATCTGAACTTTTTAGTGCCAATCAAAATCAATTAGCGGTCTATGCCAAAGCGCTGGCACATCCTGCTCGTATTGCTATTTTGCAGCACTTGCTTAAAATTGAAACTTGTATTTGTGGCGATTTAGTGCAAGAACTAGGATTAGCTCAAGCTACAATTAGCCAGCACCTACGCGAACTAAAAAACGCAGGAATTATACAAGGGAATATTGAAGGAACAAGTGTTTGTTATTGCATCAATCCGAGTAAATGGAATGAATTGCGGTTGCTTTGGGATGACTTTTTTGTAGGCATTTCGAACAAAGTTGAAACAGATTGTTGCTAATATTTTTTTAATATTAATCATCGTAAAATAACGATAAAATAAAAAAGTAATGACTTTAAAAGAAGTAAAAACACAACTCGACAAACTTGATGAATTGATTTTTGTATTGCCCGATCAATCGCAAGTGCCAACGCATTTTCACGTAACAGAAATCGGTCAAATCAACAAAAAGTTTATTGATTGCGGCGGAACTTTAAGAGATGAAACCAAAATTTCATTTCAGTTATGGACAGCAGACGATTACGATCATCGCTTGCAAGCAGAAAAGTTGAAATCGATTATTTCATTAGCTGAAAAACAATTAAATTTAGACGATAATTTGGAAGTAGAAGTAGCGTATCAAGGCGAAACCATCAATCACTTTGCGCTGGATTTCTCTGAAAATAGATTTCTACTTCAACCGACTTTTACCGATTGTTTAGCAAAAGATAACTGCGGTATTCCAGAATCAAAATCTGCAAAACCAAAAGTAAAATTAGCCGATTTACAAAACGCTTGCGAACCAGGATCTGGCTGCTGTTAATTAAATGAATATGGGAACATTTGAAAGATACCTTAGTCTTTGGGTACTATTAGGAATTACAGGCGGAATTTTACTTGGTAATTTTGCGGGAGATTCCATTTCATTTTTGAGTGATTTAGAAATAGCGCGGGTAAATATACCCGTTGCTATTTTAGTTTGGATGATGATCTATCCAATGATGGTTCAAATTGATTTTTCTTCTTTAAAAAAATTAGGAGAACATAAAAGGGGATTAGCTTTAACGCTGGTCGTAAATTGGTTGATAAAACCATTTACAATGGCATTTTTTGCTTGGTTGTTTATCGATCAAATTTTTCAAGCCTACTTAACACCCGAACAAGCCGATCAATATATTGCTGGAGCCATAATTTTAGGAGCTGCGCCGTGTACGGCAATGGTTTTTGTATGGTCGTATTTAACCAAAGGAAATGCAAATTATACTTTGGTTCAAGTATCGCTCAATGATTTGATTTTGCTTGTAGCATTTATTCCAATCGTACGTTTTTTACTCGGAATAACCGATATCGAAATTCCGTATGATACCTTGGTTTCTTCCGTTTTAATTTTTGTGGTAATCCCGCTACTGTTTGGCTATATCACCAATCAGTGGTTGATTAAGTCCAACGGAAAAAAATGGTTTCAAGAGGTGTTTTTACCGAAACTAAAACCAATATCGATGTTTGCTTTGCTCGCTACTTTAGTTTTATTATTTGCATTTCAAGGCAACCAAATAATCGAAAAACCATTTCATATTTTATTGATTGCAGTGCCATTAACCATACAAACCTATGTCATCTTTTTTGGAACTTGGTTTGCAGGGAAATATTTAGGACTAAAACACGCCGTTTGTGCGCCTTCGTCTATGATTGGTGCGAGTAATTTTTTTGAACTAGCCGTAGCGGTAGCCATTTCGTTATTCGGATTGAACTCGGGTGCAGCGCTAGCAACAGTTGTTGGTGTTTTAATTGAAGTTCCAGTGATGTTATCCTTGGTGAAAATAGCCAATAAATGGCGGTATTAAAACTGAATTTATGTATTCTGAAATTAAAGAAAAGGTAGCTTTAATAGAAAATCAATTTTCTGAAATACCTGCCGAGCGCAAAAATCACTTAGCGAAAATTGCTCAACAATTGGTGAATTCTTCTACAAAAGAGAAGCCTTTGAAATTGATTTTTGTATGTACACACAATTCAAGAAGAAGTCAATTTGCTGAAGTTTGGGCGAATGTTATAGCCGAATATTACGAATTAAATCAAGCACATTTTTTTTCAGGTGGAACAGAAGTTACTGCATTTCATCCAAATGCTATAGCAGCTTTAGCAGAATCAGGTTTTAAAATTAGTGCCACTTCAACAGGAAAAAATCCGCTGTATAAAATCGCTTTTAGCGATAAAAATCACCTAGCGTGTTTTTCTAAATTATACGATAATGAAAACAATCCTAAAACTGATTTTTCGGTGCTGATGACCTGTGCTGAAGCCGATGAAAATTGCCCGTACATTCCTGGAGCAAAACGAAGAGCATCGCTAACTTTTGAAGATCCAAAAGTTTACGATGGACAAGTTGATGCTGTTGAAAAGTACAAACAAACTAGTTTGAAAATTGCTACTGAAATCTGCTACCTCATTAAACACATAAAAAATTATTCCATACCATCCACATAATCTTGTAAATACGAAAAGGCAGGTGTAAGCTTGCCGTTTTCTGTCATTTTAGCACGTGCCAAAATCCCGTCTTTATCATTATTAAAAAATGCTGGAATAACGTGTTTGGCAAACATTTCACCAAAACCTTCGCTAGCATCTTTAGGTAATTCACACGGTAAATTATCGACCGCCATTACGGTAATGGCATTTTGTTGATTAAAATCAACTTCTTTTTCTGTTGCTGGATCATAGCCATAAAATGGATCTGCAATAGTTGACGGACGAATAGTGGAGGCTACTGGTCCATCAATATCACAACTGATATCTGCTACATATTTTATTTTAAAATCGCTTTGTTTGGCATTTTCACGAGTAAATAAAAATGGTGCACCATCGCCATAAAAATGACCAGCAATAAAAAAATCGGTTACTTTGGCAAAACGCATAAAATTAGAATCGAATTTTTCAGGCTGTTGAAAGAAGTCTTTTTTTGTAGCTGCACTGCCATCTTTGGTTTTGTTATAATCTAAAACATCGATCACCGTATAAACCGTTTCTTCATACTCCTTAGTCAGATACTCACCTGTACTCACTTCTTTAATTTTTAGATGATCTAAAATTTCTTTAGCACCTTTGGCAACTTTACCAACACCAGAAAGACAAATTTTGAGTTTTGGCAGTTGAATGCGATTCAACTCTTGTAGCATCGCTTTTAAGTCAGGTAAGTGTTCAGCTTTAGGAAGTTGAAAACTTTTTTCTCTTATTCCGATGGAACGAATGCCATTATAAGCACCCACTAATCCCGCATAACGTCCAAAACCAATTAGTCGTGAACCTTTTTTGTTGGTGATGACTTCGTGGTCATACAACTCGATATTTTTATCAAGAATAGCACGTAGCAACTCACGATTATATGGCTGCTTTTTGATGGTATGCGAAAAGAAAAAATACTTTTTATTGGGAATTAAGGCATCGACAGGAACTTCTTTTACACCTAATAATACCTGACATTCTTGAAGCTGATCTGCAACTTCAATTCCTTGATCAAGGTAAAATTGATCAGAAAAAATACGAATATCAGAAGGTTCTACAACAAATTTTAAGTCAGTATATTGGTTTTGTACTTCTTTAGCCATTTCAGGAGAAAATACAACGCGTTTATCAGGTGGGTTTTTACGTTCTTTTATGATACCAAATTTCATATAAATATTTTAAGATGAGTTTTGCTTCAAATATAGCTTATTTTCTTACTTTTGCCAACCTGTTTTATAACAGAATTATGTCAAAAATGTCAGTGTAGTAGAAGGTGGCATTTTTTTTGATTATATAGAATTGGAAAAAGGCTATTAGTATAGTCTCTGTTCTTTGAAAGACTGGAAAACGTTTGCATTCAATTTTTTTGAGCAAAACAATTCACCAGAAAAAATGGGGTCGATTTGGTTTTGACAGCAAGGACAATTGGATAGTAAGCACGTCGAGCGCTGGGATACAAGCTCGTAAATCTCATATTTCACACTTTTTAAACGGCGAGAATAACTACGCCATGGCTGCGTAACCCGAAGTTTAGTACGGTATGCTTAGCCGCTACAAGGTAGTGGGCCATGATGTCTCTGGAAAGCCTTAATTTACGGCGTTCCATCAAGAGGCACCGATAAAGTAAATTTAGCTAAAGTAGTGCCTTGATGCTTTAGTGAAGTTAAGTAAGGATAAGTTTTGGGTAGGTGGTTTTCTGCCAGCTCAAAATCGAAAATTGAAGTGAAAACTAAGCGTGTAGAAAACTGTTGAATTGCTTGTTTGGACGGGAGTTCGAGTCTCCCCGACTCCACAAATAGCCCTTGTAAGCCTTTGCTTACAAGGGTTATGTTTTTTGGGTGACAATCTAAATTTATTTAGTTGATTAGTATTCAATTTGGATATTAATACAATTTTTGTCAATTCATTATTACACCAAATCTTTCATACGACCTTACATTGTTTTTTACCAGTTTGATTAATTTCACTTTGAAGTGATATAGTTTGCCTTTTTTTAGTTTTTAAATAATTCTGCATAGAACTTACCTCATACCTGTTTCAAATAAATATTTCAATTCAATAAAAAAAACCGCCTCAACAATAGTGAGACGGTTTTGTATTGCAAAGTCTAAAAGACCTGTGTTTCATTTAAACATGTAAAGCTCTGTCGTCGGTTGCTGCAAGTGCAGCTTCTTTAACAGCTTCGGCATAAGTTGGGTGAGCGTGGCTCATTCGTGCAATATCTTCTGCGCTAGCACGATATTCCATTGCAACAACGGCTTCAGCAATTAAATCGGCTGTACGCGCTCCAATCATGTGTATTCCTAAAACTTCGTCGGTTTCTTTGTCTGCTAAAATCTTTACAAAACCATCGGTGTCACCGCTAGCTCGAGAACGACCTAACGCACGCATCGGAAATTGCCCCGATTTGTAATTAGCACCAGCTTCTTTTAGTTCTTCTTCGGTTTTACCAACAGCAGCTACTTCTGGCCAAGTATACACAACGCCAGGAATTAGGTTGTAGTCAATATGAGGTTTTTCTCCATTGATAACTTCGGCAACAAAACTACCTTCTTCTTCAGCTTTATGAGCCAACATAGCGCCTTGAACAACATCTCCAATAGCATAAATGTTTTCGGTGGTTGTTTGAAGTTTATCGTTGACTTTAATTTGACCTTTGTCGTTGATTTCTACTCCAGCTTTATCTGCGTTTAATCCATCTGTGAATGGTTTTCTTCCTACAGAAACCAAGCAATAATCAGATTTAAACTCCACTTCTTTATCTTTTTTGTCTTTAGCTTTAATGATAACTTCGTCGCCGTCACGTTTAACAGATTCCACTTTGTGCGAAAGAGCAAAATTAAATCCTTGTTTCTTCAGGATTTTTTTCATTTCCTTGCTCAGCGATTTATCCATTGTTGGAAGCAATCTATCCATGTATTCAATAACGGTAACTTCTGCACCTAATCTGCGGTAAACCTGACCTAATTCAAGACCAATTACGCCGCCGCCAATTAACACTAAATGTTTTGGAACTTCGGTTAGTGATAAGGCTTCGGTTGAAGTAATAATACGTTCTTTATCAATTTCAATACCTGGTAACGAGTTGGGTTTACTACCCGTTGCTATAATTGTGTTTTTGACTTCTATGGTTTCTTCTTTGCCATCATTAGCAGTAATAATAACGTGGGTTTTGTCTTTAAAAGAACCAACACCTTCAAATGAATCGATTTTGTTTTTATCCATCAAAAAATCAATTCCTTTGGTAGTTTGTTCAACCACATCATTTTTACGTTTCATCATTTTTTCAAGATTGAGTTTTACCTCACCTGAAATTTCGATGCCGTGGTCTTCAAAATGTTTAAGTGCATCTTCATAATGATGAGATGAGTCTAGTAAAGCTTTAGAAGGAATGCAGCCTACATTTAAACAAGTTCCGCCTTTGGTAGCATATTTTTCAATAATCGCTGTTTTCATCCCGAGTTGAGCGCAACGAATTGCAGCTACATATCCGCCGGGTCCGGAGCCTATTATGGCAACATCATAAGATTTCATATGGATTTATTTAGATTCAAAAATTTGATTTCAACAAAAATAATACTTCTAAAATTGTTGAGCGATTTTAAAATCAAAAAAACATCCTAATTTATCAATTAGTTGATGTGTTTCATCAAAATTTTAGCATTAAAAGAAATTGAATTTCTTAAGGCAAGTATTTTTTATCGGCGTAAAATGGACCAAAGGGTAAAAGGGAGCAAACTAAAACAATACCAAAGGTTTTTCCTGACCAATTGAGTTTTTCATACATCCAATAAGCGCCAAAAACATAGAGTATAAATAAAACTCCGTGCGCCATTCCTACCACGCGAACATATTCGGGCATATCAGCAAAATATTTTAGTGGCATTGCTATAAATAAAAGCAACAAAAACGAAATTGCTTCTAAAAAACTAATTCCTTTAAACACACGCACACTTTGATTTGACTTTGCCATAATTGCTAAAAATTTGAATGACAAAAATACATCAACTTTAGTGAGTTTGTAGGGCGTACAACAAGATATTTTCTGTTAAAAAAGAATCAACGTAAGGGTTCAAAAAGGCGTTGTTGCTCTAATTGATAAATGATGTTATCGCATATTTTATTCAATTGAATAATAGCTAGTTGATTGTTATAAGCGTAGTTTACATTGGCAACTTCTCCTTCATTTGTGGTGTCGAAAGTATCAAAATCTTTAGTAAATTGTGCGTCATCAAAATGGAACCAAAAAACGCGCAAAGGGGTATTGGGTTTGGTGGCGATAAATACTTTTTGAACGCCATTTTCTACCGTATCAGGCTTTATTTTGTAAACGTGAACTTCTTCTTTTTTGAGTTTTGAAAGATGTTTTTCCACAAAAATAATCGAAGAATTGGATTGTAAATCAATGGGTTTGTAGGTGTTGCAAAGATTTTTCTTTTGTAACCAAGTAGTCTCTTTTGTTTGCCAAAATGCGTACAACGTGAAGTTATAATCGCAAGATTCATCGGTGTATTTTCCTAAATGTCCATTGGTTTGATGCTTTATAATAAAATAATTTTCTATTTCTTTCTGATGAAGTTCTTCTTTAAACTCAGAAATCAGCGTATTTACTTCTTGGTTTTCTTGGCCAAAATGAGTAGAGAAAACGAGACACAATAAGAGACTCCAAATAAACTTCATACTAACAATGATTAAAGGACGACTAAAATTACTCATTTTTAATGAAATAATCGATAGCTGATTTTGTTTTTTGCGCTAGCAATTATTCTACATCTTCAGCTATTTGCACTTCTTGATTTAAAGCAGAAAAGCTTATCTTTGTGTGATTGCAAATAAATTTTTAAATAAATATGAATATAGAAAACGCTCAAAAAGCTGTAGACGAATGGATTAATGAGCACGGAGTTCGTTACTTCAACGAGTTGACAAATATGGCTCAACTAACTGAAGAAGTAGGAGAGGTGGCGCGAATTATAGCAAGGCGTTACGGCGAACAAAGCGAAAAGGAGAGCGATAAAAATAAAGATCTTGGTGAAGAATTAGCAGATGTACTTTTTGTAACGCTCTGCCTTGCTAATCAAACAGGAATCGATTTGCAAGCAGCATTCGATAAAAAATTAGATTTAAAATCGAAACGCGACCATTCAAGACATCACAATAACCCAAAATTAAAATAATGTTCAATAAAGTTATAAATACTCCTGGATTCTGGAAATCTGTCTTTGGTTTAGCATTGGCATTTATTCTTGTTTACAACTTGGTCGATATTTTTATGAAATTCGATTTTAGTTTTGCCGATTATGCTGAATATCGCTTTGCTCCCGATAATTTGACGCGTTTTTTTATTGCCAATATCGGTAGTGGAATTGTTTACGGTTTTGTTGTTACTTTTTTCAAGTTTCGCTCAAAAATTAAAAAGAACGGAGATTAAGTGATTGCGCTGGCCAAAAGAAAACTTGTTTCACCTGCTACTGTGCAAATTAGTGGATCCAAAAGTGAAACCAATCGCTTACTGATTTTGCAAGCGCTTTACCCAAACTTATCGATTACAAATTCCTCCACTTGTGATGATAGTATTGCTTTGCAAAATGCGTTGTCTGAAGAAAATAGCATAATTAATGTCGGTCACGCAGGTACAACAATGCGTTTCCTAACTGCTTATTTGGCTCAAATTCCTGGAAAAAATTGCACGCTAACAGGAAGCAGTCGAATGCAAGAACGACCTATTCATATTTTGGTCGATGCGCTGCGGCAACTTGGAGCTAATATTTCTTACCTCGGTAAACAAGGTTTTCCTCCTCTAAAAATTGAAGGAAAGACATTACAAGCTCAAAAAATTGAAGTTAAAGCAGGTACTAGCAGTCAATTTATTTCAGCACTTTGCCTTATTGCACCTAAATTAAATGCGCCGCTGCACATTCAATTACAAGGAAATATTACTTCGCTTCCGTATTTAGAAATGACACTTAAATTGCTAAAAAAAATAGGAGTGAAGCTGAGTTTTGAAAATAAAGTGATTAAGATTCACCCTTTAGCAGAAATTAAAAATCAACATATAGCTATAGCGTCTGATTGGAGTTCTGCGTCTTATTTTTACAGCATGGTGGCACTTCAAAAAAACAGTGAATTAAATTTGAGTTTTTTCAATCATAACAGCCTGCAAGGAGATGCTAAAGTGATTGAGATTTATAAAAAATTTGGAGTTCACACTAGTCTCAATCAAGATAAAATCACTTTAAGAAATACTGGTTCAGTAACAGAAAAGTATTTGAGTTTTAATTTGAATGATACGCCAGATTTAGCACAAACCATAGCTGTAACGTGTTTAGCCAAAGGTGTTTCTTGCCGATTAACAGGCTTGGCTACTTTAAAAATAAAAGAAACCGACCGTTTGCAAGCGCTAAAAAATGAATTGGAAAAATTTGGAACGAGTGTAAGCATTACAGACGATAGTTTAGAAATGAATACACAGCGAGGAATTCCTGAAAACATTACCGTAAATACTTATAATGATCACCGAATGGCAATGGCTTTTGCACCGTTAAGTTTACTCGGAAATTTATCGGTAGAAAACCCTGAAGTTGTCACCAAATCTTACCCAAATTTCTGGATAGATTTTCGATCAATAACTAAAGATATTTAAAAAGAAACACTTTATTTATCAGAAGCAATTGGTGTGCTTTTGTGTGGATAATAGATGCGTTGACTAATTGTGTTTTCTGAACTAATCTTTTCATCATCTTCTGGTGTATTGCAACTAAAAATAAGCAACAAAAAGTTGAGAATTAGCAAAAAGCATAAAATATAAAAAATTATCAGCATAACTTTGTTTGGTTTCTATCTATAAGATGAAACAAGGTTTAAAAGGTTGCGTAGGTAGGTGAATTATTTTTTGATTTGGCTAGCTTTTAAATCAGCATTTACTAATGAGAGGCGTTTTAATTCGCTTAAAGTCGATTCAATTTCTTCATCAGTAATTTGCTCTTGACTCCATTCTGTTAATGCTAGCCATTTTTGTACTTCAGAAAGTTTTAGTTGATAAGCTGCTGCAATTTGCTCATCAATCTTAGGAAGCTTTTTAAGCGTTTCAGTTGATTTGTTGACGGTTTCTAGCAATAACTCTAATTGTTTTTGATGTGTTTTTTTGAATTGCTCACTCGTTACAACCACAAAACACGGCCATGGAGTAGGGCAATCATCCAGACGTCTAAAAACACCTTGATCGACTAGAGGTTGAGTAGTAAAATGTTCCCACATAAAATAATCTGCCGATTGATTGCTTAAGGCTTTTACAGCACCATCAAGATTTTTAGTGATTTCAAAATTCAATTCATCGGTAGGCCAATTTTTTCGATCGGCATTTACGTAAGCCATTAAATGTGAACCTGAACCAAATCGACTAATGGCGGCTGTTTTGTTTTCTAATTCTGAAGTTTTTTGATAACGCGAGTTAGCATCTACAAAAATCCCCCATAATAACGGAGTATCAATAAATTTTTGTAAAATCGTAAAGGCTTTTCCATCGTTAATTTGCTTCATACTTCCTTCGGTAAGCATAACAGCAACATCAATTTTGCCTGCATCTAAAGCCTCACTCATTTCTCCAGTTCCACCACCAAAATCTGTCCAGCTAACATCTAGACCTAAAGCTTCAAATTTACTTTCTTCAATACACTTTTTCCAAGGGTAATTGAAATGTTCTGGAACACCGCCAACTCGTATCTTATTCATATTATTAATCTTCTACTAAACAGTTTAAGGCAAATTCAATAAGTTCTTTAACTGATTTTTTGGGATTTTCGCTAAAATCACCTGTCGCTCTATTGGCAATAATAGCATTGATGGAAATGGCTTTGTGCCCAAGCATTTTTGATAATGAAAAAATGGCACTTGTTTCCATTTCTAAATTGGTAATTCGGTTATTGTTATATTCAAAATCAACCAATTGATCGATCATCGTAGGCGCAGTTAGTGGCAACCGAAGAACTCTACCTTGTGGGCCATAAAATCCGATATTAGTACCGGTGTAACCAAATTTAACGCGCTCATTTTTGTGTCGGTCAAAACAATCTATCAAACTTTGATCGGCTTCAACAATATAAGGCTCAGCTAATTTCTTATTGATTTCAAGATGCTCGATTAGTTGTTCTGTAGCTTCGTGCAAAATGTGTTTGGGAGCATCTTTGTAATAATGAATTAAGCCATCAAAACCAACGCCTGCTTTAGAAACCACAAAGGCATCGAGCGGAACATCTTTTTGGATACTTCCTGAAGTTCCCATCCTAACAATAGTTAGCGATTTGGTGTTTTCTTTAGGAGTTTTGTTAACTAAATCAATATTGACCAATGCATCTAATTCGTTGATGACAATGTCGATGTTGTCAATACCAATTCCAGTAGAAATAACCGTCATCTTTTTGCCTTTATAAAAGCCTGTTTTTGTCTTGAATTCACGTTTTTGCGTTTCAAAAATAATTTCATCAAAAAAAGCAGTTACTCGCTCCACACGGTCTTGATC
This sequence comes from Bacteroidota bacterium, assembly GCA_051748125.1. Classification (GTDB taxonomy): domain Bacteria; phylum Bacteroidota; class Bacteroidia; order Flavobacteriales; family Flavobacteriaceae; genus Psychroflexus. The sequence continues at coordinate 25,822 of JBNJHC010000024.1, forward strand.
ACCGACTGTAATAATGGTATCTGCAATATGTTCAGGTTTAAGATTAAGGTGATAAACACTACCATCTGGATTTAAAATCAGTTCTGAATTTTTAATTCCCATAACTATGCTTTTTTTACAAATTGAGTCTTTAAGACTAACCCCTTAATTTTCTTGCTTTTGCACTCAATTTCTTCTGTATTGTTCGTTAAGCGAATATTTTTGAAAGTTGTTCCTCTTTTTAAATTGGTAGAACTTCCTTTTACTTTTAAATCTTTTGTAAGTACAATGGTATCGCCATCGTTGAGTACGTTTCCGTTTGTGTCTTTCGTTTCCATAATAGTATCTAATTAGCCGCCGACGCGCTTAGTTTTAAAACCGATTTCTTCAAGCATTTCAATAATTTCTTTTCGATAATCACCTTGAATAATAATCTCTTCGTTTTTTACACTGCCGCCAACTCCTAATTGGGTTTTAAGTTGTTTTCCTAATTGTTTAAAATCTTCTTTAGCGCCATTATATCCTTTGATAATCGTATTGGGTTTGCCTTTACGTTTTTCAAAATGACAGGCTAATGGCTCGTCTTGAAGCCAAACCCCATCTTGTTCTGGCGAGGTGTTTTGTTCTTCTTCACTTGGTTGATGATCGGGAAATAAATCCTTTAATTGATCTTTCAAATCCATAAAAACTTATTCTTTAATTAATCCGATTTCTACTAAACGCTGGTGTAAAAATTCGCCCGCAGTAATGTCTTCATATTGCTTAGGATTTTCGGGTGTAATACATTCTTCCAAACAATCGAGTTTCATTTCACTTCTTGGGTGCATAAAAAACGGAATAGAATAGCGAGGTTTGTCCCATTCTTCTTTTGGAGGATTAACTACACGGTGAATTGTTGAACGCAACTTGTTATTGGTATGCCGCTCTAGCATATCACCTACATTAATAACCAATTCGTCATCTTGAGGAATCGCATCGATCCATTCACCATCCTTGCGTTTAACTTGAAGTCCGCCGGTAGAAGCGCCCATTAAAAGCGTAATTAAATTGATGTCTCCGTGCGCTCCAGCACGAACAGCGCCTTTTGGTTCTTCCGTAATTGGTGGATAATGAATTGGTCGGAGAATAGAATTTCCATTCTTCGCCCATTTATCGAAATAAGTTTCTTCAATACCGATGTATAAAGCTAAAGCTCGTAAAACATAAATTCCAGTTTTTTCGAGCATTTGGTAGGCTTGCATTCCTGTTTGGTTGAAATTGTCGAGTTCTTCAACAACAACATTGTCTGGATATTCTTCAGTAAGCTTGGCGTCTTCATCTGGTTCTTGACCAAAATGCCAAAACTCTTTTAAATCGCCTTCTTTTTTACCTTTGGCGTGTTCTTTTCCGAAGGAAACATAACCGCGTTGCCCGCCGATATCTTCTCTTTCATATTTCTTTTTGATAGTTTCAGGAAGCGCAAAAAAACTTTTTACTTCTCGGTATAAATCATCAACCAAATTATCATCTAAAAAATGATTTTTTAAGGCAACAAAACCAATTTCTTCGTATGCTGAACCAATTTCATCTACAAATTTTTGTTTGCGCTTTGGATCGCCAGAAACAAAATCAGCAAGATCTACGCTGGGTATATTTGTCATCGACATAATAACTTTTTTAAAAATAATTCAAGAGGTCAAAAATAGTGATTTTATCTTACTTCTAAGAAGCAAACTACTACGACTGATTGATTTTTATCAGTTTTTAACGAAAACCTTGCTAACACAAGCTGTTACAATTCCAAAAAATCAAACATAACAATTAGGGTAGAGGTGCGTCTTTGCTATCGCTATCTTGTAAGCTTAGCAGGCTGGTACTATTGGTAGCTTGAACAGCTTTTTCTCCGCGAACTGCTATCGGAAACGACATTACTTCTGGTGAATTTTGGAGTATTTTTATGGCGCTATCTTTATCTAAATCAACATTTTTTTCATATTTATCGGTGTAGGCAGGGTGCTCTTTTTCGATGAGTTCTTGAATATTTTTGTTGAGTAAATCAGCCAATTCTGCCCATTCGGTTCCTGTCAATTTGGTTTTGGACAAATCAACCGTATGCACTTTTGCGTTGCTTGATTTTGCAACTGCCAAACTTTTGGTGCCAAGTTGCGAATCTGGATGAAAATATAAAGTGATTTGATGTTTATTTCTAGCAATAACTCCCATATCTTTTTTATTAGACATAATTAATAAAATTTTTCCACTAATTAAATTTAAATAATTGATTTATACAAATTAGTTAACATTAAATTTAGCTCATTAAAGCCATTTAAGATATATTTAAAAGAAATAAAAAAAAGACAAATTGTTAATTAAGCGTTTAACGAATTATTAAAATTGAGTATAGTTTATTTATATTTGCTGTTATCAAATTCAATTTTTAGTATGTCCAAAAAAGAAAAAGTCGTAATTGTTGGAGCAGGAGTAAGTGGCTTGGTTGCTGCTGTTAATCTTGAAAAAGCAGGTTTTTCACCCATTATTTATGACGCAGAAGATCGCGTTGGCGGAAGAGTAAAAACCGATTACCTCGATGGTTATGCTTATGATAAAGGATTTCAAGTTTTACTAACACAATATCCAGCAGCTCAAAAATACTTAAATTATAAACTTTTGGATTTGGTTGATTTTAAATCAGGTGCAGGGATTTTTATAGATAGGGAAGCAAAATATATTGGCGATCCTAAACGAGATATGAGCTTGCTTTTTTCGACTGTTTTTGCAGAGATAGGCAGTTTTAGCGATAAACTAAAAATGATTGCTCTAGCTCGTGAACTTAAAAAGAAGGATTTTGATGCTATTTTTTTGGCTGAAGAAAAAACTACCTTGACGTATTTAAAACAATATGGTTTTTCAGATAATATCATTCGTTTGTTTTTTAAGCCATTTTTTACGGGTATTTTTTTGGAAGATGAATTGGCTACTTCAAGTCGAAAATTTGAATTTGTTTTTAAAATGTTTGCTGAAGGCAAAGCCGCCGTTCCTCGTAAAGGAGTTCAGGCTATTCCTAATCAATTAATGGGCAACTTAAAACAAACAACCTTTCATTTCAATACAAAAATCGATAGCGTTTTGGATGATTATCTACTCCTTGATAACGGTCAAAAAATTGAATTTGATTATGCGATAATCGCTACAGAAGCTTCTTCTTTAATCAAAAATTTAAGCAATCAAGAAAGCTCTTGGAAATCGGTTGATAATTTATATTTTGAAACACATGATAAGGTTCTAAAAGATGGTTTTATCGGACTTATTCCTGAAGAAAAATCTCTAGTGAACAATTTTCATTACGAAAAGAAACTTTTAGACGGCAATTACTTGCTGTCGGTAAGTGTAGTTAAAAACCATCAGCTTTCGAGGGATAAACTACTAGAAAACGTTATTCAGGATTTGAAAAAATACACCAAAATTGAAAGTTTAACCTTTTTAAGGCATTATCACATTCAAAAAGCATTGCCAAAAATGCATCAAGTTTTGTATATGATTCCAGCTTCAGAAACGCAATTAAAAGATCGAATTTTTCTGGCTGGCGATCAAATGGCAAATGGTTCGCTAAATGCGGCTATGCTTAATGGGGAATCTGCTGCCAAAGCAATAATAGGTAAAGTAGAAGACGGTTTTATCAATAACGCTTAGACTAGGTAAATATTTATAAATTAAGTTTACTAACTTTACATGGTTATAAATTTTAACGAATCTATTTTGTATCAAATGCGATTATTTTTCTTAACTATATGTTTGCTTGTAATTGACTATGGATTGGCTCAACCCCAATTATCGCAGCGACTAAAAGCTGAAAATATTTCAAAAAACAGCTTCGAAATTCTTATCCATACGCAGAAAAATTCAGCTTATGAAGTCGTTTTTTATCCTGTTAAAAATTAAACAGACACCCTGCGTTTTAAATTGAATCAGTTTAGAAAAAAGCATCTGCTGAAAGTAGAAAATCAAAATCCATCTAGCTTTTATAAAGCCGAATTTAAAATCTGGAACGAACAACTCGATACCTTATATCAAACAAAATATTATGCTACGAGTTCGTTAACGCCAGGAAGTATAACAGCCTATTTCAATCATAATGCACAAACCAGTAGTGCTATTTTCAACGAAGCACAATCGGTTAATATTGCAATGCGTGATACTTTAATCAATTATATAAATAAAGCTACAGAAAGTATTGATATTGCGATTTATAACTCTTTTGGAAACAGCCCAAACACTTTAATTGCTGGCGCGCTTAATGATGCTCATAATAGTGGAATTCAGGTACGTGTAATTTATGACCAAAGTACTTCCAGCACAATGATAAATCAACTGAATAGTAACATTCCTGTGTTGTATCGACCCGAAAATGACCCCGGTATTATGCATCATAAATTCTTAATCGTTGATGCCGAACATAGCGATGCTACAAAAGCTTTTGTATGGTCGGGTTCTACCAATTGGACGACGGGGCAATTAATTGGTCCTGATAAAAATAATGTTATAATTATTCAAGACCAGACGTTAGCGCAAACCTTTCAGATGGAATTTGAAGAAATGTGGGGAGGCGATTCGTATTACCCCGATTTCACTAATCTAAAATTCGGTGAAGATAAGTCAGCTAACACACCAACTGATTTTGTGATTGATGGTGTTGAGGTTACTTGTTTTTTTAGTCCAACAGATGATACCGAACAAGAAATTTTAAACTTAATCAATGCTGCTAATGAAAGTTTGGTGGTCGCCACAATGCTGATTACTAGAGCTAATATAGCACAAGCATTAGTCGATAAATATGAAGAAAACCTTACTGAATTTGCGGTTTTGCTAGACGATGAAAATTATGGCGGTTCTCAAAATGATTATTTGTCATCTCAACTAGCAGATGATGTTTTTAAAGAATATTATGCCCAGGGAATTATGCACTACAAATCTATGGTAATTGACCAACATTCCACAAATGCTGCAGTATTGACAGGTTCTCATAATTGGAGTTATTCGGCTGAAAACATAAATGATGAAAACACGCTTATTATATACGATCAAGATATTGCTAATCAATATTATCAAGCCATCGCTTTTTTGTTTAGCGAAGTAGGAGGAAGTTTGGCTACAGATTCTCCTGAAGAGAACAACGATCGTGTTTTTATTTATCCGAATCCAGCCAAAGATTTACTTTACATCGATCTAAGAAATAATGCTTCAGAAGAACTAACATTTCAATTATTTGACAGCCAATCAAGACTGGTTCTTGAAAAGAAAATCAAGTCAACTCAAGCGAATTCACCAGTTGATATAGCCGATTTAAAACCAGGTATTTATATCGGTGTTGTGAAATCTGCTTCAAAGCAATTTATTCAAAAAATTATAATCAATAGATAGTTGCTAACAATCGCTCACATTCACTTGAACAGCTAAACCACCTTCTGAAGTTTCTTTATACCTTCTGCTCATATCTTTAGCTGTTTCCCACATGGTATCAATAACTTTATCTAAAGGAACTTTGGCTTTTGTGGCATCGCTTTCAAGTGCAATTTCTGCAGCATTAATAGCTTTTATAGCACCCATAGCATTTCTTTCAATACATGGAATTTGAACCAGTCCAGCAACTGGATCACAAGTTAAACCTAAATGATGCTCCATAGCAATTTCACTTGCCATAAGCGATTGTTCTGGTGTGCCGCCCATTAAGTCGGTAAGTCCAGCAGCAGCCATAGCGGAAGAAACGCCAATTTCGGCTTGACAACCTCCTAGAGCAGCTGAAATGGTTGCTCCTTTTTTAAATAAACTTCCAACTTCTCCAGCAACCAGCATAAAACGTTTTAAATCTTCAAACATAGCATTGTGATTTTCTATCACCATATAGTACATCATTACCGCTGGCATTGTTCCAGAGCTACCGTTGGTAGGCGAAGTTACCACACGTCCTAAAGAAGCATTTACTTCATTTACCGCAATAGCAAAACAGCTAACCCATTGTAAAATCTGTCTAAACTTTACTTCAGTTTTTCGAATGGTTGTCAGCCA
>JBNJHC010000025.1:0-26726 GCA_051748125.1 Bacteroidota bacterium
TACCTGGCTCGATAATATACGAATTAAAGTCAATTTCATGAGTTCCTGAGCCTTTAGTAAACATTACACAAAGATAAAAGTTATGCTTGTGTGGTTTACTGATTATTGTCTTATTAAGCTTTATATGATTTGAAAAATAGTTTATATAGAAATCATTTAACGGTTCAGATTTCTTAAACTGGGTTATCTCTAAAATAGGTATATTCATAACAAATGTCCTAAAAACACAAATATTGGCGACAAAAATATAAGATTAATTTTTAAGTGTCATATTAAATTTGCTCTATTCAAAACTATAAAACGATGAATAGTATTATTAATGCTCTTAAATGCAAATGTCCTAATTGTAGAAATGGAAAAATGTTTAAAGAAAGCGGCAACATATTTCTTTTAAAGATGCCAAAAATGAACAAATACTGCAAGGTATGTAACCACCAATTTGAAAAGGAAACTGGTTTTTTTATTGGCGCTATGTATGTAAGTTACTCAATTGCAGCAGCTGAAATGATAACATGTCTTGTCGTATTGTGGAATTTCATGGATATGTCTCCCTTGTATGTCTTCTTCACTGTTGCGATAATTGCAATATTAACTTGTACACTCAATTTCAAGATTTCAAGATCTATTTGGGCTCATTTATTTCATAAAAATAAAACCTCTTAAAAATACTTTTTAAACCTCCCATTCTTTAGAAGTTCGGTAAACCACACCTTTGAACAACGCTACTAGTTGATTGCCTTTTTTGATTTCTACGATTTGAAAACCAAGTTTGTTTTTTGTACAATCAATTTTTGTAGATGCCGTAATGTAATCGCCTTCTTCTAAAGCTTCGATGTGATTGATGGAAGTTTCTATGGATACCGCAAACTTTCCGTAGGTATTGGCTGCAAATCCAAAAGCAGTGTCTGCTAGCGAATACGTAATTCCGCCATGTGCTTTTTGCATGGAATTCAACATTTCTTGGCGAATTTTTAAACCGAGTCTACAATAACCTATTTTTACTTCTAGTATATCTATCCCGAGCCAAGTACTAAACGGATCGAGGGACAACATTTTATGAGGAATTTTTTCGGATACCATAAATTAATCTTAATTGAAATGAATTAGTTTTTATGATGAAAACAAATCCTGCTTCGAATTTAAACGCAAGCAGGATTTATACATTTTAAACATAAAACAAACGGATTACTTAATTTCGAATTCTAAGTCTTCGGCATTCATCTTACGCAATAATGGGCTGCAGCGATAGCGATCTTCTTGGTACAAATCGCTTAGCTTATCCATTTCTTGAACACACCAATCAATTCCTTTTTCGTTTGCCCATTGCAATAATCCTTTAGGATAATTAACCCCTTTTGTCATTGCCAAATCGATATCCTTAGCCGAAGCGATATTTAAGAAAAGTGCGTCGGCTGCCTCGTTGATAAGCATTACCAAAATACGGTTGAATATTTTTTCGCCTAAAACTCCATCTTTAATCGGTTCAATTTTTGGTGCATTTTCGGCATAATTATAATAACCTCTCCCCGATTTTTTCCCAAGATAACCTGCTTCAGCGTGACGCTTTTGGGTAAACGAAGGTTTGTAACGCGGATCGTAATAAAAAGCTTCAAAAACGGTTTCGGTGACGGTATAATTTACATCATTACCAATAAAATCCATCAACTGAAATGGCCCCATTCTAAAGTTACCGACTGTTTTCATCGCCCAATCTATCGTTGCAAAACCTTGCTCGCCTTCTGGCAAACCACCAAAACCTTCTTCATAAATCCGCAATGCTTCGCCATAAAAAGGACGCGCTACGCGATTGACAATAAAACCAGGAGTATCTTTTGCTTTAACAGCTACTTTTTTCCAAGATTGAATGGTTTCAAAAACGTGATGAAACACTTCTGATGAAGTTTGCACCGCTGGAATTATTTCTACGAGCGGCATTAATGGCGCTGGATTGAAAAAGTGAATTCCTAAACAACGCTCAGGTTTTTGCAGGCAGGATGCTATTGAAGCAATGGAAAGCGAAGATGTGTTGCTGGCAATTATGGCTTTTTCTGACTGAATTACTTCTAATTTCTTAAAAACTTCTTGCTTGATTTCCAGTTTTTCTACAATTGCTTCTATGGTTAAATCGGCGTCGTGTAAATCGTCTAAGCTTTCAACATAAGAAATATTTCCTTGAATTCGATTTTTTTCTGCTTCATCGATTCTGCCTTTTTCTATCAATCGATTTAGAATTTTATCTAAGGCTTTTTCTGCTTTGTTGAGCGCCTCTTTTTTGGTGTCGTAAAGCTTTACTTGGCAATTGGCAGTTGCAGCTACTTGCGCAATTCCACTTCCCATAGTTCCACTTCCTATAATGCTTATGTTCATATTTTTAAATAATTAATATCGAATAAACAATAAGAAATCACTAAGTTTAGGACTAAATATTGTTTTTCAATTATGATTTTTCCTTTTTGATGTTTTTATACTAGATACAAATATGGCTATTAATTGACTATTTTCTTCAATCAATATATCAACTTTTTCTGAATTTTTAATCAAATTAGCTTCCTTTTGAATCTTTAAGTTCACATAAGACTCTCTTAGTTCTTTAAGGCATAATCTCATTTTATGAATAAAATCTTTAGGTGATTGTGCACTTTGGGCTTCACCATAATTTAAAGCCACAGATGTAGATGATCTTATTAACTGTTCTGCCAAATGTCGGGCTGCAAACGATTCGCCCATTACATTGCAAAGGGCAATTACATCAACAGAAAATTTAATCAACCTTTCTTCCAGATCGTACTTATAATTCGCCATAACAAAAGAACAAAGAATATATTTAAAACTAAGTTTTATTTAGCATTTTGATATTCAGTGTTTGATATTCAGTGTTTGATATTCAGTGTTTGATATTCGGTGTTTGATATTCGGTATTTGATATTTAATTTTATTCCCCTTTAAAGTTTGGTTTTCGTTTTTCGATAAAAGCGTTTACACCTTCTTGATAGTCGGCTGTTTGAGCTGATGCTATCTGATACTCTGACTCTAAATCTAATTGTTCTTCTAGTGAATTATTCATTGATTTATTGAGCGCTTTTTTGGTAAAAGCCAAGGCTTTTGTTGGCATTTTCGCTAATTGATTGGCTGTCTTTTCTACTTCAGCTTCAAAATCTTCAGCGGCGAGGCATTTATAAATCATTCCGATACGCTCGGCTTCTTGAGCTGAGACTTTGTCGCCTAACATTGCTAGTGCCGAAGCTTTTTGAAAACCGACTAATCGCGGCAAGAAAAAAGTGCCGGCAGAATCAGGAATCAATCCAATTTTTGAAAATGCTTGAATAAAAGCTGCATTTTCTGATGCCAAAACTATATCGCACGCCAGGGCGATATTTGCGCCTGCGCCTGCAGCAACACCATTTACTGCAGCAATTACAGGTTTTTCGATGTTTCTGATGCGTGTAATTATCGGATTGTAATGTTCTTCTAAAATTGCTTTAAATCCTGGATTTTCTTCTGGATTGGTTACTTCGCCTAAATCTTGTCCAGCACAAAAAGCCTTTCCTTCACCAGACAAAACTATGGCTCTTACTTCTTCATTTCTAATGCAATCATCCAAGTTTTTTTGTAGCGATAATGCCATTTCGCGATTAAAGCTATTGAATTTTTTTGGGCGATTTAACTTGATGTAAGCAACTTGATTTTCTATCTTTATAACTATACTTTCTTCCATTGGTCTATTTTTGTTGAATTGAATGCGAAATTTACAAAAAATAGAAGGTTTATCTCGTCGATTAAATTGAAAAAATCAATTTAATATGGAAGTGATTTTCTGGTTTAATCGGCTTAACATCAATAGCAAAGCAAGTTGGTTCTATTTTTTTAGGTGCTCTTGCAGTCCCGTTAAAAAATTACGTAGGTATTGGTCTTGAAGTGAGCGATATTGATTTTGGTCAGGATTTCTTAAAAATGCACTCAACTCATTTTTACTAACTGTTTTGCCTTGCTGTTCAAAAAGTTTTAGAATTTGATCGCTGGTTAACTTGTAAGCGATTTTCACTTTTTTTAATACATCATTATTTTGCAATTCTGTTTCAATTGGAGGTTGTTTGCCTGGCTTTTTTCCACGTTTATAGTTGATTAATCCATTCAAAAATAAAGCTAATTCAACATCGCTTAAGGACTTAAAATCAGGTGAGTCCTCTTTTTTTTGCCAAGCTTCTATATCAACTAGATTTGCTTCGTAAGCTACTTCTTTAAAAACATTTTTCAAATCAGAGTTACTAAAATCCTCTATGTATCGAAGGCGCTTAAATACGGCGTTATTGGTCATTTTTTTAGTTTCTGTAAATGTAATAAAATATGGCTAATTGAAATTGAATCCAGCTTGAGAATTAGATTTTATAGAGAAAATCTAAAAAAACGCTTGTCATTAAAAAACTGATTCATCCTACACAAAACCTGCAAGGTTTTAAGAATCTTAGTTTACAGGTTTAAATTAACGCACTTCTTGATAACTATAAAACACAGTAGTTACCGCAAGTTTCAATTTTCAACAAAAAAATCTTATTTATTGTACGTTAGTGCAACAATATGACCGACGATTGGAAAACCCACAACCAATAGACAAAGTAAAAACATCTCCTTTTGGCTGATATCGTCGCGGGTTAGGGTTTTTCCTAAAACAAAAAGATAAATAGCTGCTACTGCTACTCCTGCCAATATTTCTAACATAGTTTTAAATTTTAATTATAATCAAACGTAATTTGTTCTGAGCGAGTTAACGGATAATGAAAACGCTCAAGCTCTGGTTTGTCAGTCATATATACTTTTCCTTCAAAATAACCTGAACTCAAAACAGCGCAAATGCTTATAAATCCAGCAACGCTGTGTTTAAAGCTGTTCGCTTATTAAAAACAGATTTAGAGTCAAGCACAAACTTAAACAAAAATAACAATGTATACAGCTTAAAAAGAATACAAATCAGAATCTGCTGCAAAAAATCTAAAAAAAGTGTTATTAAAAGTCGATTTATTCCTCAAAACCTGCAAGGTTTTAGAAACCTTGTAGGTTAAAATAGCGAGTTTATTTTCTGAAATTAAATTAGAAAAATTAAAACCCAAGCTAAGAACAATGAACTCAATCGAATATAAGATGGCAACAAAGCATAAGACAACACTTTATTATTTTCATCAAAACAGTCTTTAACACTAAAAAATTCTTTTGTGAGCACTAAAAGGGTAACAATAACATAAAAAATCATCTGAGTTCTATTTAAATTTTTCTTCTCATACACCAAACAAAATCAGCAATGGCTGTACAATTATCTAAGGCTCTACTTTTAAAATTTGCTTTTTTTCTAATTCAACGAGTAACAAATCTAAGAGTTTTGTTCTATCATCATTCAAACTAGAATCTTTTACTGTTATATAAATATCATAGATTTCATCTTTTTTAATTTGAGTTATCGTCTTTTTATCAAAATAATCATAAAACTCATAAAAATCTTCAAATTTACAAGAGTTACAATAGATAAAATCTTCTTCAAATTTTAATTCCTCCTTTGAAATCAAGGCAGTTTCTGCATACTCGATTTTAAATTCATCAGCAACTAAAGTCGTACAAACTCCACCTGGTTGGTCTAAATTGAACGGATATAAAGCATAAATAGTTAAAATACTATTCCATACAATATGCTCCAAAATTGCAAAAAACAAGTTATAATTTAGCAAAAGCCAAAGTGAAATTAAACCTCCAGCAAATCTTGACAAAAAGGACCAATACCAGTCTACTTCCAAATTATTAAAATCAAAATGATAAGATGAAAAAAGCGCAGCATTCACTACAACTGCTAGATATAATACAAGATTATTCTTATTCCTTTTATAGTAGCACATAATCCCCAAAAAAACAATCAATAAAAAAAGATGAATAATTGAAAAACTTATATATATAGAACAAGCTATAAGCAAAAGAACACCTGTAACTTTAAATATTTTATTCTTAAGAAATAGACCATCAAAAGCGAACTCTTCAATAATTGGTAATAATACTGTAACTAAAATAATACCAAACCAGTAATCTAACTCGCTATTAAATGTGTAAGTAAAAGAACCTTCGTCTAGTTGATTAACACTGACTACAACTAGAAATACCGAGATTATTTTCAAAACAATCCCGGTATATAAAAATGAAATAGGAAGTCTTCCCTTATTATTCATTGTGTGTTACTAAAAATTATTTGCACGTAAAAGTACAGCTATCTGTAAACCAACCGTCTTCGTAGTTAACACTTTCTACATTACCTTGACCACAAGTGTTTACAGCAGTTTGAGCACAGCTACTAGCACCACCGCTACCGCTGCCATCCTCCTCAGACAAACGATCACGACTTATCTCGTGAAAAATTGGAATCAGTAAATCAACAAGTCTTTTTATAGCTTTACCTCCGCCTCTTTTCTGTTGAAGTGCTGTTTCATCATAAATTTCTCCTGTAAAATTAAATCGTTGATTTTTAGAACTGGTAACACTAATATCAAACCTCCCATCTTCTAAATCATTGATGATTTCAACCTCGAAAAAATCAGAAGGGTTTAATGGATTAAAATAACGAATTATGTCTTCACTAATTTCTTCTTCCTCAATATTCATTATAATGTCGTGATCATAAGTATAATGCCCGACTCTTCTGAGTATTGTGTTTTCTTTTAATGTAATCGATATTCCGTCATTATCAGTAATGTAAGCTATTTCTCCATCATTCCTTTCAGCAGTGTTTATTTGATTCGCACTATCTTCAGGACTTTCCTCTTTCTCACATCCTACAAAAGCGGTTGTATAAAATAGTAAAATAAATACTTGTAAAATATTGATATTGATTTTTCTCATTATATGTAAATTTTAAAAATTATTTTTTAGTTATAAAAGTTTTTTTTCTGGAGTGGTTAATTCCGATAATAAATGAGAAAAGCTAAGTAAATTCAAAACAGCGCAAATGCCTATAAATCCAGCAACGCTGTGTGTGTGTGTGTGTGTGAAGTTAATCATTTAAGTATATTTAAAATAGATTTAAGATACACTGCAAAATTAAACAAAACACAAATATACACAAACAAAAGGAGTAAAAATTATTTATATAGAATATAAAAGGTTTAATAACTAATATTAAACTAACAAAAACAGATTAAACATTCATCTGCTTAAAAACCCATAAATACTTATATATTAGTTTTTTACCATCAAAAAACTAATATTCTAAATAATAAACACTAATGCTTGTATTTATTTTAAAAACAAAATTATCTGAAGTTTTATCGAATGCATAATTTCCGTGTCGGTAACATATTGCTAGCAGTAAATGATTAATCCTCCATTTTTGATTTTGCCCAAGCTTCAATCGTCATCTTTGGTGGAATTTTAAATATTTCTTTGATTTTTGATCGAATATTGTAGATGTATTTATTCGATAAATTTAGTGTATCGGAAATTTCTTGCGTAGATTTTTCGGCTAAAATCAAATGAAAAACTTCAGCTTCGCGACGATTCAATAAATTCATTTTAAAATTGGTGCTACGTTCATTTCTGTAGCTATTTAATTCGCGATCTAATCGCAATAAATTTTCGAGAGCTTTTACTTTATTGGTTGAAGATTTTAAACTGTCATAAATTGTCTGAATGCTCTTGTCTTTTGTAAGATTTTCTTGAATTGAAGCCAACACTTTTTGCCTTCTCTTCTTTTGATAATAATGATAAGCTAGGTAGGACAACAACGAAAGTACAATAACAATCGATAGAACTTGCAGACTTAAACTCAATTTTTTTCGCTGAAGTTCTGCTTTATTGAATTTTTTTTCTAAATCTTCGTCTAGCGCAAACTTCACGTATTGATTTTTTTCAATTTCTAAATCCCGCTGACTCGCTTTCCAGAGCACATCGCGTTCTTTTTCATTATTATTGATAATAGCTTTTGCCAGCAGATAAACAACCTCTCCTGTTTCAATTTCACCTTCATTTAATATGATGTTCTGATGCTTTTTAACGAGCAATTCAAACCACGTTTTATCGTTTTGACCCAAAGCGTATTTCAGTAAAACTTTTATAGCTGACCATTCGCTTCCTGGCGGTAAATTCTCTTTATCCAATTTATTGAAATGATAACTCGCCAGCTCCAACGAATCTAAAATATTTGCAGAAGAAATGATATTATACCTCGCTATAGTTTTATGATATTCTGTAGCATCAGGATGATTAAGTACGGCTTTGGAATAAAAAATAGCATTTTTATGATTGTCTTGTTCGGCGTGTAAACCAGCAATATTTACTTGCAACAAAACAGATTCGTTTCCTTCGGATAATTCATAAGCTTGGTTATAATAAAACAATGCCGCGTCAAATTCATTTTGCATTTGTTTGCAAGCGCCCATATTTTCGAGCAATTTGATTTTAAAACCTTTTGATTTTGCTTTTTCTGCTGCGGTTTGAAAACTTTCAAATGCAATTTCAAAGTTATGATGAATATAAGCCGCTTTTCCTTTAGCGTGGTACCAGAGCGTGTCGCCGCAATCGGCAGTAAATTCGGGTTGCTCACCTGTTTCGAATTTCACGTAAGCATTTAAAGTTTCGTAATAAGACAAATCTTTGCATTTATTATCCTTTTCGTAACTCCTTTTCCAATAATTAGCAGCTTGTCGCATTTCTTTTACAGAAAATTCTGCATTAAAATAAGTACTTGGCAAAGCTTGCCCAACTAAACAAGTAGTTCCACAGAAAAAAATCACTACTGTTAAAAATGTTAATAAATTAACATTTTTAGATCGGTAAAACATTTCAAAATTCAAAAAAACGACTTCCCAAAAACTTCCTTTTTCTTCCCAAAACCTCATATAATACTGTTTATCAAAATATTGCTAATCAAAGATCAACTTATTTGATTTATGTTTGCCTACAAATCAAAATCGAACCAAACTATAAAAAAATAAAAATTATAGCAGCCAAAAATATAACAAGTATTTTACTTTTTAATATTTCATTCACATTTTTTACACAACCAGAAATCACGCTAATTATTATACCAATGAAACAACAATTATCTTTTCAATCCATTCGATACCTGCTTAGCCTTTTTATTGGCTTAAGTAGTTTTATGAGTTTACAGGCTCAAGAATCCTATGATTACAGTTTTAATCAGCAGCCAGAAATAAGTGTTTCTGGAAATGCTTATGATTTAGTTGTAGATGATTTTGACGATTCTGGAACACCTGACGTCATTGCAACACACTTGCAGAATTATAGTAATCTAACGCCAAGTTCTTCTAATATTATAACTTATGCATCATTAAACAGTACTACTCAAACTTGGGAGACAAACATTATAGAAAATACTGGTGGCTATGCAAGTCAAGCAATAACAGCTGGCGATTATAATGGAGATGGTCATTTAGATTTCGCCTTTACAGGAAACTGTAATTGTTTTGAGCACTATTTATATCTTGGTGATGGTTCTGGTAGTTTTTCTTTAGAAACTACATTTAGTGGAAACAGAAGTACACAAAATCTTAAAAGTGCAGATTTAAACCAAAACGGTCAACTTGATCTTTTTGGGTCTGGAAATGCTGTTTTGAGAAGATGGTTAAACACATCTACAGTTAATAACATAAACCTAACTAGTCAATCTTTTAGTTATTCCTCAATACAATCTAATAATCCTAATGCAGCTGGTGTTGTTGCTAATGGAGATATTAACGGAAACGGCTGGGATGATATCGTTGTAGGAAATACTGGTGATGGGAATGTAACCGTATTTTACAATAATGGTTCAGGCTCATTTAGTTTTGACAATCGTGACCAATATGTGATAGGAGGTGGCCAAAATCCTTATGGTTTGAGAGGGATTGAAGTAGGTGATTTTAATGGAGATGGTAACTTAGATATAGTTGCAATTAGTCGCGAGCTAGAAGTTGTTGGCATACTCATAAACGATGGAAATGGTTCATTTGAAGATGTTGTCCATATTTCAGGAATTAACTCACCAGAATGGGTAGAAGTAGCGGATATGAATTCCGATGGCAACTTAGATATTATTGTCCAGCGAGATAATGGCTTTTCCATTTTAACGGGTAATGGTGATGGAACTTTTTCTGATCCATACAACTCTCCTTCTATTTCAAATTCACGTAAACTAAAAATTACTGATATGAATAATGACGGGTTAAAGGATATCGTTCTACTTACGTCAAGTTCAATTAGGATTTTTGAACAAGAAGGTAAACTTAAAGACTTTTCTTATACTGCTTCAACTTATGAAGCTGAAGCCACAGGTGTAACCTACACGTTTAACTATAAAGTGCAAACAGCGAATCCGCATTATGTACTTTATGCTTTACAAAATTCATCTTGTCAAACTTGGGATATTAGCAATGTGCAAACCGAGAATATTAAAGTTTATGTAGATGGAATTCCAGCTAATGTTCAATTTATTGATAAATCACTTAATTCTGGTATTTCTATTAAATTAAGTGATACGAGTCTTGTTCAATCAAATTCACAAATCCAAATTGTAATCGATAATGTAAATCATACAAATCAAACTACAACATGTAATTGGGGCTGGATACGGACTACAAATAGTGGCGGTAATGCTATCGATCAAATAGATGATCCAGAACCTATGAATCTTGCAAATATCGGCGATTTTGCTCAACATAAAGCGCTTCAATTTAATGGTGTAAATGAACGTGCAAGTATAAACAGTACTTCTGGAATAAATATAGGAAGTTCTTTTACCATTGAAACTTGGTTGAAATTCCCTGAAAACATTATTTATAACTCTGAACGTTTACTTGTAGAGTATGGTGATTGGGGAGCTGGAAATATTCAGTTGACAAGCTTTGAAAATGGCGGCGTAAAAATTAATTTTCACGGCAGAGATGGTGATCTACCAGTTGTTATTGATGGACTTGATGATGGTAATTGGCATCATATTGCAGGTACTTTCAATGCTTCAAACGGACAAGTTCATTATTATATTGATGGTGTTTTAATTAGTTCGCCTGGCACTTTAGGAAATACTCCTGCAAACACAAGCGGGTTGTCCTTAACGCTTGGTGCAAGACGCCAAAGTAATGGAGACTTCATCTATCATTCTAATGTAAGCATGGATGAAGTTAGAATTTGGAATACGGCTAGAACCGAATCTGAAATCTATGCAAACTACAATAAGGAATTAGAAGGTAATGAAGATCAATTAATCGCCTATTTTCCTATGAATGAAATAATTAATGGTTACATCTTAGATGCCACAGCAAATAATAATGATTTGCTGCTTTTTAATATGGATGAGACTAATTTAATTTCGGGCGCATCACTTGTAAATTATATGAGAAACACTTGGTTGGGTACAGAAAGTGCCGATACAAATGATTGGAACAACTGGAGTTCAGAAATGATTCCACTTACCACCGAAAGTTTTTATGTTCGAAATATAAGTGATTTTGTTATTGTGCCAACTATTCCTGGAGCTTTCTCAACTACTTATAATGAACCCAACGTTTTATCTGGTAACACGTTAGAAGCAAGAAAATTATTTGTAGAAAATAATCGTTTACTTGAAGTTGAAGGAGTTTTAAAAGTTGATGATGTTTTTGATAACAACGGCTCAGTAAAATTTAGCAGTTCAGAAAATGGAACAGGTTACTTTGATGAATTTAATGGAACAATTTCGGGTACTGGAAGTGTAACTACAGAAAAGTATTTTCCTGCTAGAAGAGCATTTAATATGGTAAGCAGTACTGTAAACACCACTACAAGTATTTATGAAAACTGGCAAAACAACGGCGATGATTCTGCTGGAATAGGAACTCATATTACAGGTGGAGATGCTTCAGTTGGTTTTGATCAAACCGAAACGAATAACCCGTCTATGTTTGTTTTCAACAACGGATGGCAAGCCATTTCAAATACCAATAACACTAGTCTTGAAACAGGAACGCCTTATCGTTTAATGGTTCGTGGTGATAGAACCATAGATTTAAACTCTAATGAATCTGAAAACGCAACTACGCTTTCTGCTACTGGAAATTTAGCTGTTGGAAACTTAAACTTCACACCACCAACGGGAGGAAATTCAACTTTCTATAGTTTTATAGCTAATCCTTATCAGTCAAGAGTAGATATTAGTGAGTTTTTATCTTCTAATGCAAGCGCAGATAACATCAAATTTTGGGTGTGGGATCCAATGATTAATTCAAGAGGTGGTTTTGTAGTTATTGATGAATTAAACGGAAATGGCACAACTACGCCAACTTCTTCGATGAATAAATTTATCGAAGCTGGTCAAGCATTCTTTATTGAAGTAACTAATTCAAATCCAACAATAAACTTTTCTGAAACGATGAAAAATGTTGATGATGTCAGTGGCCGACCAGTTGTTATGAATGATGATAATAAGCAGCTAAGTCTGATTTTAAAAGATGAAGAAAATCAACTTATCGATGCTCTAAGACTTCGCTTTTCAGCAGGAGGAAACAATGATATTGATAATTATGACGCTTCAAAAATGGGTAACTTAGATGAAAACCTAGCTTCAATTAATCAAAATCAATTGTTTGCTGTTCAACAAAGAGCTTTTCCAGAAGAGGATGAAACCATAGTATTATACACCAATAACTGGAGAAATACAACGTACAAATTTGAACTAAATCTTGAAAATTTTGACGAAACTCCAGTTTACCTCATCGACAATTACCTGAATACCGAAACTCTCATAAGTGAAGAAATCTACTATGAATTTTCGGTAGACCCAAGTATTGAAGCTTCTGTAAACACAATGCGATTTGAACTGAAATTTGGCGAAACCACTTTCAATAACGAAGCGTTTGAAAACAACAACTCGTTTGCAATTTATCCAAATCCTGCAGATGATGTGGTTCAAATTAAAGCAAACACAAATTCAACTTCAGAATTAAGCATTAAAGTTTTCAACACACTTGGCCAAGAGGTAATTAGCCAAAAATCGAAGCAGTCAGGCGTACATCAATTAGATGTTACCATGCTAACTAGCGGTGTTTATATCATCAAGTTACAAGATGAAAAAGGAAACGTACAAACGTCACAAATTATAAAAAAATAGAGATGAAGAAATTATATAGTATATCGTTAATATTGATTTTGCTTTTATGTGTAGAGCAAAATTACGCGCAAAGTATCGAAGATGTTTTTGGAATGGATAACGAAAACGTGAACGATGTAGAAGCACCAATTGATAGCCTGATTTATCTTTTTGTTATACTGGGAAGTTATTTAGGTTTCAAAAAATTGAAATAAGCTTATAGGAATTAGAATGACTGTTGAATGTCAATTTTGCCAAGGAGCCCTGAATTTAGTTTCAGGGCTTTTTTATAGATATAAATTGAATTAAAAACTTCAAATCTGAAAGTTACATTTATGTGTTGAATTCAAGGAAGAAAAAAAATCACTAGAAATATATTCAAGTGATTTATTCGTTTCAAACGAAAAATACTAGGTAAAAAACCTAAATTAAACACTTAAAATAATCGAATGTTTCTTCGCAATCATTGCATTTAAACATAGCTTTACAAGCAGTAGAAGCAAACTGACTAACAAGCTGGGTGTTTTTAGATTCGCATTGCGGACAAGGAATAACGCGCTTGTTTCCAAGGAGAGCTTCTTTATCGGCTGTTGGGCTCATCGGTGGCGCAATCCCGTAATCTTTCAGTGCTTTTTTCCCTTCGTCAGTCATCCAATCGGTGGTCCAAGCTGGCGATAGAACTAATTTTACTTCTGCCAGATAACCTTCATCAGCGAGTGCTTTTTTAATATCATCGCCAATAACATCCATTGCGGGACAACCGCTGTAGGTCGGAGTGATTTTCACCTTCACTTTTTTTCCATCAACTTCAGCCGATCTAACTACGCCTAAATCAATAATAGACAACACGGGAATTTCTGGGTCAGAAACTCCTTTTAAGATATCAAAAACTTCAGTATCTATTTGTTGTTCAATCATTTATTTTGCGAATTTTAAATTTATTAAAAGTGATTTACCACTTCATATCAGGATAAGTTCGTTGCATATACTGCATATCGGCTAAAATAAAACCCATATGTTCGGTATGGATACCTTTTTTTCCTCCTTTCTGAAAATATTTTGTAGTTGGAATATCGATTTTTGCTTCCTTCAAAAGCGCTTTGACTTCTTGGTAATAATCATCTTTTAGCGATGAATTATCAACTCCATAACCAGCTTCTACAACAACTTTGTCGTCATCATTCATATGAAAAAGTTCATCTGTGTAAACCCATAAATCATTTACCGCTTGTTGAATTTTTTGACTACTCTCTGATGTTCCATCTCCAAGACGCTTCATCCAATCGCCAGAAAATCGTTTGTGGTATGTAACTTCTTTAATGCTTTTTTTGGCAATAGCCTGTAAGTTAACATTTTTAGAAGATTCTAATTTTTTCAACATTAGGTAATGATAAACGTCGAAGAAATATTGTCTAGCAATAACATAAGCAAAATCAGTATTTGGTTGTTCTACTAGAAGGACATTGATGTAATCGCGTTCTTTGCGTAAAAAAGCAACATCATCTTCGGTTATATCTTCATCCGATAATTCGGCTACATATTGATAATAACTTCTGGTTTGACCGAGCAAATCCAAAGCAATATTGGTCAATGCAATATCTGTTTCTAAAGTAGGCCCGTGCCCACATAGTTCTGAGATTTGCTGCCCCAATATTAGCGAGTTATCGGCAATACTATAAATATATTGAATTAAGTTTTGATTTGTCATTATTGAAAGTTTAAAAACTAAAAGAATTAACTACATGTGCTCGATATCATCAGGCAAATCATAAAAAGTAGGATGTCTATATGCTTTATCAGATGCAGGGTCGAACATCTCGCCATTTTCATCTGGATTAGAAGCCGTAATATTTTTAGATTCTACCACCCAAATACTAACTCCTTCGTTTCTTCTGGTATATACATCGCGAGCATTTTTGAGTGCCATTTCTGCATCAGGTGCGTGTAAGCTACCAAAATGACGGTGCTCTAAGCCGTTTTTACTTCTTACAAAAACCTCCCAAAGTGGCCAATTCTTTTTCATATTCTTTTATTTATAAATGTTTTATTGATAGTAAAGCCTATCAACAAAATGATTTTACATTGCTTTTTTTATCTCTTTGTTACTATTTTTTTCGGCGTAAGCCACAGCAGCATCTCTCACCCATTCGCCTTCACTCCAAGCATTTTTTCTAGCAGATAAACGTTCTTTGTTACACATTCCGTGACCTTTTACCACTTGCCAAAATTCATCCCAATCAATTGGCCCAAAATCATAATGACCAGTTTCTTCATTAAACTTTAAATCTTTATCAGGTATTTTAAGTCCGATAATATCTGCCTGCGGAACTGTTTGATCTACAAACTGTTGACGCAATTCATCGTTTGTTTTCCGTTTCAATTTCCACTTCATTGATTGTTCGGTGTGTGTAGACTCATCGTCTGTAGGACCAAACATCATTAGAGAAGGCCACCACCAACGATTTAAGGCGTCTTGAGCCATTTCTTTTTGTTCTTTTGTGCCATTACAAAGCGTCATCATAATTTCGTATCCTTGTCGTTGATGAAAACTTTCTTCTTTACAAACTCGTACCATTGCTCTGGCATAGGGTCCAAATGAAGTGTTGCACAACGGAACTTGATTTATAATAGCGGCACCATCTACCAACCAACCAATAGCGCCTATGTCGGCCCAAGTTAAACTTGGGTAATTAAAAATACTAGAATATTTAGCTTTTCCAGAATGCAGTTGCTCATATAATTCTTCGCGAGATATGCCCAATGTTTCGCAAGCGGAATATAAGTACAATCCGTGACCTGCTTCGTCTTGAACTTTTGCCAACAAAGCAACTTTTCGTCTTAAAGACGGTGCGCGAGTAATCCAATTGCCTTCTGGCAACATTCCTACAATTTCTGAATGAGCGTGTTGCGATATTTGACGAATGTGAGTTTTTCTGTATTTATCCGGCATCCAATCTTTTGGCTCAATCTTTTCATCTCGAGCAATTTTAGCTTCAAAAATTTCTTCTAAGCTTCTAATTTGCTCGTTTTCTGCATTTACATTTTTGTTATCAGTACTCATCATTCTAAAATTTTAAAATTCATAAATAATTACTTGAAAAGGACAAAATCATTATACATCAAAATCCAACACCACTTCATCTGAAGTCGGTATTGCTTGACAGCTCAATACAAAATTTTGAGCCACTTCGTCTTTTTCCAAAGCGTAATTCACTTTCATTTCAACATCGCCTTTTTTAATTTGGCATTTACACGTACTGCAAACACCTCCTTTACAAGCAAATGGCAGATCTGCTCCAGCAGCTAAAGCCGCATCGAGAATACTATCGTAGTCTTTGGTCATATCAAAATGAAACTCTTTACCACCATCTAAAATAGTGATTTTTGTACCATCTTTTCGCTTTGCCATTGCTTCTTCGGCGCGTTTTTTGTCAGCTTCCGAAAGACCAGAAACAAACAATTCATAATGGATTTGATTTTCGTTTAATCCAAATTTCACCAATTCATCACGAATCATAAAAATCATCTGTTCAGGACCGCAAATAAACACGTCGCTAACCCCATCAGTATCAAAGACCGATTGCGATAATTGCTTAATTTTTTCTGGAGTAAACCGCCCGTTGAGCATTTCAATATCGCGTTGTTCCCTTGTTAGGAAATAGAAAATTTCAAAACGACCAAAAAATCGGTTTCTAATTTGTTCTATTTCTTCCTTAAAGATAATAGATTTAGCGTTCTTATTCAAATAGAATAACTTACAATTAGCATTTGGCTCTTTTGCAAGATGAGTTTTAATCATTGAAATTACAGGTGTAATTCCGCTGCCAGCAGCAAAAAACAAATATGTTTTGTCGGCTTTTTCATTAACCTCAACACCAAATTCCCCACTAGGCGGCATAACCTCAAGCACGTCTCCAGCTTTAAGTTCATTATTTACAAAACCTGAAAATTTACCTTCAAATATTTTTTTAACCGCTACTTTCCATTCTCCATCAACAGGACTAGAACACAACGAATATGAACGCCTTACATCTTCGCCATCAATATCTTTTTTAAGCGTTAAATGCTGTCCTTGTCTAAAAGCATATTCTTGCTTCAAGTTCTCTGGAACCTCAAAAGTAACCACCGAGCAATCCTCGGTTTCTTTATAAATATCTTTTACCGTTAAAGGATGAAATGCTGCCATTTAATTTTATTTTACCCAACAAAACTAACGATTGTTAGTTTGCGAATCAAGTAAAAGCTGTTAAAATTAATTCATCATATTTTTTGTTATGTTTTGTAGCTTTTCCCGCTATCCATTTCAAGTCCGCAGTTTTCACCAAACAAAATTAACTTCTCCCAATAGCTTCCTGTAGGTCGCTTTGGTTTTCGTATTTTGTTAGGCTCAAACTTTGCGGGCTTTTCATTTCTATCGGGGCTAGTTAAACTAAATAAATTATAGGTTTAAATAGTTCCCGAAAATCTCATTCAAAAAATTATGAAGACTTTTTAAAGAAACTCTGGCTACAAGCTTCGTTTTCGCTCTCTACTTTTGATATATTCTAAAACCGCCTTTTTGGTAGTAAGCCAATTTCTACCTTCTTTGTAAGCATCAATTTTACCCTGCCTTGCCAATAGACTAATATATTCTTGGCCATAGGGCAAACTTTCTTCTCTTACTAAATCGTATATTTCCATAAAACCCATATCGTTGTCGGGTAATGAGCCTATGTAAATATTCATCGTTCGCTCTAAAGCTTGCACCATCAGTAAACTTAATTTAAAATAGTTCCCTTTATTGGCTGCATTTAATGCTGCATAATATTTTTTTCGATCGGTACTCAAAATAATTGCTGGTGTAAAACCTACTTTAAGCAAGAGTAAGTTCATAACTAAGCGAACAGTTCGACCGTTTCCATCAAAAAATGGATGAATCCAGACAAACTTATGATGAAATACAGTTGCAAGCTCGATATCGTTAAGCTGCAACGGATTTTCTATAACAAACGCAATTAGTTCATCGAGTAAATCGGGAACTTTTCTAGCATTTGGCGGAACAAAATTGGCGCCAGAAATACGCACGCCTGCGGTACGCAATCTACCCGCATAATCTTCTTCTATGCTTCGCAAAACATAGCGATGCAAGTCGAAAATATCCTTGGCGTTTAGGGTATAATCTTCTCGAACTAAAGTGTGCAGATGTTGCAATGCTAACTCGTGATTTTTGGCTTCAAAATGTTCACGAAGCGATTTTCCTTTTATGGTAATTCCTTCTTGCAGAACTAACTGTGTTTCTTGCAAGGTTAGCGTGTTGCCTTCTATGCTATTTGAATTGTAGGTCCACTCTACAGACAATGCTTCTTGAATTTTTTGCAATGCAATTTTAGGAAGCGGTCTGGCTTCATGCAGCAATTCTTTTTTCTCGTATAGACGATTATAGCTGGGCTGCAGTTTATCTCGATATGTTAAGTCTATTTCCCACACTCCACAAATATAATCATTAATATCGGATGGTTCAATTTTTTAACAATTCCGATATTAAGAAATCCCTTTTAAAAGTGCTTCTGTAAGTTCTAGTTTTAATTGATTGGGTTCTAATGCGCCTCTTTTTTTTATCCACAAATTGAGGTTTCTAAGTGTTGATAGCAAAGAAAATAAAACTAGTTCGGTGTGGAGCAACTTCAGTTCTTTTTTAGCTATTCCCACATTAATTATTTTTCTAAATTCTTCTTCATACTGGTTACGCATCGATTTAAAATCCTGCATTGCTCTGCCTTCAAGGTGAATCCATTCGTGGTTTAAAACAGCTAACTTATCAGGTTCGTGTAAACTTAAATCAACGTGATGGGCTATAATTTTTTTCAACTGAGCTTGACTTGAGTTTTGGCTGTTTGAAACAGATTTAATTTGAGAAGTAAAATCTTCTGCTAAGTCTAAGATCAATTCTTCCAAAATAGCTTGTTTAGAAGGAATATGATTATACAATGAAGCTGCCTTTACACCTATAGCTTTTGCTAAATCGCGCATACTAACTCCCACATATCCTTTTTCTCTAATGAGCGCTGCAGAAACTTTTAATATCTCATTTTTTCTTGTCATCACTACAATTGTAATCGAGGTTCTAATGCTAAAAGTGCACCTTTTTGCTGAACCAATTGATCCTTATATTGCTGCAATTTTTCTACATCGGTTGTTGTTGGTCGATGTGCAGAAAATTTGCGGTAATTATTCACTTTTTTCAACAAATGATAAGTTGATTTATCTAAAAAAACCGCTGCAAATTTGTCCCAAACAAAATCAATTGCTAACGAGTTTGGGTGCACTAAATCGCGATTATAAAAACGGTAATCTCGCAACTCGTCTAAAACAAGCTCGTAGGCAGGAAAATAAGTACAGTTTTTGGAGTTCTCCAAAACTTGATGAAGCGCCGCAAGCAAAACTCCTTTGCTCCTATTATTTTCAACTAAACCGTCTTTTTTGTGTCGAACAGGAGAAATGCTAAAATAGATTTGAGTAGAAGTTTGTGTTCTTATCAGCTGAATAATATTCGCTATAGACGATTCAATTTCTGAAACAGTAGGCAATTCTTTTTGAAATGCTGCAGCGGGAATTTTGTGGCAATTTGCTACGTGTTTGTTAGTTTTTAAATGACGATAAACCCAAGCAGATCCTAATGTTATAAAAATTACATTTGTTGTTGCTAAAAAAGATTGGGCATTGGATATTGCATTTTTTAAAGCTTGAATTAATTCGTTTTTGGAAGACCGATTTAATTTTGAATGCGCTTCAAAGCTTTTCCAAATTCCTTCATGCTCAACAAAAAGATCTTCGTCAATTTTTTTACCTTCAATTAATTTAAAAGCATTTTCGATAGCAAATGGATGAAACAAAATACCCAATGGATTTTGCAAATTCCGAAAACCATAATAATCAAACTTATGAGCCAAATTTTCTGCAAAACACGAACCAATACAAAACAAATTACTTCCATAATCTAGTTGGAAATCGGGTGTTTTAATCGAAATTGGCGTCATTAGTTCCATTTACTCTATAAATTTTGAAGCTTCAGCAATCGCTTTTTCTATCCCTTGAGGATTTTTTCCACCAGCAGTAGCAAAAAATGCTTGTCCGCCACCGCCGCCTTGAATGTGTTTTCCTAATTCACGAACTACCTGCCCAGCATTCAATTCTTTTTGATTTGCTAAATCTTTTGAAATATAGCATGTCAACAGTGCTTTTCCGTTCTGTTGAGATGCCAATAACAAAAACAAATCCTTCATTTCACCACCAAGTTGAAAAGCCAAATCTTTCATTCCGTTAGCATCTAAATCAACTTTTTTTGCCAAGAAATTAATTCCATTTTTAGTTTCAATTTCTGCTTTCAGTTCAGTTTTTATATGTTTGGCTTTATCTTTTAAAAGCGCTTCAATTTGTTTTTTTAAGCTGTTGTTTTCTTCTTGAAGCGAGTTTACCGCTTGAACAGCATCTTTAGGCTGATTTAAGCTTTTCAGTAAAGAAGTAAACTGCTTCGACTTTTCGGTTAAATAATCTTTGGCAGCATCTGAAGTTATGGCTTCTATACGACGAATTCCAGCAGCAACCGAAGTTTCTTGTGTTATGGTGAAATGCCAAATTTCAGCGGTATTTTGAACGTGCGTTCCACCACAAAGTTCCATTGAATCGCCAAATTTAATTGTACGAACAGCATCGCCATATTTTTCACCAAACAATGCTAAAGCACCGTTTTCGATAGCTTGTTGATAAGGAATTTTTCTATTTTCTTCCAAGACTAATTGTTCTTGTATTCGGGCATTTACAAAGTTTTCAACTTGTTCTAATTCATCTTCAGAAAGTTTGCTGAAATGAGAAAAATCGAACCGCAAATATCCACTTCTCACCAAAGAACCTTTTTGCTCTACGTGCTCACCTAAAATGCTACGCAATGCTTGATGAAGCAAGTGCGTTGCCGTGTGATTTGCTGCTGTTCGTTGGCGTTGTTTTTTATCTACATTTGCCTGAAAAGTTGCTTTTATATCTTTAGGTAACGTTTTAGTGATGTGTATAATTAAATTGTTTTCCTTTTTAGTATCAACAATATAAGTAACATCGCCATTAGGACTTTTCAGGTAACCTTTATCGCCAACTTGGCCGCCGCCTTCTGGATAAAAAGGTGTTAAATTAAATACCAATTGATAGCGGTCGCCTTCCTTTTTAGTAGATACTTTTCGGTATTTGGTAATTTTGACTTGCGTTTCCAAATAATCGTATCCTACAAATTCTTCTTCATCGTCTTCTCTTAACTCAACCCAATCTTCGGTTGTACTTTCAGCATCAACTTTAGAACGCTTTTTTTGTTTAGCAAGTTCTTCATCAAAAGCTTTTTTGTCTAATTGGTAACCTTTCTCTTCTAGAATTAAAGCCGTTAAATCTATAGGAAAACCAAAGGTATCGTAGAGTTCGAATGCTTTTTTTCCTGAAATGATTTTTGAAGATGATTGTTCTACAATTCGATCGAGCAAATTCAATCCTTGTTCGAGTGTACGCAAAAATGAGTTTTCCTCTTCTTTGATGACATTTTCACAAAGTTGTTTCTGCTTTTTTAGTTCAGGAAAAGCTTCCCCCATTTGAATTGCCAACGGACTAACCAACTTATAAATAAAAGCAGATTTGGTGTTTAAAAAAGTAAATCCATATCGTACCGCACGGCGTAAAATTCTTCTAATTACATAACCTGCGCCACTATTACTCGGCAATTGTCCATCAGCAATAGCAAAAGCTACCGCGCGAATATGATCGGCGATTACGCGAATAGCAATATCGGTTTCTTCGGTATTGCCATATTTTGTCTGCGTAATCGTTTCAATTTCATTAATTATTGGTAAAAAAACATCGGTATCGTAGTTGGATTGCACATTTTGCATAACCATACTCAGGCGTTCAAAACCCATTCCTGTATCGATGTGTTTTTCTGGCAATTCTTCTAGGCTTCCATTAGCTTTTCTATTGAATTGTATAAAAACTAAATTCCAAATTTCAACAACTTGCGGGTGGTCTTTATTGACTAAATCGCGGCCAGAAATTTTCTTTTTCTCCGTTTCAGATCTAATATCTATATGAATTTCTGAAGCTGGACCACAAGGCCCTTGATCGCCCATTTCCCAAAAATTATCTTTTTTATTTCCAGGAATAATTTGATGTTCTGGAACTATATTTTTCCAAAGTTGAAATGCTTCATCATCGCTAGCTAAGTTATCTGATTGATCACCTTCAAAATACGTAACGTATAAATTTTCAGGCTTAATCTTTAGTTCGCTAGTAAGAAACTCCCAAGCCCAATCTATTGCTTCTTTTTTAAAATAGTCACCAATACTCCAGTTTCCAAGCATTTCAAACATAGTATGATGGTAAGTATCTTTACCAACCTCTTCTAGGTCGTTATGCTTTCCACTAACTCTTAAGCATTTTTGAGAATCGGTTATTCGCTTGCTTTTAGGAATTGCATTTCCTAAAAAATATTCTTTAAATTGATTCATACCTGCATTGGTAAACATCAATGTAGGATCGTCTTTTAATACAATTGGCGCAGAAGGCACAATGGTATGAGATTTGCTTTCAAAAAATTGTAAAAAACGTTTGCGAATTTCTTGTGATTTCATAGAATAAGAGTCTATTAGCAATTGTAATGATGAAGTAAAAAACAATCTTTATCTTTGTTGAACTTACACCACTAACAAAAATTTATTTTAAGTGGCAAAAATAGTATAATTTAAAGAATGAGTAAGGTAAAATATTATTACGATACAGAAACTTTATCGTACCGAAAAATCGAGCCTAAAAAAGGAAAAACTTTAGGAATAACCTTGTTGTTTATCCTAGGCGTAATGGTGGTATCTGTCTTATTGTTGATTGTGTACCTCAATATTCCAAATCTAGAAACCCCCAAAGAAAAGGCTTATAAACGAGAATTGAAAAATATGGAGCTTCAATACGAGTTGTTGAACAAAAAAATGGACCAAGCTGTAGCTGTACTCGAAAATTTGGAAGAACGAGATGATAATATTTATCGGGTTTACTTTGAAGCAAATCCGATTTCAACTGAGCAACGAAAAGCTGGTTTTGGTGGTGTAAACCGCTATCAGTCCTTAGAAGGTTTCAATAATTCCGATTTAATAATCAATACAAGTAAGCGTCTGGATCAACTATCGAAACGTATTGTTGTGCATTCTAAATCGCTAGATGAAATTACAGAATTAGCTGAAAACAAAGAAGAATTATTATCCAATATGCCAGCCATTCAGCCAGTTAAAAATAATGATTTAAAACGAATGGCTTCAGGATATGGAATGCGGATGCATCCAATTTACAAACACCGAAGAATGCATAACGGTATGGATTTTTCTGCACCAACTGGCACACCGGTTTATGCTACGGGTAATGCTAGAGTAAAAAAAGCTAAAAAATCAGGTGGCTTTGGTAATCTAATTATTTTAGACCACGGTTTCGGGGTTGAAACTTATTATGCGCACTTAGACGAATTTGCTGTTCGTTATAATGAAGAAGTAAAACGTGGCGAAATTATAGGTTACATTGGCAATAGCGGAAGGTCTACCGCGCCACATTTACATTATGAAGTAAGAAGAAATGACAAGCCGGTAAACCCTATTAACTATTACTTTAATGATTTAACGGCTGAGGAATATGATATTATGATGAACCAAGCCTCTCAGGAAAACCAATCGCTTGATTAATATTTATGAAAACAAAACTAGAAGGCAAGTTATATTATGGAATTGGAGAGGTAGCAGAAGCTTTTGGTGTAAACACTTCTCTAATTCGGTTTTGGGAAAAAGAGTTTGACGAAATAAGACCCAAGAAAAACGCTAAAGGAAATCGAAAATTCACCAATGAAGATATTAGAACCATTGAGTTGATTTTTCATTTAGTAAAAGAAAGAGGTTTCACTCTAGAAGGAGCAAAAACACATTTAAGAGAGGAAAAAAAAGAAACGCTTTCAAATTTTGAAATTATTTCAAAACTAAAATCCATCCGAGAAGAACTCATTCAAATCAAAGAAGAATTATAATGTATAAAACAAGCGTGGTAATCGTTTATTTTTCTATTTTTAAAAACTGAAATACTTAGATATGAACTATATATCGTCTATCGGACAATATTTTTTGATGATTAAAAACACCTTTAGAAGAATGACGAAAGGAAAGGTGTTATGGCGATTAGTTTTTCAAGAAGTAAATGATTTAATGATTAAGTCGCTTGGAATTGTGACTTTCATTTCATTTTTTATCGGAGCTGTTGTTACCATTCAAACTGCTTTGAATCTCACCAATCCACTAATTCCAAAAGAATTAGTTGCTTTTGCAGCAAGACAATCTATCATTTTAGAATTTGCGCCTACCTTTATTTCGGTAATTATGGCAGGTAAAGTTGGCTCTTATATTACTTCCAGCATTGGAACGATGCGAGTTACTGAGCAAATTGATGCATTAGAAGTTATGGGCATAAATTCTTTAAACTATTTAGTTTTTCCTAAAATTATAGCTATGCTTTTTTATCCATTTGTAATTGCAATCGCTATGTTTATTGGTATTATTGGTGCTTATCTAGCTGGCGTTTACGGTGGTTTTCTAGATTCTAATCAGTTTTTAACTGGATTAACCGATGAGTTTATTCCTTTTCATATTGTTTACGCATTTATAAAAAGTTTTGTTTTTGCCATTATTTTGGCTACAGTTCCTGCCTATCATGGCTATTATATGAAAGGAGGAGCGCTTGAAGTTGGTAAGGCCAGCACAACTTCATTTGTCTGGACAAGTGTTGTTATTATTATAACAAATTATATTATCACTCAATTATTACTAAGCTAATGATAAAAGTTGAAAACCTACATAAATCCTTTGGTGAGACTACTGTTTTGAAGGGAATTAGCACCACTTTTGATAAAGGAAAAACCAATTTGATAATCGGTCAATCTGGATCTGGAAAAACTGTTTTTCTAAAAAATCTAGTTGGTCTTTTACAACCAGAAAAAGGCAATATTTATTACGATGACCTACAGTACAGTCAACTTAGTGCTTCACAACGGCGTAACCTCAGAAAAAAATTAGGTATGGTTTTTCAGGGCGGTGCTTTATTCGATTCAATGAATATTGAAGAGAATATAAAATTCCCGCTTAGAATGTTTTCTAAACTTAGCAATAAGGAATTGAAACATCGTGTAGATGAAGTTCTAGAACGCGTAAATTTAACCAACGTAAACGAGCAATTTCCTGCTGAAATTAGTGGCGGAATGCAGAAACGAGTCTCGATAGCTCGAGCAATTGTCAACAAACCGCAATACCTGTTTTGCGATGAACCCAATTCTGGATTGGATCCTAAAACAGCAACTATCATCGATAATTTAATTCAAGAGATTACAAAAGAAAACGATATTACAACGGTTATCAATACCCATGATATGAATTCTGTTTTTGAAATAGGTGAAAAAATTGTATTTCTACAAAATGGGGTTTTGGCTTGGGAAGGCACAAAAGACGAAATTCATAAAACCGACAACAAAGATTTATCCGATTTTGTGTATTCATCAAATCTATTCAGAAAGGTGCGAAAAGCCTACCAAGAAGGTTTATAAACCTAGTTTGTTATTTCGACCTTAACATTGTCTTGATTGGTTTTAAAGCTCAACCATTTTGCTAATTTATTTTCTAATTCTTTTCGTTGATTAGCTTCTAGATTTTCGGTCCATTTTATTTCAAAATACGGAATGGTATCAATTTGATTAAAATCAGTTGAATGCATTTCTCCATATTTTACTTGCTTGGCGTTCTCATAGTTCAACTTTATTTCTTGCGAAATCTGATCGAAAGGTATATACTTTCTTGTTCCCTGAAGTTGAGAAATTTCTTTTTCTAATTTAGAAATTTGAGTTTTTCGCTCAGCTAATTCCAAAGAATCTCTACGTTTTAACTCAACCATATATTTTATTTGGTCAAAGTTTTCTGAATTTTCATTTTGAAGAATCTTGAGCTTTGCGTTTTCTAAATACGGATAGCTTTCTAATTTATTCTCCCATAAACGAATTACCGATTCAGGTATTTCTTTTCCCATAAAAGAAACCTCTATCTCTGGTTGCGTACCAGAATTGTAGTTATAAACCGTTGCGTTTTTTTGAACAAATGCCTCTTTGTAAACCATTAATTCTTGTTCTACAAAACGCTTAGCATCTTGTTCAAAATAAGACTCTTTCAACAAATTATAAAACAAATAAATACTTGGTACCATAACGATTACAGCTATGGTAGATGCTATTTGTGCAATCCGCTTTCTACGAACAGAATTAGCATATTTAACCAAAGGAAAACGTAGTAATTTGGACACCACAAAAGTAGACAATGCAATAAAAATAGTGTTGATGGTAAACAAATACATCGCACCGCCAAAGTAACTCAAATTCCAAACTGCCAAGCCATAACCTGCTGTACACAATGGTGGCATAAGTGCTGTTGCAATTGCCACACCAGAAATAACAGTTACAATAGTTCCTTTTTTAGTTTTTGCAATGATAAGTGCTAACCCGCCAAAAATAGCGACTAATACATCTAAAATTGTTGGGTATGTTCGCGCTTCTAATTCTGGCGTTAAC
>JBNJHC010000026.1:0-26486 GCA_051748125.1 Bacteroidota bacterium
TTTCAATCGCTCCAATTGATACGCTTACGCCAACAAATCAAAAGGAAGCAGGAAAAAAATACCGTGGCTTTATAGCTGCTTTTATAAACGAAGTTCGATTAATTGACAATATGCCTTTAAATTACTAATTTATGTATATACACGTAGTAAAATCTAAAATCCACCGCGTAAAAGTTACTGGTGCTGACTTAAATTACATCGGAAGCATCACTATTGATGAAGATTTGATGGACGCCGCCAATATCGTTGAAGGTGAAAAAGTCCAAGTTGTAAACAATACAAATGGCGAACGCTTGGAGACTTATGCTATTCCTGGCCCACGTAAAAGTGGAGAGATTACGCTAAATGGAGCAGCAGCTAGAAAAGTTGCTAAAGATGATATTCTAATCTTAATGACTTATGCCATGATGACACAAGAAGAAGCTAAAGAATTTAGACCGTCGTTGCTCTTTCCAAATGAAAACAATTTACTAGACTAAAACCATTATGACCATTAAGAGACTCCTAAAATTAGCAAAAATTATATTACCTCTACTTTTAGGAGTTTTTGTGATATGGTACTCGCTTGCGCAATCGAGTGAAGAAGAACGCCAAATACTTTGGAAAAACATTAAGCAAGCCAATTGGTTTTGGGTAAGTTTATCTGTGCTTTTTGGCTTATTATCGCATTTATCTCGAGCGTTTAGATGGCGTTATTTATTACAACCACTAGATTGCAAGCCAAAATTCTACAATAGTTTTTTAGGCGTTATGTTTGGGTATTTAAGCAATATGGGAATACCGCGTTCTGGAGAGTTTTTAAGAGGCGCTACCATGTCGTCGTATGAAGATATTTCATTTGAAAAATCTTTTGGAACGATTGTTACCGAACGCATTGTTGATTTAATTTCTATGTCGGGCGTTATTGCTTTAGCTGTTGTGCTACATGCCGATATTATGCTCGATTTTATCAATGAAAAAGAAATCAGTCCAATCAAAACAATTAGTATTCTGGCTGGATTAGCCATTATAGGTTTAATATTTTTACGTTTAGTACGTCATTCTAAAATCAAGCTATTTATCAAAATAAGAGATTTTGTAGATGGATTATTAGAAGGAATGAAAAGCGTTTTTTCTATGAAAAGAAAATGGTCGTTTGTACTACATACAGTTTCAATTTGGACCATGTATTTCATGGCATTTTATGTTGCTAAATTCAGTATTCCTGAAGCCGTAGATTTACCTTTTGGTGCTATTCTGCTTGCGTTTATAGCGGGTATGTTTTCTTATTCTATCACCAGCGGTGGCATAGGTTTATATCCCGTTGCCGTCGGAGCCGTTTTGCTTTTATTTGACCTTGAAAAAGAAGCAGGCGAAGCCTTAGGTTGGATATTATGGACCACGCAAACCATATTAGTAATTGTAATTGGTGGTCTTGCTTCTGTTTTATTACCTTTACTAAATCGTAAGAATATTTTTTCTTAATTTAGAACAAAATTTTTGAGCCCTATGAAAAAAGTTTTTCTCTTATTTATTATCCTTGTTAGCTGCAGTTTCAGCAAAAGTTTTGCCCAAGTTGAATATGTAAAAATGAATTCTTCTATCCTACAAGAAGAACGAAAACTGAAAGTGCTACTGCCTAGAAATTACGATCGCAACAAAGACAAAGAATATCCTGTTATTATGGTTTTTGATGCCGATTTTATGTTTGAACCCATTGCTGGAATGGTAGATTATTTAAGTTACTGGGAAGAGATTCCGGAAGCTATTGTGGTTGGAGTTATGCAACAAGGACATCGTGAAAATGATATGAAATATGATGATGACAATTACCTTCCCGTTGCTTCTGGCGAAAACTTTTTTGACTTTATTGAGCTTGAGCTTATGTCGCAAATAGAAGAAAACTACCGAACATCAACTATGCGAATTGCTATCGGTCATAACAAAACAGCTAACTTCATCAACTATTTTTTATTTAGAGAAGATCCTTTATTTCAAGGATATATTGCTTTCAGCCCAGTGTTTTCTCCAAAAATGCCTAACCGAGTTCGTCGGGCACTTTTAAAGAGTAAGCGCAGAACCTGGTATTTTATTGCTAACGGAACCATGGAAAACAAATCTATAAAACAAGATGTAAAAGACTTAGCAGAAGAATTAGACCTAGTCGATAATCCTAAAGTTACTTTTAATTATGAAGAATTTAATGAAGCCAACCACTTTACCAGCGTAAGCCAAGGAATTCCTGTTGCATTAGAATCTATTTTTTCTATTTATCAACCCATAAAAGAGCAAGAATACGAAGATGTTATCCTAACTAAAGAAAACCCAGTAGAATACCTTGAAGATCGTTACTACGAAATCGCTGAGTTTTATAATTTAGATATCGATGTACGCGTTAGCGACATTATGTACATTTCAAGAGCTATTGAGGAATCTGAAAACTGGGATGCATACAAAGACCTAAGTAAAATAGCGAAAAAAAATCATCCAGAAACCTTACTCGAAAGCTACTTTTTAGCACGTCATTATCAGGAAATCGGCAAACCTAAAAAAGCTTTAAAACATTATCAGGATGCTTATGGTTATGATGAGGTAGGCGAACTCGACAAAGATTTAATGTTAGAGCGTGCTGAAGAAATAAAATCTACATTTGGTTTATAATGGCGAAAACAAAAACAACTTTTTTTTGTCAGAATTGTGGCGCTCAATATGCCAAATGGCAAGGACAATGCAATGCCTGTAAGGAATGGAACACCTTAGCCGAAGAAGTGCTAGAAAAACCCGAAAAGAAAAGCTGGAAAAGCACACAAAACACACAGCAACGTGTTGCAAAAGCTCAAAAATTATCAGAAATTGAAATCACTTCAGAACACCGTTTACGCACAAAAGACGAAGAGCTTAATCGGGTTTTAGGAGGCGGAATTATTCCCGGTTCATTAACTCTACTTGGTGGTGAACCCGGTATTGGCAAAAGTACGTTACTGTTGCAAATCAGTTTACAATTGCCTTTTAAAACACTTTATATTTCTGGTGAAGAAAGTCAACAGCAAATAAAAATGCGAGCCGAACGCATCAGCGACAAAAACGCCAATTGCTACATTTTATCGGAAACCAAAACACAACGTATTTTTAAACAGATAGAGCAAATTCAACCAGAAATTGTTATTGTTGATTCTATCCAAACCTTACATACAGAATACGTCGAGAGTTCGGCTGGAAGTGTTTCTCAAATTCGCGAATGCACCACCGAACTTATCAAATTTGCTAAAGAAACCAATGTGCCTGTTTTAATTATTGGCCACATTAACAAAGAAGGAAGCATTGCTGGACCAAAAGTTTTGGAACACATGGTTGATACAGTTCTGCAATTTGAAGGTGATCGCAACCACGTTTACCGAATTTTACGCGCACATAAAAACCGATTTGGTTCAACTCACGAATTAGGAATTTACGAAATGCTTTCTGAAGGACTTCGCCAAGTTAGCAATCCCTCGGAGTTATTGATTTCAAAAGGGAATGAAGATTTAAGCGGAACTGCTATTGCAGCCACTCTAGAAGGTATGCGCCCGTTAATGATTGAAATTCAAGCTCTCGTAAGCACAGCAGTTTATGGTACACCTCAGCGTTCAGCTACTGGATATAATGCCAAACGACTCAATATGTTGCTGGCTGTTTTAGAAAAAAGAGCTGGTTTTAGACTTGGTGCAAAAGATGTTTTTTTAAACATTACAGGCGGAATAAATGTAGACGATCCTGCTATTGACTTGGCTGTTGTTGCTGCTATTCTTTCTTCAAATGAAGACGTTTCCATTCCTAGAAACATTTGTTTTGCTGCTGAAATTGGTTTAGCTGGCGAAATTCGACCGATTAGTAAAGTTGAACAACGTGTTTTAGAAGCTGAAAAACTTGGTTTTGCTGCAATTGTTATTTCAAAAGAAAGCAAACTTCCTAAAGAGAACTATCAAATTCACATAAAGAAAGTAGGGAAAATGGAAGATGTAATCGATTTTTTATTTTAAGCAAATGAAGGTAGATTTACTTGAACAAGGTTATTTTGGCATTGGTATTCAAAACGGTAAAACTCCTGAAAACCTCGGTGTTTTATGGCGAACAGCTCAAAATATGGGCGCTAGTTTTATATTTACCATCGGAAACAGGTATGCCAAACAAGCTTGCGACACGCATAAAGCTGAAGGAGCATTGCCTTATTTTCATTACAAAAACTTTTCAGATTTTTATGCGCATTTACCGAAAGGTGCGATGCTTATTGGTGTTGAATTGAACGATGAAGCTGAAGCTCTTGAAACATTTCAGCATCCGCGTAGGTGTGTGTATTTATTGGGCGCAGAAGACCACGGTTTGACTAAAGAAGCTATTGAAAATTCACACAGACTGGTAAAATTTAGTTCAACATTAAGCCTAAATGTTTCTGTAGCTGGCAGCATTGTTATGTACGATAGAAATTTAAAAGGTAGTGTTATTTACTAGTCTTCCAGCTAACTTTAAAATATAAAATACTAAAAAAGCTCACTTAAAAATAAGCATCATCAAGACTTGTCCTTTAGGAGTTGGTACTTTCTCTGCCTTTCTTCCCAACGTTTGATGGCATATTCCTGCATGTTTTCAATTTTATCTTTTTCATCAAGAATTTCGAACCCGAGCAAGGATTCAATAATATCCTCAAGTGTTGTAATTCCTGCCATTCCGCCGTATTCATCAATGACTAAGGATATATGTTCTTTCTTTTTGAGCATTTCCTCCCAAGCTTGAAAAAGGGTTATATTTTCTGAGAAAGTAACAATTTCTCGTTTGATATCTTTAAGTTTTAAATCATATTCACTTTCGGCTAGTCTTTCAAAAACTTGTTCTCTAAAAACGTAACCCGTAATATCTTCTCTGCCATCGTTATAAACTGGAATTCGTGAAAAATGCAAAAACTCTTTATTTTCTAAAAATTCTTGTAGCCGCATTTCTTCATTTGCAGTTACTACAACAATACGAGGTGTCATAACCGCTTTTATTTTTAGGCTTCTAAGACGTATAAGATTTTGAATAATTTTATTTTCTTTTTCTGCAAAAATTCCTTCTTGCGTTCCAATACTTGCTAATGCAGAAATTTCTTCTCGACTGGTTGTTAATTCAGATTTTTCTCTAGCCAAAGCTTTGGTTAGCAAAGAAGAAACCCAAACCAAAGGATACGTAATAATAATCATGGCATTTATTATTTTTGTAGAAATTCCTACCAAATCTTTACTATAATTTGCTCCTAAGGTTTTAGGGATAATTTCTGTTACAACTAAAATTAAAATCGTTAGTACCGCCGAGACAACACCAAAGTACGCTTCTCCAAAAACTACTGTAGCTTGAGCTCCTACACCAGCAGCTCCAACGGTATGAGCAATAGTGTTTACAGAAAGTATAGCCGACAAAGGCTTGTCTATGTTGTCTTTAAGCTCTAGCATAGCATCTGCATTTTTATCGCCGTTTTTAGATTTCGATTGTAAGAAAGAAATCGGCACAGACAACAATGCTGCTTCCATTACCGAACATAAAAATGAGGCAAATAATGCTATAAATAGGTAAACAAATAAAAGTGTCATATTTTTTGATGTATACAAGTAAACTACAACCTATTTATCTATTGATTTTTCATTGCAATAGTTATAAATATCGGCTTACTTATTTAACAAAGCTAATTATTTATTCAGATTTAATCCATAACAGATTCATAAATGATTCTTGTTGAGTATAAGCAGAAATGCTTGCATCATCTTTTAGAGATTTGTTTACGTCAATTTTTATTTTTCTTTTATATTTGCATCTATTTTAAATAAGTCCAAATAAGTTTTGAAAAACACTATAGCCGATTTAAAGCGAGGTCAACGAGGAATTATAAAAGCATTTTTAAGTGATGATATTCCACTAAAACTACTAGAAATGGGTTGTCTACCTGGTAACGATGTAGAATTGGTACAAATTGCACCGTTTAAAGACCCGATCTATTTGAATGTAAATGGAAGTCATTTAGCCATTAGAAGAGAAACCGCCTTAATGATCGCTATAGAAATTATTTCGTAATGCCAAAACAAATCAACGTAGCCTTAATAGGAAACCCAAATACGGGAAAAACCTCTGTGTTCAATCTGTTAACAGGTCTAAACCAACAAGTTGGTAATTATCCAGGAGTAACAGTTGAAAAAAAAGAGGGAATCTGTAAGCTTTCTCGAGGCGTTAAAGCACATATTTTAGATCTTCCAGGCACATACAGTCTTAACGCTTCCTCTATGGATGAAAATATTGTTATCGAACTGTTGCTAAATCAAAATGATAAAGATTACCCAGATGTGGTTGTCGTGGTAAGCGATGTTGAAAACCTAAAACGCAACTTATTGCTTTTTACGCAAATAAAAGATTTGGGAATTCCTACTATTTTGTGTATTAATATGGCAGATCGAATGGAGCGTAAAGGAATTTCCTTAGACATCGATTTGCTGGAAGAAAAACTAGCTACAAAAATCGCCTTAGTTAGTGCCCGAAAAAAATTCGGTATCGACAAACTGAAGCAATTAATTGAAACTCATCAAAACATTTCAACCAAACCTTGTCTAGACGCTTCATCCATAGACAAGCCTTATTTCAATCAATTACAAAAAACATTTCCAAACCAATCCTTGTACAAATTATGGTTGGTTATTACACAAGATGTCAATTTCAGGGATTTGAATCGTCAGGAAATTGAAGAGAAAAGCGAGTTCACTACAAAATCTTCAACTGAATTAAAACGAATGCAGCATAAAGAAACCGTGGTGCGTTATCAATTCATCAACGGTTTGCTAAAAGCCGCCAAAACGGTTGATATTAATGCAGCCACCGATCTTCGCTCAAGGTTAGACCGAGTGCTTACCCACAAGTTTTGGGGATATGTAATTTTCTTAGCCATAATGTTGCTTATTTTTCAAGCTATTTATGATTGGTCAAGTTATCCGATGGATTTTATCGATGCGAGTTTTGCTACATTAAGCGAGTGGACCAAAGGATTTTTCCCTCCAGGAATGTTTACTGATTTAGTCGCCGATGGCATTATTCCTGGTTTAGGTGGTATTGTGATTTTTATTCCGCAAATTGCTTTTTTATTTTTCTTTATTTCAATTTTAGAAGAAACCGGCTATATGAGTCGTGTTGTGTTTTTGATGGATCGAGTTATGAGGCGATTTGGACTTAGCGGAAAAAGCGTAGTTCCATTAGTTTCGGGTACAGCTTGTGCAATTCCTGCCGTTATGGCTACGCGAAATATCGAAAATTGGAAAGAACGCTTAATTACTATACTCGTTGTTCCTTTTACGACTTGTTCTGCAAGGCTACCCGTTTACCTAATTATTATTGCATTAGTCATACCCGACCAACGAATTTTAGGTATTTTCAATTTGCAAGGTTTAACACTCATGCTGCTGTATTTACTCGGTTTCGGAATGTCGATCTTATCAGCTTGGGTGCTTCACAAGTTATTAAAAATGAGCAATAAAACTTATTTTGTTATTGAAATGCCCGATTATAAATTACCACTATTCAAAAACATTGGTATAAACGTCATTGAAAAAACAAAGGCGTTTGTATTTGGTGCAGGTAAAATCATTTTGGCAATTTCAATCATATTGTGGGTTTTAGCTAGCTACGGACCAACAGACAAATTCAATGAAGCAGAACAGTTTGTTACTGAAGAATATGGCAACGAGCTTTCGGATGAAGATTTTGAAAACAAGGTGGCTTCTGTAAAGTTAGAAAATTCGTACATTGGCATAATGGGTAAAGGCATAGAACCTGTTGTTGCTCCCTTAGGTTACGATTGGAAAATTGGTATTGCCATCATTAGTTCTTTTGCTGCCAGAGAAGTTTTTGTGGGTACACTTGCTACAATTTACAGCGTTGGAAGCGATGAAGAGCAAACCATCAAAAAACGAATGGCTGCTGAAGTAAATCCTATTGTTGGCGGGCCTTTATTTAATTTTGCTAGCGGAATTAGCCTATTGCTGTTTTACGCTTTTGCCATGCAGTGTATGAGTACGCTAGCTATTGTAAAACGAGAAACCAATTCGTGGAAATGGCCGACTATTCAACTTGTTGGCATGACTCTTATAGCTTATGTTGCTGCACTTGCAGCTTATCAACTTTTAAAATAAAACAATTATGATACAAGAAATTTTAGTGCTAATTACCTTTGCTGCAGCTGTATTGTTTTTGATTAAAAAATTCGTTTGGAAATCTCCTGAAAAATCAAAAAAAGCATGTGGTGCAAGCGACTGTGCTTGCCACTAGTTATTTAATAGTCCCCTTTGTAAATAAAACACAATTCACCTGAATTGTGTTTTTTATTTTTTCAAATGAATAATTGTTTCATTTCACATAACATTCACCTCATAAATTAGTGCTAAAACGAACTATTAATTAGAGTTTTACTAGATTGACAGTATTAGATTTAACAATATTTTTCTTCAAATTCCTTTGTTTATAGGGGCTAACAAAAATTGTTGAAATCCTGTTGAAAACCTTTTGCTATTTTAAGAGTAAACATAAAATTTCCTTAGTTATTTTTGCTATATCATTTGCAACGAAGCAGATGTGTTAATTTATTTTTTTATGATAAATATCAAAGTATGGCCTCGAAAAAATCCAAGGGATTTGGAGGCACAAGAAAAGTACTACGCAAAGGCCGTAGGAAACGGAGTAACAGACTTACGTCGGTTAGCTCGTTTAATTTCCAACCAATCAACTGTTCGGAAAGCAGACTGCTTAGCAGTGCTTGAAGCATTGCAGCACAACATTTCTGAAGAGTTGGCAGAAGGAAAAATTGTTAGACTAGGTGATTTTGGCACCTTTCAAGTAGGCGTAAGATCCTATGGTGAAGAAACGCCAGATGAGGTGAGTGCTAATTCGGTAAAAAGCAAACATTTGAACTTTAGACCGGGCTTAGATTTTGAACATCTCCTCAATAACATCAAGTTCAAAATAGTCAGTTAGACGTCTGTTTTTTAATTGTGTTGATAACGTGTCTTTTCTCCTAAAAAGGCACGTTATTTTTTTATATTTCTTCCAAAATTTAACTAGATGAATTTAAAAATCATATAGATAAAATCGTCCATTTAACTAGATAAATTTAAAAATTAACTAGACAAGCAGAATCAATCATCTAGACAAATAAATAAATTAACTTGATAAGTATTCAAAACTGCAACAATCGACAATTTATTACGCAGTAAAAACAACAATAGCCTAATCAAGAAAAGAAAAAAGCTCAAAAAAATGCAGTTAGACGTCTGTTTTTTTGAGCTGATAACGTTTTGATAAAATCTTTGATGTCTCCTAACCCATCAAAGTCAAACCAAAAGTAAACAAGATTGACCTAGTAAACAAAACTATAAACATATAATTTGTTTTTATCGAGTGAATTTTAACATTTTGGAAGTAACTAACAGGCAAGACAAACACATTAAATACCTGATTTACACCTCTTAAATTCGTTGAAGCTTTTTTGCTTTTAAACCTTCCATTACTGCATTTTAACCCCGATTTAAGCTGATCTATTAACTATTTCATATCAGCCAATTTGAAAACATAACCCTCTTCTAAAAAAACACAAAGTTTCCATTTAAGCACTAAATTCACCATTTTTGCTATACGCTTTTGGCATTTCTTTACTTGTTTTCAGAGTCATTAGTATTTTTAGTTTTGTTCTTTGTTTTGTTTAATTTATTTCTCAAGCTTGGTCTAAAAAATAAGCCCATAAAAAAACCAAAAAAGAAGAGATTAAAGATGAATTTCCAGGTATTAAAATCATCGTTTCCGAAATAATCAAATAGAGCCATTCCGACTGCGAAAAAAACACCACTAATAAGGCCGTGTTTTATGGTCAGTCTGTTTAATTTACTAATTTTCATAAAAGCAATCAAATTTAATTACTTCAAACTCTTGTTGAGAAAACGAATATAAATGTAATAATTATTCCGCTAATCAAATTTAAATCAGTTTTTAAATGAATGCCAACCAGCAACATCTACACGAAAAAAAGTTGTGGACTACTTTCAATCCCGAAACTTCAGGAGTATTTTTACTTAGGATTCACAGGATTAGAAGAACCTGAATACGATGAAGAGGGGTTGTGAATTGCTTTCAATCCCGAAACTTCGGGAGTATTTTTACTTAGAATTCACAGGTACCACGTAAATTTGATTTAGTGGCAATTTGTTGTGAATTGCTTTCAATCCCGAAACTTCGGGAGTATTTTTACCTAGGATTCACAGGCACTTTCTCTATTTATATCAATTACATACTGTTGTGAATTGCTTTCAAAATTGTATTTTTACTTAGAATTCACAGGTTCGCCTCGTAATTTGCCCGAAATTCATCAGTTGTGAATTGCTTTCAAAATTGTATTTTTACTTAGAATTCACAGGATCAAGGTCAACAAAATATTCATCAAAAAGTTGTGAATTGCTTTCAAAATTGTATTTTTACTTAGAATTCACAGGGAACGCACGCAAGTAGAGCGTGAGCACCGTGTTGTGAATTGCTTTCAAAATTGTATTTTTACTTAGAATTCACAGGGATGCCGTTGTTTGTCTTTCACCCATTCTAGTTGTGAATTGCTTTCAAAATTGTATTTTTACTTAGAATTCACAGGCCATTACCGTCTGCTTTTGAAGTCACATCTGTTGTGAATTGCTTTCAAAATTGTATTTTTACTTAGAATTCACAGGGACCGCGAAGCGATGCTAAGAAGCAATCCCGTTGTGAATTGCTTTCAAAATTGTATTTTTACTTAGAATTCACAGGCACCTAGATTCGGGGACTCTCTTTGGCTTCGTTGTGAATTGCTTTCAAAATTGTATTTTTACTTAGAATTCACAGGGTCGTCAGAATGTTACCTTCATACTCGATTGTTGTGAATTGCTTTCAAAATTGTATTTTTACTTAGAATTCACAGGGTTATTGTTTTCTTGATAATACCCATCTTGTTGTGAATTGCTTTCAAAATTGTATTTTTACTTAGAATTCACAGGTAAATTTCATTTGGTATCTATCACCTTCTTGTTGTGAATTGCTTTCAAAATTGTATTTTTACTTAGAATTCACAGGATGACATACAGAAGAATAGCCCCTTAAGCGGTTGTGAATTGCTTTCAAAATTGTATTTTTACTTAGAATTCACAGGCTACCAGGGGATACTTTCGATATAGACTTAGTTGTGAATTGCTTTCAAAATTGTATTTTTACTTAGAATTCACAGGATATTCCAACTGCTTAACTTCGTGAAAATCGTTGTGAATTGCTTTCAAAATTGTATTTTTACTTAGAATTCACAGGGAAAAGGTCTTAGATGAAATAAATCGGATAGTTGTGAATTGCTTTCAAAATTGTATTTTTACTTAGAATTCACAGGTTAAAGAGAGTAGTACCTAAAGATACAGGTGTTGTGAATTGCTTTCAAAATTGTATTTTTACTTAGAATTCACAGGAGACGAAAGATACTACTTGTTAGAGGATGGTTGTGAATTGCTTTCAAAATTGTATTTTTACTTAGAATTCACAGGATGCGGAATTATTCGCAGGTGCTGAA
The DNA here is from genome assembly GCA_051748125.1 of Bacteroidota bacterium. Taxonomy (GTDB): domain Bacteria; phylum Bacteroidota; class Bacteroidia; order Flavobacteriales; family Flavobacteriaceae; genus Psychroflexus. The sequence continues at coordinate 11,591 of JBNJHC010000026.1, forward strand.
GATGTTGTGAATTGCTTTCAAAATTGTATTTTTACTTAGAATTCACAGGAACGGCTCAAAAAGGTTAGAAAACTTCTCAGTTGTGAATTGCTTTCAAAATTGTATTTTTACTTAGAATTCACAGGTTTTTTGTTAAATTTCGCTACTGCATTCAGTTGTGAATTGCTTTCAAAATTGTATTTTTACTTAGAATTCACAGGCTGTAATTCTCTGTTGTTACCCCTGTTGTTGTTGTGAATTGCTTTCAAAATTGTATTTTTACTTAGAATTCACAGGGCTCGTAGATGTATTTCACTATGCCTTTACGTTGTGAATTGCTTTCAAAATTGTATTTTTACTTAGAATTCACAGGTTTAATGAATTTATTTGTAACAAAAAGAAGGTTGTGAATTGCTTTCAAAATTGTATTTTTACTTAGAATTCACAGGATCAAACTGTTTCGCTTCCAGAGACCGCAAGTTGTGAATTGCTTTCAAAATTGTATTTTTACTTAGAATTCACAGGTTGTTTGGTTAGTTTTGTTGTATTAATTGTGTTGTGAATTGCTTTCAAAATTGTATTTTTACTTAGAATTCACAGGCTCAAGGTGGTGGAACTCAACAAGACCAGTGTTGTGAATTGCTTTCAAAATTGTATTTTTACTTAGAATTCACAGGGAAAATATTTTGAAGGTAAATCATTTAATCGTTGTGAATTGCTTTCAAAATTGTATTTTTACTTAGAATTCACAGGATTTTGTTAATTTTTCGCATATAAGCTTATGTTGTGAATTGCTTTCAAAATTGTATTTTTACTTAGAATTCACAGGACTTAGTTAATAATTCAGAGCAAGCTCATAGTTGTGAATTGCTTTCAAAATTGTATTTTTACTTAGAATTCACAGGAAGTATTAATTTTAAATGAGTCTGAAATATGTTGTGAATTGCTTTCAAAATTGTATTTTTACTTAGAATTCACAGGCAGACTCTATCTGTTTTATCTTCGTAAGCGTTGTGAATTGCTTTCAAAATTGTATTTTTACTTAGAATTCACAGGCATACGAAGCTGTGGATCATCTGACCAGCTGTTGTGAATTGCTTTCAAAATTGTATTTTTACTTAGAATTCACAGGAAGCTGCTTGATTTTATTGTAATCTAATGGTTGTGAATTGCTTTCAAAATTGTATTTTTACTTAGAATTCACAGGACTCACCATGAAAATGGGAATAAAAAAGATGTTGTGAATTGCTTTCAAAATTGTATTTTTACTTAGAATTCACAGGATTTAAAAAATGATTTGTCACAGAATGCGTGTTGTGAATTGCTTTCAAAATTGTATTTTTACTTAGAATTCACAGGATTAGAAGCATCTAAACGCATTGAGTTGAGTTGTGAATTGCTTTCAAAATTGTATTTTTACTTAGAATTCACAGGGTGTCGGCTATAAAAGGCTGATATCCTGTTTTTTATGATTTAATTAGGTTTAAAAAAGCTAGCCATTTAATTAGGCATTAATCATACGGACCATAAAACTGGAATTCTATTTTCCGTGAATTTCATTCTTTAGGCGCAAACCTGCAAGGATTTAGAATCTTTGCAGGTTTTTGTCTTTTAAATACTTTCCGCTCTAAAACAGCTCCAATTGTTGATTCGGCGGCTCTACTTCTGCTTCATTTTTACCATGAAATAACTCTATCATTCCAAATTGTTTATCGGTTATTTGCATAATCCCCACTTTTCCCTTCTTAGGTAAAAAACGCTGTACTCTTTTAATGTGTACATTCATATTCTCTCTACTTGCACAAAATCTTGTGTAAATAGAAAACTGAAACATACTAAAGCCATCGTCTAGTAAGCTTTTTCGAAAACGCGTAGCTGCACTTCGCTCGACTTTTGTCTCTGTTGGTAAATCAAAAAACACCATTACCCACATAACGCGAAATTGATTTAATCGAGATAATTTTTCTTTCATTGTTCATTTTTAAAAAATTATTTTTCTGAACCTGTAAAATTTAAAAAAACTTGTAGGTTACATGTTATTAAAAATCAGGAAACAATAGCTTTCTAGCATTTCCTTGATAACAGTTAAATAAACTTGTAGTAGTTCTACTTAAAGCAATCATCAAAGGGCTTGTTGCTCCGTCGATTGTTACATCTATAGCAGGAACTTGCAGCAATTTCATTTTTATAGTAGTGTCTAATTCAATCTCTTTTGGTGCTCCTAATTCTTCGTATAAGTCGTACACTAAATCATCTACATAAATGCGATAAGGCTCCATTAAATCATCGGCTAAGCAATAAGCATTGTATTTATTTCTATGAAAAATGCCTAAATTAGGCAGCATTCCACTTCCTATAATAGCTCTAGCTGTTGCTGCCCGTAAAATAGCATAAGCGTAATTAAGCAAATGATTGGGAGAAACACCTTTGGGGTTTCGAGTAAAATGCGGAATATTAAACAAGCGTTGCCAATAATAAGCTGCAGCGACACCTTCGTGATTTTCTGCATCGCCACTTTTTACATACCTACTCCAATAAGCTAACTTACGTTGATCCTTATTTCTTTTTTGAAGATGCTTAGCTTGATTGCTGATTTTAGCTACAATTGCTTGCTGCCATAGATTTTTCTTTAACGGAATACTTGCCTCCATTTGATAGCGAATTCGTTCCATTTGTTCGGTATGACCATTTAAAGGTTGAAGTAAGCTGGTGGGCAAATGCTGCTGATTGCAATTTACAATAGCTGTTTTATTATGAATGAGTTGGGTTATTAGACCGTTGGTTAAGGTAATTTGTTGGTTCTCTAAAACTAATATCCCAATATCTTCAATAGGAACTGTTTTATTTGGTTTTTCATCTTCTGGAAACCGAACTACCAACTGTTGATTTTTCGTACTTAAGTAAGCTGGATTCGTAAAAAATAAGGTGCGTTTAATCATAATAGTACAATTTTAATTTAAAACATTCCAGCTTCAATGCCGGTCAAACTAGGTGGTTTTTGGTGACAGTATATAAAATTCTGCTTGTCATTAAACCAGTCTATAACTTCTGTTCGGCCTAGTTTTGTTGGCCGATTAGAAAGAAGGCTTAAATAAGAGGTGTATCTCCAATCTTCTGGTTTTACAGTCAAACCTGCTTCAATAGGATTATAATGGATGTAATGAACTAATTTTTTTAAATAGGTTTCGTCATCGACTTGTTTGCGTTTAAAAGGTCTTGAAAATAAATTCCCATTTCGGTTTTGTTGTTTGTTGATAGCTTTGGTGTAAGCATTAAAAAAATTACTGAATTGTTTTGATATGAGACCTGACAGGTTTTGAAAACCTGTCAGGTCTTTAGGTGCTTTAAGGGCTATACTTCTACTATCTTTTAAAAAACAAGTTAATTTATTTTCCGCTTTTATCCTGACCAAAAAATGAAAATGATTCGGCATCAAGCAATAACAAAATGTGTCAGCAATTGGCGTAATATAGAAATCATATTTTTTAAGAAAAAAACGGTAATTTTCATCTTTTCTAAACAGGACATCATTCCCATTTGCTCGATTGTAAATGTGATAGGTGTAGTCTGGTTTTAAAATAGATTTTGTGTTTTCCATATTTTTTTAGATTCAGGAATCCTGTAAGGTTTCAGAAACCTTACAGGTTTGGGTTGATTTAATACTCTCCAACTTGAACAATATCGCCTAAATGATTTAATCTTACTTTGATAATTCCATAAATACCAGATAGACCCGTTCTAAACCAAGTGATCTTATGAGTCAATTTAACGTTTTCTACATTGGTTTCAAGGTGATGCCTAAAGAAATAGTCCTTGTTAGTAAACTTCTGCACTCGAAACAAATTCTCACTTATCAATGCTTTGTTCTCTGGATTGAATATATCAATCTCATTGGGATTAAAGTCTTTTTCTTCATTTGGAAAAACAAACATTTCGTTTTGTTTCATCGTAAATAAAAACTCCCAACCTTTTTTGTGATTTTCATTAATTATAGGCACATCAACATTTTTTCTAGCCACTGCTTCGTAAAATGAAACTACTTCTTCTTGCAAATTTCCTTTTTCATCTTTATAAATAGCAACGTGGTGGTTATTGCCAGTGCTAACATAATCAGTAGGGATTAGTTTATTGTTTTTATCTAAAATTTCTTCTCCCAAATGATTTTTAGAATGATGAAGCGGTTCTGCATTTGATACTCCTGTAATTTTGACTCGCTTAATTTTAATTCCTTTTTCTTTATTAAGCCAAATGGGGTTTTTGTCTAAATCGGCAAATGCTTCTTTAGGTTTGTTATTGAAATCATTGAGTCTTTTTTGAAGAACTTTCTTAATACCTTCATCTACAACCTTATCAATTTTTAAGTCTGGGGTAATTTCTTTTCTAATCGTAAACCGATCTTCTAACCAAGTAAGCTTCACTTTCTCTGGAACAGTTTCTTGGGCTCCATTTAAATAAATTGGATTTTTAGTAAGTGAGTTTTTACCCGTAAATGCTTTTTTGGGATTGCTTTCAAACTCTTGTAGTCTTTTTAACAACGCACTTCTATAGCTTTGGCTGGCTACAAGGTTGATGTAATCTTTATCAAATTTACCTCCAATTTTTTCTAGTTTGGTTTCATAATATTTTGATTTTCCATATACGGTTTCTTTATGAAGTTGACCTCTTGGGGTTTCAACAGTTTGGTATTTAAATTTATTCTTGCCCTTTACATTAATTTTGTTTTTATTTTTTGTAGTAACCTTGTTTTTAGCTTTATGGGAAATCAAAATTTGAGATAGGTGTTCTTTTGATGCTTTACGGATGTTAGGGAATGGAGCTATAAATTTCCGTTTTCCTCTTTCATCTTTGTAGGTGTAATTGTTTTCAAGAGCAATAATATTCTTGTTAGTTTTTGCATTCAAATTGTTTAAATATTGAATCATCCCCGGTTTGGTAAAAGCAACAGTAATGGCATCCATTGCGTGGTGTCTATGGTCGTTACGTTTTGTCCAGTCTTTGATTCTTGGCAGTTTTTTCCCCTCTTTGTTTTCTTTGTAATAAGTAAAACCGACTTTTTCATATTTATCCCAATTCAATTCTTGCATAACTTGAATTAAGCCCCAATCTTCTCTAAGCTTGCTGGTTATTGTTCCCGAAGTTAAACTAACTCGTTTTGTCACATCTAGTAAAATTTCAGCTGCTTTTTTTGCGATATAAGCGGAATTTCCTAAATCCCTATTCAAAAAGTCTTCAGGAATATCTTTTAAAGACATTAATAACTTTCTATGCTTCGAGCCAGAAATCTTTCCTGCTTTATAAAGTTCTTCAACACGATTTCTATATTTTTCTAAGCCTTCTTTTCCATACTTTCTATCTACAAAATCTAAGGCTGTTTCATCGCCTTTATCTAAATTACTTTCTCTTGTTTCTAAGGTTTTGTTTGAAAACGAATCGTCAAATAATCTTGATTTAGGAATGATGTGTTCAATATCATATTTTTTAGAGAACAAGTCTTCTGGTTTAATATACTCATCTGTGTAAAGCGTTCTATAACCGTTCGATTCTAATTCTTTATAGAGTTTATACCTGATTAAGTCATTCCTGCTAACGTGTGGAAGCCCAAATTTGCTTTTTATTTCTTCTCGGTATTTTTCATGATCTCGTGTTGCTTTTCCAATAGCTTTGGTCATTCGGTCTCTTTGGTCTTTTGTGTTTTTTAACTCTCTCGCAAGTTCAATCCTAATTTCATCTGGACGCCCCATTTTCTCATCTTCAATGATAGCATTAACCACATTGATGCATTGATTCAAGATTTTTTCTACAACAGGATTTCGCAAGCTATTCTTCTTAAGGATTTCGAGTTTAGGTTTTAATTCTCGTTCTTCGTTTTGTTTTTTTGTTACTGAATTAGAATGATTATAGCCAGCCAGCTCACAAGCATCAGAATAGATTTTGCCGTCTTGTAGATGAGGCATTATTTTACGAATAGCTCTTGCGCTTAAATTACCGTAATCATCTTGAAAACGTATGTTTATTAAATAAGGTAGATGCTCATCTTTAAAACCAAAATTTGATTTTAGTTTATCTTCCAAAGATGCAGTACCAGTTCTAGAAAAATCATCTTCATAAGAATAGAGCAAATGCCATAACTCGTAGGATTTTTGTTTTGAAAACTCATTCCCGCTTAAAGTAGCATTAAAATCTAAAATTCGTTTATCGATACCGATCTCATCAAAACACTGTTCTAAAGTTTTTTGTAATTCATTAGCTTCGATTTTTTTGAAGTTGATGTTGTCGTAGCCTTCTATTTTTAAAATTTCTTTATAAACTTCAAGAAGACTATGGTTGGTTCTGTTGCCTTCTATTTTTTGAAAATTGATTTTCCATTCTTCAGGTTTTAAATCGAACTCTTTTAAAGCTTGTTTGTCAGTTAATTTATCTGTCCAATTTAGTTTTTGAAATAATTCTGCATTTGATTCTTCTTCAATATGATAAACTTCATTGGTTTTTATATGAGTGATTCTGATTGAATTCAAGTTTTGCCAAACTTTAAATTCCTGAAAAAGGGGAGAAGATTTTGGAATAACGCGATGACCAACAATTTTTCGCTTTTTCTCTCCATCAATAATTACATCTTGTTCCCAACTTTCAAATTCACAATAGCTAATGAGTCCTTTTTGTGATTTCAATCTTCTTTGATAGAAAATAATTTCGTTTTGAATTTTATCTCTTAGCTCATCATTTAGTTCAGGATAAAACTCAGCCTGCTTATTCCAAATTTTTTGAAATTCGTTCAAATAATCTTGACGGTAAAAAACTTGGTTTTTAAGGCTTGTGTGAGGGTTTTTAGAGATTTGATTGTATAAATATTGACCAACGGTTAAATCATTAAAATGCAACTCTTTGCTTCGGTCACTAATTTCACTTAAATAACCACTGGATTGGTTAACTTCATTATTGATTTCTTGTAAAGCAATGGCTAAGTGTTCTAAGTCAATCTGTTCAGTTAGTGCTATTTTTCGAAGTCTATATGTTTCTAATTTTTTTTCATCTCTATTACCGTCGAGTTTTATGCCTTGTATATCAAAAGGCTTTTCACAAATCTTCCAAGTTTGATTTTTGTTTTTACCTGCTAATTCAGTAAATAAACTATCATCTAAAATTTCAGGATAAAACTCTTTTTGCTTTTTCCAAACTTTATTAAATTCATTTTCCAAATCAGAACGGTAGTAATCAGGTAAGGCCTTTTTGCCTTGTTTTAATAGGTTGTAAGAAAATTCTCCGGGTGTTAAATTGTTTTTATAGAGTTTTTTTGTGATTCCCATAGAATCAATTAGTTCTCCTTCTTCACTATTATTTGCTTTCCGACTACTTTTGTATCCACGTTTTTTGTTGATAGACAGAAGAATGCGTGAAAACTCTTCTTTTTCAACTTTTTGCGTTACTGCTTTATTTCTTAATTTAAGAAGTTCATGAGTAGAATTATCTCCAATTTCAGTCAGTTTTGTTTTATCGTCAATAAAACCTATGTTTTTTAACTCACTTATTAATGCTTTTCTTCTAAGTTGATATCGAAATTTATTTCTTCTTGCACCTCTTTTTAATGTTCTATCTGCATTAATAGTAATGCTCTTTCCTTTTTTAAAATCATTTTCTTCATCAGTTGAAAGTGGAACAACTCTAACTCCAGTTTTAATAATTGATGATGTTTCATTTTCTTTATCTGCTTCATTGACAAAAGCCCATCCAATAGATGTCGTCCCCAAATCCAATCCTAAAATTCTTTTCATAATATTTTAATTTTTAAATCTTTATTCTATCTTTGTTAAACAATTTTGAAGCAATTCACAATAAGGATTATTCCGTTGTGAAAACATTTAAGCCGCCTCGACTTTCAATTCGGGGCATTTTTTTGCTTGAATGTTTCATAATCATTTATTTCTACAGTAATAAATAAGTATGAAAATTCGTTTTAAGCAACAAATTCATTTTGCCGTTACGCTTTTATATCTATTTATGTTACCTAAAAACTTTATTGTTCTTATCAGAAAGCAAGCATTAATTGAAGTTTGAAGCTATACATAATAAATTAAAAGCTGTGAATATACGTTTTTCTGTTGATTAATAACTGTTTTACGGCAATTTTTAATACATATTATGTTCTTTGCGCAATAAAAAACATAATATCCCAAAAAACATCATTTATCAACTAAGCTTTCAACACCAACCAAAAGTATTACCTTTGTTGGTTCGTTAATTTTTAAACAAAGTGTTTCTGTTTTTACGATGAAGCATTGTTTTTTTAAGTTATTAAACCATTGATTTTGAGCATATTTAAATCTAATAATTCCATCAAGTCAAAAGCCCCTTTGTCGGTGGTAAGTTGTTACGATCGCCTTAGTTTATGGGCAAGGTTTTTCACTAAAAGAAAAAAATTAACCACCCAGCATGATTTTCCTGAACCTTTTTTTATCATTGGTAGAGGACGCTCTGGAAATACGCTTTTGCGTTCGATGTTGGTGGCTGGAAATCAAGTTTCTATTCCGCCAGAGTCTTATGTCTTGCCTCGTGTAATTCGTATTTATAAGGCATATAATTTTTTGCCTTGGGAAAAATTATGTGCTTTGGTAATCAGCGAATTTGAAGCGTATAAAGAATTTTATACCTGGGAGGTCAATTTGTATGAAGCACACCAAAAAGCTAGAAGCCTCAGCGGAAAAAACCAAACTTTGTCTCATATTCTTAATATTGTTTATCAGGTTTCTTCTAAAGAAAACACCAAAGAAATTTTACGTTGGGGAGACAAAACGCCTATCAACACCTTGTTTGTCGATAAATTGATTCGTGTTTTTCCAAAAGCACAATTTATCCATATCATTCGAGAACCAAAGGATGTAGTTTGTTCGTATGCAAAAGCAAAAATTGAAAAAGACTACATTAGGTCTGCCAAAAATTGGAAACTGTTTATCGACAAAGCCAATGCTTTACAAAAAAAACTTCCTAAAGAACAGTTCCACCTCGTGCATTATGAAGATCTGGTGAGTCAACCAGCGGATGAACTAGAAAAAATTACCGCGTTTTTGGGTTTAAATTATAGTGATGAAATGCTGGATTATTGGAAAAAAACTTCTTCCTTAGGCGATGTAAATTTTTTGGAGCACCATAAAAATGTTTCCAAACCTGTTTCAACAAAATCGATTGGTAAGTGGAAAAAAGTGTTAACCGATAGGGAAGCACAAGAAATTGATAACATTACAAAATCAACTTTTGAAAAATTTAAAGCATAAATTCAACCTCGATTTTTTAGGTCAAGGTGCTCAAGATATTTTAAAAAAAGGCGGTTCTTTTTTGGTGTTTCGAGCAGCTGGACTACTAGCTGGTTACGCTTTTACCTATCTTGTTGCTCAACATTATGGAGCGTCGGCTAATGGATTGGTAGCGCTTTGTTTTTCTATTTTTGTTTTTGTGGCAATGCTCGGCCGCTTGGGTGTCGATACCAATTTGGTGAAGTTTTACGCTGTTGCAGGTCACGTAAAAAGCAACCCAGGGGTGTTTTATCGGGTGGTTACCAAATCGTTTTTCTTTTCGGCTCTTTTAGCTGTACTGTTGTTCCTGTTTAAAGACTTTTTGGCGGAAACAGTTTTTCAAAAACCACAATTAACTCCTTTTTTAAAATGGATCATTCCCTGCATTCCGCTATGGGTTTTGGTTGGCCATTTTAGCGGATTTCTAAGAGCCATTGGGCGAAACAATTGGTATGCTTTTCTAAATAATTCTGGACGTTTTTTCTTTACAACAATACTACTTGTTGTCTTTCTGTGGATTTCTAACGATCCTACAGATGCTATGAAAGCACATTTTTATGCAATTTTAGCATTGACATTTATTGGTTTTTTGAAATGTTTTAGTGTATTGAAAGTAATTCGATTTTCGACAAACACCAATTCTTGGCAATTTATGAAAGAAGCCTTCCCGATGATGCTTTCTTCAACAATATTGGTTTTATTGGGCTGGATGGACACCTTTATTTTAGGTATTTTTGAAACTGATGAAGCTGTTGGTATTTATCATGTATCGCTAAAAATAGCAACGTTAACTAGTTTTGCTTTAGAAGCCATCAATTCGGTTTTGGCACCAAAAATTGCAGCTGCTTACCATGAAGAAAAAAAATCGGCTTACAAGCAACTTATTCGGTTTTCTACCAACCTCAACTTTTTTATTACGCTGTTTCTTGTTGCTGGAATTTTGATTTTCAACAAAGACTTGTTGCGTATTTTTGAAGAAGAATTTGTAGCTGGGAGTACCGTTTTAATCGTCTTGTGTTTGGGGCAATTAGTCAATAGTCTTTCGGGTTCTGTAGGAATTATTATGCAAATGACAGGACACCAAGAAAAATTTCAAAAAATTGTGCTTATTGCTTTGCTAATCAACCTTACACTCAACCTAATATTAACACCCATTTATGGTGTATTAGGTGCTGCCATTGCCACAATTGTTAGTATTTCTTTTTGGAATATTTCTGGAGCTGTTTATCTAAAACGGAAGGTAAATATTCAAACCTATGTTAGTTTTTCAAAGAAATAAACTGCCTTTTTGAATTGAAAGAAATATTCTATTCACTAACTTAGCTAATTGATTTTAAAACATTTACTATGAAAAACTATTTACTATTTATAGGCTTATTTTGTTTTATTTGCACAAATGCTCAATTTAGCGAACCCCAAATTATAGATGATAGTAACGATACAGGAGCTACTACACATATTGCTTCTGCAGATTTTAACAACAATTCATTAACTGATATTGTTGTAACTCGAGCAGGAAATAAAGATCAAATTGCAATTTATTATAACAATGGATCAGCTGAATTCACAAAAGAGATTATTGAGCCTGACCTTAATGATCCTGTGTTTGTAAATTATGGTGATTTTAATCAAAATGGATTTTTAGATTTGGTTGTAACTACACAAACCAATGGCAATATATTATTGTACACCCAAACAGAAAATGGTTTTGAAGACCCTGTGCTTTTAGGAACAGAAGCTAGCTTTGGAATGTCGATTACCGTTCATGATTTTGATGATGATGGATGGCTCGATTTTGTGGTAATCCATCAACATGCTATTGCTATTTATAAAAACAATACAGATAATACTTTTACAAAAGAAGCCCTTCTAACCACAGCAGGATCGCCTAATATTTTAGAATGCTGGGATATGATTAAAATGGATGTAGATAATGATGGCGATATGGATTTAGTAGTTGGAGAAACTCTTGGTGTTGTAGTCTACACCAATGATGGGCAAGGAAACTTCACCCCTCAAACAATTACAAGTCCTAATCACAATACCGTTACGGTTGTTCAACAAATTGATTTTGATAACGACGGATTGATGGATTTGGTTTTCTTAGCAAGCGATAGCCAATTGCACCTTTACCAAAAACAAACGGCTACTGAAGTTGATTTTATAGATTATGACGAAATTGCTCAAATATCTTCTAATTCAGTTAAAGCGATGCGAACACTTGATCAAAATGGAGACGACCTAGCTGATGTTTACTTGGCTTTTGATGGAAAACCACGGCTAATGCTAAATGATAATCTCCACGATTTTAATCAAACACACATCCTTGATGACAATAATAATTTATTTGTTCAAGAAATTCATACTGCCGATCTTACTGGTAATGGAATTGATGAATTTATTTGGGAATCTGCTGCAGGAACTTTGGCATACCAAAGCAACACTACCTTATCGGTTACCGACCAGCAAAAAATAGCCTTATCAATTTATCCTAATCCTACAAGCAATTACCTCAACCTTACTACTGAACAAGAGGAGTTAGCAGAAGTGCTAATATATGATATGCAAGGGAAAAAAGTTTACCGAGAATCGCTTCATCTCCCTAACCAAATTCAGTTAGCTTTTTTACCAAAAGGAAATTATATTTTAAAAATCAACCTCAAGACTAAAACGCAAAACTTTCAGTTGATAAAAAAATAGGAAGCTTGTTTTAATCTTGTTGAAAAGTGTATTCCCAAAGTTTCAATTCTTCTTTATGTGATTTTGAATCAGGATTTCCGTAGATATTATTATCAAATTCACGTACTTTTTCAATTTTAAAATTGCATTGCATCTTTTTCAGCAATTCTTCTTTATTTGGTTCTGCTACCAAAATACGCAAACGTTGATGCGATTGAATATTGATTTTATCAAGGTTCGGAATTTTAGTTTTAGCAACAAATAAGACCTCTGGACGAATCGCTTCAAAATGAAACAACTCCGCCGAGTCTTCGGTTATGTAGTTCAAAGTATAAGGTCGATATGCTGAATTTTTAGGCGCAAAAGAAATTCCCCTAAAACCGATACTAAAAATCAATATGGCGCTTGCTAAAAAACTTAATATAACGGCTTTAGATTGCTTTTTTTGATAGCTAATAAATCCATAGCGCAACACCCAAACTTGAAGTCCTACAAAAACGATTAACCAAACAAAATAGCTGATGCTATATTCTTCTACAAAATAACTGCTCGCCAAAACAGCAATAACAGGAATTAATGAAACAAAAAAGTAGGTTTTCAAAAGAGTTTTGCTCAGTTTTGTTGAAAGGTTATTTGCTATATAATGTAAGATTACTGCTGTATTTATTGCTAATGGAAATAAAACTGGATACAGGTAACGCGATTTTTTTTCGGGAATTACAGAAAGTAAAACCACACTTAACACCGTCCATAAAAATGACCACAAATAAACTTTTTTGAAAGCTACTCGATTTTTGAAATAGGGATAAGCTAAGCTTACCAAAGCTAAAATTGCCCAATATCCCGATTGAATGAAAAACGACCAATAGTAATAAAATGGCCTAACATTATAACTCGACCAATTACCGGTTTCGGTTTCGGCAACTTTTAAAAAAGTTTCGGGGTCGGCGTAACGTACATATAAATACCAAACTCCTCCAATGCCTATACCACCAATTAAAACTGCCAAAACTTTAAAGAAATAATGTTTTACTTCTTTTCGATAAACGATAAAACAAGCTATCGTAAAAGGCAAAAACAAAGCGTACAAACTCACTGGCCCTTTAGCCATTACTGATGCCGATAAAAACAATCCACCAAGTATGAGGCTCCCAAACTGCCACTTTTTACTAAAAACTAATTTTGATAAATATAGTATAGCAAAAACTGTAAATCCGTGTGTAAACACATCAGAAGGCGCCTCAAAACGAATCAAACTAACATATAAAGAAGAAGCAAAAACAGCTGCAGCTACAAAAGAAAAGAACGCCTCTTTGAAATAAAACCGAACTAAGCCATACATTCCAAAAACACTTGCTGTTGCCATTAAAGAAGCCGCCAACCGATGAATTAGTAAATGGTCTTTATTAAACAAGCCTACCAAAGCGGCGCCAATCCAAGATGGTAGCGGCGGTTTTTGATACCTTGCTTCGCCATTCATTGTTGTTAAAATCCAATTTCCATCTGTTAGCATTTCTCGAGAAACCAAATAATTCCTGGCTTCCATAATAGAAACTGGAAGTATATCTATAGTTACAAAATAGAGCAACAAGCAGCTTAAACTCAAGCCTACATAAATCCAAGTGTGCTTACTGAAATCCATATTTGCGAATAATTATCAAATTTCTAATATATATCACTAAGCCGCTACAATGTCCTAAAATCAATACATAATCTAAACGAATAACACCATAGGTCAAAATCAACACCGAACCTAAAATACTAATCACCCAAAAGCCTTTAGGTAAGTTGCTTTGTTTGTTTTTTTCAGCAAAAATCCACTGATAAATAAACCGAAAGGTAAATAAGATTTGGCCGATAGTTCCTAAAAACAAAACGCCTTTGGTAATGTGTTCGGGTTCAAACAAATCGCTAAACGAAATATGATGATGCTGATGTGCTAACCCAGCTATAATAAAAGGAAAACTATAGAAAAAATAACGGCTAATTAGCGGAAAACTTTTCCATTTTCCATCAATTTGCAAGTTTCGGATATAAATAAAGTAGGTGATGCTCTGCCCTAACATAATCGAAAAATCTTTTCGAAAATAGCCGTAAGCAAAAAGTAAAAAGGAAGCAAACAAGCTTAGTTGCCAAAAAAAACGAGGCGTGAGCATTATTTTTTTTCGTTCAGATGCAAACCATTGGTAAAAAGTCCTCGCCGAGAATAAAAATTGAGCAAGAAAACCAATAGCCAATATGATTCCTTGAGGCAAATTACTCATCCTTCAATTTATAATTGATGTATTTTTTCTTCATCCATAAATAGGCAAAACAATCGATTAACGGACCAATAAGCCGGTTAGTAAGTCCAAATTTTGCCGTGCCTGCCATTCTTGGGAAATGCTTTACCGGCACTTGTTTTATTTTTTGATTCTGAAGCATTACCATCGCTGGCAAAAAACGATGCAAGCCTTTAAACATCGGTATTTGTTTGGCTACATCTGTCCGAATAATTTTTAACGGGCAGCCCGTATCATCCATTCCATCGTGTGTAAAAGCCCTTCTAATGTTATTTGCTATAGTCGAACTCATATTTTTTACAAAAGAATCTTTTCTATCAGCTCTTACGCCAGTTACTAAGGCATAATCTTCTAGCTCATTTAAGAGTTTTAGAAAATCCATAGGATCGGTTTGTAAATCGGCATCAATATATCCGACCAAATCGGTTGTAGCATAATCAAACCCAGCTTTTATAGCAGCGCTAAGTCCGCAGTTATAAGCAAAATCTAGGTAGTTAAAAGCCTTGTTATTTTGGCAAACTTCTTTTATGAGCTGCAAAGACCCGTCTGTAGAACCGTCATTGACTAGCAAGACATTAATTTCAAAAGCTACTTTGTCTACTAATTGAGAAAGTTCTTTTTCTAATCGGTAAATATTTTCTTTTTCGTTGTAAATCGGAACAATTACCGTCA
>JBNJHC010000027.1:0-25266 GCA_051748125.1 Bacteroidota bacterium
CATGCGACCAGAAAAAAAAAATAAAACCAAAACTTATAATCAATATTTTTTAAAACTGCGGTTAAGCAACAAAATCACTTTTAACTGATTCCTAAAAACTAGCGTAAAATCATTTATTACCAGAATTATAAATTAATGGTAAATCGATAAGATTAATATTTCAATCATTAAACTTATTTGTATTTTTAGGCTTCATTTAAATCAAAAAAATAGTACGAATGGATTATAGCGAGACCTATGAAAGCAAATTAGACAACCCAGAAAATATTAGTCTTTTAAAAAAACTAACCCACAGTTTTTATAATATTGACTCCCTTGCCCAGTATATCGATGTTTACCGCATTGCTAAAAATGACCCTGAAGACTTTTGGGGTACAATTGCAGAAAGAAATTTTAATTGGAAAAAGAAATGGGATAAGGTACTCGAATGGGATAAAAAAAACGCACAAGTAAGTTGGTTTAAAAACGCCAAACTCAACCTAACGGAAAATGCTATTGATCGTCATTTAAATGATAAAGCTAACAAAACTGCCATTATTTGGGAACCAAATGATCCTAAAGAAGATAGCCTGCATATTACTTATTCTGAACTGCATCGGCGGGTTCAAAAAATGGCTAATGTACTAAAAAACAAAGGCATTCAGAAAGGTGATAAAGTTTGTTTGTATTTACCTATGATTCCAGAATTAGCCATTGCTCAATTGGCTTGTGCTCGTATCGGTGCTGTACATTCAGTTGTATTTGCTGGTTTTTCAGCTTCTGCGCTAGCTTCTCGTATTAATGATTCCGAATGCAAACTTTTAATCACTTCTGATGGCTCTTATCGCGGTTCTAAAACTATCGATCTTAAAAAAATTGCTGATGAGGCGCTAGAAAACACAAAAAGTATTGAGAATGTGTTGGTCGTTAAAAGAATTGATTCAGACATTCAAATGAAATCAGGAAGAGACACTTGGTTACACGAAGAATTAGACCAAGTAGACAACCATTGCGATGCTGTAGAAATTGATGCTGAAGATGAGCTTTTTATTTTATACACTTCTGGTTCAACTGGAAAACCAAAAGGAATGGTTCATACCACTGCTGGCTATATGGTTTACACAGCTTTCACCTTTAATAATGTTTTTCAATACAAAGAAAACGATGTGTATTGGTGTACAGCCGATATTGGTTGGATTACAGGGCATTCGTACATTGTTTACGGTCCATTATTAAATGGCGCTACCACCTTAATGTTTGAAGGTGTTCCATCTTTTCCAGACTACGGAAGATTTTGGGAAATCATAGAAAAGCATCAAGTCAATCAGTTTTATACGGCTCCAACTGCCATTCGTGCCTTGGCTAAACAAGACCCTGAATTGATGAACAAACACGATATTTCTTCGTTGAAAGTGTTAGGAACTGTTGGCGAACCAATAAACGAAGAAGCCTGGAATTGGTACAACGAAAACGTCGGTAAGAAAAAATGTCCGATTGTTGATACTTGGTGGCAAACAGAAACAGGTGGCGTTATGATATCCCCTATTCCATTTGTTACGCCTACAAAACCGACCTTTGCAACCTTACCTATGCCTGGAATCATCCCGGTTTTAATGGATGAAAACGGAAATGAAATTCAAGGCCGAAATGCTGATGGACGTTTGTGTATTGCTTTCCCGTGGCCAGGAATGGCAAGAACAGTTTATGGAAACCATAAGCGTTACAAAGACACTTACTTTTCTGCTTACGAAGGTAAATATTTTACCGGTGATGGTGCCATAAGAGATGAAGTCGGTTACTACCGAATTACAGGTAGAGTTGATGATGTCATTATTGTTTCAGGACACAACTTAGGCACGGCTCCTATCGAAGATGCCATCAATGAACATCCAGCAGTTGCAGAATCTGCTATCGTTGGTTTCCCTCACGATGTAAAAGGAAATGCTTTAGCTGGATTTATTAATCTTAAAGAAGAAGGAAAAACCCGAATCAAAGAAAACCTTAATAAAGAAATCAATCAACTTATTTCGAGCAAAATCGGTCCAATTGCAAAACTCGACCGCATTCATTTTGTTTCTGGTTTACCAAAAACGCGTAGTGGAAAAATTATGCGTAGAATTATGCGTAAAATTTCAGCTAATGAAACCAATCAGCTAGGTGATACTTCTACCCTTTTAGATCCTGAAATCGTAGAAGAAATCAAAGAAAAAGTTGCGCCATATTTCAAGTAATAATTATTTTTACTAAGCTTAAATTTTTAAAATCCTGATTCTTAACCGAGTCAGGATTTTTATTTTGCAATACTCGTATAGCCGCTTAACTTTGTATCTTTACCAACTCTCAAACCAAAAGCATAATGCAATATTTTGTTGATGTCATTTTACCGCTTCCACTAAAAAAAAGTTTTACTTACCAGGTGAGCAAAAGTGAATTCGACTTGTGTCAAAAAGGAATTCGTGTAGCGGTGCCTTTTGGTAAATCTAAAGTTTACACGGGAATTGTTTATCGGCTTCACCACAATCCTCCTTTGCATTATGATACCAAATTTGTAGAACAACTAATGGATGAAAAACCATTGGTTACTGAACAACAATTTCAGTTATGGGAGTGGATTTCATCCTATTATATGGCTAGTTTAGGTGATGTTATGCGCGCCGCTTTACCTAGTGCTTTACTAATTGAAAGTGAAACGGTTATTGAATTAAATAAAAGCATCGAAATCAATCAAGAGGATTTAACCGATAATGAGTATTTAATTTTTGAAGCGCTTCAAAATCAGTCATTACTCAAAATTCAAGACGTAATGAAGATCTTGAACCGCAAGACGGTTTTACCGATAATCAATCAGTTAGTCGACAAAAATATATTGATTGTCAACCAAGAAATGTATAAGAAATACCAACCTAAATTAACCAAATACATTCGCCTAAATCCAGCTTACGAATCCAAAGAAAATTTACCAAAAATTTTAGCTGAACTAGAAAATGCTCCCAAACAAAAAGAAGCGGTACTACATTTTTTTAGCATTTCAGCTAGGCGAAAAAAACCGATTTCTGCCAAAGATTTAAGTGAAGATTCTGGCGTTTCGGTTACGACGATTAAGGCCTTGGTCAAAAAAGAAATTTTTGAAGAATACCAAGTCAAACAAGATCGAATTAATTTTTCTGGTGAAAAAACGAATCTAAACATTGCTTTAAGCGAACATCAACAAAAAGCTTTAGAAGAAATTCTAGCTGGTTTTAAACAAAAAGATGTTGCGGTTTTACACGGTGTAACTTCCTCTGGAAAAACAGAAATCTATATAAAATTAATTGAAAAGGTTATTAAAAATGATCAGCAAGTGCTTTTCTTGCTTCCTGAAATTGCACTAACTACTCAGCTAATAAAACGTTTACAAGCCTATTTTGGTGAAGAAGTTATGGTTTTTCATAGTAAATATTCGATTAATGAGCGCGTAGAAACGTATCAGCATATTTTGCATCAAAGCAAAGGTAAAATAGTGGTAGGTACACGTTCTTCCTTGTTTTTACCTTTTACAGATTTAGGATTAGTAATTGTCGATGAATCGCACGAAAACAGTTATAAACAGTACGATCCAGCACCTCGATACCACGCTCGCGATGCAGCAATCGTTTTAGCTTCCATATTCAAAAGTAAAACCCTTTTAGGCTCGGCTACACCAAGTATTGAAAGTTTTCAAAATATCAAAAAAAATAAATTTGCTTACATTCGATTATCCAAACGCTTTGGAAATGTTTTAGAACCCGATATTCAGTTGGTTGATATTAAAACCAAACACAAGAAAAAACAAATGACAGGGCATTTTTCGGATACTTTATTGAAAGCCATTTCAGCTACTTTAAAAGAAGGTAAACAAGTAATTTTGTTTCAAAACCGAAGAGGGTTTTCGCCTTTTTTAGAATGCAAAACCTGTGGTCATTCGCCTCATTGCCCAAATTGCGATGTTAGTCTAACTTATCATAAATACAACAATTCTTTACGCTGCCACATGTGTAGTTACAGCATTGCGATGCAAACAAAATGCCTTTCTTGTGGGAGTTCAGAAATTGATGCTAAAGGTTTCGGAACCGAACAAATTGAAAGTGAATTACAAAGCTTATTTGAAAAAACGAATATTCATCGAATGGATTTTGATACCACTCGAGGAAAATATGCTTACGACAAAATTATCGCCGCTTTTGAAAATCGAGAGATCGATATCTTAGTTGGTACGCAAATGCTTACCAAAGGATTAGATTTTAGAAATGTAGATTTGGTGGGAGTTTTAAACGCCGATAGTTTACTCAATTTTCCAGATTTCAGGGCTTTTGAAAAAAGTTTCCAGTTGTTGGTTCAAGTCGCTGGAAGAGCTGGACGAACCGATACACGCGGAAAAGTTTTAATTCAAACCTTTAATCCGTATCATCAAATTCTTCAGCAAGTAACGACCAACGATTTCAAAGGAATGTATAAAGATGAAATTTATCAACGAAAAAACTTTAATTATCCGCCTTTTTATCGATTGATCAAAATCACTTTAAAGTCTCGCGACTATAACAAACTCAACGAAGGTGCAGATTGGTTGACCAAATTTTTGAAACAAGCTTTTTCAAAAAATGTGTTAGGTCCAGAATTTCCTGCTATTGCAAGAATACGCAATCAATATCATAAAAATATTTTGATTAAAATTCCACCACAAAATTCGCTTGAAAAAACCAAGCAGTTTATACATAAAGGAATTGATAGCTTTAACGCTGTTGGTGCCTATCGCTCCATCAAAATTAATATTGATGTCGATCCTAATTAAAAACTAATTTGAGCATTCTATCTTTGCCAAAAATATCTTTCTTAAGCTCCGAAATAGCTGGCTTAAAAACAGCTACAGCTGCTTGCGTTTCTTTTGCTAAGTATTCATTCACTTCAAAATAAACCTGAGTTGGGTGCTGCTGAATGCTCGCCAAATATGCTATTTTTTTATAGAAAATAAACGGGTCTGAATCCGTTACAAAAAGTGCTAATTCAGGCTCAAACTCCAATACATTTTGGTTGATTTCTGCTTTTTCAGATTCACGCACATACGGCGGGTTCGATACAATAATATCTGCTAAAATTGGCAATTTTTCGAGTTCCAAAACATCAGCAAGTATAAAATCTACTTTTGCCTGATTGATTTTTGCATTTTGTTGTGCCATTTGAAGCGCTGCTTCAGAAACATCTATTGCCTGAACCTGAGCGCCTGTAATTTCCTTTGCCAATGTAATCGGAATACAACCCGAACCCGTTCCTATATCTAAAATTGAAGGTGATGAAGTGGAAAAATCTTGATTGTTGTAATCATTTACAATCCAATCAATTAAATTTTCGGTTTCAGGTCGTGGAATTAAGGTGTTAGCATTCACTTCAAATTTTCTACCAAAAAATTCGGTATAACCTAATATATGTTGAATCGGTTCTTGGTCTTTCAACCGATTTAAGGCATCATCAAATTTTTCTTTTGATTTTGGGCTGACTTCAGTTGAAGGATGCATCAAAAATTGTGTTCGATTTATGGAAGCCAAATCTTCCAACAGCCAAAAAAAGAAACTATCAATTTCAGTTTTTGGATAAAACGATTTCAATTCATTAAAAAAATGTGTTTTTATCTGATTTACTTTCAATTTCAATATTATTTTTGGCAAAGGTAGTTTATTTTACACTGATTTTTTTGAGCTGCTACTTGAATGTGCATTTCAGTTAAGTGAATTAAATTTCTCATTTTATAAGAAGTAATTTATCCTTAAATTGCGAATCAGAATTTGATCATATATGCAAACGATACAAAATTATATCAATGGTGAATGGCAGAATCCAATCGATGGAAATTGGCTCGATAATTACGATCCATCGTGTGGAAAAATCTATTCAAAAATACCAAATAGCAATCAAAAAGATGTCGAATTAGCCGTAAAAGCTGCCGAAAATGCTTTTCCTCTTTGGTCTACGACCACCTTAGAACATCGGAGTAAAGTTTTGCAACGCATTGCGGAATTAATCAGCGATAACTTGGAAGATTTAGCTGTAGCAGAATCTAAAGACAATGGAAAGCCTGTAACATTAGCTACGGCGGTTGATATTCCACGAGCATCGAGTAATTTTAGTTTTTTTGCCAAAGCAATTACTCAGTTTTCATCAGAATCTCACGAAAGTGTTGGGCTAAATGCCATTAATTTTACGCTTAGAAAACCCATTGGTATTGTTGGTTGTATTTCACCTTGGAATTTGCCCTTGTATTTGTTTACCTGGAAAATAGCTCCTGCGCTAGCTGCTGGAAATTGTGTCGTTGCTAAACCCAGCGAAATTACTCCGATGACCGCCTATTTGTTAGCCGATATTTGTCAACAAGCAGGACTGCCAAAAGGAGTATTAAACATCGTTCACGGGTTAGGAAAATCAACTGGACAAGCCATTACAGAACATCCAAAAATAAAAGCCATTTCATTTACTGGCGGAACAGCAACCGGAGCGCATATTGCTCAAACTGCAGCTCCAATGTTCAAAAAACTTTCGTTGGAATTAGGCGGGAAAAATCCAAACTTAATTTTTGCTGATTGCGATTATGAAAAAATGCTGCATACCACCGTAAAATCATCTTTTGCCAATCAAGGGCAAATTTGTTTGTGCGGTTCGCGAATTTTTGTAGAAAAAAGCATCTACCATCAATTTAAAAAAGATTTTGTGGAACGTGTCAAAAAATTAAAAGTTGGGCATCCATCAGAAAAATCTAGCAATCTTGGCGCATTGGTTTCCAAAGAACATTTAGAAAAAGTAGTTGCATATATAAACGATGCGCACAATCAAAATGCAAAAATTTTAACCGGCGGAAATCCTGTAAAAGTAAAAGATTATGAAGGTGGTTATTACCTCGAACCAACGGTTATTGAAGTAGAAAACAATGCTTGCAAGCTCAATCAAGAAGAAATTTTTGGCCCCGTGGTAACGCTTATGCCATTTGATGACGAAATGCACGCTTTGGCGCTTGCTAATGATGTAAAATACGGATTATCAGCTACATTATGGACCAATAACTTAGATCGAACAATGCGGCTTTCTAATGCAATACAAAGCGGAATTGTTTGGGTAAACACTTGGTTAATGCGTGATTTAAGAACGCCTTTTGGAGGCACAAAAGATAGCGGCGTTGGTCGCGAAGGCGGACTAGAAGCCTTACGCTTTTTTACTGAACCCAAAAATATTTGTATACAATACAACAACAAAATATAACCCCAGAAAACCATCAAGATGAAGAAGAAATTAAGAATTAATGGACATTCACACTTGTTGCCATACCCAGATGAAATTCCTGATTTTATGCGTGAAAAAGAAATTTTTTGGGTTGATGATGATAAAAAATTTATGCTCCAAAAAAACTGGAAACGACCAGTAACCGATTCCAGTTTCTTTTTGAATGAAAAACTTGAATGGATGGATCGATTTAATATCGATCACGCCGTTGTTTTAAACCTATCGCAACTCTACGGAAATGGATTGCGCGTAGAAGAAATGAAAAAAGCACTGCGGTTTCAAAACGATTTTAACGCAAAAGTCCAACACGACCACCCTAGTAAATTTAGTTGTGGATTTGTAGTTCACCCCGGGTTTGTACGAAGTGCGTTATGGGAAATTGAACGTTGTGTAGAGGAATTAGATTTACGCTTATTGTGTTTACCTACTCATTATATGGATAGTATTGGAACGTGGCGTTGTATTTTTGATGAAGAAAATGAACCGATTTTTGAATTAGCAGACAAGTACAATTTAGCCGTAGAAATACACCCTTACGATGGCGAAAAATTCATTAAGCTAGAAAATACTTCGTGGCGATTTCACCTGATATGGATGCTCGCTCAATGTGCCGATGCCTATCATTTTTTAACCTTAAATGGTTACCCAACTAAATATAAAAATATGCGTGTTTGCTTTGCTCACGGCGGACAATTAGCACAAATTAATCTAGGTAGAAGAATTCAAGGTTTTGATGGTCGACCTGATTTGTTTGAAGGAAAAGTTCACCCTCGAAAATCTGTTGGTCATAAAAATATCTTTTTTGACACCTTGGTGCACGACACCAAATCCTTTAATTTATTGATTGACAATCAAGGATCCAATCAAGTTATTGCTGGTTTGGATGATCCTTATCCGTTAGGTGAAATGGAAAGCGATATACAATCTTCATATCCGGGTAAAATTCTTGATTTAGCAGTCAACGAAAATATCATTACCGCTAAAGAACAAGATGAAATTTGGTCTAATAATGTACTCAACTGGCTTTATGGTGCGGATGAAAAAGGAAAACAAGAACTCATCAATAAAATTTTAAGTTAATGGATTTTTTACCTGATGAAATCAACAAGTATGTTGACGAACATTCACAAAAAGAACCTGAAATTCTTGCTGAATTGAACCGTGAAACTTGGCAAAAAGTTTTACAGCCGCGTATGCTAAGCGGTCATTATCAAGGTCGAGTATTGAGTTTGCTATCCAAGCTTATCAATCCAAAAAACATTCTGGAAATCGGTACTTATACTGGTTATTCTGCTATTTGTTTAGCCGAAGGAATTCAGAAAGATGGAAAATTACACACTATTGATAAAAATGAAGAATTAGCACCGCTTCAAAATAAATATTTTGAAAAATCTGGATATCGCAAACACATCGTTCAACATATTGGAAATGCTTTGGATATTATCCCCAACCTAACCGATCAATTTGATTTGGTTTTTATCGATGCTGATAAATCAAATTACCCAAATTACCTAGATTTGATACTTCCAAAAATGAAAAGCGGTTCGGTGATTTTGTCAGACAATGTTTTATGGAGTGGGAAAGTTCTTGAAGAAACCCAGAAAAATGATGCAGATACCGCTGCTTTAAAAATCTACAATAAGAAGTTGAATGAAGATGATCGACTGGAAACAGTTATCCTTCCAATTCGAGATGGGCTTACTTTAAGTCGCGTTAGATAAGATTTTTATCGGGTTGGTTAAAACCTACGTTTTACCGGCCCGGTAATTTCTTCTATATCTTCCTTAATCTTTTCAGATTCCTTTTTAATTTCTTTCGACAAATCTACATTTTTAAAATCTTTAGTATGTTCATCGGTAGTTTTGGTGATTTCATACTTGATCTCATCGGTAGCATTTCTTACAGACTTTACAGTTTGACCGATGGTACGAGCAATATCTGGAATTTTATCAGCTCCAAATACCATAACTATTATCAATAAGATAACGGCTATTTCTGCTCCACTAATAAAAAGAGGTATCGTATTCATACTGCAAATATACAGAATGATATTTAAAAAGTTTAGCACAAGTTTAGTTAAAATACGGATTAAAAACAAACAAAAAACCCTTGAAAATCAACTGATTAACAAGGGTTTGAGTGCTCGGAGCGGGACTTGAACCCGCACGACCGCAATGGTCATTGGATTTTAAGTCCAACGTGTCTACCAATTCCACCATCCGAGCGTAGACTTTTTATGAAAGAAACTAACTTTTTATTACCTGAGCGAAAGACGGGATTTGAACCCGCGACCCTCACCTTGGCAAGGTGATGCTCTACCCCTGAGCTACTTTCGCATTTTATTGCGTTAAATTTTTATTCGCATAAAGTGAAATAAGATTTACTTATGCACTATTAAATTTCTTTCAATATTTATAAGAACGTCTGTTCTGCGGGTGCAAATTTAAGCCTTTTATTAAATTACCAAACTATTTTTCTAAACTTTTTTTCAAAAAAAAAGCAGTTAATTCTTAGTGCATTGGTTTACAATAAGTAAAGTTTTAAATTATTTTAAAAATAAATCTGAAGACAAATAACGGTCACCTCGATCGCACACAATACTTACCACTACTCCACTTTCTAATTGATTACATAATTTAATTGCTGCTGCAGTAGCTCCTCCACTGCTCATCCCTGCAAAAACTCCTTCTTTTTCTGCAAGTGTACGAGTCATTTGTGTGGCTTCGTCTTGAGAAACTTCTATGATTTGATCTACTTTTTTAGGATTATAGATTTTTGGTAAATACGCTTTAGGCCATTTTCTAATTCCAGGAATTTTAGATTCATCTGTTGGTTGAACACCTACAATTTGAATCTTAGAATTTTGCTCTTTTAAGTAAGTAGATGTTCCCATAATGGTTCCTGTTGTTCCCATTGAAGATACAAAATGTGTGATTTGCTGTTGGGTATCACGCCAAATTTCTGGTCCAGTTGTTTTGTAATGCGCTTTCCAATTATCGTCATTAGCAAACTGATTAAACATATAATACTTACCAGAAGCTAGTTTTTCTTCAGCGTAATCTCTAGCTCCTTCAATTCCATTTTCTGCATTGGTTAAAGTCACTTTTGCCCCATAAGCTTGCATCGTTTGGACGCGTTCTACAGTCGCATTTTCTGGCATTACCAATTCAATTTTAAGTTGAAAAATACTGGCAATCATCGCTAACGCAATTCCTGTATTTCCACTTGTAGGTTCGATTAGTTGTGTGTTTTTATCAATTTCACCACGTTCTAAAGCAGCCGCAATCATTTGATATGCTGCTCTATCTTTTACACTTCCGCCAGGATTTTGACCTTCTAATTTTAATAACAATTTCACCTTTGGATTTGCTACTAAATTTCGAGTCTCAATTAGCGGTGTATTTCCTATAAGTTGTTCGATATAACTCATTTTTCTGTTTTAGATTGAATTTGAATTTGTGCTTGATGCGATACGATTGAATTGCCCGCTACCGATTGCGTTAACCACACATTTCCCCCGATAACAGAATTCTTACCAATAATTGTATCTCCTCCTAAAATTGTGGCGTTGGCATAAATAGTTACATTGTCTTCAATAGTTGGGTGTCGCTTTTTTCCTTTCATTTTTTTGGCAACTGAATGAGCTCCTAGCGTAACACCTTGATAAATCTTTACATTATTTTGAATAACCGTTGTTTCGCCAATCACCACACCAGTTGCGTGATCTATAAAAAAAGGAACGCCAATTTCTGCTCCTGGATTGATGTCTGTTCCTGTTTTCTGATGCGCATATTCTGTCATTAAACGCGGAATTAACGGTAGGCCCAACTGCTCTAACGGATGAGCCAAACGATATACTGCAATGGCATAAAACCCAGGATATGCTAAATAAATTTCTTCAAGGGTATTTGCCGCAGGATCATTTTCGAGAATTAAATTTGCATCACTTTTTAAATGCTTTAAAATAGCTGGAATTGTTTCCAAATAATCCTCCCAACTTTCTCGGCATAAATTATCCGATTTCCAGCAAACTAAATCTGCTAACTCCTGAAAATCTAGCTGCAATTCTTGTAAACTCTTTTCTAAATCAATAGCGGCATCAAAAAGGCTTAGAAACAGTTTTTCAGTGAATTGTTCTGTCTTTGCTTTAATTTCAAACCGATTATTGATTTTTTCCTTTTCAATTTGAATAGAATCGATTAGGGTAAATTTATTCATAGTTTATTATTGTAGGTACAAATTTAGTGTTCTACTTATTAGAAATCGGTGTGCAATAAGCTAAAATATTGATAAAGCTATTAGCTAATATAATTCCAAAGGTGTTTTTTCTTAGTAATTTGTTGGTAAGTGTGATTGATGAAAAAGTTTTCTTTTTTCTGTAAACTAGGGTCTTCTTTTAAAACTTTATAGGCGTATTTTCTCGCCAGCTGTAAGATGCTTCCATCTTTAACAATATCTGCAATTTTTAGATTAAGAACACCGCTTTGTTGGGTTCCCATCAAATCACCTGGCCCTCGAAGTTTTAGGTCAACTTCAGCAATTTTGAAGCCATCGTTGGTTTGTGTCATCGTCTCTAATCGCGTTTTACTATCGTTGCTGAGTTTATGACTTGTCATCAAAATACAGTAACTTTGTTCAGCTCCACGTCCTACTCTACCGCGTAATTGATGCAATTGTGATAAGCCAAACCGCTCTGCACTTTCAATAACCATTACACTAGCATTGGGAACATTTACACCGACTTCTATTACTGTAGTTGCTACCATTATTTGTGTTTTTCCTTCCACAAAACGATTCATTTCGTATGCTTTGTCTTCGGGTTTCATTTTTCCGTGAACAATTGAAATTTGATATGTTGGCTGAGGAAAATCCCTAACAATACTTTCGTAACCGTCCATTAAATCTTTATAATCGAAATTAGCTGACTCTTCTATTAGCGGATAAACAACATAAATTTGGCGTCCTTTAGCAATTTCATCTCGCATAAATTTAAACACTTTCAGTCTATTGCTATCGTATCGATGAACAGTTTTAATGGCTTTTCTACCTGGAGGAAGCTCATCAATTACAGAAATATCCAAATCGCCGTAAAGACTCATTGCTAAAGTTCTAGGAATGGGTGTTGCCGTCATTACGAGAACGTGTGGCGGACGGTCGTTTTTCTTCCATAATTTGGCACGTTGAGCAACGCCAAAACGATGTTGTTCATCAATAATTGCCATTCCAAGGTTTTTAAAACGAACTTTATCTTCAATTAAAGCGTGCGTTCCTATAAGAATTTGTAGACTTCCATCTTCGAGTTCTTGGTGAATTTTGGTGCGGTCTTTCTTCTTGGTTGATCCCGTTAAAATCGCAATATGAATTCCTAAATCTTCACAAAAATCTTTTAAACCTTCATAATGTTGTTGCGCTAGAATCTCTGTTGGCGCCATCATACACGCCTGAAAGTTGTTGTCTAAAGCCATTAGCATACTCATAAAACCAACAACCGTTTTGCCCGAGCCAACATCACCTTGCAACAATCGATTCATCTGTGCGTTGCTAACCAAATCTTTTCTGATTTCCTTCAGCACCCGTTTTTGAGCATTGGTTAGTTCAAATGGAAGTATTTTTTCATAAAAATGATGGAAATAATCTCCTAATTGACCAAAAGCATAACCTTTAATTTTATTTTTTTGAATCAGATTTTTTCGCAGTAACTGAAGTTGAATAAAGAAAAACTCTTCAAACTTTAACCTAAATTGGGCTTTCCCTAATAAATCGATCGATTGTGGAAAATGAATCTGAAATATTGCTTGTGTTTTAGACATCAACTTCAATTCATTGATAATTGAAGGGGAAAGCGATTCTGAAAAGCCATTTTTACATTGACTCAGCAATTGCTTGACTAATCCTGTAATTACTCGATTAGAAACATTTTTTTTAGCGAGTTTTTCAGTTGAAGGATAAACAGGTTGCAATTTTATTTTTAAATCATTTTGATGATTTTGCAGTGTTTCCATTTCAGGATGAGCCATACTAGCTTTATTTCCGTACCAATTGATTTTACCAAAAATAACATAAGCCGTATTGGTTTTAATGTTTTCTCGAATCCATTTATGACCTCTGAACCAAACCAACTCCATTTCTCCTGTTTCATCTTCAAAGGTGGCAGCCAAACGCTTCCCTTTTTTTTGAGGAATCATTTTTACCGCTGTTATTTTGCCAACAACCTGTACTTCTGCATTTGCGTTAGCTTGGCGCAATTCGGTAATTTTATAGTAACGAGATTTATCGATATACCGATTAGGAAAATGATTGAGCAAATCGCCAAACGTATGAATACCGAGTTCGGTACGAAGCAAATCTGCACGATTAGGACCAACCTTTTTAAGGTATTCTATGGGCGTTGCTAAATCTTGAGAATTCATACCAACGAAAGTAAAATATTTTTGCAAGTAGAAAAATTTTTAGTGTTCTAAAAATTCAGACTATAGTTTAAAGAAATATTTAGCAAAAAGTTAATAGAAAATACTAATAGTGTTTTGTATTTTTGAAACAAATAGATAAAGATATGACCATAACACAACTACATTACGTTTTAGCTGTAGCTGAATATAAGAATTTTACCAAAGCAGCTGAAAAAGTTTTTGTTACGCAACCTACTTTGAGTATGCAAGTTCAGAAACTTGAAGAAGAATTAGGGGTGAAAATTTTTGATCGTAGTAAAAAACCAATAGAATTAACACAAGTCGGCGAAAACATCGTCAATCAAGCTAAAAATATCGTCAACGAAAGTAACCGAATTCAAGATATCGTAGATCAGCAAAAGGGATATGTTGGCGGAGAATTTCGATTGGGAATCATTCCCACCGTTATGCCAACTTTACTTCCTATGTTTTTGATGAATTTCACCAAGAAATACCCAAAAGTCAATTTAAAAATTCAGGAGCAAAATACAGAAACCATTATAGAAAATTTAAAAGACGGTCATCTTGATGCTGCCATTGCTGCTACTCCACTTGAAAATGAAAATATTTTAGAAAAACCTT
Source organism: Bacteroidota bacterium (assembly GCA_051748125.1). Taxonomy (GTDB): domain Bacteria; phylum Bacteroidota; class Bacteroidia; order Flavobacteriales; family Flavobacteriaceae; genus Psychroflexus. The sequence continues at coordinate 14,292 of JBNJHC010000027.1, forward strand.
TGTATTACGAACCTTTTGTGGGTTATATTCCTTCATCGCATAGATTAGCTCAAAAAGAAAAAATAACCCCAGAGGATTTGAGTACCGAAGATATTTTGTTGCTAGAAGATGGGCATTGTTTTAAGGATAATGTGCTGAATATCTGTAAATCTAAGAATCAACTTAAACCCGATCGGTTCAGTTTAAAAAGCGGAAGTTTTGAAACTCTGATAAAACTTGCTGATGAAGGTTTAGGAATGACGCTTTTGCCGTATTTACACACCTTAGATATGACGGAAAAACAACAGCAAAATCTGCGAATGTTTGAGGAGCCAAATCCTGCTAGAGAAGTCAGTTTGATTCACCACGGTAGCGAATTAAAAATGCATATTGTAGATGCAATTCACGAAGTAATTTCTGGCGTAATTCGCGGAGCAATTGCTTTTCAAAATGTGAAAATCATTAGTCCGTTACAGAAATAATTACAACTAAAAAAGTCTCAAAGCAATAGGTGTTTTGAGACTTTTTTATTCAACAAATTTCTTCTAAATCTTAAAAGTAATCACGGGCAAAGTTGAATGGTTTACCACGTCTTCTCCGATACTTCCATTAAAGAAATGCGATAAACCTCTTCTGCCGTGTGTTGGCATCGCAATCAAATCAGCTTTGGCTGCTTTTGCGCCATTTATTACACCCAATTCAATAGAATAATCGTTGTAAATCATAACATTATCATTATTGAATGGCACTTGCACTTTATTCAAAAACTTACGCATCTGTTCTTGAATTTCTTGCGTGCTATAAAACTGATTTCCTGGTAAATTTACATAAAGCAATTTTAGTTCTGCATTAAAACTTTTGGCGAAATCTCTTGCTTTTTTAAACGATTGTAAATTTTCTAAGTCAAAGTTTGAAGCAAAAACCACTTGTTTAAAATCGAGGTCTTTAATTTCTCTTTTTACAACTAACACAGGAACTTCAGATCTTCGTACAATTTTTTCGGTGTTCGATCCGATTAAAACTTCTTCTAAACCGCTAACACCAACAGAACCCATTACGACCATATCGGCATTGTTTTTATGAATGCTTTCTGAAATAACGTATGAAGTAGAACCGACATCAACTTTTTCTTCAAAATTGACCCCGTTTAAGTAGTCTTTATCTAAAAACTTTTCAAATTTCTTTTGAGCCGTTTTCATAAAGAAGATGATTTGTTCATCGTCTATATTGAATTGTTCGGTACCAAAAAGCGATTCTGCCAATTCAATAACGTGTAATACAATAAGTTTAGAATTATTTCTTTTGGATAATTCTGCCGCCACTTTTAAGGCATTTTCTGATGTTTTTGAAAAATCTACAGGTACTAAAATAGTTTTCATTGTGTCTTTTTTTATTCAGTTAGATTGTCATCGAAAAAATACGGGTTTTGGGTTGAGCTGCTTTCAGTCTCAAATCAAACGCCATACATACATTTCGAATAAAAGCTTTTCCTTTTTCGGTTGCTTTTATTGAATTTCGGCTTAAATTTACTAAATTATCTTTTTCCATTTCAGAAAGAGACGCTAAAATTTCATTTATTTCTGGTAAATCTAAATTATCTTTAGACCAATTGGTTTCAAAGTTGCACATCAAATTCAAAATATGTTGCCTAACTGTCAAGTCTTTTTCGGTTAAAATATGACCTCTAAAAACAGGTAATTCACCATTATTAACTCGCTTCGAGTAGTCCTCGAGTTTCTTTTCATTTTGGGCAAAACCAAACCAAGAATCGCTGATAGCAGAAACACCGAGACCGACAAGTTGCTTGCTGGTTGTTGTCGTGTATCCCATAAAATTTCGGTGCAATCGTTGTTCTTGTCTGGCTTGGTACAAATCGTCTGTTGGCAAAGCAAAATGATCCATTCCGATTTCAAAATACCCAGCTTTTTCTAGGGCTATTTTTCCATATTCATATTGATTTCGTTTTTCGACAGCTGAAGGCAAATCGCTGTCATTAAATCCACGTTGCCCGTTTCCTTTTATCCACGGCGTATGCGCATAGCTATAAAAAGCAATTCGGTCGGGTTTTAAAACTTCGGTTTTGGCTATGGTTTCGTACACGTGATCGAGGTTTTGAAATGGAAGTCCAAAAATAATATCGTGTCCGATGGATGTGTAACCGATTTCCCTTGCCAAATCGGTTGCGCGTTTTACATTTTCAAAAGGTTGAATTCGATTGATTGCCTTTTGAACACTCAAATTATAATCCTGAATTCCGTAACTTACACGACGAAAACCCAAATCGTATAAAACTTGTAAGTGTTGGTGTGTGGTGTTATTTGGGTGTCCTTCAAAACTGAACTCGTAAGATGCTGCTCTTTTAGCCTGTTCAAAAATTCCATCGATGAGTTCTTTTAGGTTTTCTGGCGAAAAAAATGTTGGTGTTCCTCCACCTAAATGAATTTCTTCAACAAGCGGTTGGTAACCTAAAATTTCGACATATAATTTCCACTCTTTCAAAAGCGTTTCTATATAGGGTTCTTCTACGCTATGTTGTTTTGTTATTCGCTTATTGCAAGCACAAAAAGTACATAATTGCTCACAAAACGGTAAATGGATATACAAGGAAATTGGCTGCTGAGCATTGCTTGATTGTTGAAGCGATTTTTTCCATCCATCAACAGAAAAACTAGCGTCATCCCAATAAGGAACCGTTGGGTAACTCGTGTATCGCGGTCCTGGAATATTGTATTTATCGATTATATTTTGCATCAAAAACTAATTTTAAAGCAAAAATAAACTGATGATGCACTGCAAACTATGATTTAAATCAAGTTACCTTTAATGTGAAAAATTAATTAAAAATTTCAAATCTGAAAGTTGCATTTATGTGTTGAATTCAAGACAGAAAAAAATAAATAATAATAAAAAGGGGAGAGAATGGCTACTCATAAGTTAAAACTTATACATTCGTATTAAATATCAGAAACAATATAAAAAATGGAAAAACAGAGTAAAATTCTGCTTTATATCTCTTGTTTCATTTTGGTCTATTGGTTTTTGACTAAATTGATTGACTTATACGATTATGCAATTATAGGTGCTATTTATGAATTGACAGCTTTAATTTTTCTAATTGCCACTTTTTTGATGCCTATTTTAGCTTTGATATTCTGGATCAAATCAAAATTTTCTACAAAAATCAAAATTATTTCTCCATTAGTTATTTCCATTATCAGTATTTTGGTTATGATCTATTTTCCTTTTTTATATGAAAATTGATGTTAGGTAATTTTCATTTACAAGATACTGATAAAATTCTTAGCTGTTGCACAACGGTTCTCGTGTATGACGAAAGTGGCGACTTAAAATGCGCTCCCGATCCCGAAGTCTGTCGGGACGGGATTCGGTCAAACTTTTAAATTCCTTAAATATATAAATTCTTGTTTCAGCATAAATCTCGCCATTTTTGTTATGGGCTGTTGTGCTTAGTACTTTTTTCAGAGTTTGTTTTTCATTCAGATTTAGTCAACAAAAGTTTCTTTAATTATACTTTTACAATCTGCTATCTCAGATTTCGTTAATCGGTCAAATCTTTTTAAAATTCGAGTCTTGTCAATTGTCCGAATTTGATCAATCGCAATCATTCCATTTTTACCCTTATGTTTTACATTTACTCTTGTCGGATATTTCTTCAAGTTAGTCGTCATTGGAGCCACAACGACTGTTTTTAAGAACTTGTTAATTTCATTTGGTGATAGAATTACACAAGGGCGAGTTTTTTTTATTTCACTTCCGATTGTTGGGTCAAGATTTACGAGTACAATTGAATATTGTTTTAATTCCATTCTTCGAAATTTTCATCGTCAAAAACATCGTCTAGTAATAACTCATCATCATTATTAGCATTCATTTCTCTAAATGCTTTTTCCCAATTATTTCTCGGCTTGTCAATCGGTTTTAGAATTATTTGACCTTTTTCTAAAATCATTTCAACTTTGTCTTTTATGTTGTACTTTTCTAAAATCGTCTTACTTAATCGCAGACCTTTGGAATTTCCGATTTTTATAATAGCTGTCTCCATATCTATTTTTTTTGTAATTACAAAGTAACAACTTTTATTGTATTCCGCAAAGTTTTTTTCAGTATTAATACCAACGGTTTGAATATGGTGCGTTTGGTATCTCAAGGTTCCAACCTTTCAATTTACTACTATGTTTCTTAATTGCCATAATCTTTATTTTTGGCACTATCTACCAAATGCACTATATTTTTTGTTGTGCTTAGTTGTTTATTATCCAATCTGGTTTCTTAGAGTCATCACCTATCCATCCCCATTCAGAAAGAGTTTCAATAAATGATTCTCTATCATATTTGTCATAATATCGAGGACTTAAACCTGTCATTCCATAATCATTTGTCAAGTCAGCCATTATAACAGCTTCTTCATCAGTTTTTCTGTCCGTTATTAAAACTCCTTTCCCATTTCCAAAGTCAGGCAATAATCCAGTCACTTCATATTCTTCGTTATTCAATCCTATAAACTTATATGGATGAATAAACCTAATTCCTAAGTCTTTGGATGCGTCAATCCACGCTTTCTCAGGTCTATTTATCAAATCGTCTATTTTAGATTCGATTTCGCTTATGTCTTCTGATGATCTGATTTGTTGAAACGCTGTCAATTCTGTCACTCCGTTTTCATCAAAGCAATATTCTTCTATTCCCGTGAATGTATCAACAATGACTTTTACATTTCCACTCCAATCTTCGTATTCAAGTCGAAATGGAAATTTTTCTTTACTTACTATATCTAAAAACTCAAAAAGTTTCATTTTCAGTTCCTGTTTTTTTCAATTAAGCCCAACCAGTAATAACACAACACTGAGTTTTTTTTTCTTTTCTTAGGTTCGGGAAAAATCTCAGGCTGATTTTTTTTCAGCTTGAATATCCATAGCTTTGCTTTATACTTCAAAAGTAATAAATATAATTACTAAACGATAATTTTTTAATTTGATGTCAACTTAATGTATTGCTGAACAAAGATTGATTTAAGACTTTTGACTATTCAAAATGAGGTAATTACATTTACAAACACACAAAAATAATGGAAAATTTCGATCGCAAAAAGCACTGGGAAAATATTTATGAGACCAAAGAATTAGAAGATGTTAGTTGGTTTCAACCGACACCAGAAACTTCGTTGAGTTTCTTCAAACAATTCAACGTGCCAAAAACCGCAAAAATAATTGACATTGGTGGCGGTGATAGTTTTTTGGTTGATCATTTAATTGATTTGGGCTATGAAAACATTTCTGTTCTTGATATTTCAGCGGCTGCTATAGAAAGAGCAAAGCAACGCCTTGGAAAAAAAGCAAAAAGGGTAAGTTGGATAGTTGCCGATGCAGCTACTTTCAAGCCTACTGAAAAATATGACTTTTGGCACGACCGCGCAGCATTTCATTTTTTAACCGACGAAAAAGAAATTTCAACTTACATAAAAACAGCTGAACAAAACATCAATTCAAGCGGCATTTTAGTCATCGGAACTTTTTCTGAACAGGGCCCAAAAAAATGTAGTGGAATTGAAATTAAGCAATATTCAGAAACGACAATGAGCAACCGATTCAAAAAGTTTTTCAAAAAAATTGAATGCATAAAAGTTGACCACAAAACACCATTTGATACGGTTCAGAATTTTATTTTTTGCAGTTTTAAAAAACGCTAATTCAATTCAATAAATAGCAAAACAGAAAGCATTAGCGCGTATTTAAAATTAATCTTTATCGCTCATTTCTTTTTTCTTGTGTTTAAACGGGCGAACAATTAAACGAGCAGCACGATCATAATTAATGTAATTGTAGGTCCAATTAAAAAACGTTACCATTCGGTTTCTAAAGCCTACCAAAAACCACAAATGCACGAACATCCAAACATACCAGGCAAAAAATCCACCGAATTTATATTTTCCTAAATCTACTACCGCTTTATTTCTTCCAATGGTCGCCATCGTACCTTTATCGTTATATTGAAAAGGAATAAGTTTTTTGCGGCGGATACTGAGCATTATATTTTTAGCCAAATGCTCGCCTTGTTGAATAGCGGGTTGCGCCACCATCGGATGACCTTTTGGATGGTTTTCAGTTTGCATTAAAGCAATATCACCAATGGCAAAAATGTTTTCGTGTCCATTTATTTGATTGTATTCATTCACTTGATAGCGATTGGTTTTTTCAACAAAATGTTTGGCATCAAAACCACCTACAGGCGAACCCGTAACACCAGCTGACCAAATAAAGGTTTCGGTGTGAAATTCTTTTCCCGTATTTGTTGAAACCACATTGTTTTTATAATCTTCAACAAAGGTGTTGGTATGCACGTTTACGCCTAATCTTTTCAAAAATTTTTCTGCATTGGCCGATGATTTTTTACTCATTGGTGGAAGCGCTCGTTCTTCACCTTCAAGTAAATGCACCTGAATTTCGTCAGCATTTAAATCTTTATAATCTTTTTTGATTACGTTTTTCTTCAATTCAGCCAAAGCGCCACTCAATTCAACGCCCGTTGGTCCAGCACCCGCAATTACAAAAGTCAACAAAGCCTTTCGTTTTTTTTCGTCTTCCGTTATGGTGGCTTCTTCAAAATTTTCTAAAATCAGGCTACGTAAATTTAAGGATTGCGGAACTGATTTCATCCAAACCGCATTTTTTTCGACGTTTTCATTTCCAAAGAAATTGGTTTTAGAACCCGTTGCGATTACCAAATAATCGTAAGAAATATCGCCAATTGATGTGTGAACTAGATTTTTGTCGGGCAAAACTTTTTCAACTTCAGCCATTCTAAAATAACTATTCTTACCTTTGTTTAAAATTTTCCGAAGTGGATATGCAATAGAATCTGGTTCTAGTCCAGCAGTAGAAACTTGGTATAATAAAGGCTGAAAAGTGTGGTAATTGCGTTTATCGAGCATCACAATTTGAATGCGTTTGTTCATTAATTTCTTGGCTAAGGAGATTCCTGCAAAACCACCTCCAATGATAACAAGTCTCGGTATTTCAGTTTTTGGTATTTGCATAGCTACTTTTTTTCTTAAATATCAGAAAAATTGAAAATTTGAGTGTAACATTAAGAAAATTTTACTACTAACCTATTAGAAGATTGAGTGGTGAGCAAAAATTTAGAAGAAAAATTTGTCGAGCTATTAGAAGAAAATCAGAATATTGTGCATAAAATTTGCCGCATATATACTGATGATGAAGCTGCTCACCAAGATTTATTTCAAGAAATAACGATTCAATTATGGAAGGCTTTTCCAAAATTTAGAGGCGATGCTAAGTTTAGTACTTGGATGTATCGCGTGGCGCTGAACACGGCCATAACTTTATACCGAAAACAGAAACGTAAAATTAAAACCCAAGACTGGGAAAAAGTTTCGTTCAAAATTGAAGCCGAAGATTATGACGATACACAAGAAAAAAACCTCAAACTGATGTATCAAGCCATTAAGGAGCTAAACGATATTGACAAAGCCTTGGTGTTTCTATATTTAGAAGATCGAAATTACACCGAAATTGCCACAACACTTGGTATTTCTGAAGTAAATGCAAGAGTAAAAATGAATAGAGTAAAGAAAAAATTGAAGAATATTTTGAATTCATAACAAATGGATGAGTTAGATTTTTTAAAAAAAGATTGGAAAAAGCAAGAACGTAATCTTCCTAAATATTCAAAGGAAAAGATTTATCCCATGCTTTTAAAAAAATCAACTTCATTAACCAAGTGGATTTTTGTAATCAGTATAATCGAGTTCCTTTTTTGGATTGGACTTGATGTGCTTAACCATATTATGGGGTATAATGACATTATTGAAGAGATTAAATTAACTACTTTTTTTAAAATTATTTCAACGATAAATTATGCCATTATTATAGTCTTTATAGCGCTTTATTTTAGAAATTTTAAAAAGATAAGGGTTACCGAAAGTATTCGCAAACTAATGAAACAGATTATTGTGGTTAGAAATACCGTAAAATGCTACATCTGGATTAATATTGGAATTTTTGTCGTTACGTTTATCGTTGCTAATTATTACACCATCAACAATTTGACTAATTTGGACGAAGCAAATATTTGGCTATTGATAGCTATAATGTCTGGAATTATGCTTTTTATGGTAGCCATTATTTGGTTGCTATACCGAGTGGTTTACGGAATTTTGACTCGCAAATTGTACAAAAACTACAAGGCGCTAAAGCAATTAGAACTCGACTAATTCAACAAAAGGAATACTATAAAACCCTCACCAAAAAACCACACACATTATTTTTGATGAGGGAAAAATAAAAAATTAATCGTTTGTGTCTGAATCCTTTTTATTGTTCTTAGAATTCATCATACTTAAAACTGCAACAATTAAGCCTACGATAACCAAACCAAAAACAATTGTCATAATAATAGCTCCGTTTGTCCAGTTCACCCAAAAAATGAAAAAATTAGATAGCATAATTTATTTTTATAACGGCTAAAATATAGATTAGTCAACTTCTAAAATATGACAATCATCAGTTGTAGTCACTTTTTTATAAATCTTATAAATTTGTAACCGTTTGTCTAATTTTAACCAAGTTTGACAACAAGTTTTCTAAATGTGCCAAATCTAGCATATTGGCACCATCGCTTTTAGCTTCAGCAGGATTAAAATGTGTTTCAATAAATAATCCGTCAACATTATTCACCACTCCAGCTCTGGCAATAGTTTCTATCATTTCAGGTCTTCCGCCGGTAACTCCTTTAGTTTGGTTGGGTTGTTGCAGCGAATGTGTAACATCTAAAACCGTTGTTGCATATTCCCGCATGGTAGGAATTCCGCGAAAATCTACAATCATATCTTGGTAACCAAACATTGTTCCCCGGTCGGTTATCATAACTTGGTTATTTCCAGAATCCGTTACTTTTTTGGCAGCGTGTTGCATGCTTTCAGGACTCATAAACTGTCCTTTTTTAAGGTTAACCACCTTATTGGTTTTTGCTGCCGCTACCACCAAATCGGTTTGTCTTACCAAAAAAGCTGGTATTTGCAACACATCTACATACTTAGCAGCAATTGCTGCTTCTTTGGCTTCGTGAATATCGGTAACAGTAGGAACGTCTAACTCCTTGCCTATTTTCTGTAAAATTTTAAGGGCTTTTTCATCACCAATCCCTGTAAAACTATCGATCCGGCTTCTGTTTGCTTTTCGGTATGATCCTTTAAAAATAAACGGAATCTCTAATTTATCGGTAATTTCTTTTATTTGTTGAGCAATTTTCATCGCCATGGTTTCGCTTTCAATTGCGCAAGGGCCAGCTAAGAGGAAAAAATTATTGCTTGAGGTATGTTTTATTTTAGGTATCGAATTAATTTCCATTTCTTTTTTGCTTCAAAGATAAGTTTTTATTTGATGAATCTTCAACAAAATCATATTACCGAATGCTATAAAACCATTCTTGAAAGTAACTTTAGTTACGCTTAACTATTGAAATAACGAGTAACTTTGCGGTGTTGTAAAAGTAAAAAACGAGTTATTATGAAATCTAATTTTAATGCGATTATCAATCAAGAACAACCTGTCTTAATCGATTTCTATGCCGACTGGTGTGGTCCTTGCAAAATGTTAGTTCCCATATTAAAAGAAGTAAAAGCTGCCTTAGGTGATGACATAAAAGTGGTTAAAATTGATGTTGATAAGAACCAAGCTTTAGCTTCAAAATATCAAGTTAGAGGCGTTCCTACGATGATTCTGTTTAAAAATGGCGAGCAAAAATGGCGACAAAGCGGTGTTTTGCAGAAAGATGAACTGATTAAAATTATCCGTAGTAACAGTTAAGTTCACCCTAAATTGATTAGTTACCTTTTTTAAGTCACTATTTGTATTATTCACATCACACCAACTTACAGCCTCAAGCTCTCCTACTTTCACCAAAAACCTACTGAAGTTTTAAAAAATAATGTACATTAGTTAGAGAAGTAATGTACATTATTTGTTGCATTAATGTACATTAATCATAAAAAAGTTGAAGAAGAAATCCTCCTTACCAAGGCAAGTTTATAGCATTTGCTTGTTAGGAAAGGAAGAATAAACTTAAAATTTTAATTGTTTTCATAGTTATTTTTTACTCACCGGTAAACTCAATGGTATAATCCATCTCTGCTAACTCTTCATCTGTCAAATCATAGCGCGCATCAAATAAACCTTCATCTCTTATGGTTTCCCAATCGTTTTCTTCAAAAGTAGATTCTTTGTAGAACATAAAGCTGGAAACTCTAGAATCGTTAAAATCAATTCCTTCATTTACTGAATCAGATGTCATTATTATACTATCTTCATTAATTCTTGGATCCCAATCAACAATTGAATTTTCAGGTAATTCCTGATTTTGTCCGAACCCCCTAGAGTGATAGAATATTTTTTCTCCAGAATTATTAATAATTGTTACATAAAAATCAGGTGAATCATCTAGTAGGTTTGGACACCCTTGCAACAGAAAGCATAGCATAAATAAGCTTAAAATCTTAATTGTTTTCATAAATTTTATTTTTAAAAGATATCTAATAATAAACTTGAAGCACCATAACCAAAAGATAAATCAAAGACGTTAAAACTGGCATTTTTTATTTGGAAACCTTTTCTCTTATTGTATTTAAACTCTCTTGGATTCCTATATGGTGAACGTGCTCCAATGTTGGCATAAGAATTAATATCAAAATGGTCAGGTGAGTCTACATAGTAGTCATCTGTAGCTCTACCGTAGCCTCTCTGGCACTGGTAGTCCCCTCTAACTCCCCAAAGGAGGAGAACCTAAATCAATAAGCAACAAAAACTTACTCTCCCGTATACTCTATCGTAAAATCCAATGCTTCTAATTCTTCTAGCGTAAGATCATAGCGTGCATCAAATAAACCTTCATCTCTTATAGTTTCCCAGTCGTTTTCTTCAAAGGTAGATTCTTTGTAGATCATAAAGCTGTAGATTTCATT
>JBNJHC010000028.1:0-23201 GCA_051748125.1 Bacteroidota bacterium
AACAATTTCAAATCAAAAAATAGGCGATTAGCTGATTGTGAAAATTGTACTTACCTAATTCCCTTTCAGTTTGTGAAAGAAGAAAGTAGAATTTTTTTGTTTTTTTTGAGCCAAGAAATTTTTGGCAGTATATTTGTCCTTAAGAGTTTTTAACACCTCAAAAATAAATAGATGAAACGACTTTTTCTTTTACTACTCATCGCTGGCTTGTTTTCTTGTAATAGTGCCAAACGAGCTCAAAAGCAACTCTCTACAGGAAATTATGAACAAGCAATTGAAATTGCCGTAAATCATTTACAGCGCAACAAAACTCGAAAACGCGGTCAACAACAAATGTTGATTTTAGAGGAAGCTTTTAAAAAATTGAAAGCTAGAGACAAGCGAAGATTACGATTCTTAAAAAAGGAAAAAGTTGAGGCTAATATTGTTGAGATTCATCAAATTTACGAAAAATTAAGTCGGATTCAAGATAAAATACGTCCATTACTTCCATTATATCATGAAGGGGCAGGACGAGATATACGATTCAGGTTTGTAGATTATTCACAAGAAATAATCAATTCAAGAAATGAGTTAGTAGAATTTTATTACCATGAAGCTCAAGAATTATTACAAACAGGCGAAAAATATTCTGCTAGACAAGCTTATGATGATTTAAAAGAAATAGAATCCTTACGTCCAAATTATAAAAACACAAGAGTAATGATGGAGGATGCTTACTATATCGGAACCGATTTTGTTCTAGTCGATATTCAAAACAAAACCAATACGGTTATTCCTCGCCAAGTTCATGAAATGCTTACGGACTTCAATACTTTTGGTCTAGATGAGTTTTGGACGCAATACCACGCAGAAGAAGAACCTGAACTAGATTATGATTATGGAGTAAAAATCGAATTTATGAACTTTATGTTTTCACCCGATCAATTACGAGAAAAAGAAGAAACCCTTAGCAGAGAAGTAGTTGATGGCTGGCAATACAAAACCGATAGAAACGGCAATTATATTTTAGATGATGAAGGCAACAAAATTAAAGAAGACGTTTACGTAGAAGTTGAAGGAGTTTTATTTCATGCTATTCAACAAAAATCTGTTGCAGTAGAAGCAAGAGTCATTTACCGGGATTTTAAACAAGGTCAAAATATCAACACATTTCCATTAACAAGCGAATTTATGTTTGAAAATGCTTACGGATCGTTTAGTGGCGATGCTAGAGTTTTAAATGATGAAGAAAAACAAGTGATCAAGAACAAACCAGTTCCATTTCCATCAAACGAACGTATGTTAATTGACGCTAGTGAAGATATCAAGCAACAATTACGCTATATTATTAGACGTAATAGTTTTTAACGAATTTATTTTTTGATAAATTTCTTATAATGCTCATAACGTTCAAAGATTTGGCGTACGTAATTGTAAGGTTCAGAACCTCTTACATAACCATATCGAACCATAGAACTGTTGTAAATTTTTGGTGTTGCCAGTTCTAAGATGGCCGTTTCTACATTATCATCCCAAGTAAACGGGTCTAATTTTTGATGCTCGGCCACTCGCTGAGCATCTAACAAATGCCCGTATCCAGAGTTATACGAGGCGAGGGTGAATTTTACACGTTGAATGGAATCTGGAATATCATCATGTTTTTTCCACAATGTTTTCAAATATGCAGTACCACCTCTTAAACTTTGATTTGGATCGCTCGGATCGGTGATTTTCAACTCTTCGGCGGTTGCAGGCATTATTTGCATCAGCCCTTTGGCGCCAACCCACGATTCTGAATGCGGTTGAAACTGAGATTCTTGATAGGCAATTGAAGCAATTAGTCGCCAATCCCAACCAATTTCATCAGCGTATTTTTTAATCAAATCATCATACGGACTAATTTTTTGGTCGTTGATGCTATAAAATTCGCTTTGAACACGTGCTTTATACCGTCTTTTATTTTTGTAATATTTGTTGTAAATAACATGGAAATCTGTTGTCTTTTTGACGTTTGTAATCCATTCATTTACAACTTCTAGCAATTCTGTAGATTCTTTTCGTACGCCCCAAGCAATTTGTTGAGAGAAACTTACGTTGGTCTTTACATCTAAATCGGGGTAATAAGAAGCGTTAATTGCAGCTATATTTTGATCGACTACTGTGTATTTAATTTCACCATTGGCTACTTTCTTGATGATGTCTTCTGTCGATAAAGTTCCAGGGATGGTATCGATATAAATATGTCCTCCAAGTTCTTCGCGCATATTTTCTATTCTAGAAGCATAAGAAGAATTCTTTTTAACAGAAATAGTATCATCTAATAATTCTATTGGTTCTGTAATCAATTCATTTTTAATTTGATGCAGTTTCATTCTGCGCCAATTTTTTGGCTTGCGTTGAACCAAAACCTGAGTAGACAAATACAAAGGTTCTGTAAAATTAATTTTTTGCTTTCGTTTATCTAAAATGGTATAGCCATACGCAATAATATCACCCTCGCCAGCGATAAGCATATCCATTAAATCGTCTTCATTTTTAGCTATAACCATTTCTAATTCTACCTCCAAATGCTTTGCCAATCGTTCCAAAATTTCATATTCAAAACCCATTGGTCTTCCTTTATATAAAAAATAAGTGGTTCCGCTGTATGTCGTTAATGCACGCAGTTTTCCTCTTTCTTTGATATCTTCAAGGTCTTCAGATTGATATATTTCTTCAAGCTTTTGGTCGTTCTGATCGGTAGAACTTTTATTTTGGCTATGATCTACTTTACAGTTTGTAAGCAAAGTACTAAGCAGTAATAAAATAAAAAATCGCATAAGTGAATTTTAGTCCAATATACTTAAAATGTTTTGTTTTAAAATAGTTCTCTTAACATTATTCAAAACAATAACTGCTGTTTTGTCGAAATAATAATTGTAAGTTACTGAAAATCAATTTATTTAGTTTTAAAGTTCTTTTCAGTTTTATATATTAAGATTTATCACACATTTCGATCTAAAAGAAGCTTGTATATTTGATGTAATTCTAATCAAATATTTGCTCATGATTAATTTAGTCAATCCATACACGCATCAATCCTTTGCTGAATATGAGTATCACACTTCAGCAGAAATCGATCAAACTATTGAAAACGCTCATCGGGTTTTTTTGAATTGGCGGTTTACATCTTTTCAAGAACGGAAAGAAAAAATGTTGCTTTTGGCAGATTTGTTGGAACAACGTAAAAATGAGTATGCCAAAGATATTACAAATGAAATAGGAAAACCCATACAGCAATCGGTTGCTGAAATTGAAAAATGTGCTTGGGTTTGTCGTTATTATGCAGCGACAGCAGAAAAGCATTTGCAACCGATAGAAATTTCAACCGACGCTGCTAATTCCTATGTTCGTTACGATCCTATTGGTGTTGTTTTAGCAATTATGCCATGGAATTATCCATTTTGGCAAGTGTTTAGATTTATAGCTCCTGCATTAATGGCTGGAAATGTTGGAGTTTTGAAACACGCTTCAAATGTTTTAAAATCAGGAGAAAATATTGCAGCTGTTGTTGCCGATGCTGGTTTTCCTGAAAATAGTTTTCAGCATATTGTAGCAGATAAATCTCAAATCGAAAAAGTTATTCAACATCCGTTGGTAAAAGCAGTTACCTTAACAGGAAGTACGGCAGCTGGAAAATCGGTTGCTTCGCAAGCTGGAAATCAGATTAAAAAAACCGTATTAGAATTGGGTGGAAGCAATGCTTTGGTGGTTTTTCCAGATGCAGATTTACCTCAAACAGTAAAAACTTGTGTGCAAGCACGATTTCAAAATACGGGGCAGAGCTGCATTGCGGGAAAACGCTTGATGGTTCACGAATCTATTTACAACGAATTTATTGATTTGTTAACCAAAGAAGTTGAACAGCTAACAGCAGGAAATCCACTAGAAAAGTCTACTTTTATAGGGGTTATGGCAAGAGAAGATTTAGCGGAGGAATTAGAAAACCAGTTGCAAAAATCGGTAGAACTTGGTGCTACAATCCGATTAGGAGGAAAACGAAATAAAACTTATTTTGAACCTACTTTGGTTGAAAATGTAACTCCTGAAATGCCAGTTTTTAGAGAAGAAACCTTTGGTCCGTTGCTGGCGATTTGTAAATTCTCTATAACTGAACAAGCTGTAGAAATGGTTAATTCGTCTTCTTTTGGACTTGGAGTTTCATTATTTACAGAAGATTTTTCTAAAGTAAATGAATTAATTCCGCTATTGGAAGATGGTGCTGTTTTTATTAATGAATTGGTAAAAAGCGATCCGAGATTGCCGTTTGGAGGAACTAAATTATCAGGTTACGGTCGAGAATTATCAGCTTTAGGTATCCGAGAGTTTATGAATGCCAAAACGATATATTTCAAATAAAACCAACTAAAAAATCGTCTTAAGGTAGAAATTGTAACTTTAAGACGATTTGTTCTAATTCAATTGTATGTTACTTATTTACAAAGTAATATATATTTGTCAACCAATTTTCAGGATTCTCTTCTGTTTCCGGGTCGGTAACATATTCTTCTAAAACTACATCGCTCATTTTGATGTCATTTTCTTCCAGAAATTGATGCATTTTTTCGTGTGCAGCGCCTAATTGTTCATAATCACCGTAATACGCATATTTGTAGGTTTTTCCAGAAAGTTCGATTACTTCAAACTTCTCGTGATCAAAATCTTCTTCTGAAGAAAAAGGAACCGCAGCAGCTAAATCTGCTTCACTCTTTTCATCATCCCAATCGTAGTAAATTCCACAAGGTTGCCCATTTGGTTTTAGGTTTTCGTCTTGCATAATAACGCCATAAATTTCGTCTAAATTTTTAGCGTAAAAATCTTGCATATCATCAAAAGTTACTCGATCGCGATAAGCCAAGAACTTTCTTTTTTCAAATTTGTAAGCTTCAATTTTACTTTCTTCAGATTTTTTTTTGGCTTCTTTTTCGGTAAGTTCTTTTAGGTTGTTTAAGCCTTTTTCATAATCTTTACCAATGGCTTTTTCCATATCATAAAACAGCAGCATCAAATTCATTGGTCGAGTCATTTCAGATTCAAATCCCCAAACAACTTCAGTTTTGTTTGCCACTTTTTCATTTAAAATGAAATAATTATCGGCAGAACTTTCAAAAGGTTCGATAAAAGTTAATTTAATATCGATTCGGTTATCGTCGATACTCATAATTTCTTGTTTTCCTTTCCCTGCTTCTTCGTTGCCATCCCAATGATGAGTTGCGCCGACAGTTCCGTCTTCACCTTCAATACGTTGCTCCATATCATCATCAAGTTTAGCCCAAGGTGACCATTTCATTGAATTTTCAAAATACAACACCTGTTTTTTGACATCGGATTTTGGTGCTTCAATCGTGATACTTTTTTCAACTTCAAATGTAGTTGGCGTGGTATAGCTCAAAATACCACCAACAACAATTACAATAAGGAGGATTGCTCCAATTACTTTTAAGACTTTCATTTTAATTAGGTTTTTTGGTTGGGGCTAAAATTATAAAAAAATCTAAAACTATTTTTTCTCTTCTTTGTTGAAGTACACTAAGTAATAATACATCTGTCTTTCTTCATCCCAGCCTTTTTCAATAAACTTGTCTGCGCTGTCGCCACTAATAAAGTCCATTTTGATTTGCACGTTGGTATCGAGGTTAATGACGCTTTTTATTTTCTTTCTAGCTTCGGTAACGGCTGTGTTTGAAATAGGAAAAGAAGACATATCTTCCACCTTAAATTTTGGTGCTTTTTGTTCTTTGTAGTTTTTAAATTCTGGTTCTAAAGCTGGATTTTCTAGGACTTCACCCAAAAATTTGTCTTCATTAAACTCATCATTTGATGCAAAATGATTCATTGCTCGATTCATAAATAAAACTTCTTGTTGCTTGTCTTCAGCAGGAAGAACTACATCCTTTGCAAAGTTCTCGCAAAATTTTAAGTATTTTTTGGTGTAGAAATTTTCATCTTCAAAAAAGTCTACGCCTAGGAAACTTTCTAACCAATATTTGGTGTCGTATTTATTAGAGTCTACCGATAAAATTTTGAAGCCTTGTTCTTTTTCTTTATTGAAAATAAGCGCTCCTTTGTCTAATTTATTTAGATAAACTCCTTGCTGCAAGATGATTTCTAAGTTGTTTTCTTTTTCGTTAAACTGAAGAAAATCGTGTTTTAATTCTGATTTAAAAATTCCTACAGCATCTACTTTTTCGTTATCGAGAAGCATATTTTCAAAATAGACCACATAAACTTCTCCACCTTTTATATGTTGATGAAGCGATTGTTCATAAAGTAACGTGGTTATTTTTTTTGAAATATCGTGAGCTTGCAACGGATTGTTGAAAATATCAGTAACCAAATTATACAGCGGGTGAAACTCCAAATCGGTATCGTGAACAAATTGATAATAGTTTTCTTCTTTATCGCGAAACGATTTCAGGAAGTATTCTTTAATCAGCGGAGTTAACTCATCCGAAAGTTGATAAGGTTCTTGTGATATAAACAGATTTTCGTTTCTACTTTTATTTCCAACTCGGTGTATAGAAAGGCTTTCAATTTGTGCATTGAATAAATTAATCATAGTTGCTAGGATTTTTTTGGAAGCTCAAAATTACATAAAAATGCCCAAGATAATGTTTTGAAAGATGAATTAATTCAACTAAAAAAAACGAATAATATTTGGAAAAAAACTTTATTTACCCGTTTTAAAAACCCGATTGATGGTAGCGGTAGAATCGCAATTTTCAAAAATCATATCCAGTTTTTTTTCTTGGTATTTTCCTGAAATAAAATAAGTTTTACAAGAATCGGAAGAAGTGTCGCTTTTGTTGAAATTTACACTTCCGTTACTGAGTATAGCACTAATGCTGGCAGTATCGATTTGAAGTTTTTTAAAATCTTGCTGCGCTTTCTCTGCGATAACTCGATCTTTTATGCGAATATTCTTTTTAACGCGTGCGTCTAAGCCATAATCGCAAGAGGTTTTTTTTCCTGCTAAAAAGAAAAACAAGATGACCAAACCAATGGCAAATCCAGAGAGGTAATAACCAAGACGTTTAATGAATTTCATTCGTAAGATTTAGCGCACGAATTTACTTATTTTGAATGAAAAATCACCTTATGTGCAAGTAATATTCTTTTGGCTTTTATTGAAAAATTTATTCACTGTAAAGTTTTAGAAAAACAGTAAATTAGGATCTCGATAATTTAAATCGAACCATTTTGCTACCGATTTGCTAGTTAAAACGCCGTGGTAAAAATACAACCCATTACGCAGCCCTTGCTCAAAACGCAAGGTGTTTTCAATTCCGCCTTCTTCAGCGATATGAAGTAAATACGGGGTAAAAATATTACTTAACGAAACCGAAGAAGTGCGGGCATAACGAGATGGAATATTAGGTACGCCATAATGCGTTACGCCATTTTTTTTGATAACTGGATTTTTGTGTGAAGTGATTTCTGAGGTTTCAAAACAACCACCCATATCAATACTTACATCAATTACAATTGCGTTGGGTTTCATTTTTTCTACCATTTCTTCGGTAACAACAATAGGTGAGCGGTTTTTTCCGCGAACAGCGCCGATAGCAACATCGGCACGTTTTAAGGCTTTTACTAAATTTTTAGGTTGAAGCGTGGAAGTATAAACATTTTGCCCGAGCTGCTTTTGAATACAACGAAGTCGCGTAAGTGAGCTATCAAAAACTTTGACATTCGCCCCCAATCCTAACGCAGATTTAGCAGCAAAATAACCCACCGTTCCAGCGCCTAAAATAACCACTTCGGTTGGCGGGACTCCGCTAATATTGCCAAAGAGCAAACCGTTGCCTTCAGCAGCATTTGCTAGTAGTTCGGCTCCAATTAAAACGGCAGAAGTTCCAGCAATCTCGCTCAGTGCTTCTACAATTGGATAACTATCAAAGCGGTCTTTAATAAATTCAAACGCCAAAGCTGTAATTCGTTTTTCTGAAAGCTTAAGAAAGTAATCTTTGGTTCGGGTTTTTAGTTGCAATGCCGAAATTAAAGTCGCGTGCGGATGCATATAATCAATTTCTTCTAAAGTAGGTGGCGTAACTTTTAAAACCATTGGACAGCCAAAAACTTTTGCAGTATCTTTTGTGATTTCGGCTCCTGCCTCGCTATAATCTTTATCGCTAAAATTTGCATTTTTTCCCGCTTTGCTTTCTACTAGCACCCGATGACCGTTAGCTACCAAGGCACCAACTGCATCTGGCGATAAACAAACGCGTTTTTCTTGATACGAAGTTTCTTTGGGTAACCCAATAAACAAATCGCCTTTGGAGCGTTCTATTTCTAGGGTCTCTTCTTGCGGGAGTAATTCTTTTTTGCTAAACGGCGTGCTGGGTTTACTCATTCTTTAGTTAGGATTTGTGAGAAGCATAAAATAACTCATTTTTAGGCTTAGCTACAAATTTTTGAGCAAAAAAATGGATTAATCAATTTCGGTGAGTTTAATTCTTCGTTGCATATCGCTAGTCAATTCAATAGAAATTTTACTAAATTTTTCTGGGACCAAATTCGGAATCAACTCTGGCCATTCCATTAAAATCCAATCTTTTTCGTTTAAAAAATAGTCTTCTATACCAATATCATAAACCTCTTCTTCTGAATTGATTCGGTAAAAATCAAAATGAAAAATCTTATGATTGCCAGCGTGGTATTCGTTGACCAATGAAAAAGTAGGGCTGGTAACTTGATCTTGACTGCCGAGTTTCTTTGCAATTGATTTGATGAGTGTTGTTTTTCCAACACCCATCTCTCCGTAAAAAAGTAAATTTTGAGATTGACAGTTAGCAATAATCCAATCTGCTATTTGATGAACTTCTTTTAGTGAATAAACTTTCTGCATGTTACCTAGGTTCAAAAACTCCAAACGGAATAATCATTTCTTCTAGCGAAATTCCTCCGTGTTGAAAAGTATTTTTAAAATAATTAGCGTAATAATTATAATTATTTGGATAGGCTAAAAAATAATCGCCTTTAGCAAAAATAAACGAACTACTCATATTTATGCTTGGCAAATGAATACTTTTTGGGTTTTTAGCAGCAAACACATCTTTCTCGTTGTAGGTTAAGCTTTTCCCTGTTTTGTAGCGCAGGTTTAAACTCGTGTTTTTGTCACCGATAACTTTGGTTGGCGTTTTTACGTTAATAGTTCCGTGGTCGGTGGTAATAATAAGTTTAAAATTCATGTGCTTAGCTTGAATAATCATATCGAGAAGCGGAGAATTTTTAAACCAACTTTCGGTTAATGATCGGTAGGACTTATCGTCGCCAGCCAATTCCTTAATGACTTCCATTTCTGTTTTGGCATGCGAAAGCATGTCTACAAAATTGTAGACAACCACCGTCAGGTCGTTTTCTTTTTGGGAGCGAAAGTTTTCGGCTAGTTTTTTTCCTTTGCTTAAACTCGTTATTTTATGGTATTGCGTTTTTAAATCAGTAAGTCCGAGTCGTTTTAATTGACTTTGAAAAAACTCTTCTTCGTGTAAATTTTTGCCTCCTTCATCGATATCATTTTTCCATAAATCAGGAAGTAGTTTTTCCATATCAGCAGGCATTAATCCAGAAAACATAGCATTTCTGGCATATTGTGTTGCAGTTGGTAAAATACTGTAGAAGCTAGTTTCGTCTTTCTTTTTGTAATAACTATTGATTATTTTCTCGAATAAACGAAACTGATCATAGCGTAAATTATCGACCACTACCATAAGTGTTGGTTGCTTTTGGGTGACTTCAGGAAAGAGTTTTTCTTTGAAAATGGTATGCGATAAGATAGGAGAATCTTCCTTATTGGCATTAAACCAATTTTGATAATTTTTTTCTATAAATTTAAAAAATTCGTTGTTTGCTTCTTCTTTTTGTGAAGCGAGAATTTCAAGCATTCCGGTATCTTCTACATCATCTAATTCCAATTCCCAATAAATTAGTTTTTTGTAGATATCAGCCCAACCATCATACGAATTGATGGCAGACATATCCATAGCAATTTTCCTGAATTCTTGTTGGTAATTTGAAGTAGTTTTTTCAGTAATTAACCTAGAATGATCAAGGTTTTTCTTTAAACTGAGTAATATTTGGTTTGGGTTTACCGGCTTGATTAAATAATCGGCTATTTTAGAACCAATAGCGTCTTCCATTATCGATTCTTCTTCACTCTTGGTAATCATTACCACGGGAAGATTCTCTTTAATGGCTTTTATTTCATTGAGCGTTTCTAAACCTGTTAAGCCAGGCATATTTTCATCAAGGAAAACAATATCAAAAGCTCTTTCTTGAATTTCTTCAATAGCTTCGGTTCCACTTTGGCAAGTAGTAACTTCGTAATCTTTCTTTTCAAGGAAAAGTATATGTGGTTTTAAGAGATCGATTTCATCATCGACCCAAAGTACGCTTATCTTATTCATATATTATTATATTTGCTCTAAATATTAGAAATTTGAGTCAAAGAAACAAACTAAAAATAATCAACGATCCAATTTATGGATTTATTACCATTCCTTCGCCCTTAATTTTTGATTTAATTGAAGATCCTTATTTTCAACGATTAAGGAGGATTTCACAAATGGGTTTATCGCATTTGGTTTATCCAGGCGCTCATCATACACGTTTTCATCATGCTTTAGGTTGTTTGCATTTAATGCGAAAAGCAATACAAGTACTTCGTTTTAAGCAGGTTGAAATTTCTGAGCAAGAAGAAGAAGGTGTGTTGATTGCTATTTTGCTGCATGATATTGGTCACGGTCCTTTTTCGCACGCTATGGAAAATTCGATTGTAGAAGGGGTGAGTCATGAATGGATTTCACTTCAGTTTATGAATAAGCTTAATCAGAAGTTTAACCAAAGATTAACGACCGCAATTCAGATTTTTAAAGGCGAGTATCCTAAAAAGTTTCTTTGTCAGTTACTGGCAAGCCAACTAGATATCGATCGCTTAGATTATTTAAAGCGCGATAGTTTTTATACTGGAGTTGCCGAAGGAAACATCAATTCTGAACGCATCATAACAATGCTAAATGTGTATGACCAAGAGCTTGTAATAGAAGAAAAAGGAATTTATTCAGTTGAAAAATTTTTGGTAGCTAGGCGTTTAATGTATTGGCAGGTGTATTTGCATAAAACAGGTTTGGTGGCGGAAGAACTTTTGATACGCATGCTTAAACGAGCAAAAGAATTGGTTTCAAAAGGGAAAAAATTAGCCGCCAGCAAAGATTTGATGTTCTTCTTGGAAAACAACATCAACGCAGCAAATTTTGATGATGAAATGTTGAATCGATTTTCGAAATTAGATGATTACGATATTATTTCAGCTATGAAAACCTGGTCAGAATCTGATGATTTTGTGTTAAGTGAATTGTGCAAAATGATCATCAATAGAAATCTTTTGAAGATCAAAATCAAAAACAAACCAATTAAGCAAGCTAAGTTTGATAAGGAATTTGAACGAACTCAAAAAAAATATAATTTGAGCCAATCAGAAACTGATTATTTTGTTTTTAAAGGATCTACTTCTAACTTGGCGTATAATGCTAGTAATCAACCAATAAACATTCTTTATAAGAACGATAAAATCAAAGATGTATCAAAAGCATCAGATCAACTGAACCTGATTGCATTAACCAAAGCAGTAACTAAGTATTATATCTGTTATCCAAAAAGCAATAATTAAGTTTTTTTTCTATTTTTGTCAAAATGAAATTTAAAGCAAGTCAAATATCAGAAATCCTCGGTGGAGAAGTAGTAGGCGATACAGAGGTAGAGGTAGACAAACTTTCTAAAATAGAGGAAGGCACAAAAGGGTCGTTAACCTTTTTAGCCAATCCGAAGTACACTTCATACATTTATTCAACAAATGCGAGTATTTGTATTGTTTCTAATGATTTTGAAGCGCAAGATAAATTAACGACAACACTTATAAAGGTAGAAAATCCATACGAATCTTTTTCTAAGTTACTGGAGTATTACAATCAGATAAAGCTAAATAAATCTGGGATAGAAAACCCGAACTCTATTGCTGAAACAGCTATATACGGAAAAAATATCTACGTAGGTGCTTTTGTTTATGTTGGAGAGAATGTAAAAATTGGCGATGATGTAAAAATCTATCCAAATGCTTTTATTGGTGATAATGTAGAGATTGGCAACAATGTGGTTATTTTTCCAGGGAGCAAAATATATTCTGAAAGCATTATAGGTAACAACTGTGTCATTCATGGTGGTGCTATAATTGGCGCTGATGGCTTTGGTTTTTCTCCAGATGCCGAAGGAATTTATAAAAAAGTACCGCAAATTGGAAATGTAATTATAGAAGATAATGTAGATGTTGGAGCCGGTACAACAATCGATCGAGCAACACTTGGTTCAACAATTATTAGAGAAGGAGTAAAGTTAGATAACCAAATACAAATCGCCCATAATGTAGAAATTGGTAAACATACAGCTATTGCTGCACAAACAGGAATAGCGGGTTCAACTAAAATAGGAGAACATTGTTTAATAGGAGGTCAGGTAGGAATTGTAGGGCATATTCAAATTGGTGATCGCGTAAAAATACAAGCGCAATCTGGAATTGGTCGCGATGTTGAGGATGACGAAGTCTTACAAGGTTCGCCAGCTCTTGGTTACGGTGATTTTAATAAGTCTTATGTTCACTTCAAGAACTTGCCAGAACTCATGAAGAAGTTTAATAAATTAGAAAAAAAGATCCAAAAGGATGAGTAAAATTTCTGTGAATCAGACAACTATTGAAAAAGAAGTTTCGCTAAAAGGAGTGGGACTTCATACCGGGCAAAATGTTACTTTAACATTTAAACCAGCCGAAGCTAACCAAGGTTATGCGTTTGTGAGAACAGACTTAGAAGGAAATCCAACAATTCCAGCAGATGCTAATTTGGTAACCGATACCGAGAGAGGTACGCGTTTAGAGAAGAATGGCGTTGTAATTCAAACTTCAGAACACGTTTTAGCAGCGTGTGTGGGCTTAGATATAGATAACGTAATAATTGAACTCGATGCTTCTGAACCACCAATTATGGATGGTTCTTCAAAGTATTTTGTTGAAGCATTAGAAAAAGCTGGGTTAAAAAAATTAGACGCAGAACGGGATGAATTTGTCGTAAAAGAGGTAATTTCTTTTGCTGATGAAGAAACAGGTTCAGAGATTTTAGTGATGCCAGCTAATGAATACCAAGTGACTACAATGGTCGATTTTGGAACCAAAGTTCTAGGCACTCAAAACGCATCAATAAATTCTATCAATCAATTTAAAGATGAGATTTCAGATGCAAGAACTTTTAGTTTTTTACACGAACTAGAAGCGCTTTTGCAACACGGTCTAATAAAAGGTGGCGACCTAAACAATGCTATTGTTTATGTAGATAAAGAATTGTCTGAAGACACGATGGAAAAACTGAAGGTGGCTTTTGGTAAAGACGATATTTCTATTAAGCCTAATGGTATTTTAGATAATCTTGAACTGCATTATCCAAATGAAGCTGCTCGTCATAAGTTATTAGATGTTATTGGAGATTTAGCATTAACGGGGACACGTATTCGTGGAAAAGTAATTGCCAATAAACCCGGTCATACCATCAATACTCAGTTTGCTAAAAAACTTTCAAAAATAATTAAAGCAGAAAAACGGAATAAAGTACCAAAAATAGATCTAAATCAACCACCATTATATGATGTAAACGACATTATGGATCGATTACCACATAGACCACCATTTTTATTGGTTGATAAAATCTACGAATTAACTGATTCGGTTGTAGTGGGTACTAAAAATGTAACCATGAATGAACCGTTTTTTGTTGGTCATTTTCCAGGGAAACCTGTTATGCCAGGTGTTTTACAAGTTGAAGCAATGGCGCAAACGGGAGGTATTTTGGCATTAAATACGGTTCCAGATCCAGAAAATTACTTGACATATTTTATGAAGATTAATAATGTTAAATTCAAACAACAAGTAGTTCCTGGAGACACTTTAATCTTTAAGTTAGAATTAATTTCACCTATAAGAAGAGGAATTTGCCACATGCAAGCATACGCTTATGCAAATGGTAAATTAACTTGTGAAGCAGAGCTAATGGCTCAAATTGTAAAATCAAAATAACAAGATCAATGAATCAACCACTTGCATACGTCCACCCAGGTGCTAAAATCGCTAAAAATGTGGTTATAGAACCTTTTACTACAATTCATAATAACGTTGTAATAGGAGAGGGGTCTTGGATTGGATCTAACGTAACTATTATGGAAGGTGCTCGAATCGGTAAAAATGTAAGCATTTTTCCAGGAGCTGTAATTTCTGCTGTCCCACAAGACAAAAAATTTGATGAAGAAGAAACTACTACAATAATTGGTGATAATACTACTATAAGAGAATGTGTAACCATCAACCGGGGAACAGTTGATCGAGGTACTACACGAGTAGGGAAAAATTGCTGGATTATGGCTTATTGTCATATTGCCCACGATTGTATAGTTGGCGATAATTGCGTTTTTTCAAACAATTCTACTTTAGCGGGTCATACCACAGTAGGCGAATACGCTGTTCTAGCAGGAATGGCAGCTGTGCAGCAGTTTTGTAGCATAGGAAAACACGCTTTTATCACAGGAGGTTCTTTGGTTAGAAAAGATGTACCTCCTTATGTTAAAGCTGCACGAGAACCGCTTTCTTATGTCGGAATAAACTCTGTTGGTCTTAGACGAAGAGGTTACGAAACCGAAAAAATACGAGAGATTCAAAATATTTATCGAATACTATATCAGCGAAATTATAACAATACGCAAGCACTTTCAATTATTGAAGCTGAAATGGAAGCAACTCCAGAGCGAGATGAAATCTTACAATTTATAAAAGATTCTCAGCGAGGAATTATGAAAGGCTATTTTAAAAATTAATTTATGGCAACAACAAGCGACATTAGAAAAGGATTGTGCATTCGTTACAATCACGATATTTTTAAAATTACTGAATTTTTACATGTGAAGCCAGGAAAAGGACCTGCATTTGTAAGAACAAAACTAAAAAGTGTTACCACAGGAAAAGTGATAGAAAATACTTTTTCAGCGGGACACAAAATTGTAGATGTTCGTGTAGAAACTCATAAATTTCAATTCTTATACCAAGAAGGAGAGTTTTATCATTTTATGAATGTTGAGGACTACACACAAATTCGATTAACAGAGGCAGCATTAGATACCCCCGAACTCTTAAAAGAAGGTGAAGTAGTAACGGTACTTATAAATACAGAAGATGACTCACCACTTTCTGTTGAAATGCCAACCAATGTTATTTTGGAGGTTACACATACAGAACCTGGTGTGAAAGGCAACACGGCAACCAATGCAACGAAACCAGCAACTTTAGAAACAGGAGCAGAAGTAAATGTACCTTTATTTATCAATGAAGGCGATAAGGTAAAAATTGAAACTGAAAAAGGAACGTATAAAGAACGAATTAAAGAATAGTTGAAAATTCCTAGCCTATGAAGTTTCCTAAAACCTATCAACTTGATGAAATAGCAAAATTGATTGATGCTGAGTACGTTGGTGATTCTGATTTTCCTGTAAAGGGAATGAATGAAATTCACGTGGTTGAAAACGGCGATATTGTTTTTGTAGATCATCCTAAATATTATAATAAAGCACTTCAATCGGACGCAAGTGTTGTCTTGATCAATAAAAAAGTAGATTGTCCAGACGGAAAAGCTTTGTTGATTTCAGAAGATCCATTTACAGACTTCAATAAAATCGGTCAACATTTTCAAAGTTTTCAAGCTTCGCATCAATCAATTTCTACTTCCGCAAGAATAGGAGAAAATACTCACATTCAACCCAATGCTTTTATAGGAAACGATGTAGAAATAGGAAATAACTGCCTAATTCACGCTAATGTAGTTATTTATGACGGTGTAAAAATTGGTAATAACGTTCAAATTCACGCAGGAACCGTACTTGGAGGAGATGCTTTTTATTACAAAAATAGATTGAGTCATTTCGATAAACTTCAATCAACCGGTAGTATTTTAATCGAAGATGATGTAGAAATAGGAGCGCTCTGTACCATTGATAAAGGCGTAACGGGTATAACTACTATAAAAAAAGGAACCAAAATAGATAATCAGGTACAAATTGGCCACGATACCGTAATAGGAGAACGATGCTTAATCGCTTCTCAAGTCGGTATAGCAGGCTGTGTAATTGTAGAAGATCAAGTTACACTTTGGGGGCAAGCTGGTGTTTCTAGTGGAATTACCCTTGGCAAGGGTTCTGTAGTTTTAGCCCAAGCTGGCTTAAGCAAGGGAACCAAACCAAATACTACTTATTTTGGTACGCCTGCATCTGATATCAAATCCAAGTATAAAGAAGTAGCTGCATTAAAGCAATTACCAAAAATTTTAAATAAATTGAAATGAGTCAAGCAAATAAGGAATTGGTAAAACAATTTTATTATTCAGATTTTTACAAAAACGAAAACGTTTACAAAGATTTTGTTCATGAGGACCTTACGATAGACTGGAACAGTAGTACAGGTTTTTTGACCTTAGACTATCACCAGTTTAAAGATATGCTCCAAGAAATGAGTAAATCGTTTCGACAGATGAATCCTGAAATCTCTCATATTATGGCAGAAGAAGATGAGGTTTGTATTCGGTTTTCTTACCATGTAGAATCAATAGAGTCTGACGAAATAATTCCACTAGCTGATTTTATTTGTATTTGGAAAATAAAAGATGGCAAGCTATTTAAAGGACATTTTATAAGTCATCCATCAGATGAAACCAGCGAAGGAATACATTCATTTCTCCCAAATTAACTCAAATTTAAACACGATAAACCAATAATAATCAACAAAAAACTTTTAGGTTCGTCCTAAAAAAATTACATTTGTTGCACAAAAATTAAACTATATCATGAGCGTTTTAGTAAACAAAGATTCAAAAATAATTGTACAAGGTTTTACAGGTGGTGAAGGTACTTTTCACGCTGAACAAATGATAGATTACGGAACTAATGTAGTCGGTGGAGTAACTCCAGGTAAAGGAGGAACTACGCATCTAGATAAGCCAGTTTTTAACACTGTAGCCGAAGCTGTCAAAGAAGTAGCTGCGGATACCTCTATTATTTTTGTCCCGCCTGCATTTGCTGCAGACGCAATTATGGAAGCTGCTGAAGCTGGAATTAAAGTAATTATTACCATTACCGAAGGAATTCCTGTTATAGATATGATTAAAGCTTCTAATTATATAAAAAATAAAGATTGTAGACTTATCGGTCCTAACTGTCCAGGTGTAATTACTCCAGAAGAAGCAAAAGTTGGTATTATGCCAGGTTTTGTCTTCAAAAAAGGAAAAGTTGGTATCGTCTCTAAATCTGGAACGCTTACTTACGAAGCTGCCGACCAAGTTGTTAAGCAAGGTCTTGGTATTACAACAGCTATCGGAATTGGTGGAGACCCAATTATTGGAACAACTACTAAAGAAGCTGTTGAATTGCTTATCAACGACCCAGAAACTGAATGCGTTGTTATGATTGGTGAGATTGGTGGTCAACTAGAAGCTGATGCAGCTAACTGGTATAAGCAAAGTGGAAGTAAAAAACCTGTTGTAGGTTTTATCGCTGGTGAAACGGCTCCTGCTGGTAGAACAATGGGACACGCTGGTGCAATTGTTGGTGGTTCTGAAGATACTGCTCAAGCTAAAAAAGCAATTATGAAAGACTGTGGAATTCATGTAGTAAATTCTCCAGCTGAAATAGGAAAAAAAGTTAAAGAAGTACTTGGCTAAGTAAAGCTAAACTCAATATAAACCCTTTTTGAACCGAAAATAATAGGTTTCTTAAAGGGTTTTTTTATATTTGATTACTAAATTTTAGATATGAAACTTTTAGAAAACAAAAATGTTATTATAACTGGTGCCAGTAGAGGTATCGGTAACGGTATCGCTAAAGTCTTTGCTCAACAAGGAGCCAATGTAGCGTTTACTTATAATTCTTCTGTTCAGCCGGCAGAAGAACTTGAAAAAGAATTGCAACAATTAGGCGTAAAAGCTAAAGCTTACCAATCTAATGCAGCCGATTTTGATCAGGCACAAGAGTTTGTCAAAAATGTGATGGCAGATTTTGGAAGTATCGACGCAGTTATCAATAATGCAGGAATTACAAAAGATAACCTATTGATGAGAATGTCTGAAGAAGACTTCAATAAAGTTATTCAAGTTAATCTTAATTCCGTTTTTAACCTTACAAAGGCTGTTTTAAGACCAATGCTTAAACAACGTGCAGGAAGCATTATCAACATCAGTTCGGTGGTCGGAGTAAAAGGTAACGCTGGACAAGCAAATTACGCAGCATCTAAAGCTGGTGTTATCGGTTTTACCAAATCCACAGCACTAGAACTCGGCTCTAGAAACATTAGAGCAAATGTAATTGCTCCTGGATTTATTGAAACGGAAATGACTGCCAAATTAGATGAAAAAACTGTCGATGGTTGGCGAGAAGCTATTCCGTTGAAACGGGGTGGTCAACCTGAAGATGTGGCTAATGCTTGTGTGTTTTTAGCGAGTGATATGAGCGCTTACATTACTGGGCAAACCATCAATGTAGACGGTGGAATGTTGACATAATTTTGAAACTTTTATTTTTTAATTTTATAACTTATGACGGGTCAAACGATACTTTTATTATTTCTGATTTTTATTGTTTCGTTTGGCCTTGTTTATTTTCAGTACTTTTTTAGAGCCAAACAAAGTCGTAAACAAAACTATATTCACGCTACTTTACGGTTTTTTAGCTACCTTATTATTGGGTTACTTTTGCTTAATTTTCAAATTGAAAATCAAAAAAATACGACGCAACCAGTTGATGTTGTTTTAGCTGTAGACAATTCATCTTCTATCAAAAACTGGTCTGAAAAAACTCCTTCTTCTATTGATGAATTTCTAATTGGTTTAGAAAACACATTTGCTGAAAACGATAAGTTTCAGCTGTACACTTATCAGTTTGGAAGTGATTTTAAAACAAAAGATTCCTTGAATTTTGATGATCAGCAAACTAAAATATCGGAAGCACTAACCAATATTGCTGAAATTCATTCTTCCAGAAATACGCCCGTTGTTTTGGTTTCCGATGGGAATCAAACTTACGGAACTGATTATGTGCAATTGTCAAAACAAAAGAAACTCGATGTTATTCCTGTAATTGTTGGCGATACCACAGCTCAAATGGACACTAAAATCGATCAAATTAACCATAACAATTACACCTTTTTAAATAACAAATTCCCAATAGAAATTTTTGTAAGTGCAACATCAGGAACAAAATTTTCAACAGAAGTTCAGCTTAAAAAAAATGATCAAGTCGTCCAGCGAAAACCAGTAGAATTTGACAAGAATAATTTAGCGCATCGGGTTCAATTTCTAGTGCAAGCTAAAGCAGTTGGAACTCATAATTATACAGTTGAATTGCAACCAGATTCCACCGAAAAAAACAAACTAAATAATACCGAACAAATCGGAATTGAAGTAATTGATGAGCGAACAAAAGTATTGGTGCTTAGCTCTGTTTTACATCCCGATTTAGGAAAACTTAAAAAAACGATAGAAAGCAACGAACAACGAGAAGTTGATATTCAATTAATAACCGATTTTAACGGTGATTTTGAAGCTGTAAACCTGCTGATTTTGTACCAACCTAATGACAGTTTTGAAACGGTTTACCAACAACTAGAAAGTATCGATTTAAATACTTTTACCATTACTGGAACAAAAACAGATTATCGTTTTTTGAATCGAGTAGAACCTGATTTTGAAAAGGAAATAACCAGTGCAAACGAAGACTTTTCCCCGTTATACAATAAAAACTATTCAGCTTTTCAATTTGAGGATATTCAGTTTTCAGAATTTCCCCCGCTGCAAGATCAGTTTGGAGATGTTGAAATAAATACCGCTCACCAAAACTTGCTTTATCAAAAAATACAAGGAGTTGATACTGAAAATCCATTGCTTTTTACCTATCAAAAATCCATGACCAAAAATGCTTATTTATTAGGAGAAAACTCCTGGCGATGGCGAGCAGAAAGCTATTTGTTGAATGAAAACTTTAAAGAATATGATGATTTTTTTGGTAAACTTATACAGTTTTTATCTGCTCAAAATTCCAATAAACGACTTTTATTAGATTATAATTCTTTCTATAAATTAGGACAAAACAAACGATTGTACGCAACTTATTACGACGCCAATTTCAACTTTGATCCTCGGGCAGATTTAACTTTAAAATTCACCAACAAAGACACCGGTGAAGAATCTACTTACCCAATGTTGCTCAAAGGAAATCGCTTTGGTTTCAATTTAGATGTATTAGATCCGGGAACCTATGATTTTTCGGTTGGAGTAGAAGGAGAAAACAGAACTGAAAATGGGAGTTTTACCATTGTTTCTTACGATGTTGAAGCACAATTTGTGAACGCAAATAGCGATAAATTCAAGGAATTTAATCATCCGATATTTAGCATTTCGCAACAGGACTCTTTAGCTAATTATATTCAAAATCAATCAAAATTTAAACCCGTTCAAAAATCAACAAAGAAAACCCAATCTTTAATCGATTGGGTATTCTTATTAGGATTATTAATCTTAACTTTGTCAGTTGAGTGGTTTTTAAGAAAATATCACGGTCTAATTTAAATTAAATAATCAACTATGGATAAATTACCTAAAATAGCGATTCCTGTCGTAGTATTAATTATAATTGTTATTATAATATTGTCGAAGACAGCAGTAAATATAAAATCTGGTGAAGCCGGAGTTCTTTTTGAACGTTTTGGAGGCGGAGTTGTTGTAGATGAGCCACCAATGGGAGAAGGTTTTCACATTGTCGCACCTTGGAATGACGTTTTTGTGTACGAAGTACGTCAACAATCGTTAGAAGAAAACATGAAAGTACTTTCTTCAAATGGTCTTGATATTAGAATTGATGCTTCAATTTGGTTCAGACCAGATGTAGATAACTTAGGTAATCTACACCAAGATAAAGGAGAAAATTACATTCAACGAGTATTGCAGCCTGCTATCAGTTCTGCTGCTAGAACCGTAATTGGTCGTTATACACCCGAACAACTTTATGCCAGTAAGCGAGAAACAATTCAAACAGAAATTTTTGAAGAAACTGAAGCATCTTTAGAAAATCAATATGTTGATGTAGTTCGTGTTTTGGTGAAAGATGTTTCTTTACCGGGAACAATAAAGGATGCTATTGAGCGTAAATTAAGACAAGAGCAAGAAGCTTTAGAATATGAATATCGCTTAACAAAAGCAGTTCAAGAAGCAGAACGTCAGCGTATTGATGCCGAAGGTAAAGCTCGTGCAAACGAAATTTTAAACGCTTCCTTAACCAAAAACATTTTAAAAGAAAAAGGAATTCAAGCTACAGTTGAACTTTCTAAATCTAATAACTCTAAAGTAATTGTTATTGGCTCTGGAGAAGAAGGTATGCCAATTATATTAGGCGGCGACAACTAGTTGTTAGCTGCAAGTCATTTATAAAAATTCCAGTTTTTTAGCTGGAATTTTTTTTATGATGGAACTTTTCAACTTGAATCATTTTTAAACTATTCTTTAACTACCTTTGCAAAAAATATGAACATGTTTACTTTAGGCTTAGACCATACTCTAATAATAGATCGCTTAACCCCTCCTGGATTATTTCTAAAAGATAATGATGGTAATGAAGTCCTATTACCCAATAAATATATTCCTGAAGAATATGAAATCGGCGATGAAATTGAAGTGTTTATTTACCTAGATCATTCAGAACGTCCTGTTGCTACTACGTTAGAGCCTTATGTGAAACTCGATGAATTTGCTATGCTAACTTGTATTGACACCAATCAATTTGGGTCGTTTATGGATTGGGGTTTAGAAAAACATCTTTTTGTACCGTACATCGAGCAAGCCGTGAAGATGAAAGTAGGCGAGCAATACCTTGTTTTTTGTTATTTAGATGAATCTACCAATCGATTGGTTGCTTCTAGCAAAGTCCATCATTTCGTTGATAATTCTTCTCTAACAGTAGAAGCTTTTGAAGAAGTTGATTTGATGATTTCTTCGCCAACTGATTTAGGTTACAATGCAATTATCAATGATATTCATCTCGGATTAATTTTTGAAAGTGAAATTTTTGAACCAATTAAAGTAGGTCAACGCCTGAAAGGATTTATCAAAAAAATACGTGAGGATAACAAAATCGATTTGACTTTGCAGCGTCCAGGATATAGAAGTATAGAGCCCAATGCTGATAAAATTGTAGAATTACTACAAGCTGCTGATGGTTTCTTGCCTTTGCACGATAAATCTAATCCAGATCAGATTAAGCTATTGACAAAAATGAGTAAAAAAGCATTTAAAAAAGCCGTTGGAACCTTATATAAAAACCGACAAATTGATATCATAAAAGGCGAAGGAATAAAATTGAAAAAACAAGTTTAATCCTTGTTTAAATTTACCTGAACTCTTCGGTAGGGAACGCCTAAATACTGATAACTTGGGTAAGATCTTCCAAAATTATTGTTGAAATTACTTCTATGTTGGTTATAATTATTTTGAAACGAATTATCAAAACGATTGTAATAAGGATTGTAGACGTTATATGGATTTACAAAACCACTTTCACCAGAAATTCTACTTTTTTGAACTTTTTGTGCATTGCTTAATGAAGCTTGTTGTCTATTAATTAGTTCTCGGTCAAAAGACTCATCTACTCGTTTTTTGCGTTGCTCTATGGCATAAATTTCAGCCTGAAAATCTATTTGTTCAGCGGTGCTTAAATCTTTATCAAACAGATTAGGATCATATAATCCATTCCTATCTAGATCAGTAAACATGCTATTGAAATCACTACCTAACAGAGGTTTGTCTTCAAAATAATTGATATTTATAGTTTCTTGCGAGTAAGCGGTAGAAACTATAAATAGCAATATTCCAATAAACTTTGCGATTTTCATTTCTTTATTTTTCTTCCCAATCTAACAAACTAACATCGTGCCAAATTTCTGGAAAAAAACATCGCTGTTGATGTTTAGGATGGAGGTATTTTTTCCATTCAGATCCACCTGTAGCTGCTTTTGTTTCGCCTTTTTTATCGAGGTATTCTTGAGCTGTTTTTAAATGGGTGAGCGG
>JBNJHC010000029.1:0-19703 GCA_051748125.1 Bacteroidota bacterium
GATTTTACGCTAGTTTTTAGGAATCAGTTAAAAGTGATTTTGTTGCTTAACCGCAGTTTTAAAAAATATTGATTATAAGTTTTGGTTTTATTTTTTTTGTTTAGTTTTGTAGCTCATTTTCAAGGATAGTTAAGAATGTTACAAATTACTCCGCCTTAAAATATCTTTTCTGTTTTCTTTATCTAAAAGAAAAAAAACATCCTGTTTACCTATTTATTTTTCACGTATATAATTTTATTCACTTATAAATTCTTTTTTTGATGAAAAAGTTAATTAATCTTTTTGATTTTAAACAAAAAGTAGATTACAAAACCGAAATTTTATCGGGATTAACAGTTGCATTAGCCTTGGTGCCAGAAGCAATGGCATTTGCAATGATAGCTGGCTTGAGTCCACTAACAGGATTGTATGCAGCTTTTGTGATGGCTTTAGTAACCTCTGTTTTTGGAGGTCGTCCAGGAATGATTTCTGGTGCAACAGGTGCTATTGCGGTGGTTATTGTTTCTTTAGTAAAAGATTATGGTGTAGAATATGTTTTTGCAGCAGTTGTTCTTTCGGGAATAATTCAAGCGCTGGCTGGAATTTTAAAACTGGGTAAATTAATGCGCTTGGTTCCGCATCCTGTAATTTTTGGATTTGTAAATGGATTGGCGGTAATTATTTTTATGTCACAATTAGATCAATTCAAAGCTGCTGACGGAAGTTGGTTAACAGGCAGCACGCTATATATTTTATTGGCTTTAGTTTTAGTAACAATGTTGATTATTTGGGGATTACCTCGATTAAGTCGTGCTGTTCCAGCATCTTTAGTCGCTATTTTGGTGGTTTTCGGAATCACTTATTTTGCAGGAATAGACACCAAAACAGTAGGGGATATTTCTTCAATTAGCGGTGGTTTTCCTCCTTTTAACATTCCATCCGTTCCATTCACTTTTGAAACATTGATGATTATTTTGCCCTATGCTGGTATTATGGCTGGTGTTGGACTTATCGAAAGTTTATTAACACTTAATATAGTAGATGAAATAACTGAAACAAGAGGAAATGGTAACAGAGAAGCAATCGCTCAAGGTTCGGCTAATATTTTGTCTGGATTTTTCTCAGGAATGGGAGGATGTGCAATGCTAGGACAAAGCTTAATCAACGTTTCTAATGGAGCACGAGCAAGATTGTCGGGTATCATAGCTTCAGTAGCATTATTAGCTTTTGTAATGTTTGGAGCTCCTGTAATCGAACTTTTGCCAATGGCAGCTTTAACAGGTCTGATGATAATGGTTGCGATTGGAACTTTTGAATGGGCGAGTTTGAAAACCATCAAAAGAATGCCAAAATCAGATGTGTTAGTTATGGTGTTGGTTACATTAGTAACAATTTTTCTGCACAATTTAGCACTAGCTGTTTTGGTAGGTGTAATAATAGCAGCACTTGTTTTTGCTTGGGATAACGCCAAACGAATTAGAGCTAGAAAACACATCGATGAGAACGGTGTAAAGCATTATGAGATTTACGGGCCGCTGTTTTTTGGTTCAACTACTGTTTTTAATGATAAATTTGATGTCCAAAATGATCCTAAGGAAGTAATTATAGATTTTAAAGAAAGTCGAGTGGTAGATATGTCTGCTATTGAAGCGCTAAACAAAATCACTGAACGCTACCATAAATCGGGTAAAAAAATTCACCTAAAACATTTAAGCCCAGATTGTAGGAAATTACTTCAAAATGCAGAGAAAATTATTGATGTAAATGTTATTGAAGACCCTACTTATAAAGTTGTTGCAGACGAAATATAAGGATAAACCAAAGCTGTTTAAACTCATAAAGCTCCAATTTCATTAGTTGATTTTGGAGTTTTTTTACATCAAATTTATAAAGTTCACAGAAATAACGTCCATAGATAGGCAAGACTAAAAAGGAATAAGAAGCTTAAACAAATCCAAGAAAACACAAAAAAACCTTTTGAGGGTTTATCTTTAGCTTCAATTTTATCAGACTTCATAAGTTTAAGATTAAACCAGCCTAAAATGGGGGCAGAGATAAACGATAAACCAGCAGCAAAATCGATTAAAACCGTAAACGTAGTTGTACCAAAATAAATCACTAATAAAGATATTACTGGTATGAAATACAAACCGATAAAATAGGATTTAGACTTAGCTATTTTTGAACCGAGTGCCGTTTGCGAAAATATTTCAGAAAGCACTCTTGGATATGCATCGCAAACGGTTAGCGTGGTGCTAAGCATTGTTATAATTGCGGCAAAAGCGATAATGGGTTTTGCCCAATCGCCTAGAGTTTTTCCGTATAAATCAACTAATTGTCCAGAAAAAATCACACTGTTATCAGAAAAATGATTTCCTGTACCAAACATTACCAAAACGCCTAATAAAAAGAAAAGTAAACCGATAATTGAAGCTGAATAATACCCGATATTAAAATCCCATATCGCTTCAGACTTGCTGGTCTGCTGTTTGTTGTGTTTCGAATTTTCTAGCGTCCATATCGAATGCCACACTCCAGCGTCAATCGGTATGGGCATCCAGCCCATAAATGCAATAATAAAAGCCAAACTCGCACTGGTTTTAAGCGATGGAGCCTGAGCGTTGGCAATCAATTCATAAGATGTACTTACACTTGCCATCAGCACAGCAATAAAAGTACAAATGGTTAATAGGCTAATAACAACTTTCATTGTTTTGTCTAAACCTGGGTAGCGTCCAATTGTAAGTAAGGAGACACACAACATAAAAATTAAGCAACACCACCATAAAATTGACCAATCGATTTCAAAAAAATATGCAAACAAACCTGCGGTAACAAGCGTTACAGCTGCTTGAATAATGAACATTGTACCGAGTGTAATAAAAATGTAAATTATAAAGGGAATTTTTCCTAAATCTCGATATCCTTGTACAAGATTTTGATTGGTTGCAGCAGCATATCGAGGACCAAATTGTAAAAATGGATATTTGCTTATACATGCTAAAATTAAAGCGATAATCAGAATCCAACCATAATCAGCTCCAGCTCGAGTTGCTTGAACCAAATGTGAAACTCCTATAGCAGCACCAGCTAATAAAAATCCTGGTCCTATATTTCGTAACAACTTTTTACTCATTGTATGAGAATTTAAAATTTAAATTTTGCTAATGTATGTAAAAACTTGTCGTGCATTTTATCGGTATAATCCAAGTGAGTTACAATCCGTAATTTTCCTTCTCCCATTTGACTTATTTGAATATCAAAATCGCTTAAATATTGTATGAATTTTGTTTCAGCCTCGCTTGACGCTAAGTAAAAAATAACGATATTAGTTTCAATTGGTTCTACTTTTTTAACGTAATCAAGTTCTTGCAGTTGTACACCAATTTCAGTAGCTTTTTGATGATCATCAGTTAGCCGATTAAACTGATTTTGTAACGCAAAATAGCCCGCTTCTGCCATAAATCCAACTTGACGCATTCCGCCACCCAAAACTTTTCTTATTCGCATAGCATTTTTCATCAACTCTTTATTGCCGACCAAAACACTTCCCATTGGAGCGCCTAAGCCTTTAGACAAACAAATACTAACGGTATCAAACAATTTTCCAAATGCTTTAGGATCTTCCTGTTTTGCAACCAAAGCATTGGCAATTCGAGCGCCATCTAAATGCAATCCTAATTGATGAGTAGTGCAAACTTTTTTAATTTTTCTTATCTCTTCCAAATCATAACAAGCGCCACCACCTTTGTTGGTCGTGTTTTCTAAACAGACTAAACTGGTTTTTGGACTATGATAAAAATCTGGGGGATTGATTGCTGTTTCAACTTGCTTTGCCGTAATTTTTCCGCGATCGCCGTCTATAAGTTTGCAGGAAACACCAGCATTAAACGAAACGCCACCGCCTTCATAATTATATACGTGTGCCCATTTATCACAAATTAATTGTTCAGCGGGTTGCGTGTGCAATTTGATAGCAGCTTGATTAGCCATTGTGCCAGTTGGAAAAAATAAGGCTTCATCCATTCCAAAAAAATCAGCTAAAAATGCTTCTAATCGATTCACACTAGGATCTTCTTTATACACATCATCGCCAACTTTAGCTTGAAGCATTGCTGTCAACATTTCTGGGGTAGGTTTGGTAACCGTATCGCTTCTTAAGTCAATTTTCATGGATTAATTTTGCTCCGAATCTACTAAAAATCAATTTTATATACAATTTTGATTTTGTTTCTGCTTTATTATTTTTAAAACCCAACCATTTCATCCTAAAATCAGGTTTTCTTATGGAAAATTGTTTTTTGACTAAAAACAAATTTACTACTCAGATTTTATTACTTAAAAGCTTTTAAATTGAAGTGGGAGTACTTAATTTTGTGTGCAATCAATTAAAATCAATTTAAAAATGATAAATCACGACCATATCAATGAACTGAAAGAAAGAGTAACTGCCTTATACCAGTATCTTTGACTTGGATCAGAAAAAAATTGAAATCGCTAATTTAGAAGAAAAAACTTTTGCTCCAGATTTTTGGGACAAACCGCAAGAAGCACAAGCCTTGATGCAAGAAATTAATGCTGAAAAGAATTGGGTTAAGGGCTATGAACAAACTTTGCATTTAATCGAAGATGCTGAGGTTTTGTACGAGTTTTTTAAAGAAGGAGAAGGTAAAGAAGAAGACGTCGTTAAGCGTTACGAAGAAGCGAAAGAAGCGCTAGAAGATTTGGAGTTCAAAAACATGCTTTCTGAAGAAGGCGATCAATTGTCGGCAGTTTTGCAAATTACAGCTGGTGCTGGCGGGACTGAAAGCTGCGATTGGGCTGAAATGCTGATGCGAATGTATATGATGTGGGCAGAAAAACGCGGATTTAAACTTAAAGAACTCAATCACCAAGCTGGTGATGTTGCTGGAATAAAAACGGTAAGCATCGAAATTGAAGGAGATTTTGCTTTTGGCTGGCTGAAAGGCGAAAATGGCGTTCACCGATTGGTCCGAATTTCTCCATTTGATAGCAATGCCAAACGTCATACTTCATTTGCTTCGGTTTATGTTTATCCACTCGCAGATGATAGCATCGAAATCGACATTAATCCAGCGGACATTAAATGGGATTTTGCGCGGTCTTCTGGTGCTGGCGGTCAAAATGTAAACAAAGTGGAAACTAAAGCTATCTTAACCCACGAACCATCTGGGATTGTAATTCATAATTCTGAAACGCGATCTCAACTAGAAAACAGGGAAAAAGCCATGCAAATGCTGCGTTCGCAATTGTATGAGATTGAACTTTCTAAACGCCAAGCAGCTAGAAGGGAAATTGAAGATGGTAAGAAAAGTATTGAGTGGGGATCGCAAATCAGAAATTATGTAATGCATCCTTATAAGCTAGTAAAAGATGTTAGAACAAGCGAAGAAACCGGCAATGTTGATGACGTAATGAACGGGAATATAGATCGTTTTTTGAAAGCTTACTTGATGATGATGGGCCAAAAAGAATCGAATGAATAATTAAAAAAATAAAACTTATGTTGACCATATTTCACAATCCAAGATGTAAAAAATCAAGAGAAGGTTTACAAATTTTAGAAGAGTCTGGGAAAGATTTTTCTATTGTAAAATACTTAGATGAAGTGCCTTCAGCAACAGAATTGAAAGCGATTATCAAAAAATTAGCGATTTCGCCTATCGATTTGGTGCGTACCAAAGAAAAGATTTGGAAAGAAAATTTTAAGGGGAAAGATTTAAGCGATGATGAGGTTGTAGAAGCAATGATTGCTTATCCGAAATTAATTGAACGGCCTATTGTTTTTGATAAGGGTAAAGCGGTAGTAGGGAGACCGCCGGAGAATATCAAAGAAATTCTTTAATAATACTCAATAAAAAATCCCAAGAAAATTAATTCTTGGGATTTTTTATAATTAAGTAGTCGATTATAATTACTTGATCTCAACTAATTCAAGATCAAAAACTAAATCGTGACCCGCAAGTGGGTGGTTAGCATCAACTACGATATGGTCGTCTGCAACTTCTGCAACACGCAATTGGCGCTCAGAACCATCAGGATTTTTAGAAACTAAGCCCATTCCAACTTCTGGCTTGATTTCTTCTGGTAGTTGTGCTTTCTCTACTTTTTGAAAAAGCTCATCCATTTTTTCACCGTAAGCATCGTCTTTAGCGATTTCAACAGTTTTCTTTTCATTTACTTTCATATCAATAACAGCTTTTTCAAAACCAGGAATAAGCATACCTTGACCAAGTGTAAATTCTAATGGCTCTCTTTCTAAAGAACTATCAAAAACTTGTCCATCGGTTAATTTTCCTGTGTAATGTACTCTTACTGTGTCGTTTTCTTTAACTTGACTCATAAATAAATAAATTTCTAAATATTAATAACATCAGCTTGTGCTGAATTTTTGTGCAAAACTACAGTTTATATATTGATTACCAATAAATTATCGATAAAATCCGTTTACTTAAGTAAATCTTAACAGAATTACACTACTATTTCAATCATATAAGTTCATAAAAATCGCTTTTAATTGATTGATGCTAATTCCTAAAAGTCAATTTATACTTGTATTTTTACCTTTTCATAAAAAAACAGTATGCAGGCAAGTTATTTTCAACATATTCTGAATTTTAAACGACCAAGTGGAACATCTAGGGGGATTTTAAAAACGAAAGAAACTTGGTTTATTCGCTTAATAGATAGCAATTACCAAGGAGTAGGAGAGTGCGGTTTATTGCGCACGCTTTCTATTGATGATCGCCCTGATTATGAGGAAAAATTAGCTTGGGCGTGCCAAAATATTCATCTTGGAGAAGACAAATTACTTGAAGAATTGGACGATTTTCCGTCCATACAAATGGGGTTAGAAACTGCTTTTTTGAGTTTAAAAGCTGCTAAAATCACTAACAAATACGAAGTTTTTCCATCAGATTTTACGCAAGGAAAAGCAGGGATGAAAATCAATGGTTTGATATGGATGGGAGATTTTGATTATATGAAAAAACAAATTCAACAGAAAATAGAAGCTGGTTTTTCGTGTATTAAACTTAAGATTGGAGCAATCGATTTTGAAGAAGAATTAAAATTACTAACCAGCATTCGCAATGAGTTTTCTTCAAAAGATATAGAATTGCGCGTAGATGCCAATGGCGC
The DNA here is from genome assembly GCA_051748125.1 of Bacteroidota bacterium. Taxonomy (GTDB): domain Bacteria; phylum Bacteroidota; class Bacteroidia; order Flavobacteriales; family Flavobacteriaceae; genus Psychroflexus. Next base: position 7,141 of record JBNJHC010000029.1, read on the forward strand.
GTTTGGTTTTGATGTTGCATTGAATCGCTTACAGCGCTTAAGCAAGCTCGATTTGCATAGTATTGAACAACCTATTAAACCGGGAAATTGGCAACAAATGGCTGATTTATGCCAAAAAACACCGTTGCCAATTGCTTTAGATGAAGAGTTGATAGGAATTCGTCAAAAAGGTGAAAAACGAGAATTATTAGAAGAAATACAGCCGCAGCATATTATTTTAAAACCCAGTTTGTTAGGTGGTTTTTCAAAAACTCAAGAATGGATTGATTTGGCTGAATCTAAAAACATCAGTTGGTGGATAACCAGCGCTTTAGAAAGTAATATTGGGCTAAATGCAATTTCACAATTCACTTATACCAAGCAACCAATTATTCCGCAGGGATTAGGAACAGGAAGCTTGTATACCAACAATATAGCTTCACCGCTAGAAATTAAAGGTGAAGAAATTTGGTATAATCCGAGTTTAAATTGGGGCGAATTACCTTTAAAATAAATCCTTTCAGGCTAATTCAATGGTGAAAGTGTAACTTTTTCTTTTGAGTTACAACTAATAGCTAAATAGACATTAAAATTTATGAGAAATTACCTTGCATTAGCTTACAAATCTGACCACGAATGGTGGCGATATTTAGTTGGATTTTTTCTGATTTTTATTATTTGGCAAGTAGGAACAATTCCTTTTATAACAGCAGTAAGTATTCAGTTAGCTAGAGACGGTGAATCTCTAATGGGAATTCAAAATCATGAAACCTTGATGGGAACGTTAGATTCCAATTTAACTTTCTTTCTGATGTTGCTTTCGTTTGCTTTTGGATTTTTAGGTGTTTGGATAACCACTCGGTTTTTACACAATCAGAAGTTTAAGGACTTAATAACCAGTCGAGAAAAGTTTGACTGGAGCCGTGTTTTGGTCGGAATTTCTATAGTTGGAGTGTTTATTTTGGTAATGACGATTATTGACTATCGCATAAATCCCGACGAATATATTTTTAATTTTCAGTTGAAACCTTTTTTGATTTTAGCCGTTATCGGAATTCTAATGGTGCCATTACAAACAACTTTTGAAGAATTGTTTTTTCGGGGCTATCTAATGCAAGGGCTCGGTGTTATTTTTAAAAACAGAGCAGTTCCACTTTTGGTAACTTCAATTGGTTTCGGATTGATGCATTTAGGAAATCCAGAAGTCGATAAAATGGGAACAATCATTATGGTGAGCTATATTGGTACAGGTTTTTTATTGGGAATAATGGCACTTATGGATGAAGGTTTAGAGTTGCCAATAGGTTATCATATCGGAAACAACTTGATTACAGCCTTGCTGGTTACAGCAGATTGGACAGCTTTTCAAACAGAATCAGTTTTAATTTCTACAGCAGAACCCAACGCAACTTTAGAAGCTGTTATGCCTGTTTTGGTGATTTATCCGATTTATTTATTCATTTTAGCCAAAATTTATAAATGGAAGAATTGGAAAGAAAAGTTATTTGGGAAAATCATTAAAAAAGATTAAAAATAAATAACTGATATTGTTTTGTTTTTATTAATAAAAAATTCATATTTGTGAGGGTAAAAAAACATATTATATGAAAAGAATACTACTGCTCCCGATTTTATTCGCTTTTTTTGGCTCTGTTTCAGCACAGAGTTTACATGAGTTTAATGAAGAAGGTTTTAGAGTCTCAACCGGCTTAAGTATTGTAGACGACAGCTTTAGCCTTTCTAACAATCCTTTTGAAATTACCGACAATTGGAATTATGGTTATTTTGTATCCTTCGAAGCTCATGTCTATGAAGGTTTATCTATAGAAGCTATGTTTTCACAAAACTATTATAAGCAAGGAAATATGGTAGATGGTCAGGAATTGACTGAAGATATCGATTATGCTGCAATTGATTTTAATTTGCGCTATAATTTTATTTATTTGTTTAATATGCCAGATCATTTAGAACCTTATGTATTAACAGGAATTGGAAGCACAACGATAGATGATAATGCTCGGGCAACCTTAAATTATGGTTTTGGATTTCGGTTTTGGTTCAACACTATTGTAGATCCAAAAAATCAATTCTTTACTAATTTAGGTGTATTTGTTCAAACACAAGGAAAATCTGGTTTAGGTACCAGACAATCTGGACAAGATTATGGCGGACAAATTCAGCATACAGCTGGTCTTTCCTATAGATTTTAAAACTTTATAGCATACCGAAAACACATTAAAAGTCAATTTCTTTGTAAATTGACTTTTTTTATTGCTTCATTTTTAATAGCTTTAGGAATAACTAATCTATTTAATTTAATCTTATGAACACAATAACCTTACCAATTCATTCTGATTTTCAACTGAATGGAAAAGCCTTAGATCAACAACAATTAAGTAAAGTTGCTTGTAATTTTATAAAAGAGGGAAGCGAATATGACCAACAAATAGGGGAGTTTATTTTAGATTGGTTATCCGATAACTCAGCTACAATACAACTCCAAACCTCTGGTTCTACAGGAACTCCCAAAACCATTGAAGTAGAAAAACAAAAAATGTATCACTCGGCTGTTGCAACCGGTAACCGATTAAAACTTTCTGCCAATACCAAAGCTTTATGCTGTTTACCTATTAATTTTATTGCAGGTAAAATGATGTTGGTTCGTGCGATGGTTTTAGGATGGCATATAGATATTATAAAACCGAGTTCTAACCCTTTAGCAACTATTGAAAAAAACTATGATTTTACAGCACTAACTCCTCACCAATTAGCTAATTCGCTAGAGAATATCGGTAAGTTTAAAAAAGTTATTATTGGTGGTGCTCCGATGTCTATGGAATTAAAAAACGAGGTGAAAAATGTTTCTACCAAAATTTATGAAACCTATGGAATGACAGAAACTCTTAGTCACGTTGCTTTAAGAAGAATAAATCCGAAAAAGAACACTCAAGAAAAAGCTTTTAAAGCGGTAAAATACGTCACATTTAAACAAGATAAAAATGGCTGTTTAATTATTGAGGCGCCAAAAATTTTGGATGCCCCCATCACAACCACCGATATTGTAGATTTGGTTGATGAAAAACGCTTTTTTTGGAAAGGACGTTTAGATTTCGTAATCAATTCTGGTGGAATAAAAATTTTCCCCGAGGAGATTGAAAAAAAATTGCATTCGTTGATTGATGTTCCTTTTTTTGTAAGTGGAATTCCAGATGAACGACTCGGACAAAAAGTAGCTTTGTTTGTTGAAACCGATTCGCTTGAAAAAGTAAATCAACTTCAAGAACTTATTGCTGAATCATCTTTATTAAGCAGATACCAACTTCCTAAGGAAATTATTCACTTGCCAACATTTGTCTACACACCTACAGGAAAACTCAATCGTTTAGCAAGTTTAGAGCAGCTGAAAGTAAGTTAAAAAAAAGAAGCTAAGCTAAAAAACAAAATGCTGTTTCTCAGCTCAGCTTATATTCACAGCCTATTTTTTGATGATCTTTTTATTGATCATTTGGCTATGAGCATATATTCTTAAAAAGTAAATCCCAACAGAAAAATCACTTAAATTAATTTTTTCAAAACTATTGGTGATTGTTTTTAGTTTTTTTCCGTTCATATTGATAACTTCAATTTTTTGAATATCATACTGATTAGGGTAATCCAAATAAACTGATTCGTTAGTAGGATTTGGATAAAAACTAAAACTATTTTCAAAGTCTTCTACAGAAAAACTTTCACAATCTGGATTGCCAAATTCGGTAGGTACTAAACTGAATTGTTCTACAGCATAACATTCAGTTGGAGCCATTTTATTGTTTATCCTAGCCCAAAGTGTTTCACCGTTACTAAGGTATTGGTCCTTTTTTAAAATTGGATTGGTGAAATTTTCTGCAAACTGTAAGCTTCTGAAATAATAAATATCATAATTAGAAGGGTCTTGATTTGAACCTAAAACAACTTCATCATAATTATTTAAATCGAATTCTACAAAGTTTGAAATTTGACCTTCTTCCTTACATTTAAAGAAAGTAGGAAGCGGATTTGTTCCAATTTCAGCATTGTTTAGAGCAATTTCAAAACTTGCAATTTGAAAACAAACTTCATTCTGATTGCTTTCTACTCGCATATAAATGTGTTGCTGTTGAACACCGCCTGGAAGCGTATAACTTTCAGGATTGCTAATCATATTTTCATTTTGCAGCGCATCATTTTCAGTTAAATGATAAGAAACAATGGCTTCACTAGGGTTTTCAACGCCAATACTTTCTGCATTATTCAAAGTTAAATTAACTGTATTGGTATCGATAAAACTATTACAATCGGTTAAATCTTGAATTTGACTAAACTCGATGTTTGGGTTATCAAAATCAATAGTTTCTATATCGATAGCAGTAATAAGAGGACAGTTTTTGTTTCCGCTGATGGATTCATTTACTCTTACCCAAATTTGAGTGCTAGGCGAGCTGAATTCATAGTTTTCAATATTTTCAATCGGGTTGATGAAATCAATCGCGTCGGCTTCACTTTCAAAGAAATTGATTTCCATTCCTAAATCAGAAATAGTATTGTCGTTGTCCGAAATTTCTCTTCCTTGACCGTCGTGTTCAAGATAATTTAAAGGATCGAGTTGGTAGCTTAAATCTACTTCATACTCATTTCCAGTTGTACAAACTGAAATGCTTTCAAACGGATATTCAAATTCTGCAACGGGCAAAAACTGAATGTTGACTTCATCGCTTCCATTACAACTGCCATCTCCTTCAATAAAAATTTCATAAAGCCCTGGTTCTGTTGCGCTAATTGAAAGATTATTATCTTCGTCTAAAAGCGGTTCATTGTTGAAGAACCATTCGGTAAGTATGTTACAGTTTTCGTCTAATTCATTTTCAAAAGCAGTAATTATTTGCTCTTCACCATAGCAAACAATTTCTTCGTTGTTTACCGTTGTATCGTCGCCTAAATCAATGCCAATATCAAAAGATCCCCCTTCAATAAAAACAAAGGTATCAATAATGGTGTCCGACCAATCGGCAACCATTAATTTTATGGTATAAGTTTCACACGGAATGACTTCAAACTCTGCTGTTAACACTTCTGTCTCGCCATTTATACTATGATAATCAGGATTTAGGGTATTAAAAAATGCTGGATAATGATGATAGCCAACTGAATTCATATCACAATTGTAAACAGCCAGTCCAGGGTGAATATTAGAAGTTGATGTAGAAACAGGGGTGTCGATTCCATCAGGAAGAAATGTGGCTATGTTTAGTCCGCCTAAATCTTGCAACGTTCCATTAGCAGGATTACCATCGTTTAGATACATATTTTCGTCATCAATTCCTGGGCCACTGACGATAAATGCAAAAGGGTCAGGATAGCTACAAGGATAATTTGAAGAATATTCATTAGAAGTATAGACGTAATTAAAACTTACGTTAGATTCTATAGAAGAAAACTCAAATTCAATTACAGTAGGGTCGTTAACTGTACCTCCTTCAACACCTCCGACTATAGATAACAATTCTTCGTTAGGACCGTTGTTTTCACCTTCTTCACTAGGTTCATTCCAATTGTTTTCATAATTAGTGTCATCTTCAGTAATAGAGCCAATACCAGCAGTTCCAAAAACCAAGCCTTCATCAAAAGGAAAATCACTACAGCCGCCGGAAAAATAACCGATACTTTTACCAAGAGGTGACTCTACAATAGATTGAATATTGTCTACATTGGCGCAATTGCTATCACCAATTAAAATTTCATTTACCAAGTTAGTTAACGAGTAGTGCTCATCTTGTGGAGAAACTTCTATGTTGGTACCTCCAACAGAAATAGTAATATCTACCACTTCGCTTTCGCACATTTCTTCATCAATAACAATAAGTGAAGCTTGAATAATCCCAGCTTCATCAAAAGTTTGGCTAATACCATTACCAACAATGTCGCCATCACCAAAATCCCATTCATAATTTAATTCTGAAGTATTTATGTTTGAGTTGGACAATGCATTTGCCCAAAAAATAACTTCTTCATTAACAGGAACTCTAATTTGGTTGGAAGTAATTTCAGCACAAGAATCATCAATTTCGATATCTTCTACAAATGGAACTATATCTTGTTCGCAATCTTCTCGACAATTAATGTCGAATGAAAACCCATATTCGGGAGTTGGGATAGAAGGAGGAACATTAGCATATCCTGTAACTAATTTAATTGTTAAACAACCACTTGTGCTATCCATTGAAGCGCCTATTTTGTCTGCAATAGGCTGGTTTGGAGTAGCAATGCCAAGCAATTCGCCATCGATAGTTTCTCCGTCATATATTTCAAAAGAAAAGTCTTCATTTTGGCTACTAACTTCAGCCCAATCGACCATAATGTTGCTTAAATAAATAGATTTGTCTTCTTCATCAGGACAAACTGTAAGTACAAATTCTTCATTATTTATTAATAATTCCGGGTAATTATATGCCATTACCGTTCCTTGACACATTGAAATGTTATCATTATCTGTAATCAATTCACTTTCTATAGCTTGTGGCCAGTCAATGATTTGGGCAAGGGATAAATTTGCAATTAATGTGAAAATGATGGCTAAAGGGAGTCTTTTCATACTTTTAAATTTTAAAGCGACTAAATTATGATTTTTTTATAAAATTTTAAGCAACTATCACAAATAAAATATAATTTTTCTAGTCTGTATTTTTTGAGAGATGTTTAGATGAAAAAGTATACAATAACTGATGTAGATTTTTTCAATTTTCAGTTTAGTAGAAATAACAAGTACAATAATCATTAAAATAGAAATTCAATAAGGGTTAATTCTGTTTAAAAATAGAATATAACTTAGCTTAAAAACATTATTTTCGTAGCAAAAATACCTGATTATATGAAAATTGTCGTATCGCCAGCAAAATCGCTTAACTTAGAAAGTAAACTTCCTACGGATAACTATACGCGACCACTTTTCTTAGATACTGCGGTAAAAATCAACAAAAAATTGGCGCGATTGTCTAAAGACGAACTGGCTAAATTGATGAATATTAGCGATAAATTAGCCGACCTTAATTATACGCGTTACCAAGATTTTGATGAAAACCATCAACCAGAAAATTCGCGCCCAGCTATTTATACGTTTGATGGTGATGTTTATAGCGGAATTGATGCTTATTCTATTCCTGCTGATAAAATTGATTTGCTACAAGACAGACTTCGCATTTTGTCTGGAATGTATGGTATTTTGAAACCTTTGGATTTAATCCAGCCGTATCGCTTAGAAATGGGAACCAAAATTTCAATTCAACAGAAAGACGATTTATATGATTTGTGGAAAGACAAAATCACTAGAAGTCTAAATGCAGAACTCAACGAAGACGATCTTTTTATCAATCTTGCTAGCAACGAATACTTTAAAGCAATCGATAAGAAAAAATTGAAGGGAAAATTGATTTCGCCTGTATTTAAAGATTTTAAAAATGGAAAACTAAAAGTGATAAGTTTTTATGCTAAAAAGGCGAGAGGTGCTATGCTTCGATTTATCATTGATAAGGAAATTAATGATTTAGCTGCTTTGCGCGGATTTAATTATATGGACTATCATTTTAGTGAAGAACACACCAACAAGGAAAACGAACCCGTTTTTATCCGATAAATTTTATAACAACTTATTTTTATGCGAATTACCATTCCCAAATTTTTAATTTTTTCGGTATTGTTTTTTTTAATCGGAAATGTATTTTCCCAAAACGCTGATCGGCTTAATCGTCGTTCGAAGCAGCTTTTTGAAATGAATAAAACAGACGAAGCTATTCCTATGATGAAAAAAGCGGCACGAAAAGGACATCCAGAAGCGCAATACAATTTAGGCTACGCATACGAGGAAGGTGTAGGAGTGAAGCAAAATATGAAACGCGCTATGAAATGGTATAAAAAATCTGCTGATCAAGATTATACCAATGCGCTGTATACAATGATGATGGCTTACGCTGAAGGAAATCATGTGGAGCAAAGTCATGAGCAAGCTTTTGAATATGCCTTAAAATGTGCCGAACAAAACGATCCTACTTGCATGTTTAATGTAATTGGTTCTTACAAAGATGGAATTGGTACGGAACAGGATAAAACTAAAATGATTGAATGGGCGATTCGTTTAGGAAAGCAAGAAGCTCCCAAAAATATTCATTTAAGTGGAAAGATTTCTTCTACACGACTGCAATTAGCGCAAATGTATCGCGATGGTATTGATGTAGAAAAAAACCATGTTACAGCTTATGCTTGGTTTTTGATTTTTAATGAAGACAAAACTCAATTGACTCCTGCTCAACAAAATAGCATTATCGAAGAAATTAAATCTTTAGAAGAAGAGTTAATAGAATCTGACAGAAAAAAAGCAAAAAAAGAAGCCGAAGAATTGCTTCAACGGCCGCTTACAAAATATAACAAACTTTATGAAGTGGAATAAAAAAAGCTGTTTCTTTAGCAGAAACAGCTTTTTTAAAAGTTTTATAATCGATTAGGATTTAAAATTTTTCGATTAATTTTTGAATTTTTGGAAGTGCTAACAATTGATTGTTGGTGTTTTTGCCATCAACTGGTAAGATGCCTTCTGGGTTTCCACCTCCGCCGCCACCGCCAGCGTTGATAAATAAAGTGATACCTTCAAAACTTGTGGCATATTGCGTATAATTTTCTAACATAACAGAAGCATTGTAGCTTGTTTCATTTGTATCAGGGTCTAAAAAGTCAAAAGTTAGACTAGCGTCTTGATTGATATCATCCATATCTTCAGACATATCTTCATAAACAAGTTCTCCTTCGCTGTAAATTTCAACGAAACCTAGTAATTCTTCACTTCCTTCACCAGGCAAACCTAATTCACCCGATTCATTGATTTCTGTCGTAAAAACAAAAGTTGAATTGTTTTCTGCTTCTGTAAGTGCAGCTTCTATATTTTCCCCTTGTTGGCCTGGGTCAATGTCTGTTTGTACCATAAGCCAACCAGCTTGAGTGTCGGAAATTGCCCCTGCTAGTAACAAAATTGAATAAGGTGCTTCAAAATTGATGTTTTCAACAACATCAAAGCTTACCGTGTTACTGGTCATTCCATTAAACTCAGCATAAGCTTCATAACTTCCTTTTGCTGTAGCTGAAAAAATATTGGCATCAAGCATTTCATCTGATACGTAAATATCAGCATCTTGCGTTAAATCAATGTTAGCATCGTTGCTAGCATTTACGCTAAAATTCATTTCGCCTCCTAAATCTACTCGTTCTTCTGAAGCAGAAAGGTTAAGGCCTTCAACATTAGATGCGCCATCGTCGTCGCTGCTACAGGCAGCAAACAAAAAGGCTCCTAGACATACGCTAAAAAGTGCTTTTTTCATTTTGGTATAATTTTAGTTTTCGGCGAATATAATAATAATCATAATTATACAATAAGGATTTCTTAAGCTTCCGCTAATTTTTTTAGTTTACTAAGGGCTTTGGGAAACATATCGTTCATCATATCAATATATTTCTCTTCTGAATAAACACTTACGTTTAATTCTGTTTTTCCATTATGTTGAACAAGTTGATAGGTTTCAAAAGCATCTTCCCACTGGTCTTTTTCAGGCGTAACTTCCTTGAAGTTTTCAATCTCTCCAAGGTGTTTAAAGATCAATTTTTCAGGTTTGTTGATGTGATGAAAAACACTAAACATACCGTGGCCTTCTTTTGTAAGCAAATGAATTTTGTTGCCTTCTTTGAATTCTGTTGTTTCGTAATAGGTATCTTTTGAAAAAGCTTCGTTCCATTTAGAATAGGTTTCCTTGTGCCACATTACATCCCATATTTTTTCAGCTTTAGCATTGATGATTATGGAGTATTTTAATTCTTTCATTTGTTTATAATTGTTAATTTATAGACTATTTCAAACATCGAATTTAAAATTTATATTTCTTAGTTTAAAAATTCATGTTTTATTCTTTTTTAAGTGCTCATCATTGACTTGAATACACGATTTTTTGTTTAGAAACATAGATTTATAAATTTTATGCTAAACAAAGATAGCAAAGAATGATTTGAAAAGTAATATAGTTTAATAGTTAATTGATTTTCTGAGAAGCAACTCGTTTTTCATTTTAAATAATCAATGAACTGAAATTTTACTATGATTTGGGTTTAGGTAGTAGATTAATAGAAAAGGAATACAGAATATGAAATATGAAATATCGATAATACTATCAATATAGGCTTGGCTAAATCCATTTTGTGCGATTAAATAAATGCAATAAATCAAGATTGAGATAAATAGATTGATACCAATATAGAATATAGTGTCATAAAAAGTTTTTGCTAAAAAAGAAGAAATAAAAGCCAGTACCAAAAACATCAAAGTGTATCCAAATGGAATTAAGAAAGTTGATTGAACTATAAACGGATTCATTTCAAAAAAATCATCAAAATGGCTTATAACAAAAGGAATAAACGTACATAAAAAGAAAAAGATAGAAAGAATTGTAATAAAAAATAATTCCTTAAAGCTTATTTTATTAGACAACCAAAGATGCATAAAATACACAATATAAGCTATGGCAAAAACATTTCTAGTCGACAGCAAGCATCCTATAATAATTGAAGTGATTAAAATTTTAAACGTATTGTATTTTTTGAACTTATCAAAATAAACAATTGAGGATAAGACTAATGTTGAATTGACTAATATATTGCTTCGGCTAACTATTTCCCACATATAAAATGTAGAGGACACCAAAAACAGAAGAATTAGCAATAGTCGGTGGTTGCTGATTTTAAGATATTTTGCTAAAAAATAGAGCACAAATATTCCTGAAAGTGATAAAAAACCTAACTCACCAATAAGATAAAATGGTAATGCCATGATAAAATAAAAAGGCATTGGGCCGGGAGGATTACCAGCATTAGAGGAACTAAAATAGGCATATTCGCCATTAAAAAAAGCATTCCAAAAATTAGTGATAACACTCCAACGGTCGACATTTAGGGTGGCTACATCTACTTTTGCAAAAATATAGAGGCAAATAGTTGTAAAGATGAGTAATAGAGAAATATTTGCATATTTAATTTTATGCTTAAATCTGTAAAAAAGAGACGAGGGAAGCTTTAGTATGATAAAATAAACTAATGTCAGTGATAAAGAAATTAGTAAAGGAAAATCACTTATTCTTTCTATATATTTATACGAAAAGACAAGGTTTATGAAAAGTAAGATACTTAAAGAAAGTTGTTTTTTCGAAATTAAATAGTTGGTAATCATTATTTAAAAATGGAGTGTTTGTAAATTTTAATTCGCATTAAAAAATAATAAAAAGAAACTTTTAAAACACCTAAGCCATATTTTATACTGCGTGATAAATTAATTGATGAGGCTTCTTCAAAATATTTTGTAGGACAAGTAACTTCAGCAATCTCGTAATTTTTCGCAAATATTTGAGCTAGCGTTTGATTATCAAAAATAAAATCATCAGAATTATCGTTATAATTAATAGATTTGAGAACAGTGGCTGAATAAGCTCTATACCCCGTATGATATTCAGAAAGTTTCTGATTCATCAAGACGTTTTGAGTAAATGTAAGAAAACGATTTGCGATGTATTTATACATTGGCATTCCTCCTTTTAGCGCCCCTTTTCCTAAAATTCTAGACCCTATTACAACGGGATAAACTCCATTTGCAATGATGTGTGTAATGGGCTCAATTAATTTAGGGGTGTATTGATAATCAGGATGCAACATAATTATAATATCAGCTTTAAGTGCTAAAGCTTTGTTATAGCAACTTTTTTGATTACCTCCGTAACCAGTGTTTTTTTCATGTGCTACGATATGTTTTATTCCAAGTTTTTTTGCAATATCAATGGTGTCATCATTACTTAAGTCATCGACCAAAATAACCTCATCTACTATAGAAAAAGGTATTTCAGAATAAGTTTGTTCAAGTGTTTTTGAAGCGTTATAAGCTGGTAATACAACAGCTATCTTATGATCTTTAAGCATTTAGTCTAAAAATTTAAGAAATCAAAAATAAACAAAAATATCCAACTGTGAATTTAAGTTAATTAAAATTTAATCTTTGAGTAAAATAAAACTATCTTCTGTATTGTCACTATAAACGACCTTAACAAGGTAATTTCCTTTGTTTAAAAAATTAAGATTTAAGTTTAAAGAATTAGTGTTAATATTCGTAGAGTTGTGTACAATTCGATAATGATTGTCATAAATTGCTAGTTTACTAATTTCTTTAACTGACTCAAAGCTAACATTATTTTTTACAGGATTTGGATAATAACTCATTTTTAAACTTGAGTTTTTAGGTTTATCGTTCTTATGAAAAGTATAGTTTATTATTTTGTTTTTGCCTTGATAAGATTCACAACCCTCTATAAAGATATGAGATTCTGCACCATTCATAGCATGAAAACCAGGGTTTAAAATCACTTCTTCTCCAGCATGATAAGATGAATTGGAAGTGGGTTCTAGCTCATTAAATAATTCAATTTTCACATTTGCAACTCTATGTTCTTCATTGTTATTATCAAGTGTTTGAGTAATTTCTAAAAAATCTGTACAAC
>JBNJHC010000030.1:0-17768 GCA_051748125.1 Bacteroidota bacterium
ATTAAATCTTCATTGATTGATAAATAGCTTTTTTTAACCAGCAGGAAATTCAATAGACTTAACACTACCAAAACCAAGCCACCGACCAACAAACTCGAAGTAAAACTCAAAAAGAAATAAGCGGCAGATGCAGCTCCAACTACAAAAATTAATTGCTTCCAAAACAAGCGAATCATCAATCGATAACTGGTGCGAATTGTTGTGTATTCTTGTTGATAATCCAGTTCAAAAATAGCTTCAAAAAACTCCTTGAAATGATGATTGGCAATACCAACCATTCCGATTTTATTTTTTTCGGTTAGTTCTTCTGAAGAAGCTTGACTTACAAATACATTATTGATATTGAAAAACTTTCGCAAAGGATTGGTATCAATTTTCACCACTTGCGTTTTATTTTTTTTGATAACTTGATTTACGCGTTTGATCAGTCCGTATTCAACTTCAAAATTATTTTTAACACGCACCACACGTAGTCCAAAATATTTTACCATTGTAGAAACCAAGGTGATGAGAAAGCCTAAAAAAACAAAAATAACGCCAAAAATAGCAACGAAAGTTAGGGTTTCTGGAATGCGCTGAAAAAAGTTTTCCTCAAAATCAATTTCAAAAAAACGCTTCAAAATATCATTTACAAAATTATAAATCGTTCCGATAAAAATAAATAGCACCCCCATTCCTTTAAAGAAATTCGAGCAAACTCCTACTTTCAATAGGTTTGAAAAATTCAATTTAAATAATAAATCGGTAGTATTTTTCGCTACATCAGAATCATCAAAATCAGTTGTATCTTCTGTTGAAATTGAACTTTCTGAAAGCACTTCTTGTTTTTCTTCTAACAATTTTTCTTTCAAAGCAACCGCAACTTTTCTATCTAAAGCTTTTATTTTGATTTCTGCATTTCCTTCTCCTGCAGTTTCTACCTCAAATCCAACAACATTCAATAGTTGTTGTAAGAGGTTTTGTTCAATATTGATGTTTTGAATACGTTCAAATGGAATTTCTACATCGCTTCGTTTGAATACGCCGTGATGCAATCGAAATGAGTCTTTGTCGATATAAAACTGAAATTTTAGATAGGATAAATACGAAAATACCAATTGAAAAACAATCAATAGAATCGCGCCAATAATCAAATATAGCAAATAGTTTTCTCGCACATTTTGACTGATAAAAGGCAAACCAAGCAGGTAGATATTTTGCCGTAAATTCTTAAAAATCCCGGCTATAAAAATGATAAAAATCCCTCTAAATGATTGCCGCATTGGCGAAGAAAAATCAATGTTCATCATTGGTATTGATTTCAGAAGATCCTTTAAGCACTTTTTCTTTTAAGCGTTGCGCTGTCGATTTATCCAAACCTGTAATAACCAAATCGCCAGTAGCTGCGCCAGCAGTGTACAGTTTTAAGGCATACAAATTGAACAAACGCAAAATAAAACTTTGCTTGGTTTCTACGTGTTGAATTCGTTTGAACGGAACAATGGTTTCTTTGAACACAAAAAATCCGCGCTGAAAAATGATATCCAATTCGCGAACACCAAATTTTTTACGAGGAAAACCAAGATAAATTTCGATTCCCCATAATTTAAAAACAACAAACAACAATCCTATAGCAAGGTAAATTGCCCATATTGGAGTATCAACTACAAAATGATAAGCCAGTAGCGGTAAACTCCAAAAAAACACAAAAGCAAGGGCAAATCGAAGCCATAAAATGATTTTGTATTTAGGCTGAATCGGTTGAAGTTCTACCGATTTAAAATCGGGTAATTCATCTACATTTACCGAAAAATTTGTAAAAACTGACATCTTTTTCAATTAAAGTTAATAACTAGATTTGATGCGTTCACCATCTTTGTAGAATCCGACAAAAGCATCGCTAAAATCGAGTTGTTTAACAATTTTTCTAAGTTCATCGGCTTCTTCTTCCGTTTCAAAAACGCCGAGTGTGTAAATATTGAAATCATCGAATTGAGCATTTCTAACCAAACTAAATTTATCTGAAGACAAACGCGTATTGAACTTTTTGAAAGCGCCAACTTGAACGGCATAAAACTCGTTTAAATCTAACGGATGAACACCTTTAGTATTGAGTTGGTTTTCCAAGTCGCTGATGCTTTTTTCATAAGCATCGATTTTTGATTGTTTTACCAGGACCTCATCGGCTGCAATTTTTGTTTGATTTGAAGCGATTAAGTCAGGTGCAAAAAAATAAACGCCTACTCCACCCAATAGCAGCACCAACAAAATTATAGCAGCAACCATAAAACTGCGTTTTTGATTGTTTGCCTCATCTAATTGATTAGAAGTTTCGTAAAATTGATTTTTGACTTCATCGAGTTGGTCTTGTGCTTTTTGGGCTTTATCTTCTAAGTTTTTTACTTCTTCTTCAGTTAATACAGGCATCGCTATTGATTTAAAATTAAGTTCTAAAATTAGAAAAAATTATGTAATAATTATCAAACAAATCAAAAAATCGATAGAACTATAATTTGTGGTAAACTTATTTGTTTAACCAAGACTTTATACTTCTATCGATTTCATTTTTTTTCTGATGACGCAGAGAATTGCTGAGAAATTAAGTTTGTATTTCAGGAAGATCACCTAAATCTAATTCGGCATTCATTGTGCCATCATCTTGTTTGTTAACTTTAAAGTGCAAGGGTACTTTTTTCCCTTTTTTCATTCCCCAATCAGTACGCAAATCACTATTAACTCTAATGATTTGGTAACTAATTCCGAGTTGGTCTAAATGCTCTATCATCCATTCATATTCTTCGCGTTTTTGTTTGTTTCTTCCTGCAAATTTTGACCAATGATGCACAAAATAATAATCAGCTTCAGGAAGATTTTCTTTTGAAATTGGGTTTCCTTCATAATCAACTATTTGATTCAAGAAATCATCTAAATGTTGAAATCTAAAGGCATACTCGGTTTCAGGAACTTCACAATCACCTACTTGATTTTGAAATTCTTCTTGTAAACCCTCAAACTGATCGGCAACACAAGCTTCTAATCCAGCATAACATTTTCGATTACCATTTTCATCAAAAAAATACAATTCACCATCTAATGAGCTCAACATAATATTGTAATACAAGGAATCTGTTTCTTGTTTGATATACAATGCATCATGCCCGTTGTCAGAACTAAAATTGAGTTTTTCTTTTGCTTTAGTAATTCGTTTATTGGTTTGAACTTTAGGACTTTTAAGTCCAATTATCGTTTTTACGGTAAGGCTGCAAGAAGTTATGCTAAATGCTACAAACAGTAAAACGGCAAATTTGAATATTTTTTTCATTTAATTGAAGCTTAAGGAATCCATTTAATGTCTTTAAAGTTTGGCTTTCTTTTTTCTAGGAAAGCATTTCGGCCTTCTTTAGCCTCGTCTGTCATATATGCCAATCGAGTAGCTTCACCGGCAAAAACTTGCTGTCCAACCATTCCGTCATCGGTAGCATTGAAGGCAAATTTTAGCATTTTTATAGAAGTAGGCGACTTGGCTAAAATTTCTTGCGCCCATTGGTAAGCAGTTTCTTCTAATTCTTCGTGAGGAATTGCAGCATTTGCCATTCCCATATCAACAGCATCTTGAGCAGAATAATTTCTTCCTAAAAAGAAAATTTCTCGCGCTTTTTTCTGACCTACCATTTTAGCTAAATAAGCTGAGCCATAACCGCCATCAAAACTGGTAACATCGGCATCGGTTTGCTTAAAGATAGCGTGTTCTTTGCTGGCTAAAGTTAAATCGCAAACGACGTGTAACGAATGCCCGCCACCAACTGCCCAACCAGGAACTACAGCAATAACTACTTTTGGCATAAACCGAATCAATCGTTGAACTTCTAATATGTTTAAACGCGGCATCCCGTCATCATCTACATAACCTTGAAATCCACGAGCATTTTGGTCGCCTCCACTACAAAATGAGTAAATACCATCTTTAGGGGAAGGTCCTTCTGCAGAAAATAGTACTACTCCAATTGATGTATCTTCGCGAGCGTCTAAAAACGCTTGGTACAATTCGCTTACAGTTTTTGGTCGAAATGCGTTTCTAACTTCAGGGCGATTAAATGCAATTCTAGCTACACCCTTAGATTTTTTGTAGGTTATATCTTCAAATTCACGTACAGTTTTCCAGTTCATTTTTTGAGTTTTTTAAAATTTGTGGTAAAAATAATCGAAGTGCGTTAATTTCAATCCTTAGAAAGATTGAATTAACACAAAAATTAAGCGGTAACTTTTTCTCCTTTATAGGTGTGATATTGCAAATCTTTGGCGACAAATTTTTTCTTTTTAAAATCGTAAACCGTACATTCGTCTATTGGACCTACGTATAAATGAAGTGTCATTGTTCTACCTTTGGCGATATTATGCAACGAATGATATCCCATATCGTCATTCATATAAGACAAGCGTTCTTGCTGCATTTTTACATCGGCTGTCTGTTCAATTTCATTTTTTTGTTTTTCAACAAATCGCTTTTCACGAATTTTTCCTTGAGCTAAATAAACCCAACATTCTTCGCCATTATGACAATGAATATCAGTTTCTTGAAGCTCTTCCCAACACAATAGCAGCAATTCAAAATCGTCTGTTCTTGCTATGCAATTTCTGGTATAAGTATCTGGAGAAAATTCTGCATACGGTATTAATTCTTCAACGGGAATATGCATGTTGCGAGCGATTTCAACAAAATCATTGCCACTGCACTTGGGTAAAGTATGAAGTAATTCTTGAAGTGATGTTATCGATTTCAAAACAAATGTTTTTTTAGGATTTATTAAAATAAAGTAGCTTGAAACAGTATAAAACTTTATTTTCGTAAATATAAATTTACTTAAGACGTTATGCAAGCATACTTGGATAAATTTCGATCCTTAGCCCAAAAATTACTCGAAGAAGAAGAAAAAAACCCCGTGGTAAAACCAACGCCATCGGCTAGTGTTTTTGAAGATTTTAAGCTTTATTTGGATGAAAAACCTATCAGCGAAGCGGAATTTGAAAACATACTAGATAAAGTTGTGTTACACACACCTCGAACTTCTACAAAACTTTTTTTCAATCAGTTATTTGGTGGTAGAAATAAAGTTGCTACCCTAGGAGAATTGTTAGCGGTAATGCTGAACACAAGCATGTACACTTATAAAGTTGGTGGCCCGCAAATCGGAATTGAAAAAGCGGTTATCAATAAAGTGTGTCAACTTGTTGGTTACGATGTTCAAAAAGCAGGCGGAACTTTTCCACCAGGTGGTTCTATGAGCAACTTTATGGGAATGTTGATGGCTCGCGATCGTTTCAATAGAAATATTAAACACGAAGGTGTAAGCGAAAAAATGATTATTTACACCTCGGCTACTTCACATTACTCCATTACTAAAAACGCTACTTTTGGCGGAATTGGCATCAACCAAATTCGTCGTATTGAGACAGATAAAAAAGGACGAATGCTGCCTGAAGAATTGGAAAAACAAATTCAAGTAGACATAGAAAATGGCAACCGACCTTTTTTTGTTAATGCTACTGCAGGAACTACCGTTTTAGGTGCTTTTGATCCTATTGATGAGCTGCATAAAATCTGTAAAAAACATCAAATTTGGTTACACGTTGATGGCGCTTATTGTGGATCAGTAATTTTCAGTGAAAAGTATAAACACTTACTAAAAGGAGTCAAGCAAGCTGATTCCTTTAGTTTCAATGCGCACAAAATGCTAAAAACGCCATTGAGTTGTTCTATTATAATTACTAAAGACAAGCAGAATTTGGTACATTCGTTTGCTTGCAACGCAGATTATTTGTATCAAACAGACGACGATGAGTTCAACTTAGGAAAAACATCTTTGCAATGCGGAAGAAAAAATGATGCCCTAAAATTTTGGTCGCTATGGAAATCTATAGGAACAAAAGGATTAGAAGATATGGTAGATCAACAATTTCATTTAGCTGAAATTGCCCGAGATTATATTTCCAATCATCCAGATTATGAATTGTATAGTTACGAAAATTCAATTTCAGTTTGTTTTAATTATAAAAATTTAGATCCAAAAGTACTCTGTAACTTGCTTTATGAAAAAGGTGAAATAATGGTTGGCTACGGAAATTTTAAAGGCCAAGATTTTATCCGTTTAGTAACTATCAACAGTAATAATTCTGACGAAGAACTGATGAGTTTCTTTAAAGTTTTAGAAAAATTTGTCGCTAAAAATGAATTACACATCCTACAATAAAAAAATATGATAAATACCAACGAAATCCTAAATCGCTTTTTAACTTACGTAAAAATTGATACGCAAAGTGACGCTAGCAGTTCAAAAACACCAAGTACAGAAAAACAATGGGATTTGGCCAACTTGTTAAAAAATGAACTCGAAGAAATCGGGATGCAAGAAGTTAGTATAGACGAGCACGCTTATGTAATGGCAACTCTTCCTTCAACAACAAAAAAAGATATTCCAACCATTGGTTTTGTAGCTCATTTTGATACCACACCAGATTTCACGGGAACCAATGTCAATCCGCAAATTCATAAAAATTATGATGGTGGCGATTTGGTACTCAATAAAGAAAAAAACATCGTGCTTTCTTCCTCTTATTTTGAAGATTTAAAGCAATACAAAGGGCAAACTATCATAACAACAGACGGAACAACGCTTTTAGGAGCCGATGATAAAGCTGGCATAACCGAAATTATGACAGCAATGAAATACTTAGTCGAGCATCCTGAAATTGAACACGGAAAAATTCGAGTTTGCTTTACTCCCGATGAAGAAATTGGTCGTGGCGCCCATCTTTTTGACGTTGAAAAGTTTGGAGCTGAATGGGCTTATACAATGGATGGCAGCCAAATTGGTGAATTAGAATACGAAAATTTTAATGCAGCAGGCGCTGAAATAGCAATTAAAGGAAAAATTGTTCATCCGGGTTACGCTAAAGGAAAAATGGTAAATAGTCTCTACATTGCTGGTGAACTAATGCAGTCGTTACCAAGTGATGAAACTCCTGAAAAAACGGAAGAAAAAGAAGGTTTTTTTCATTTAACTTCAATAAAAGGTGAAGTAGATGAAACACAAATGCAGTATATTATAAGAGACCACGATAAAGGAAAATTTGAAGAACGCAAAAAATGCCTTCAAAAAATAGCCGATGAGCTCAATCAAAAATATGGCGCAGAAACAATTCAACTAAAAATTGAAGACCAATATTTTAATATGCGTGAAAAAATTGAACCTGTTATGCATATTATTGATATTGCTGAAGCAGCGATGAAAGAAGTTGATGTTAAGCCAATTATAAAACCTATTCGCGGCGGTACAGATGGCGCACAACTAAGTTACAAAGGTTTGCCGTGTCCTAATATTTTTGCTGGCGGACATAACTTTCACGGTCGCTACGAATATGTGCCGCTAGAAAATATGGTAAAAGCTACTGAAGTTATCATCAAAATAGCTGAACTAACTGCCAAAAGAGAACATTAACCTAAAAACTTAGTTTTTTGAAATAAGCGTTTTAAAAAGCGTAAATTTGCCAGAAAATAAATTCATGCAAGAGGAAATACAAGAATGTATCTCGGTATTAAAACGTGGCGGAATCATATTATATCCGACCGATACCGTGTGGGGAATAGGTTGCGATGCTACCAACGCTGATGCAATTGATAAGGTTTTTGAACTAAAAAAACGGGCAAACGATAAATCGTTAATAACCTTGGTTTCTGACTTTAAAATGCTGCAGCAATATGTAGAAGAAATTCCAGAACAAGCTTACGACATTTTAAAATACAGCAATACGCCAACTACTATTGTATATCCTGACCCTATCCGGGTTGCTGAAAATATTATAGCCAGCGATAACACGCTTGGAATACGCGTAGTTAGAGACGGGTTTGCCAACAAACTGATTAGAAAATACAAAAAACCGATTGTTTCTACCTCAGCAAATATTAGCAACCACCCTACTCCATCGCATTTTAAGCAAATTAGTTCCGAAATTTTAAAGGGAGTTGACTATGTTGTAAATTTGCAAAAATCAGTAAAAAGCAGTCGACCATCTACCATTATTAAGCTTGGTCTAGACGGAAAAGTTGAAGTCATTAGAAAGTAACAATGCCCAAAGAAAACTATAAAGAAGCCTTAACGCATCAGATTTTTAGCTACATCTCTAAAGCAGCAGATCAACTCAATACAGACGCTTATGTAATTGGCGGTTTTGTTCGAGATTTTTTTCTAAATCGAAACGCCCCTATTGATATTGACGTTGTAGCCGTAGGGAACGGAATTGAACTCGCTCAAAAAGTAGCCGATTTACTTCCGCACAAACCTAAAGTTCAAGTCTTTAAAACCTATGGAACGGCAATGCTAAGAGCCTACGACTTAGAAATTGAATTTGTAGGTGCTCGCAAAGAATCTTATTCAGAAGATTCTAGAAATCCAGCTGTAGACCAAGGTACACTCGAAGATGATCAAAACCGAAGAGATTTTACCATCAACGCTTTAGCTTTACAACTCAATCAAGCTAATTTTGGTAAGTTACTCGATCCTTTTGATGGACTTAGCGACTTAAAACAAGAGTTGATTAGAACACCTTTAGATCCTGCTATTACTTTTTCTGATGATCCTTTAAGAATCATGCGCGCCATTCGGTTTGCAACGCAATTAGAATTTAAAATTTTTACGCCTCATCTAGAAGCGATTAAGAAAAATTCGCGCCGGTTGAAGATTGTTTCAAAAGAACGAATTGTTACTGAGCTGAATAAAATTATGCTCGCCGAAAAACCTTCTGTTGGCTTCAAATTATTGAATAAAACCAATTTACTTTATCTTATTCTACCTGAATTAATTGCGCTTAAAGGAATTGATGAAGTTGACGGCCAGCGGCACAAAGATAATTTTTGGCATACGCTGGAAGTCCTCGATAACATTTCAGAAAATACCGATAATTTATGGCTGCGTTGGGCGGCATTATTGCACGATATCGGTAAGGCGCCGACCAAAAAATTCACCAAAAAAGCAGGTTGGACATTTCACGGTCACGAATTTGTAGGTGCAAAAATGGTGTACAAACTATTTAAACGCTTACGACTTCCGCTAAACGATAAAATGAAATATGTTCAAAAATTAGTTTTACTAAGTTCAAGGCCTATTTCAATTGTAGACGATGAAGTAACCGACTCTGCCGTGCGGCGATTAATTTTTGATGCTGGAGATTATATCGAAGATTTAATGACGCTATGCGAAGCCGATATAACTACCAAAAACCCAGCTCGTTTTAAAAAATACCACAACAATTTTAAGCGCGTAAGAAAGAAAATAAAAGAAGTTGAAGAACGAGATCATATCAGGAATTTTCAACCGCCAGTTTCAGGTGATGACATCATGAAAACCTTTGACATTAAACCGTGTAAAGAAATCGGTATTATCAAAAATCAAATAAAAGAAGCTATTTTAGAAGGTGAAATACCAAACGAATATGAAGCAGCTAGAGCTTATATGTTTCAAATTGCTGCAGAATTAGGTTTAGAAAAAGTATCTTAAATTAAGAAAATGAAAGCCTACAGAAAATCGATTAAATTCTCATTGATTATAGTTTATCTAGTCATTGTAGCTGGCGCTGTTGTTCGAATGACAGGAAGCGGAATGGGCTGCCCGGATTGGCCTAAATGTTTTGGATATTACATTCCGCCAACCGATGTAGAAGAAATCAAATGGCATCCTAATCAACATTATTTTGAAGGACAAATCATTATTGTTGATGAAAGTTTGAAAGCCGCTAAAGAAGATTTTGTAGCTGGAGAAGAATTCAATAATAAAAATTGGGAAGCTTACACCAAGCATTCCTACGCAAAATTTAATCCATCGCATACTTGGGTAGAATACATCAACCGCTTATTTGGCGCACTTTCTGGAGTTGCTGTTCTTATTATGGCAATACTTTCTTTTAGGATGTGGAATCATAAAAAACGACTTACCTTAGTATCGCTTTTTACACTTGCGCTATTAATGTTTCAAGCTTGGTTGGGTGCAACAGTTGTTTACTCAGAACTATTACCGATACGAATTACAATTCATATGATTGTGGCTTTGGTTATTGTTGCTTTGCTGATTTATTTATTAAGTGAAACAGCTAAAACTCAATCTGATAAAAAAAGTTCCAAAATATTTACCAATTTGTTAGTCATAGGACTAATTTTATCGCTAATTCAAGTTGCTTTAGGGACACAAGTTCGGCAAGCTGTAGATGATTTTATGCGAGAATTTGGCAGTCAAGGAAAAATTAAATGGATAGAAGAACCTGGAATAATGTTTTACATTCATCGTTCTTTTTCTTTCCTTGTGGTCATCGTAAATGTATTGATTTGGTGGATTAACAAAAAGAAAAAATTAGGTTTTTCTTGGACAGACACCTTACTATTTTTAATTTTAATTGAAATAATTTCGGGTATTGCTATGTACTATTTTGAATTTCCATTTGGAAGTCAAGCTGCACATTTAGTATTTGCTAGCTTACTATTTGGAACACAAACCTACCTGCTTTTATTAGCAAAAAAAACTGCTAAAAAGCAACCTGAAATAAAAAGAACATAACTATGATTTATAAATTCAGAATAATTTTAGACAGCTTAGATGACGTTTTCCGCGACATTGAAGTCAAAGAAGATTGTAATCTAGAAGATTTTCACAACGTCATTACTCAATCTTTTGGTTTTGATGGTAGCGAAATGGCTTCATTTTATTTAAGTGATGATGACTGGTCGCAAGGTGAAGAAATCGTGCTTTTTGATATGAGCGAAGGCAGTCGAAAAGTAAAAACAATGAGAGAAACTCAACTAAATAGTGTTGTTTCTAAAGAAAACACCAAGTTGATTTATGTGTACGACTTTTTCAGTATGTGGACGTTTTACGTTGAACTAGCTGATATTGCTGAATCTGAAAGCGATAAAGACTATCCTAATTTGATGTTTTCACAAGGTCAACTTCCCGATAGTCCACCTGAAAAAAAATTCGAAGCAGAAGAATTAGACGATTTTAAAGATGATTTTGGTAGCGAATTTGATGAAGATAATATCGATTTTGAAAATCTAGATGATATTGATTTTGATCAAAATTGGAATTAAAAAAACACGATTATGAAAGGTAAAGTAATACAAGGAAAAGCAAAACCAAGAGGCAAATTCCCTCACGTAAAACGAGTAGGTGATTTTATTTATGTTTCTGGAACGAGTTCTAGAAGACCCGACAACACGTTTGAAGGCGTAGAAGTAGATGAAATGGGCACAACTAATCTTGATATTAAAAAACAAACCGCAGCTGTTTTAAACAATATTAACGATATTTTAAAAGAAGAAGGCGCAAGTTTAAAAGATGTGGTAGATGTAACTTCGTTCTTAGTCAATATGAATGATTTTGGCGGCTATAATGAAACTTACGCTCAATTTTTTGATTATGAAACTGGTCCAACTCGAACAACTGTAGCTGTTCACCAATTGCCGCACCCGCATTTGTTAATCGAAATTAAAGTCGTTGCTTACAAAAAACAAAATTAGTTTTTAGCAACAAACCAGAAAATTATCAAAATCTGTTCTAAATCGTTAGAACAGATTTTTTTATATTCAAACGGATCGTTTTTATATTAAAAAGAAAAGGAAAACACCATAAACGATAAAAAGCAATAAGCCTTTATAGCGACTGATTTCCATTTTTCTAGGAAACAAAGCTAGCGGAACTAAAAATGCAGCAATGGCAATCATCCAAACCATATCGTTGGTTAGGACAGCACTAGATTGAAGTTCAATATCTTGAACAATTGCTGTTAACCCAATTACCGATGCAATATTAAAAATATTAGATCCGATTAAATTCCCGAGCGACATTGCTTTTTCTCCTTTTATAGCAGAAATAACCGAAGCTGCTAATTCTGGCACGCTCGTACCAAAAGCTATCATTGTTACTGAAATTACTCGTTCAGAAACACCATATTTTTCGGCTATTTTTACGGAACCATCAACCAAAAATTCAGAACCAAAATACAATGCAGTTCCACCGATAAGCAACCAAATTATTATTTTAAAATAACTAGATTTTTTAAGCGATTCATCTATTTCTTCTATTGGAACATGTACTTTCGCTCCGTGAGCTCTTCGAATTAAAATAATAAGATAAATAACAAGTAGCACAACAAGAATAATTCCCTCAGTTCGGTCTATTACACTTGATGAGTACAAAAACCAATAAAAAAGTCCTGAAAAAATCATCATCACAGGCCAGTTCAACCGAAAAAAATCACGATCCACATTCATTGGCATGATTAAAGCTGTTATTCCTAAAACCAATCCTATGTTGGCAATATTAGAGCCGATTACATTTCCTGTGGCAATGTCTGAAGCACCTTTTAAAGCGGCATTTAAACTGACCAAAAGTTCTGGTGCCGAAGTTGCAAACGATACTACTGTCAAGCCAATTACCATTTTTGACAATTGCAATTTAAAAGACAAACCAACGGCTGCTCTTACTAAAAACTCACCCCCAATAACCAGTAAAGCAAAACCGATAACAATAAAAAAAATATTCATCTGTAATGAATTTGAAAGCTGTTATGAAATGAATTAATGATATTCCCCAAAAAGTTGACTAGCTTGATTAAACGCCGCTTCAAAACTTCCCATTTTTATACCATTTTCTATATGTTGGCTATTCAAATACGAAAGCATTTTTTCGGTTGGCATGTTTCCCGTTAGTTCATCTTTTGCCATCGGACAACCACCAAATCCTTGAATAGCTCCATCAAAACGGCGACAACCAGACTCATAAGCTGCTGCAACTTTTTCGTGCCATTGATGTGGAGTTGTGTGCAAATGAGCGCCAAATTCTACTTCGGGATATTTCGGAATCAAATTAGAAAATAAATATTCAATTGTTTCTTTATCTGAACTTCCTATAGTATCGGAAAGCGATAAAATTTCAACTCCCATTGCGGCTAACTTTTCTGTCCACTCGCCTACTATATCGACATTCCAAGGATCGCCGTAGGGATTTCCAAAGCCCATCGATAAATATGCAACTACAGATTTGTTATGTTGATTTGCTATTTCTAAAATACTTTTTAGCACTTCAACAGATTCGGATATACTTTTATGCGTATTTCTCATCTGGAAGTTTTCTGAAATTGAAAACGGATATCCTAAATATTCAATCTCATCAAATTGACACGCATCTTTAGCACCGCGTAAATTAGCAACAATGGCTAGGAGTTTGCTAGAAGTAGTCGACAAATCCAACTTGTTCAACACCTCCGCGGTATCTTTCATTTGCGGAATCGCTTTTGGCGATACAAAACTGCCAAAATCTATGGTATCAAATCCACAATTTAGTAATGATTGTATATAGCTTATTTTCTTATCCGTTGGTATAAAAGGTTTTATACCCTGCATAGCATCTCTCGGACATTCTATTAATTTCACTTTATCCATAGCCCAAATATACAATTTTATCAGGTTAAAAAAAGCTAGTAAAGTCAACTAGTTTCACCATAAAATGAATACACTAATCCCAACAAAAACAATAACTTGCAACCATTTAAAAATCACTTTAGAATAATTTTTTTGTAGAATTAATTTCGATAATTGATCAGAAAAAACCGCTACCAAAGCAAAAATCAAAAAAGCTTGTGCCATAAATATCAGTCCTAAGCTATAAAATTGAGTCATCAAATTTTCTGTTGGATTCCATATAAATCCTGGTAATAATGCCAAAAAGAATAAACTCACTTTAGGGTTGAGAACATTCATCAAAAAACCGCGTACAAAAAGCTGGTAAAACCGACTGGATTTTTGTCCATTAGCTAGTAAAATTTCAGTGTTAGTAGTCGCTGTTTTATAAGCCAAAAACAACAAATATATTGCTCCTAAAACCTTGATTCCCCATAAAATATGTTCATTCTCTTTTAAAATAACCGAAACGCCAAAAGCTACTAATGTGGTGTGAATTAAAATTCCGCTTACTAAACCCAAAGCTACCACTAGTCCTTGACGTTTGCTCGTTGATATACTTTGAACCATAACGTAAATAATGTCTGGTCCAGGCGAAATTGTTAATAACATCGACGCTATCAAAAAAGAAAATAACTCACTAGGCATCGTTTTGTTTCAAAATAGCTTGATTAATTTGTTGAATTAGTTTTGGTCCTTGATAAATAAATCCGCTATAAACTTGAACCAAACTTGCGCCAGCACGAAGTTTTTCCAAGGCATCTTCAGCAGTAAAAATCCCTCCCACTCCAATAATCGGGAAAGAAGCATTGCTTTTATTATGCAAAAATCGAATAACTTCGGTAGCTTTTTTTTCTAAAGGTTTGCCGCTTAATCCGCCTTGTTCTTTTTGGTTTTCAGAAACCAATCCATCTCTAGCAATTGTAGTATTGGTAGCAATAACGCCGGCTATTTTTGAGTTTTGAACAATTTCAATAATATCCAATAATTGACTTTCTGTTAAGTCCGGTGCAATTTTTAATAAAATCGGCTTTGGTTTTTCCTTTAACTGATTGAGTTTTTGCAATTTTAGCAACAAGGCCGTTAATGGTTCTTTATCCTGCAAAGCACGCAAATTTGGTGTGTTTGGCGAACTTACATTTACCACAAAATAATCAACTACTGGGAAAAGTTTTTCGAAACAATAGACATAATCATCTTCTGCATTTTCGTTGGGTGTAATTTTATTTTTACCAATATTCCCACCGATTAATACATCTGTGTTTTCCCGTAATCGAGCTAGCGTTTTTTCGACACCTTCATTATTGAATCCCATTCGGTTGATGATACCTTGGTCTTCTTTTAATCGAAATAATCTTGTTCTAGGGTTTCCATCTTGTGGTTTTGGTGTAACTGTACCAACTTCAATAAATCCAAAACCAAAAGCAGACAACTCCTTATAAAGCTTGGCATCTTTATCAAAACCAGCAGCCAAACCTACAGGATTCTTAAATTTTAGCCCAAAAACTTCTCGCTCTAATTTTTTATCCTCAACCTGATAAATCGCTTTTGTAATTGATTTCACCCCTGGAATTTTCATCAAAAATCGTAAAGCTTTAAAGGTGAAATGATGCACGCTTTCTGGATCAAATTGAAATAAAATAGGGCGAATAAGCTGTCGATACATAGCTAAAAAAGTTTGTGCAAAAGTAATCATCCCAAAATAAAATTCGTTTATTTTAGAAGCATTAAATTAATGTAACTACAGCAGATTTCTTTTTAAGAAAAACGTGACCTTAAACAAAAATTAACGTAGCCTATTCAAAATCTTAATATATTTGTAGACATAAAATTCAACACTATGAAAAAAGCACTCAAAATTATTGGAATTGTATTCGTTGTACTGTTTCTTTTTCTTTTAATCGCACCCTTTTTATTCAAAGGAACGATTGAAAAAACGGTCAACAAAAAAATCAATGAAAACTTAAATGCTAATGTGGCTTGGAGTGATTTAGACCTGAGTTTTATACGCAGTTTCCCTGACGCATCGCTTTCCTTAAAAGAATTGAGCGTTATCAACAAAGCGCCATTTGAAGGTGACACTTTGGTGTATGCCGAAAATTTTTCGGTTAGTTTAGGAATTATGCAATTTTTTAAAGACGAAGGCTATAGTATTGATAAAATTATTATCGACGATGCATTAATCAATGTAAAAGTAGATAAAAATGGAAATGCTAATTATGATATTGCTTTAGAAAGCGAAGCCGAAGAAACTTCAGAAGTTGAAGGTGATGACGATTTTAAATTGAATTTAAGTCACTACGAAATCAACAATTCTCGCATCAATTACCTCGATGACGAAATGCAAGTTCAGCTCAAACTAGCAGAGCTTAACCACAGCGGAGATGGCAATTTTGCAGAAATGATTTCTACGCTAAACACACATACCGATACCAAAGTTACTTTTGATTACGAAGGCACTAATTACTTAAACGAAAATTATTTTCAGTTAGATGCCGATTTGGAAATGGACTTAGATAAAATGAAGTTTACATTTCTTGAAAACGAAGCTATTATAAATCAATTAGTGTTGAATTTTGATGGTTTTTATCAAATGAATGAAAACAACCAAGAAGTAGATTTAAGCTTCACCACCCCAACTTCAGATTTTAAAAACTTTTTGGCCCTAATTCCTGAAGAATATGCCAAAAATTTAGATGGTGTAAAGACCAGTGGGAACTTTAATGTAGATGGAAAAGTAAACGGAATTATTGATGACAAAAGTATTCCTAAATTAGATATCTTACTCATTAGTGAAAATGCTTCTTTTAGTTATCCAGATTTACCAAAAACGGTAGAAAATATTTTTATGGATATCAAAATTAAAAACGAAACAGGAATTATTGAAGACACTTTTGTTGAAATGAACGATATTCGGTTTCAGATTGATCAAGATAAATTTGCTGGAAACCTTAAGCTAGATGATTTAATGGGCAATATGCTAATTGATTTGGAAGCAAAAGGAGTCTTAAATTTAAGCAATTTAAACCAAGCCTATCCTATGGATTTGGATATGGATTTGAATGGAATTCTTATGGCAGACATCTCTACCAAATTTGATATGGAAAGTATTGAAAAAGAACGCTACCAAAACATTAGAAGCAAAGGAAAACTTGAGTTGAAGGATTTTCATTATGAAGATGAAGAACTCGTCAATCCATTCGATATTTCAAGTGCCATCGTCAATTTTGACACCAACAACATTCAGTTGAAAAAATTTGCGATGAAAACAGGAAAATCTGATTTGAATGCAACAGGCAAAATCAATAATTTAATGGGTTTTATGTTATCAGACCAAGCTCTAAAAGGTAGATTTAAAGCTTCTTCCAATTATTTTGCTGTTTCAGATTTTATGGAAGAATCGGCTACAGAAGAAAAACAAAAATCGGCTAAAAAGACTACTGCTGCAACCAAGGAAAGTATCAAAATCCCTAGCTTCTTAGATATAGTGTTAGACTTTAACGCAAATGAAGTTCTCTACGACAACCTAAAACTTACTAACGCAACAGGAAGCTTAGCTATAAGAAACGAAACGGCAAGTTTAGAAGAAGTTTCCGCACGTATTTTTGATGGTAGCATAACGCTAAACGGAATGGTTTCTACCAAAAACAACAAACCGACTTTTGATATGAAATTAGGTTTGAACGATATCGATATTGTCCAAACTTTTAATCAAATGGATTTGGCAAAAAACATCGCCCCTATTGCTGCTGCACTCACAGGTAGATTTAGTACAAATTTTGATTTAAAAGGCGATTTAACTTCGAGCTTGACACCTGTTTATGAAACTTTAAGTGGTGGCGTTTTAGCAAACATCAATCAAGCGAAAGTAAATCCTGAAAAAACACCATTAATCAATAACCTAAATAATGAATTAAATTTTGTTGATTTTAAAAAATTCAACCTTAAAAAAATTCAAACTCAAGCAACATTTGATAATGGTGAAATAGCTGTAAAACCCTTTAAGTTTTCACTTGATGATATCGACGTAAACGTAACTGGTAAGCACCGACTCGACAGCTCGATGGATTACAATTTAGACCTTAAAATTCCAGCTAAATATTTAGGAAATGAGATTGGTAATCAATTAGCAAATTTGAGCAAGCAGAACTTTAATAATATGGAAATTGATTTGCCTGTTCAATTGAGTGGAACTTTTAAGAACCCGAAAGTAAACATGAACTTAAAAGGAGCTGTAAACGATTTGGCGAAACAAATTATCGACCAACAGAAAGAAGATGCAAAAAAC
>JBNJHC010000031.1:0-17465 GCA_051748125.1 Bacteroidota bacterium
CTTTAGGAACTATCAAGAGAGATGGTGCTGATGTTGTTGCTGACGTTATGATTATGGTTGAACTAAATGAATTTGAAATCAATAACATTGAAGAAGATTTCAGCAAAAACAGTTCTATAAGAGAGTTACTTAACATTATTTCTTGTTATGCAGAAGGTGGCGCAAAGTATATTTTAGAAATAAGAGAAGGTAATGACTTAAATTCAAAAACGTATTTGAATAATATAGATGACTTTTATGAAGAGATTACAAATAGACTAGATTAATTATAATGAAAATATCTAGACACTGCAAAATCTGGCTTACAATATCTTCAAAAAGAAAGGGAAAATGATAATTTGATGAATTCAAGTTATTTGTTTCTGGATTTGATGAATGAATGACTAAAAATCAATCAATATAGCTTTCTTGATACTTTATAAGTTCATCAACTAATTTTGAATTTTCTAATTCACTGAAAATTATTTTTTTACAGTTAGATAAAATTCTAAATCTTTCAAAGTATAAAAACTCCTTTATAAACTTGTCTGAATTCTCAAATTTAGCCTCATGATTTACATAGCTATATGGTATGAAAAATAAAAATATTGGGTTGATTTTATAGAAATAAAAATATTCAGCAAATCTATTAACTTCAGAAAACTTTGATTCGAATTTTTTCTGGCAAGTACATTGGGAAATAAATATCAACTTGTTTTTATTTTTATCGCTAAAATTTATCCAGGAAAAAATATCACAACCTTTTTCCTTGGAATTATAAGGACTTATCTCTTCTATTTCTTCCTCATTTATATCCAAACCAGCATCATAGGCAAGTTTTTTTATTTTTAATTTAGTATTACCTAAACCTTTATATTCAGAATTTTCCCCAAATTCTTTTACATTTGAATTCTTAGGTAAAAAGCTTTTCAAAGCTATTGCCGAAATTTTCTCAAATTCTTTAGTAAGGACATCTTGAAATGAACTGAAAATATTTAAGTTAGAGCAGACAAGAAGGAGAAGATATAATTTTGCAGTATCACTTAAACTACTCTTTAATTTCAATATTTCAGATTGATTTTCTTCAATATAAAAGGGATAATCATTTGAATATAATGCAACTCTTTGAGAAGCTTTTTCAAAAACACTATTTATAAAAATCTCGTCCCTATCTCTAAGCTCTGCTTTATCATAATCATCAGTGCCGAATAATCTATCTTCTAAATCTCCTCTTGTAACACCATCAGAATTAGAAAATAATGACATTAATTCTAAGAAATCCACATATGATGTTAAATCGTACTTTTTGTAACCTGGATTATCAATATTTTTATAATTTGAATAAGAATTCTTTATTTTACTTTCAAAACTCATCTTTATTCCCTTCAATTTGATCTTTATATTCTTTAATTTTCAGAGCAATTTTTCTAATCATCTTAAGGTCTTCATAAAGAGTAGAATAAAAACGATCTACTTTATGAACTAATTTGTCAGCGTTTTCTAGCCTTTCAATTGATTTTATTATTTCTGTTCTGAATATAGAATCAATATCTTGTGTAAGCTCTATTGCATCATCTATACTTTTTCCATTCCTAAATGCATCTGTAGCCTCTTTATCGCCTAATACAATATCTAATTTTTTTAAGCCTTTACTATCTCCAATTATTCTCGGTACACCTTCATCTTTTTTAAACCACCAAAAAATTAATTCTCTCAAATTTTCATCTTTAAGATTTTGAAGTGGCTTATTAGAGTTTATATTTACACCTATATGATTTTTTATGTTTTGTTTATTTAAAGAATCAACAAGATAATTTAGGTGGAAATCACTGTCATTTAGCCCTGAGATTGAATAAAAACCTTCATCTTCTATCCTTTTATATATTTTATAAGCAGTAATAAGTCTTCGTACATAATTTGATGAACTCCCAATATTCTTAGCTATATCCCTACATTTTGATATAAAATTATTGTCATCAAATTCATCTTTATTAACATCATAAAGGTAACTTGCTTTTTGTAAGAGTTTCCAAGATTTTATACCAGTAATGTGCCTAAAACCAAGATATTTTAAAATTTCATCTTTTTCTTTAAAAATCAAACAAGGTATTTCCTGTGGTCTTTCATTTGTATTTTCTAATACTTCACTAATGGCTGATTTTTTGACGTCAGCGAGTTCAGGTTTATTTAATAACTTAACAGCTGTTAAACGCCTGTTACCTTCTATTACAATAAATTTACCCGAGTCAGTTTCATCTTCAACAACTAATAGTTGTTCTCCAATAAAGTAACCATTTTGTCCGATTGCGTACATAAGTTCAATTGTAGCAGCCTCTAATAACATCCAGTTAATTAGATCTTTTTCTTTTTTATTACCTTTTCTAAATGAGCCAGGTAGTCTCGGGTTTTCAGGATCTAGTTTTATCTTAGAATAATTTATATTTCTAAATTTATTTTCTTCCATAACTGTTTTAAGTAAAAAGGTTAAGCGTATTTTTTAAATGATCTTTACCATTTAATAAACCCAATCCATCGTCCAAATGCAACTTCACATATTTCCCCAAATCTTGGTTACTAATATGCAGTTGATAATGTTGTGCCACTAAAGCTAAATAATATTTGTCATAATTACCAAATAGTACTTTGCGAGAATATTCTTTACCGCCAGAATCCTGTATGTCTTTTAAATCTAACTTTTTATTGGTTTTTAAAGAGTAAGCCAAAGCAATGCGAGCAATAACGTTTTCTGCGCCCAAGTTTAATTTTCGGGTAAGCTGAGAGACGACTTCTTTATTAGCTTTACTAGTTCTAACGTGTGTAAACATGGTCTTCTTCTTTAAAAGCTTTAAATAATTGGTTCAATTTATATTGATGGAATGCTGAGTCAGTTTCAGAATGCCTAATCATATACACTTGGCTTAGATTAGGTTTCATCAAGTCATATTCCTTTTCGGTCAATTCTTTTTCAAGCAGTGGGAATAATACCACTTGATTGGAAATATTAGGGTAAAACTCTTCTATGATATTTCTAGAGTGGTCTTTGTCAAATTTCTGTAATGGGCTATCGATAAAGACTGGAAACTCAATACCAGATTCATCTACCAAAGCTTTTAAAAGAGCTGTAGCGTACAACTGTTGCTCACCTTTGGATAAATTATCTTTATCAATTATGTTGTTGTTTTCACCAATTAAATCAATATCCATCACATCTTCTCGGATGTTTACTTGTACATCTTTCACAAAGTTGTCTTTGTGCATTAATCGTTTTAAACCTAAGACAATAGTCTTTTGTAGGGCAAACTTTTTTTCCTCTTTAACTCGTGAAATAACTGTTTTAATCTTATCGAGTAATTTTTCAGTTACTTGGAATTTCTTGAGATCTTGCTCAATTAAATTAAAATTCTTTTCAAATTCAGACAATACTTTTTTATGTGAGATATGTTGGGCGTTTAGACTTCCAAATTCTTCAACTAATTGACGCTTACTTTCTTTCAGTTGTTCTAGTTCTTCATCTATTTTTATTTTTTCTTCTCGTAGCTTTTTAGCTAAATGATTGTCTTTTCTAGCTTCACCTTGTTTAATCTTTCGGCTAACACGACTGTAGTTAATTCGGTTATTTTTTTCTTCTTGAACAAGTTGTTCAATTTGAGATTTAAAACTGGTTTGCAAATGTTTATATAAAGCTAAAAACTCCCGATGTTCTTCTTCTGTAAAATCGAGTAAAACTTTAGATTGGTCTTTTGCATTTACTTTTTGCTCTTTCTTAAATTCGTTTTCGTAAGCTTTTTTGGTCAAGTCTTCTAGCTTTTGTTTTAAGTCTTTGTCTTGAACAATTTCGCCTAAATCTTTTCTTAGTTGCTCACTAAAATTTTGCAATTTATTCTGATAGACATTTAAACTAAAGTGATGATTTTGAACTTTACTTTCTTTATCTAACTGTTGTTTAAGTTGTTCAACTTGTTCTCTTGCAATTAAAAAAGGTAAAAGTTCATAATGTTTTTTCAATTTTTGTTTTGTGTCATCAATAGCCTTTTTAATTTCGTCACGTTCAATTTTTAAGGCTTTTAGTTCTTCTAAAGTAATAGAGTTTCCTTCTCTTATTAATTTTTCTTGTAACTCATCAGATTTTGTTTTTAGATTTGCTTCTTTAAAATCTAATTCGTCTTGTTGATGCTGGTTGTAATCTATGAGTTTAATAAGCTCTTCATCTTTTGCAATCAAGTCTTTCAATTTGCCCTTTTCTTGTTCAGATACTCCTCGGCGTCTAAGGTTTGAAAGTAAAGTTTCTAGATTTTTTCTAAGCTCTTCATATTTTTTTATTCCTAGGACTTCAGAATAGGCACGACTCAAGCTTCTTAATTCAGCTTTTGATTTGGCTTCAGCTAAGGAGACTATTTTTTCAGCATCGAAAAAGAAAAACTTGGCAATTTCCCTAGGTAAAAGAAAATCGTTGATAAACACTTCATAACCTACATCTTTGGTTAATTCATTTTCGCTTCCGTCTATAAGCAATTGTAGGCTTTCTTCCTTAGTTTCAAAATTATAAACTCTTTTTATTTCAACTTTTTTGCAGGGAACAGATGGAATGAGTACATCACTAAGAGTGACATTTACTTCCATTATTTTAGGCGCCGAACTTAGCTTTATTTCATTATTAAACTGCGTATCTAGGTAATCTTGATAGCCACCTGCTTTTTTGATGTCTTTGCGGTATTTATCCTCAACCTGAGCGATTAGCTTACCGTAAAAGACCCATACTAAGGAAGTCAAAAAACTGGTTTTACCAAAGCCATTTTTACCTGCAATCAAGTAAATGTTTGAATTCTTTTTCTTCTTGAAATCAATGAGATTGCTCCCTTTGTAAATTCTAAAGTTTTTTATTTCAATCTGGTCAATTCGCATTATAAACTTTTATTTACAAACTCCTCAATTCTACGTTCCACATCATTGTGTAATCCATATTTAGAAAGCATCAAAGTTTTGGATTCTTGTAATGAAATTAAATTGTCAATTAAGTGATAGTAATTAGCATCATCTTCACAGGTTTCTTTTAAAATTCTGCGCTCAGTATCATCTAAAGATTTGATGTTATTGGTACTTATTCCTTTACCGTAAACTTCTTTGTAAATTTCACTAACGCTATGTTCAAAAATCATATCCCTGTTCCAAATTACTTGTATAGCAATCAATTCTTGGTTATTGATTAGTGTAATATGCGGCCTATCTTTTTGTACTTCTTTTTGAGTTTCTAATAATTCTTTCAAAGTATTAGCTCTATATTTTGGTGTGTATGGTCCGTAATTTCGACCATCCTCATCAATTGCATCAGCTCCATTTCTTCTTTTAGGCATTCTGTTTTTACCTATATTTCTATTTTCTACAAGATTGTTTCTAAACTTTAAAAGTGGTGCCATCCATTCTTGTCCGTTTTCAATTAAAGCTGACATTGACTTATCCTGTTTAACAACGGTACAAGTCCAGCATCCAAATCGAGATTGTCCACAAGATGAATGTTTTTTATTAGTGACTACAGTCGGGCATTCGTAATCGTCAGCACTAGCATCTGCATAAATTTGAAATAAAATAGAGTTATCAAATCCCCAAGGAGAAGGTACAGCATTTATGATATACCAAACTTCTTCAAGCATTAGGTCTTTAATAGGTGCGTAAACATAAGTGTTTGGAGTTGTGCCATGTTTTGATAAACGGCTTCCTTCTACTTCGTGCTTTTTCATAGAACGCTCACGAGTAGTACTTTCTTCATATCGTGTTCCGAGTAAAACAATAGCTTCCCCCATTTTATCAATCTGCTCTAATAAGAAATTAGAAGTTGGTTTAATCTTTAAACGGTCTGTACACCATCTAAAAGTATTATTTGGCACAGGATAACCTTTTCCTAATACATTGATCCAGAAAGATTCTTCAAGTTTAGGCGTAGTTTTTTGGACAAAAATTGGTAAACCCTGTTCTCTGGCTTCTTTATCAATTTTAGACAATACATCATCTACATAATTTGAAATGATAGGGTTTTCAACCATCGTATCATTACAAACTACATAAACTGGACGTTTTAATTGAAAAGGCATAGGTGCTTGTTCTCTAAAGCGTTTTAAAGCAATCCATACTAAAGTTAGTAAAACAGTAGAATCTTTACCACCGCTAAATCCAATAATCCAAGGACGATTTGTATCTCCTTTATATGCATACTGATCAATTATTTCATTAATAATTGTCTCAGCTTTTTTTAATTTTATTTTTGACATGACACAATAAGTTTTTAAACACGGTTATTGATCTAATCTTTTCTCTAAAAATCTAACTTTATCCTCTAGTACTTCAATAGTTTTTTTTTGTAAATCAATAATATAATCCCTGTCATCCTTTTCTAAATTTTGACTATTTTGGTGCTTTCGAAGCATTTTTCCTTCTCCTCTAAATAACCAATCGGCAGATAAATCTTGATATGTATTTATCAATTTTGATATATTTTTGCCTGAAAGTGAACCTCTATTTCTTGCTTTCCCAATTAAACCGTTAGAAATTCCAGTTTCTTTAGACAAGCTATTATCATTTAATCCTTTGAATTCCATGTACTTATCAAGCCGGCTGAAAAAATCTATCATTTTTGATATAATTTATTGTTTTTTAATATCATAATTGATATATTTGTTGTGAGATATAAATCTCAAATCATATATGCAAGATAAAGATCTTGTTGAACTTAAGTCTAATTATTATCTAAAAAATGAAGGAAATGGGATTTTCAAGCTTTCTAACAAATGACACAAATATGAGTATACCAAATTTTTATTCACGCAGGTCAGTATTTATGGTTTACCTGATAGATAACAAAGGAAATATGTGGAGAGAGATGTGGTATGAAGGTTATGCTATTTTTGGTGGTAAAGATTTCTTTGAATTGGTAGCAGAAATGAATGGTAAAAAAACAAGGGATGAAGGTATCTTTATTTATTATAATCAAAATGAAGAAAATGCTGTTTATCCTAATTTAGTACAAAACCCCGACCATTGGAAATGGAAAAACAAAAAACCAAAGCCATGTCCACATCAAGGGTATTTTTATTAAAAACATCCTTCAATAATTTTATTTATGAACATTACAATCTGCTGGATTTTAGCGTACACAACCACCAACCAATTTCCAACACCAACACCAACCAATCACCTACTCCCGATACCTCAGCTTTGCGGCTGGGTCGATGCTAAATTCGGATAGGTTGTTGAGGTGGCGATTCATTTCTTTGTTGGGGCGGTAATTTATTTTTACTTTTTTAATGTCGCTTATTGCACAATCTTCTGGCGAGGTGTGGGCGTGTGTTTGCAAACCGATTTTTAGGCTGCCCATCCAACCTAAATCTACTTTGTTGCCGTCTTGAAGCTGAAATAAAACTTCTTCGTTTAGCGCATTTAAACAACCAATAATATCGGAAGTGCTTAAAGTGCACTTGTTGCTAATTCGTCGGGCTAACTCGTCTAAACTTACCGTACTTCGACTAACAGCTTTTAGGTGGTAATTAGCTGAATTGTCTGCTCTTACGCCTTTTCCGCGTTTTGATATGGTACATTTTATCTTTTGATGCATAGCTTTTCTTTAGTTTTAGCTGAACTTTTGTTTAATTCATCAAGTACTTTTCAACAACTAATGTACATTATTTATATGAATTATGTACATTAAATGATTAAATAATGTACATTAATCTTTCAAAACCTCTGTATAAAAATCATTAAAGTTGAAGAGGTTTAAGTCATTTCATCAAGAGAAACTTTCTGTAACAAGCCTAAGCAAATCACAAAAGAACTTATTTTATGACTTTTAAGAACAAAAGAGCGATACAAATTGATAGGTTTTTGTTGAGTACTGACAAAACTAAGCTTTTATTAACTTCTTAAGTTTTTTCAGCCCCCAAACCCTGCCTACAAAAAAACCCTGAAAAGGAATTTCAGGGTTGAAAATAGAGAAGTCTAATCAAGGATTGGTGTTAATCGTTTGCTTGAGTTGTAAATAGAATGGTTAATTACTCAGTATTACCGATGATACAAAGTTTTCAAATTGAATAATAGATTTGTTCAAACAGCTTTCTAATAATTTTGATTTTTGTTGTGTTGGATTTTTTTGACTAGTGGTATAATAACTGTCTCCCGATTTCATTTCTTGGGTTTCGTTATAATCTGAAGCAACAACTTCAAACTCTTTTTCGTAGTTTTTTCCTTTATAGTTTACTGAAAAATAAACTATTGCTACAGCTTCTACATTGTATTTTGAGTTGCCTGTAAATAAGGTTTCCCCAACAGAAGTATTCGATTGTTGCCTGAGCCAAAGGTCTTCCAAACTTACCTCAACGGCCATCTCGTCATCTGAATAGTCGTTAAACTTACTTGAAAAATAGGCGCTCCAAAGTTGGTTAAATGCTGTGCGTGAAGCATACTCGTACTTGCTGTTATCGCTCGACTCTTTGCCATTTTTCATCACAGAAGTTAAAGTTATTGGTCCATCTGCTACCTGAGATTCGAGTGTATAGTTGGCTTTTATATTCTTGTTTTCTGCCAATAGCATGGTTTGGTCGCTTAAATTTGATTGCACAGGGATTTTGACCGAACATGCCGTTAATAAGCTTCCTAAAATTAGTAGTGTAAAAATTGTTCTCATCGTTTTAATAGTATTTTTTTCTCTGTTAGTTATATGGTTTTTATTCTAAAGTTGTGCCGTCTTCAAAAATTATTTTCTCTGGTTTCCAAACCACTTTTAAATCTTTCAGTTCTTTGTTTTTTAGCGTTTTATCTTCGCTTATAAATTGGTTATAATCCGTTTGTGCGTTCCACGTTACTTTTGTTTGCGCATCTATAGGTTGGTCGTAAACAAAGTTCATAGCGCTAATTTCTTCATCAAATAAGTTGGTAAATGCTATTTCGCCTTTAAGCGCGCGTATTTTTTTGTCGGATTTGTTTTGAATAGCGAATTTGTAGGTGATGTAATCATCAAAATCATATTGCGCAAATCCTTTTTCAAAGCAGGTAACCGTTACCGATTCGTTTAGTCGTTTGATTCTTTCGGCTTCTTCTTTTGCAGCTTTAGCGGCTAGCGCTTTTTGCTCTGCTTCTCTTTTTTCCTTTTCAGCTTTCCATTTTTTGCCATCTTCCAAAATTTCAGCGTAGGTCATTTCTTCCAATTCTTTATCTTGAAATTGAAGCCGTAGCAGTGTTCCTGTAAGAAGTTTCCATTCAGTTGAATCCAATTCGCTTTGGATGGCTTGAATATCTTCCTTGGCTGTTTCTTCATTATACTTTTTCTCTAATGGCGATGAACAAGCGAATAGTAATCCGATTGTTAGCCCAATGCATACAAGTTGTTTTTTCATTTTTATCTAATTTTTAGTTGATTGATGTTACGCTTGAAGTTGTTTTAGTTTTTTATTGCTTAGACTGAAGTAAGTTTGGGTGCTAAAAATTGTATCCAATTGCTACGCCTGCTCTTACTTGCCAGTTATCAAACATGCTATTGCTTACATCTCCTTTCGATTTAAATTCGATTAGCCATGTGGTTCCTACATGAAAATTGACGGCAACTGTGTTTGCTATCAGGAACTTAAAACCTATTTCTGGCGCAAAAAAGGAGAGGTAACGGTATTTTCCATAAAAGCTTTCTTCGCCTGCTTCGCTATCGGCTAAAAAATTATCTTCATCAAACTCGATACTTCCCCCCAAAATACTATTTCCTAAGTAAAAACCCTTGATGTCTTTTTGATTGAAATACAATCGTGACCCTAATTCTGCACTCCAACCGCTTCCTGTTATGTCGTTTGTTGCCACCAAAGCATTTACGGTTTCTATGGTAGCAGAATTGTAGCTTAGCTTAATAATTGCCGATTTTCTAAATTTTGGAAATAACCATTCGTCTTTCTTTTTGGCTTTTTCGATTTCAAAAAAAGCTCCAAAGTTACCGCCAACATTGCTGGCTAACTCTAGTCCAATAACTTTTTGCTGTGTTTCAGTTTTAGTGGCAGTTGAGTTTTCCTGCGCGTTTAGAAATGGAGTGGTTAAAAAAATTAGGCTTAAACTTAGTACTAGTTTTTTCATCTTGCTTGTTTTTTAATTCTACAGCAAAGATGAAAGGCAAGTATGCAATTAATCTACATACTTAAATCTTTTTTTTTAAGCTCCTTTGTTTTCTTGGTTCAAGCGGGTAATAATTTGGAATAAATTATCGGCTTGTTGGTCATTAAAAACACCATCTACTCCGTGACTATGAAAGTTTTTAAAGGGAACATCGTAGAGTTTTTCTGGATTGATGCGCCCATTTTTAGTAAAAAACGCTTTAATGGTTTCTAGAAATTTTATTTGAACGGAGTTTAACTGATACCGATTGATAAAGTCGGCAAAAGCTTGGTTTACATTCTCTGCAGATAATCCTAAGAGCGTAACAATAAGTGTTTTTAAATCAACGCTTGAGCCAAGTTCTTTTTCAATGCTTTCTTTGGTGAGTTGGTCGTTGAATAGAATGTTTTCTAATTCCTGAATTTCATTATCAGTTAGCGTTTCGCCATTTCGTATTCGGGCAATAATCAAATGGTCTTTGTGTTTTCTTATGAGTTCTTCTAGTCGGTGAATGTTATTCTTGAAAGGGCCTGAACTTCCATATTTCTCGCCTTCATCACTTACGTGATTATAATTGCTTACCACTACTTCATCTTCATCAAATTCATCTTCAAAATCGGTAGTAACATATTTTTGGTCTTCTTTATCAAGGTAAACCAATAAATCTCTAATCGTGCTGCGTAGTTGTTCTAGGTGTTTTAATCCATCGTTTAACCAAAAGCTTTCTTCTAAAGGTTTTTTTATGATAGAAAGGTGTTGTTTTACTTCTGGAATTGTGGTTTTCTTGCTGAGTTGTTGCGATAGCTTAGCTACTTTTTGAATAGGAACCGAAAAATTGTTTGTGAATACACTTGAATCTGGTGTTTCCATTCGTTTTAACATCAGTTGATAGAGTAACTTATCGTAGAAGCGAGCCAAATCGTTTTCTCCTTTGGTCGGTTGAATCAAAGGAGCTACCTCATCGCGTAGTTTTCTTTGGTCTTGTTTAGATAAGTAATTCCAGGTATCGCGTTTGCCTTCTCCGTAAGCATGCACTTCTTTTAGTTTCATTTTTACATCAAAGCGTTTGAAGTCTAGCTTTGCCACACTATCGTGCAAGCGATTGAGTAAGTTTTGCCTAAAATTGGCTAAGCCTTCATCTTGTTGAAAATGTTCTTGTTTAAGGTATTCGGCTAGCTGTAATTGCAAGTTGAACACTTGTTCGGTAATGCTTTTTTGAGTTGAAGTTAAATAGCCTTTTGGATTTTCGTCAAAAAACTGAAAATTGCCTAACAAATCGAATATTAAAAATTTGTCTTTATCCTTTCCTGGTCCAAATAAATCTGGGCGTAAGCGTGAACCTCGACCAATCATTTGCCAAAACTTGGTGTAGGATTTTACGGGTTTGTAAAAAACTAAATTAACACAGCTTGGCGCATCTATTCCTGTGTCTAGCATATCTACCGAAATGGCAATTTGTGGCAATCGGTCTTTTTCTTCATCGCAAAAGCGCTCTATAAATTCTTGTGCTTTGGGTTCGCCGTGGGTAATTACTTTTACATAATCATTGCTAAATTGCTCTTTGTCTAATTCTAAGAACATGTCTTTCAAAAATTCTGCATGCTTTCTATTTCGAGCAAAAACAATGGTTTTTCCTATTTCATCGCCACCGCGTTTTTTAATGGCGTTTTTCAGAATATAGTTAAGCGTTTTTACGGTAGTATCGATATTGAATAGCCAATCGTTTAATTGGTTTTCTGGAATCCATTCGTTTCCTGTGGCTTCTTCGCCGTCTAAGATTTCTTTTTCATATTCTTTTTTCTCTTCATCCGATAAGTCTTCGTATTTAATGCCGCTGGTTAAAAACTTGGTAGGCACTTCTAAGGTTTGGTAAGGCACCAAAAAGTCATCGTTTACCGCTTCATCAAACGAATAGGCGTCGGTAGGTGTTTTGTCGGGCAAGCCAAATACTTTGTACGTATTTTGGTCGATACTATCTTTTGGTGTGGCTGTAAGTCCTAACAAAATAGCATCAAAATAGTCGAAAATGGCTTGGTATTTTTGGTAAATAGAACGGTGGGCTTCATCTATAATTATTAAATCGAAATGGCCTACGCCGTAAAACCTTTCTTCTTCTTCTTTTGAACCGTCGATTAATCTAATGATGGTTTGGTAAGTTGAAAAAGCAAATCGCGCATCTGGATTATCTTTTTCTTCTAGCAAATTAACTGATTTATATTCAGGCATTAGTTTGGTAAAGTTGGATTTTGCCTGTTTTACTAAACTAATACGATCGGCTAAAAACAAAATTCGTTTTGCCCAATTGGCTTGCAACAATAGTTTAGAAAAAGCAATGGCTGTTCTTGTTTTCCCTGTTCCTGTGGCAAGCACTAACAAAGCTGCTCGATTGGTTCCTATGAGTTTGCCTGTTTTTTTATCGTTTCCTGCAATGTGTTCGGCTATACTTTTTATGGAACGCATTTGGTAACTCCGTCCTGCTATATCGGTATCGATGCTTTCTTTTCTAATATCTTTTCGGTTGTTGCGCCTAAACATCAATGTTTGCAGTTCTTGTTTGGTGTAGAAACCGTGTACCAAACGGGCGGCTTTATAAAATTGATCGTCCCACAAATAGGTTTCATAGCCGTTGCTGTAATACATAACGGGACGCTGGCCGTATTCTTTTTCTAAAGCATCGGCATAAAGCTGAGCTTGGTTTTCGCCTTTTTTGGCATTCCCCATTGCTTTTTTGGCTTCTACAAGCGCCAATGGTTTGCCGTCTTCGTCCCACAATACATAATCGATAAAACCTGTACCTGATTTGTTAGTGGAAGTAGGCATATTGCTTACCTTAAACTCGGTGTCTTTTGCTCCTTGCAAGTTCCAGCCAGCTTCGCGTAAAGCAACATCTATAAGTTGCTTGCGGGTTTCTTTTTCGTTTCGTGGATGACTGGCTTCATTCATATCCAGTT
The DNA here is from genome assembly GCA_051748125.1 of Bacteroidota bacterium. GTDB lineage: Bacteria > Bacteroidota > Bacteroidia > Flavobacteriales > Flavobacteriaceae > Psychroflexus. The sequence continues at coordinate 13,044 of JBNJHC010000031.1, forward strand.
CGTTAGCCGATTTTTTGTTGTCGGAAAAGGCTTCTTGCTGAGCTTCTAACTGCTTTTGGTACAGCTTGTTCTTTTGGCTTAGCAGTTTTTGCTTTTCTTGTTCTTGTTGTAATTGAACTTGATAAGCTGCTAGCTGTTTCTCTAAAGATTCTTTTACTTCTTCTAGCTTGCGCTTGGTAATGCTAACTTCGTCTTTTTTGGGAATAAGCAACCAATCGAATTCTTCTTGGGCTATGTTGTTTTGGTTGCTGTATGATTTGGCAAACCACTTGGCGAAATAAAAAAGTTGTTCTATGCTGCTCAGCGAATCGATGTCTGAAACGGGTTTGTTATGCGCGGCTAAATTTCCCGATTTACGAATTAGGTGCAGCTCGTTGTAGAGTTTATGATTAAATTGCTCTTTGAATTCGGTTTGGGTCATTAGGCTGTTAAGCGATGTATCGTAAGGTTTGGGCAGTTCTTGGTCGTTGTTGTACATCCAGTTGATGGCAATTTCGAGTGCCATTCGAGCGTAAATAAGCGAAGTTCTTGGCTCGCAAATAGCTTTTTCTTCGGCTGTTTTAGCTTTTATATAAAAGGCTTTCCATTCGGTATCTAAAAAACTGAAGTTAGATGAGTTAGGCATTGAAGTTGTTTTTGTTGAAGTAATTACAGAATTCCTTGTTTTTGATTGATTCGGTGAAAATAAGAAAAATTATTTTGCTTACTTTTCATTGAAATCACAAATAAAAAATATAGATTTATTTTCGCTTATTTGAAAGTCTGTTTATCTTGGTTAATTTTTGATTTAGACCCTTATTAAATTTGTAATAAACCTAAATTCAAAGTAGCGGGGTCAAAGAAGCTTAATTAACCACAATACTTCGAAAATGAGACCAGACAGGTTTTGAAAACCTGTCTGGTTTGAGCCGTGTTTACGTCCAAAATTTCTGTATTTTTAGAAACGTAAAAGCTTAACCCAAATCCCATCCCGACAGACTTCGGGGTCGGGAGCGCATTATAAATCGCCCCTTTTGTTATTTGCGAAACGTTGGGTACATTTGAAAAATTATCGTTTACAAATTATATTTATTATTTTTGAAATATAAATTGAACCTATGGATATTCAAGCTGAAAAAATACAACTTGCTAAACTTTTATTAGAAACAGAAGACCTGAATATTATCAAATCTGTAAAAAAGATTTTTAAGCAAAATAAGGTATCTGATTTTTGGGATGAGCTTTCACCTGAGCAAAAAAAAGAGATTGAAAAAGCATCCATTGAAATTGAGAATGGAGATATTGTCGATTATGATTCTTTTATGCAAAAATACAGATAAGTGAAAAGAAAAGTTGTAATCTCAAAAACTGCTGAAAAAAAAATTAGAAAAACTTTTTGAATATCTTACAGAAAAGTGGTCTGAAAAAATAAAAATTGAATTTATTCAAAAGCTTGACCACAACATTGAAATAATAAGAAATCAGCCCGAGGTTTTTCCTGAATCTAAGAAAGGAAAAAAATTAAGGCGTTGTGTTATAACTAAACAAACGACTCTTTATTATAGGTTTAATTCCAAACGAATAAATGTTGTAACGATATTTGATACCAGACAGAATCCGAATAAATTAAATTCTGAAATATAAAACACAAAGCCCAACAGCCCATAACAAAAATGGCAGAATTAGCACCAAACCCAAAGTTTCTGTATTTTTAGAAACGTAAAAGCTTAACCCCAAATAAAAAAATATAGATTTATTTTCGCTTATTTGAAAGTCTGTTTATCTTGTTTAATTTTTGTTTTAGTCCCTTATTTAAATTTGTAATAAATCTGAATTCAAAGTAGCGGGGTCAAAGAAGCTCAATTAACCACAATACTTCGAAAATGAGACCAGACAGGTTTTGAAAACCTGTCTGGTTTGAGCCGTGTTTACGTCAACAGCGTAGAAAAATTTAAAAACAACTGCTAATAATGGCTTTACGTAATTGTTTATTCTGAATTACTTCTACAAAGTTTAAAAACCCAAAGCTTTACACCAACTCCCCCTTAAACGCCTTCTGCAACAAGGCCTGAAACAAATCTTCACTTTCTTGCAGCTCCTGTTTTGCCAAGTCTTTTTGTTGCTCGATTAAGGCGATTTTTTCAGCGAATTGATTTTGGAGATGGATTGGGGGGACTATTAATTCAAACTTTTTCATTTCTGAATTTTTTATCGCAGGATAATTTGCGCCTGATGTCATGCTAACAAAATAGTTAGTAACTGATTTTGTTTTTAATAATTCAAAAAGATAGTAATTATTTAAATTCTCTTTTTTTGTTCTACAGATAAAAAAACCTGTTGAAGCTATTCTATCATCAATTCTATTAATTGCAATGTTTTTTAAATTAGGTCTTACTGTTGAAAACAAAACATCACCTGACTTCAATATTTGTTGTGCTCTACTAGGTCTTTCATCTAAATTGTACTTTGATGTTTGATTTATTGTATTTTTTGAATTATCAATAGATGCAATATCAACATAATCAATTTCTTTCGCTGTAAAAGACTTTCCAATCTTTTCAACTTTAATTAAATTATTTTGAAGTTTTTTCTTCTCCCACCCCTTCGGATTCGTCACCGGATCTCCAAACATATCCAAAAAGATGGATTGCGCTAGTTCATCATACTCTTTGAGTAATTGCTCGGTTTTCTGCTTGAGTGCTTGTGCATCATCGAGAATGGAAGCGATTTGTTTTTGGGTTTTTAGAGGTGGGAGAGGGATTTTTATAGATTTCAAGGTTTTAATGGTTATTGCCTTAAAAGTACTCCCCGTACCTAAATCTTCTATTCTTTTTCTTTGATATTTTAAAAAGTGAAACAAATATTCTAAACTAAGATTATTACTGCATCGTAGAGCAGCCAAACCTCTACCAATGCAAGCCTGAACCTGGTTAATATTAACTGCCCCAACAGGTGCTCTAACTGAAATTAAGATATCATTTGGTTCAGCTAACTTTTTAGGTTCAGTACACCAATATCGCACAGAAGGATGTTTTTTGTTAAAATCTGCATTACCCTGAAAAAAAGGCAAACCTCTATTTTCAGTGTTGTAACTTGCTGAAGGCGGTGATTGCCCTGGAATTATAGAACAAACATCCTCTATTTTTTTGACTGAATACATTGTTTTTCTTTTTTAATTATTGTTTTACTCTATCCAGAGCGAATATCAATACGTTATTTGCATTTATTCTATTTTGCCTTAATAATCATCATTTCATAAAATCTTCTTTTCGTTGCATCTTCAATTTTAAGTAATTCTACAAAGTGAGTAAAAGAAACACTATTAATCAGCTCTTTTATATAGTCTGGTTGCAATTCGTCAGTTACCGACTGACGAATCTCATTAATTTTTTCCAATTGGTCAGATGGCGTCTGACTAATTCCTTCCTCCTGATAATCAGATTTTAATAATAAGTCAGTTGGCAACTGACTTTTTTCAGCGGGTAAAAATAATTGGAGATCATTTTTAATTTCAGCCTCCAAAAATGAATAGTTTTGATAAAACTGTCTGGAGAGTTTTAAATTGGTAAACCCTAAACCTTTCTTGTTGATTTGCTTGGATAGATTTTTGACCAAATTAGCACCATAAGTCGCTCTATCTTCACCGTGCTGCTCGTACTCAACAATATAATAACCAATCATCCAATTACGAATGGTGAGGTATTTGTTCACCGATCGAACTGCTGCACTTTGAAACACTTCATGCGTCTCTGCAATAATTTCGGCTAAATTGTTTAAGTCTTTCATATTATTTAGTTCTTGTCGTTAAGCTTACTGACACTAAAATAGTTAAACTTTTTTCGACAAAGTATTGAGTAATTCCTTTCGCTCTTTTTCTAATTCGCTAATTCGCTCTAAAATCACCTTCGGCGCATCATACTCCACTTCTTCGTAAACAATTTCTTTGTAGCGGTTAATACTTAAATCCCAATCGTTTTCTTCTATTTCTTTTGCTGGTACTAAAAAGCTTTGCGAAGTTCTATCGGCGTAATTATGCGTACAGGTTTCATCCATAAACTGCTCAAAACCTAAGTTTTTTGGAAGATCTTTCACATGAAGGAGTTCACCATTCTTAGCATGCATTTTGCCCCAATAATCGCTTTTCAAGTAGCGGTAATGGTCTAAAATTTGAGGTAGGTTAAAATCATCGTGTGCTTTTGCAAGTTCACTTAATTCTTCTGGCGTAAAATCGCCTTTGGCTTGGGTAAAGGCATTAAAAATTTCTTTATCGACCAATTCGTTTCGTTTATCATCCAAAGATTTGCCATCGGCCTTCATATCGTAAAACCAAACTTGGTCGGTGCCGCCAGTTTCGGTTTTGGTAAAAATCATAATCGCGGTACTTACTCCAGCATAAGGTTTAAATACACCACTCGGCATGGAGATAATAGCTTCCAGCTTGTT
>JBNJHC010000032.1:0-16726 GCA_051748125.1 Bacteroidota bacterium
GCGTTGGTGTTTCATCTGTAATAATTGGTCATAGCGAACGCCGATCTATCTTTCAAGAAAGTAATGAATTTTTAGCCGAAAAGGTTAATCAAGCTATAAAAAATGAGTTTCAAGTAATATTTTGTGTGGGCGAAACACTAGAAAGTCGACAGCAAGAACAACATTTTGAAGTGGTTAAAAACCAATTAGAGGAAAGTCTATTTCAGTTAAGTCCAGCAGCAATGAAAAACGTTGTTATTGCTTACGAACCAGTTTGGGCAATTGGCACAGGTGAAACTGCTTCGCCAGAACAAGCGCAAGAAATGCACGCTTTTATAAGACACTTAGTCAAGCTTAAGTTTGATGATTCGCTAGCCGAAAATACTTCTATTCTCTATGGTGGAAGTGTAAAACCGAACAATGCAAAAGAAATTTTTTCTAAGCAAGATGTAGATGGCGGGTTAATTGGTGGCGCTGCATTGAAAGCCAAAGATTTTACCGCCATTATAAACGCTTTTTAGTATGGTAAAAAAAATTAGTTTAGAAAACCAGTTTAGCCTTCACCAAAAAACTGTTTTACTAATTACAGCTGCTATTATTGGGTTGTTCCCTTTCGCTTTTTATTATGGGTATATTACAGGTTATTTGAATGGTGATTGGCCTAAAGTAGAAAATGCATCAGACTTAATACCACACCTGAATTTTAATTTGATCGCTGCAATTCCAATTGCTCTATTTTCATATATTATTTTGCTTGCATTTACAAAAAAAGGCTTGATGGTTCATAAAGGGAAGTTGTTTAGAACCTGTACATTTAACTCAAAAGTTTTGTATAGAAAAAGGATAAAAACAACTGGGTTCACTGATATATCTACTTTATATTTCACAAAAAGTCAACCAATGGCATTGATGTCAGTCGCCTTAAACCCTGGTATTTCTGAAGAATATCAGATTAATGAAATTAATTTATTAAATGAAAATCATACGCATCGCGAACCCATATTAAATTTAAAAAAGAAGACCGCAGCTCAATCAGCTATTGAATTTTTAACCCGTCAATTTCTACTGAAAGAAAACAAGTATAACCCTAGATTTTATTAATCGTGAATTACATCGAATATCACTTTATTATAAAAGGAAACTTACAACCGGCAAGCGATATTTTGTTGGCTGAATTAGGCGAATTAGATTTTGAAAGTTTTGAAGAAACCCAAAACGGCCTCCTTGCTTATATTCCTTCTAATTTGGATCATCAACAACTGTTGGATGAAGTTTCAGTTTTGCAATCTGATGAATTTGAAATAGATTTTACTAAAAAAGAAATTCAGCAAGTAAACTGGAACGAAGAATGGGAAAAAAATTTCCACCCAATAAATGTTGATAATAAATGCGTGGTTCGTGCTCCATTTCACACCACGGAAAATACGGATTATGAAATCATCATCGAACCGAAAATGTCTTTTGGTACGGGGCATCACGCTACTACTCATCAGATGATTGCATTTATTTTGAATGAAAAAATTCAGCATAAAAAAGTCTTAGATATGGGGTGCGGAACTGGTGTTTTGGGAATTCTGTGCAGCAAAAAAGATGCTTCAGCTGTAAGCTATATTGATATTGATGAATGGTGTGTCGAAAACACGCAGGAAAATCTTACTAAAAATAATTGTCAAGGTGAAGTGATTTTAGGTGGTGCTGAAAAAATTTCAGGAAAATTTGATGTTATTCTAGCAAATATCAACAGAAATATATTGCTTGAAGATATTCCTACTTACAGTAATAATTTAGAAAAAGGCGGCACCATTCTGTTTAGCGGATTTTATGAAAAAGACTTAGCGCACATCAAAAAAAAGGCAGCAAAGAATAAGTTGAAATTTGTAAACCACACAACCAAAGATAATTGGGTTGCTGCTAAATTTGTTAAAGCGGTTTTATAAAATAACATTATCCTATATATTTGTGCATAAAAAAGTTACTATGGGTTTTCAAGAAGAAATTTTTGAAGAAGTACTTACCGAAGAAAAAGTAAATCAAGAGCATAAAATCGTGGTTTTTAACGATGATTTCAACACGTTTGACCACGTGATAGACACACTTGTAGCAACTTGCGAACACCATCCGATACAAGCCGAACAATGCGCATTAATCATTCATTATAAAGGAAAATGCGATGTTAAGTCTGGTGACTTTAATGACTTAAAACCAAGGTGTACTAAAATTCTGGAGGCAGGAATTACTGCTGAAATTCAATAAAAATTCGGCGTAAATTTATCAAACCCAAATGCTAAATACGTTCACTTAATTTGGCACTTGCGATGTTTTTCAAATTTTATTGCAAGCAGCAAACTCAATCAAAAAAACCTTGTCTTTTAGAGCAATATTAAAAACCTAAAAGCTATTTCAGGAATCACCTAACTTGACTTTTATGAATCAATTTTTGGCGGCGTATTTTTGTAAGCAATAAGGTAGATTATCGGCAACACTCCAAGCGAATTAATAATTGCCAAAAGAATGAACCAAAAGACTTGTTTTCTTCTAGCTGCGTGCCACAAAGCAATTAGCTTCCAAATGCTATCCCAAATGACTAGAATTAAAATTAAAGGAAGAAGCCAACTCGCTTCTGAAGACTGAATAAGATCCATAATTACAGTTTTAATCAAAGATAAACTTTTATTAGAAAATATGGGGAAACAAAAAAAGCCTTTGATAAAAAATCAAAGGCTTTTTGCTGTGCGGAGGAAGAGGGATTCGAACCCCCGGTACCTTGCGGTACAACGGTTTTCAAGACCGCCGCATTCGACCACTCTGCCATTCCTCCTAGTCTATCAATAAATTATGAACAATCAAAACATTTGTTTTGCGGGTGCAAATATACACGCATTTTTCCTTTCCGCAAATTTTTTCACGACAAAATATCTGAAGTTATCTGTTGCAAGAAAATCAATTCAAATAAACTATTGATTAACTGAACATTATGCTATCATTAAAACTAAAAAAAATATCTTATATTCACGAAAATTTAAATTCAATTTTTCAATTAAATTTACCTATGAAAAAGTTATCTTTAATCATCATGGCTAGTCTTGTACTATTAGCCTGCAAAACACAACCTAACAAGGCAAAAAGCGATGCTAAGCCGCAAGATTACGCAGAGTCGATTACTTCTGCTGAACTTGAAACGTATTTAACGAAATTTGCTTCTGAAGAGTTTGAAGGAAGAGGAACAGGTTTGCCAGGTCAAAAAAAGGCGGCTGAATACCTTGCTAATCATTACAAAGACCTTGGTATTGAACCAGGAAACAACAGTAGTTATTTTCAAGAAATCCCTGCTGACTTTTTAGGTGATGAGTATGGTGATACAGAAAATGTATTGGCTTTTATAGAAGGAAGCGAAAAACCAGAAGAAATTCTTGTATTATCTGCTCATTATGATCATTTAGGAATTGATGACGATGGCACCATTTACTATGGAGCCGATGATGATGGTTCTGGAACAGTAGCTCTATTAGAAATTGCCGAAGCTTTCAAATTGGCTGCAGAAGATGGCAATGGTCCGAAAAAAAGTATTCTTTTCCTTCACGTAAGTGCCGAAGAAATCGGTTTGTTAGGATCTAAGTACTATGCAGAAAACCCTGTATTTCCACTAGAAAACACAGTTGCCAATCTCAATATAGATATGATTGGTCGTACAGACACCGAATACCAAGCAGAAGTTGACTATATTTATATAATTGGTGCCGATAGAATCAGCCAAGAGTTACACGATATCAACGAAGCTGCAAATAATGAATTTGCAGAAATAGAATTAGACTACAAATATAACGCTGAAGATGAACCAATGCGTTTGTATTACAGAAGCGATCATTATAATTTTGCAAAAAATGGAATTCCTTCAATTTTCTATTTTAGCGGATTACACGAAGATTATCATAAATCAACCGATACTGCCGATAAAATTAATTACGATTTGATGACTAAACGTACCAAGCTTATTTTTCATACAGCTTGGAAAATTGCTAACAAAGACGGTCGATTAAAAATCGATTAAGTACTTGTTAGAAACTTAAGCTCATAAAAAAATCCACTTCAAATTGAAGTGGATTTTTTTATGGAATAAATTGTAATTCTACAATTATATATCTTCAAAACTAATATCTGTAAACTCCTTGGCAGGTTTAGATTCTGAATTAGCAGTTGCTGCTACGTCTTCAGTTTCATCGCCAACGTAATTAGATTGGTGACGTTCGCTAATGACTTCCTCTCCTTTTTCTTCTACAATAAAATTGGTTGCTTCTTTTAAAGCTTCCTCGAAGTTGTTGAAATCTTCTTTGTACAAATAAATTTTGTGCTTACGGTAGAAAAAAGAGCCATCTTCGTTAGTAAATTTTTTGCTTTCCGTAATGGTTAAGTAATAATCTCCTGCTTTTGTTTCTCTGACATCAAAAAAATAAGTTCTTCTTCCTGCTCGAACAACTTTTGAGAAAATATCGTCATTCTTCATCGATCCTTGGTCACTCATAATAATTACCTATTAAGTTAAAGTTTATTTGCCTCCAAAAATCAAAAAAAAATTAACATTCACCAAAGAAAAATCTATTTTTCTTTTTCTGAAAGTTGTTTTTCCCAAAGATCTTTATAATAGCCTTCCTGCTGAATTAAATCTTCGTGTTTGCCTTCTTGTAAGATTTCACCATCGCTTAAAATAATAATATTATCAGCATTTTTTGCTGAAGACACGCGATGACTAACGACTATTGAAGTTTTATTAGCCGAAATTTGTTGCAGTTTTTTGAATATTTCTTCTTCGGTTTCTGTGTCAACTGCTGATAAACAATCATCAAAGAGGACAATTTTAGGATCTCGAATAATAGCTCTTGCAATAGATACGCGTTGTTTTTGACCTCCAGAAAGTGTAATTCCGCGTTCCCCCAAAACAGTTTCGTATCCTTTTGCAAAATTGATAATATTATCGTGTACTGCTGCATTTTTAGCGGCTTCTACCACTTGCTGATGAGTAGCATCGGCATAACCGAACTTAATGTTTTCTTCAATCGATTCGCTAAACAAAAAAGCATCTTGCGGCACATAACCTATATGTGTTCTTAGACTTTGCAAATTAATAGCATCAATTGGTTTTCCATCTAATAGAACATTTCCTTTAGAAACATCGTAAAGCCTTCCTACCAATTCTAAAATAGTAGATTTTCCTGATCCAGTTTTACCCATTATGGCTAAAGTTTCACCTGGATTCACTTGAAAAGAAATATTTTTCAAGGCCGTAATATTGGTGTCCTCGTAAGTGAAGCTAACGTTTTTGAATTCAATTGCTCCGCTAATTTTTTCTTTAAGATTAGATTTATTCTGAATAGCAGGAACTTCACTTAGAAACTCATTTATTCTTTTTTGGGAAGCTTCAGCTTGTTGAACCATTGAAGTAATCCAACCAACTGAAGCAACTGGCCAGGTAAGCATATTCACATACAACAAAAACTCTACAATAACACCAACATTTTCAATCTGCCCATTTATATATCGTGTCCCGCCAATGTATAGAACAATTAAATTACTAAGACCAATCAGCAGAGCCATCAATGGGAAGAAAAACGCCTGTACTTTTACTAAGTCAATATTTTTTGTTTTACTTTCATTAGAAAGCGTAGTAAAATCAGAATTTATATGGCTTTCCATCCCGTAGGATTTAATGACCGCTACACCGCTAAAACTTTCTTGAGTAAAGGTGTGTAGTTTAGACAAAACCTGCTGAACAATTGTGCTTTTATAATTGATAGCCACACTTAATTTGTAAATAGCAAATGACAGAATAGGAAAAGGAATAAGCGCATACATAGTAAGGACAGGCGCTGTTTTAATCATATAAAACAAAGCAACAAAAAATAGCGTAAACGTCATAACTCCATACATTAAAGCAGGACCAACATACATTCTGACCTTAGATACATCTTCGCTGATGCGGTTCATTAAATCTCCCGTTCGGTTTTTCTTATAAAAATTAAGCGATAGGTTTTGATACTGTTGATAGACTTCATTTTTAAGGTCGTATTCAATATTTCTAGAAACGACAATAAAAGTTTGGCGCATAAAAAAAGTAAGAATAGCTGAAGCTGTTGCAGCGCCAATAATCAGGCCAATATTTATTAATAATGCTTCTTGAACCTGGCTAGTATCGGTTGTTTCGCCATTGGTATAGTCTTCAATAATATTGGCAGAATCACCTATTAGTTGAGGTGTGAAAAGCGAAAAAATACGCGCACCCACAGTTATAATAAAGCCTAGAATAAGCTGCCATTTATACTTTACAAAAAATTTATTGAGGTATTTTAAGGCTTTCATTTACAAATTAGGTTTCACAAAAAGTAGTTGCAAATGTAAATCAAAAAGAACGACTGTAGGTTAGAAAATAGCTTATTTAGATGAATTTAGGCATTTTTCAACCTGACAGTGTTCGTGTTTTAAACTGATACACTTTCAGAGCTACAAACAAGTTTCTTTTATAGCTCATAAAATAATGCCTATTTTAAAAAGCCAAAAGAAGTAAAATCGTATTTTTGCAAAAAACAAAACCCAAACGTTCTAATGCTTACCAGAAGACAAATCCGTGCCAAAGTAATGCAATCGATTTATGCATTCAAGAAAAAGAGTAGCAACAACCTAATTGCAGAAGAAAAATTTATAGAAAAAAGTGCCGAAGATATGTACGATTTGTTTCTGCTCAACCTAAGTCTACTCGTTGAAACAAGAAATCAAGCCAAGCGATTTTTGGAGCTTTCTAAACAAAAGCATTTAGCTACTGAAGCTGATAAAAATCCAAATCAAAAATTCATCAATAATGAAATTATTCAACGGCTTCAACATTCAGATCAGTTAAACGAATTGTTAGAAGACCGCAAACTCAATCATTGGATTAGAGACGATGAGTACCCAAAAATGATTTGGGATGCTTTGCGTAAACACGAAATTTTAGCGGATTACAATTCGACTAGAGAAAGCAGTTTTCAAGAAGACAAACAGTTTATAGTCGATTTTTTTAAAGTTGTTGTCGCTCCAAACGAAAATTTATACGACTACTTTGAAGACAATAAACTTACTTGGGTAGACGATTTGCCTATTGTAAATACGAGTTTATTGAAGTTTTTACAGAAACAGAAAGAAAATCAGTTTGAGTTAAAAATTCCAGATTTATTTAAAAATGGCGAAGACGCTGAATTTGGAAAATCCTTGTTCAAAAAAACCATGCTAAATGAAAACGAATATCTGGCTGATATTTCTGGAAAAACTCCAGGTTGGGAAAAAGACAGAATAGCCGATATCGATCGAATTTTAATCCTAATGGGAATGTGCGAATTTGCTAAGTTTCCAAGTATTCCTGTAAAAGTAACCATTAACGAATACTTAGAAATTGCTAAAGAATACAGCACCCCAAAAAGCAGTATTTTTATTAATGGGGTATTAGATAAAATTTCTAAAGAATATCAAGAAAACGGAAAGCTGAATAAAATTGGTCGTGGGTTGATGTAGTCAACAAAAAATTATTACTTTTGAATCAATTTAATTTAAATAAAAAATTAGTACAATGAAAAAATTAATGTTGTTATTAGTTGCTATTGCAACTGTGTCTTTCACCTCTTGTAACGAAGAAGGAAAAGCATCAAAAAAAGTAGATGAGAAAAATGTTGCTGAAGCAGCAGAAAGAGATGAGCAATCTAACAAATTTCCTAAGCTAGAGTTTGACGAAAAAGAGCATGACTTTGGTGAAGTAGAAGAAGGTGATATCGTTGAGCACACATTTGGCTTCAAAAACACTGGTGATGCACCATTAATTATTAGCAGTGCAAAAGCAAGTTGTGGTTGTACGGTACCTAGCTACCCAAAAAACGAAGCAATTGCTCCTGGCGATTCTGGTGAAATGACTGTTAAGTTCAACACTAGAGGAAAGCCTAACAAGCAAATGAAAACAGTTAGAATTACAGCTAACACTGAGTCTGGTAGAGAAACTTTAAGAATTAAAGCTTTTGTAAACCCAAAAGACGGAGCTAGCAAAACAAGTAGCCCACAAATTCAAAGAGTTCAAAAGTAATTTATGGAGAGTTTACAAAGTTTTTTACCGTTACTACTAATTTTTGTAGTCCTTTATTTCTTTATGATTCGCCCGCAAATGAAGCGTCAAAAGAACGAAAAGAAGTTTGCTGAATCGCTTAAAAAAGGAGATAAAGTAATTACAAAAAGTGGATTACACGGTAAGGTGGCAGACTTCAGTGAAAAATTGGATGCTGTAATTATTGAAACCGGTGCAGGAAAAATGACGTTCGACCGTTCTTCAATTTCATTAGAGTTGTCTCAAAAGCTGAACGCACCACCAAAAGAAGACAAAAAAGATAAGAAGAAGTAATTACACATTATTTCTAAATTATAAAACCAGCTAGTTTTGATACTTAGCTGGTTTTTTTATACTTACTTTTAAAGCTTAAAAGCAGCTTTTATCGGATAATGGTCTGATAGTTCGATGTGATGATAATTGGTAAAACCAACAACTTCTAGTGCTTTATCAGCCAGAATAAAATCAATTCGAATCGGAATAAAATCAAAATCAAAAGTTTTGCCAAACCCAGCTCCTTTTGCTTTGAATGCATCTTCCAAATGATGAGTCTGGGTCAATTGATTGTACACGTAAGAAAATGCAGTATTGTTGAAGTCTCCAGTAATAATAACAGGATACGGACTTTCAGAAAGATGCTTTTTAACCAATTCTACTTGTTCGGCTTGTTTTCTAAAAGACGCCCCTACTCGAGCAAATAATTTTTCCTTATCTTCTTCTTGCAGTCGTTTTACATCTGGAATTATTTTAAGCGATTCGAGGTGTAAATTAAACACCCTTAAAGTATCTGTATTGACTTGAATATCGGCATAAATGGCATTATTTGCAGAGTTAGGAAAATCAATATTATGAGAATTAATGATTTTATGTTGACTATAAATTGCTAGTCCATTTTTTTTATTGCTCGTTTGGTGATAAATTATTTTATGCGGATAAGTGTCTAACTGAAATGATTCTCTTTCATAAAAATCTTGTAATACAATAACCGAAGCATTTTCTTCTGTTAGAAAATCAATAATTTGTTGCTCTACATTTTTTTTTCCAGTCCAATCGCCAAAATCAGAATGCCTTACATTGTAGGACAATACATCAAAATTTCCTTCAGTTTGCGTAGAATCGGCAAAGACATAAATAGAACTAAAATGCGTAAACCCAATAACAAGAACCAGCAAAGGCAAAATGAATTGTCGCCTCAGTTTCAGTACCCAATAAAGCAGAAATATAGCGTTGATGGTAATTAAAACCGGTATACTAAAATTAAATATAGAAAGAATCGGTAAAATGCGTGGTGAAATAAACGGCAATAAATAAGAAAAAAGCAATAATAGCGCAAGTATAACATTTAAGTAATACAGTACCTTATCAAAAAAATGAAGTCTTTTTTTCATAAAAATTACATATCCCTTCCCGCGTTAAACAAGAAATCCTTTTCTTCTTTGGTCAAGCTATCGTAACCGCTTTTGCTTATTTTATCGAGAATTTGGTCAATTTTCTTTTGTTTATCATCCTTAGATGTTGATGATTTTTTTTTAGTAGAAGAAAAGTTCTTTTTGTTTTTATGAACTGTTTTCATATTAGACTTTTGCTTATCAGTTTTAAAAAGCTGAAGAACCCAATCTAGAAAAACCTGAAAACCACTTCCGATATCATTCCCTTTATCAAGCTGTTTGGTGTAAAAATATCCTAGCGCAGCTCCGCCTAAATGCGCCAAATGACCACCAGCATTTCCTAAAGGAATTCGAATTAAATCGAGAACCACAAAAAACACAGCTATTTGCCAAAGTTTTACGTTTCCGATTAGCATTAACCTAAAAGTGATGTTGGGCGCCTTGGTAGCAATACCAATAAAAACGGCCATTACAGCTGCCGAAGCACCAATAAGATGACTATTTCCTGTACCCTGAAAAGCTGGAAAAAGATTATAACTCAGCATATAAATTAATGCTCCAGCAATTCCGCCCATAAAATAATAGTTCAGAAACATTTTTTTGGAGAAGAAATCAACAAAAAAACGACCTGAAAAATACAGAATCAGCATATTAAAAAGAATATGAAAAACACCCGTATGCATTAAAGCGTAAGTAAAAATCGTCCACGGTTTCATTAGAAACTCAAAGGGCTCTTTAGGAAAAACCAACCACTCGGTAATTAGTTCTGGAGAAAAAGCAAACAAAGCAGCAACAACTTCTAGCAAAATGCCAAAAACCACGAAAAAAGCAACATTTAATGCAATTATTTTTTCAACAATATTTGCCGTTTGATACCTATACTGTAAGTTTTGTTTCCAGTCCATAACTAATTCCAACGATTTTGATTAAAACTATTCTTCTTCCAATACCACATTATCAAAAAGCCAACAACAGCACCACCAATATGCGCCCAATATGCAGTATTTGACGGCCCTAAAATAGTTGAACCCGTAACGGCTGAATATACATTAATTAAAAAATACCCACCTATTAAATACTTAGCTTTAATAGGAATTGGCACAAAAATAATATACAGTGGCATATTAGGATAAACAATAGCAAAAGCCGCCAACACCCCAAAAATAGCACCCGACGCACCTACCATTGGCGTAACATAATTTGACACCAAACTATCGGTTACTTCCTTGGGAACGCCTTCGCTTAGTCTTAATTTGTTTCCTACGTCTTGCGTAAATTGTATTGTTTGTGAAATATCTTCATTGGTGTAACCGGCTTCAAGATAAGTTTCTACAGCCGACATATATCCCCAATAACTGAATAATATTTGTAAAGCTGCGGCACCAATTCCGGCAGAGATATAAAGAAAAATGAATTTGTTTTGTCCTATGGTTTGCTCCAATACGCTACCAAAAATGTAGAGCGCAAACATATTGAATAAAATATGTGAAAAATCACCGTGCATAAACATATGAGAAGCGATTTGCCAAACCCCAAAATTAGGATTTTCTGGAAACCAAAGCGCAAATATTTTATATGCATAATCACCTACAAAACCAGTGCCTAAGAAAAATAAAACATTTGCTATTAGTAAGGTTTTAACGGTATCTGTAATTCTTCCTCCCATTCGTTATAAAAATTTATTATCAAAATCAGTTGCTGAAAAAGTCAAAAAAACCGGTTTATTATCTGGTGTAAGCTTTGGTTCTTTAGTTGAAAAAAGTTGACTTACAAGTTGCATTTGTTCTTGATCAGAAAGTTTTTTCCCTGTTTTAATAGCCATATTTTTGGCTAGCGATTTAGCTAAAATATTATTTTGTTCGAAACCAGAATTGGGTACTCCTTTTTCAAAATCAGCAATCAATTCATCTAATATTTGAGCTACTTCACTTTCTGAAATATGACTTGGTATCCCATTAATTTCAACCGCATTGGCTTCAAATTTAGCAAACATAAAACCTGTTAAGCTCAACGCTTCTTTTAAGTCTTTTAGTAGATTAAATTCTCTTGCGCCATAAGTTAAACTCAACGGAAAAATCAATTGTTGACTTAAGGCAGGCGATAACGTGATGCTTTTCATCATCTCTTCGTAAAGCACTCTGTAATGCGCCTTGTGCTGATCGATTATCAACAATCCAGCCTTGGTTTTTGTTACTAAATACTTTCGTTCTAATTGAAAAATATTTGCTGAATTTTGAGCTTCGCTATTAGCGAATAAATCTTCCTCTTTTGGAGAAGATTCAATTTCAAAATTATGTTTTTCTTGAATATCTTCATCCTTGTGATGATAAAGACTTTCCCACGAATTTTCAAATTTCCTATCGGAAGGAAATCGTTTTGCATTACTGAAAGATGTTGATTTTGAGTTTTCTTCAAATGGATTAAAATCACGATCGACATCTATATTTGGAACCTGAATTGCTTTTTTGTGTTGTTCGTAAGGCGTATCTAACTCAGCATCACGATCGAAATCTAAGACAGGAGCAATCTGAAATTGCCCTAAACTATGTTTAACTGCACTTTTTAGAATAGCATAAATTGCAGATTCATCTTCAAATTTAATTTCAGTTTTTGTAGGATGAATGTTGATATCTATACTTTGCGGATCGACTTTTAAGTAAAGAAAATAAGATGGAATTGTTTTATCCTTCAAAAGCCCTTCAAACGCGCTTGTAACAGCGTGGTGCAAATAAGAATTTTTAATAAACCTGCCGTTTACAATGAAAAACTGCTCGCCTCGCGTCCGTTTTGCAAACTCAGGTTTAGCAACAAATCCGGTTAATTTTACCAGCTCCGTATTTTCATCAACAGGAACCAATTTCTGATTGGTTTTTGAACCCATAATACCGACAATTCGCTGACGAATATTGGTTGGTGGCAATTGAAATAATTCACTTGAATTATGAATCATTTTAAAACTGACATCAGGATGTGCAAGAGCTACCCGTTGAAACTCATCAATAATATGTTTTTGCTCTACGGTATTAGATTTTAGAAATTTTCTGCGAGCGGGAATATTATAAAACAGATTTTTGACTGCAACAGAAGTTCCCTTTTTTGTAACACAAGGTTCTTGAAATTTGAGTTCTCCCGCCTCAATGGAAATATGAGTACCAATATCTTTGGTGTCTGATTTGGTTTTTAAATCGACTTGAGAAACCGCAGCTATAGAAGCCAATGCTTCGCCTCGAAAACCTTTGGTTTGTAGGTTGAATAAATCTTCTGCTTTATTAATTTTTGAAGTAGCGTGTCTTTCAAAAGCAAGTCTTGCATCGGTTTCGCTCATTCCTTTACCGTTATCTACAACTTGAATCAGCGATTTTCCAGCATCTTTAACTATCAAACTAACTTGATTAGCTTCAGAATCAATTGCATTTTCTAAAAGTTCTTTTACGACAGATGCCGGGCGTTGAACTACTTCTCCAGCAGCAATTTGGTTTGCAACATGGTCGGGTAAAAGTTGAATAATATCCATTTTTATTGCTGAATAAATATTGACAGGTCAAAATCGATTATCCAAAGGAAAATAAAAATTAAAACTAATGCTATGTATATCACTCGCTTGTTAATAGAGCGATTTCCTCTATTTCGGCTGTTTTTTCTGACTTCTGCCCACTGGGCTCCAAAATCAATTTTATTGGTAGTGTTTTTATATTTATTAAATTTTGAATCAAAAGCATAAATATTTCCTTCACTCTTTCCGTTATAATAACGTGGCGTGTAGTTGTATCGCTGATTTTGAGGAAGTTTTAATGATTTGAATTTAAACATACCAACAAATTAGACTTCAAATTTAACCAATTGTAGTTAAACAATAGGGCTCTAAATAAACTTTAAGAAAAGAAAAGGCTTAAGCTTTATAAAACTTAGCATTTAAACGAAGTTGAGCCATTTTGAGTGCGGCAATTGCAGCTTCTGTGCCTTTATTACCGTGTTTTCCGCCCGAGCGATCGATAGATTGCTGTTTAGTATTGTCGGTTAAAACACAAAAAATAACAGGCGTATCGCCGATTATATTAAGCTCTTGAACTCCATATGTTACGCCTTGACAAACAAAATCGAAATGTTTGGTTTCTCCTTGAATAACATTTCCGACCACAATGATAGCATCAAGCATATCGAAGCTTTGAGCCATTTTTTTTGCGCCGTAAACCAACTCAAAACTTCCAGGCACATTCCAGCGTACGATGTTTTCTTTAAGAACACCATTTTCTATTAGCGCATCAAAAGCACCCTGAAAGAGGTTTTCTGTAATACCGGCATTCCATTCGGCAACGACAAGACCTATTTTTAGGTTTCTCCCATCGGGCAAATCGGCTTTATTGTAATCTGATAAATTTTTATCGACAGTTGCCATTATTTCATTGCTTGAGCTCTTCCTAAAAATGCTTCAACATTATCAGCTTCTTGGCTATCAGGAAATTCATCTTTAATTCGTTGTAAGTATTTTTCAGCAGTTTTTGCGTCACCTAATTCAATAGAAGTTACAGCCGCTTTCATTAAGTATTTTGGGGTAGTAAACGAATTATCTCTCATTTTAGCCGCTTGCTCAAAATAACCTAGAGCTTCTTTAGGCTGATTTAACTGTAAGAAAGCATCTCCAATAGCTCCTTTTGACATTGGAGCAATAATTTCATCATCCCCTTTAAATTTCTCTAAATGATTAATTGCTGCTTTGTAATCTTTAAGATTAAGCTGCGCAACTCCAGCATAATAATTAGCTAAAGAGGCGGCTTTTGTTCCTTTAAAACTTTCAGCAATATCAACAAACCCGAGCTTACCATTGCTTCCGTTTAATGAAAGCTGAAACAATGAATCTTTTTCTTTACCTGAGCTTTCTATTGCTTCATTAAAAGTAATTTTAGCTTGATTCATTTCTTTTGCAGCTTCATTTTCTTTAGGTTCCAAAATAAAGTTTTGGTAACCTAAGTATCCAAGTGAAACCGTAGCAACTACAACTACAAAAATTATAATAGCAGTCTGATTTTTAGAAATCCATTCTTCAGTTTTGCTTGCGCCTTGATCAAGAGTTTCAAAAACTTCAGCTGTAGTAGACTCTTGTTCTACTTGTTCTTGTTTCTCTTTTTTATTTTTTGGTTTGTAACCACGTTTTTTATATGATGCCATAAGTCCAGATTATTCGACTCGCAAAAATAGAATTTTTATTAATATATACTAGAATATGATTTCTTTTTTTTAGCGTTTGAAATAATGAATATTAGTCACTGCTAAATAAAGGTGTCTAATCTATATAGCTTAACTTTGCTATTGATATACAAGTATAGAAATGAGGTTAAACAAGTTGTCTGTTATTAATTTCAAAAACCTAGCAAACGAAGAGTTTACTTTCAATGAAAAAGTAAATTGCATTGTTGGAAAAAACGGTAAAGGCAAAACCAATGTCTTAGATAGTATTTATGTGCTAGCTTTTGGGAAAAGTTATTTTAATCCGGTAACGAGTCAAAACATCAAACATCAGGAAGAATTTTTTGTTGTTGATGGTGATTTTGAAGAAGATAGCAAACGTACCAGCATAATTGTTTCAGTTAAAAAAGGACAGAAAAAAGTAATCAAAAAGAATGCGAAGGTATATGACAAAATAAGTGATCATATAGGCAGTATCCCACTGGTTATTATCTCACCATCAGATCGGGATTTAATAATTGAAGGAAGCGCTACACGAAGAAAGTTTGTAGATAGTGTTATTTCTCAAAACAATAAAAATTATTTGAATTGGTTGATTTCTTATAACAAAATCTTGTCACAACGAAATGCGCTTCTAAAGTATTTTGCAGCAAATGCTAGCTTCAATAAAAATTCAGTTGAAGTTTATAATGATCAATTAATCCAATTTGGCGAAAAAATTCATCAAACAAGAATTGAATTTATCAATCAATACAAACCAATTCTTCAGAAAAGGTATCAAGAAATAAGCAATAATGATGAAAGTATCGATTTTAAATATAAAAGTCAATTAGAATCATCATCATTTCAAGATTTATTGACAGAAAATTTGAATTCAGATTTAAGAAAACAATACACAACACAAGGTATTCATAAAGATGATTTTATTTTCAAATTGAATAATTATCCCATCAAAAAATTTGGTTCTCAAGGACAACAAAAATCATTTTTGGTTGCGCTTAAATTTGCCCAATATGATTTCTTGAAAGCATTAAAAGGAAATTCGCCCATCTTATTACTAGATGATGTTTTTGATAAGCTAGATGAAGAACGAGTTCAAAAAATAATAAAAATGGTAACGACGGATGAATTAGGCCAACTTTTCATATCAGATACACATAAAGACAGAACTGAAAAAGTAGTACAAAAGAACACCGATAACTATAAAATAATAGAGTTATGATAAATCGATTTCAGTATATTTTATTTTCCTTCATATTTATCGTTTTTGCAAGCTGCAAAAATAATCCGAATGACAACTTGGAGTACTTAGAGGGGTATTGGGAAATTAAGGAAGCCAAAACACCACACAACAAAACTCACAAAGAGTATAAGTTTAACGAAACAATAGATTTTATCAGTCTAGATGGTAAAACTGGCAACCGAAAGAAGGTAAAGCCAACAATAGACGGAAAATACAAAGTAACGAAAAGTAATGAATCGTTTCAAATAGATAATTCTGAAGACACCTTAAAACTAAAGTATAAAACGAAATATGATGAGTGGGAAGAGTATGTAATTGAATTGAATAAAGATAAACTTGTGATATTAAACGAAGAAAAAATCAGATATACTTACAAACGCTACAGCAATAATATAGATTTTAATGAAAAATAAAAAAAATAACCGGTTTAGTGAAGAAAAAAGTCTCAAAGAAGTGCTCTCTAACTTTAAAAAGTCAACAAATTTACAAAAGGGTTTTTTAGAAATTAGAGTAAAGGAAGCCTGGGAGTCAGAATTAGGCCCTGGTGTAAACACATACACAGAAAAGATTATTTTTAAAAACAAAAGGCTGTTAGTTAAGCTTACGTCATCCACACTAAAAGAAGAGCTGAGTTATGGAAAAGAAAAGATAAAAAACTTACTAAATCAAAAATTTGAAGAAGATATAATCAATGAAATAGTATTTATTTAACCCGATTTAAAATTTTTAAGCAGATTATCTAAATAAAAAAAGTCCTTACAGGAATCTGTAAGGACTTTTAAATAAAGAAGGCGGCGACCTACTTTCCCACGATGTAGT
>JBNJHC010000033.1:0-15417 GCA_051748125.1 Bacteroidota bacterium
TTGATTGTCATCATCAAAAATTAAACCTGATGTAAGGGTAACAAATTCCAATCCACCAGAAGCTGAAGATTCTGAGCCATCTATAAATAGCTTTTCATAATCATTAATATTGTTAGTGTCGGCGTAAGTGGTTTCTCCGTCAATTTCAATCTTTTCGGTAGTCCAGTAATCGGGCTCTAGCAAAGGTTCTATTTGGGCGTTTGTGCTAAAAACAGCTAAGTAAAATAATATAGTTAAAAATAAGGTTTTCATGGTTTCTTGTTTTAATTAATTAATAAATGTTTTGCGTCAATAATTACACCGTCTATTACCAAATTTACAACATAAGAGCCTATTTGCAAGTGCTCTACTGAAATACTTACAGAGTCAGCTTCATTATTTATGACATAATTATGGTTGCTTCCCGTTGCACTATTAGTAATCATTATGTATGCATTGTCTTCTTCAGCTATCAAATACCCCACTTCTATTGTTGTGTTTGCGGGGTTTGGAGAAACAGAGCTAAGCCCTCGTTTATCTTTTGTTTCAACTTCTTTATAATCTTTATGCCCATCCTCTTCTGCTACTACTTCTAATTTAT
The DNA here is from genome assembly GCA_051748125.1 of Bacteroidota bacterium. GTDB lineage: Bacteria > Bacteroidota > Bacteroidia > Flavobacteriales > Flavobacteriaceae > Psychroflexus. The sequence continues at coordinate 581 of JBNJHC010000033.1, forward strand.
ACTTTTTCGCCACAACACTACTCGTAGTAAAATCTGAACCACTGTACACTAAGTTTTCATCCTCGTCATACCAATTATACAAAGCATCTTCATTAATATTTTCTGCATGTAATGTTTCCGTGTTATCTGTATTACTTTCGCTATTGTAATTTGCGCTAAACAATTGTCTTTGGTTATCTCTTAAAAAAGTATAAGAAAAACCGCCTAATGTTTCTTGACTAGAAGCATCACATTGTTGTACGTGGAAAGTGTACTCTTCTTGGGCATCAACCTCATTTATTAAAAAATTAACAGACATTGTTGCCACCCCCCATTCGTCACTAGGAAATAAAATATTATCTAAACTAGCACCATTATCCAGTAGTATAATTTCTCTTGTATTTTGGTTAACAACTCTAACAGAAGTAGATTGAGCACCACTATTTTGCCAAAGCTGCCACAAATCTTCGTTTAACTCAGCTCTTACTTCTGCATCTGCCCAAAGATTATCATCATCATTTGTGTTTGTGAAAAATTCAACATTAGAAACCAGGCTTACTTGCCCTCCTAAGTTTCCAACAACAATAGAGCCTTTATTTGGTCTTTCTCCTACGTTGATAACAGTTTCATTCTTATAAGCAATATTGTTATTATTTCTTGTATTTGTTGCTGCATTTTCTCCCTCAGGTGATGTCATAGGGTCATCATCTGTAACAATTCTTGCAAGAAAACAGAACATCCAAGGCTTTTCAAAATTAAAAAACTCATACATTTCTGGATTTTTTGGTTGCCATTCGAATTCTAAGATAGTACTTTCCCCAGGTTCTAAGCTTGGAATGTTTTGGGTGTCTATGCTACCTCCAAAATCTAATAATCCAGTATTAGTATCTCCTTCCCAAACCGCTGGCCAAGTTTGTGAGAGTCCTCCTTTAGCCCAATAGAGCTTTAGCAACTCGGCGCCTGAAGAAACCTCACAACTGTTATTAGTAATGCGAATGTAAACATAAGCTGTTGAGTTAGAATCTTGGTATTGCAAATCCTCACTTTCTTTGTATAAATGACCATCTGGCTGATTTCTTACCCAAATATCCGGACTATTCCATATTACCTCTGTATCTGTATCAGGTTGTTCTCCATAATCGATATCTGAATTTTGCATCATTAAATCTAGTCCGGGTTCTGGGTCAGCCAAGCATTTGGCTTGCAATACAGCAGCATAAGCATTTAATCTACCGTCACCAAGCAAACCGTCGTACTGTTGATTTTCTGGTATGTGATATATATCATCTGCAGTTTCTTTAAGTATAGTTTTCACTTGTGCTGGTGTAATATCAGGGTTAACGTCATACATTAAAGCTACAGTACCAGCTACCATAGGAGATGCAAATGATGTGCCTGTTGAAAACATGTATTCATCAAACCGATTTGGACTAGGAACCAAATACCCTGGAGCAACTAAATCAACTTTGTCGTGATGTTGATGATTAGTCAGTGTATCCCCTATAAAAAAATCATGTACATCTTTCCATCCCCATTGTTGTCCATTTTCATCCATTTGTCCATAACCATTATAACTAGAAACTGAACTGACAGAAATCACATTATCATAAGTTGCAGGATAGTATTTACTTGAAGAAGGACCACTAGACTGCCACGGACTATTACCTGCAGCTGCAACAAGTGTAACATTATGATGCTCTACTATTGAATCATAAACCTCTTCAGCTATAGCAGATTCATAAGAACCTCCCCAACTAAAATTTAAAACCTTTAACTCAGAGTGCTGTTCTACTAAATAAAGGCTAAGCGCATGTGGACTTATGATCCCTTGAGGCATTTGCCCCAGACTTTTTGAGGCTGTAATTAAATTAGTATCATAACCAATAGCAGAAATCCCTTCCCCATTATCCGTATCAGCAGCAACAACACCAGCAACCCGAGTTCCATGCTGCCTATCTCCATTGCCTGACCAATTTGCGCCATAATGCTGAGTTATTTTGTTTTGTAAGTCAGGATGATTAAGGTAAAAAGGATCATCGACAACACCAACAGCAATATTAGAACTCCCTTTGGTTATATTCCAAGCCCGTCTTGCTTTAACCAACTCTAAGTGTTCGTAGGCTTTTTTATCTTGACTTATATTAACATTCTGATTTCCAGGATAATCATTCACCCAGCGATTTTGAATCAATCCATGGTCAAAATAATCATCTGGTGTATCAAATGAATCATATTCTAAATCACCTATGTATTCTGCAGATACAATTCCATTTATCGATTCTAATATACTGGCTTGATCGTCAGACTCAAGACCTATCAAATAATACTTATGAAAATAAGTGCTTCTAGACCATTCAAATTCTCTATTGAATAAATGAATATCCATTGTAGCAAAAAAATCGGTTAAGCTTTGACTGCTAAATTCTAATTCTAAAGTCTTATCAGCTTTAGTAATGACGTTGATAGGCTTTAATAAATCATAACTAGCTTCTTCTATATAATAATAATGAATTTCAGAAGATGTTTCTTGAGCTTTAACAAAAGTTGTGGATACCATCAGTATTAAAACACATAAACTTATTGAAAATAAGTTACACCTGAATTGTTGAATTGTTGAATTGTTTCATAATAAGAAAATTTAAGAATTACTCTTCAAAAGTAAAAAATATTACAAATTAACAAAATTTTATTGTGTTAAAATTTATACCTAAGCAATGTAAAAATAGATTGTTAGATAATATGCAATATTCACAAGCAATCAACTTAACAGCCATAAGCCCAAAAGATATATTATTGGCAATCCTTCTACCCAAAAGGAAGCGAAATACTTACTCTGATGTGTTTTGCTGAACATAATAAAAGCCATCAACACAAAACACAAAAAAGCATTGATTAAAAAATTGGTTTCTTCAAAAAAAACAAAACTGATTGAAAGACTTAAGAGTAATAAGCCGCCACCCAATAATTTGGTTTTACTTATTCCTAACACTTGGGGTAATGTTTTTATCGATTGGGCATCAAAACGAATATCTCTTATTTCAAAAGGTATCATCAAACAAAAAACTATTATAGCGCGATGCAAGGCAAAAATATGAGTATAATTATCAACTCTTGCACCATTCTCTTCAACAGGAAGGTATACGCTAACACCTGTCCAAACGACTGTAATTACAAACACCTTTAACAATGGGATTGATCGTAAATTTTTTGCTTTAAAAAACAAAGGAACAGCATAAAAAAGATTAAGTAGCCCTAGTGGAAATAGAACAAACCAAGCTGAAACACTTAATTGAAACGCAAAATAAATCATTAAAATAAATGAAAGCAAGGAGAAAATCTGAATGAGTCTAAGATTTTTTGTTAAACTGATGTGGTGTAAACCCGCAACCCCAGCGTATTTTACAAAATTATAGCCCGTAATACTTGCAAAAAAAACAAAGTACAGCAAATTTAAAGATACTGGAATAGCTAACATTTTATAGGTAGCCAAAACAAAAGCAACTACCGAAAATGAAACGTGAATACTGGCGTTTACATATAAAGAGAGAAGTTGTTTGCAGAAATTCATTTTACAAAAATACTACTTCTATGATAGATTATTTTTTGAAATACCATAGAAATGAATAAAGCTATATTTAACAATAGTTTCTTTTTAAAACCGTATTTTTGCGCAAAATTTCAATTCAAGTATATGAACACTGAGTCATTTGCACTACGACACATCGGACCAAGAAACGAAGATTTGAACGAAATGTTTGAATCTGTGGGAGTTGAATCAATGGGACAGTTAATGTATGAAACCATTCCTGACGACATTACATTAGAAGAACCATTAAATCTACCTCCTGCTTTAAGCGAATATGAATACACCAATCATATCAATCAGCTTGCTCAAAAAAACAACGTTTTTAAATCTTATATCGGATTAGGCTATCACGAAGCTATAATGCCCGCAGTTATTCAACGTAATGTTTTAGAAAATCCAGGTTGGTATACTGCATATACGCCATATCAAGCAGAAATTGCTCAAGGAAGACTAGAAGCTTTGCTTAATTTCCAAACAATGATAAGCGATTTAACTGGAATGGAGTTAGCCAATGCTTCACTTCTAGACGAATCTACAGCAGCAGCAGAAGCTATGAGCTTATTATACGCGGTTAGAAGCAGAGAAAAAAAGAAAGCGAAAGCAAATTCCTTTTTTGTTTCTGAAGAAGTTTTACCACAAACCATCTCATTGCTCGAAACTAGAGCTATCCCTTTAGGTATTGAATTGGTGGTTGGTAATCATGAAGAATTTGATTTTAACGACAATTATTTTGGTGCGCTATTGCAGTACCCAGGAAAAAAAGGACAGGTTTACGATTATGAAGCTTTTTCTAAAAAAGCAATCGACGCTGGAATTAAAATTGCGGTTGCAGCAGATATTATGAGTCTTGTTAAACTTCAAGCTCCAGGCGACTGGGGAGTTGATGTAGTTGTCGGCACCACACAACGTTTCGGGATTCCGTTAGGTTATGGTGGTCCTCACGCTGCCTATTTTGCTACCAAAGAAGCTTACAAAAGAAATATCCCTGGGAGAATTATTGGCATTACTAAAGATTTAGATGGCGACCAATCTTTAAGAATGGCTTTACAAACCAGAGAACAACACATCAAAAGAGACCGAGCTACTTCTAATATTTGTACTGCTCAAGTTCTTTTAGCTGTTATGTCAAGTTTTTATGGCGTCTATCACGGTCCAAATGGTTTCAAACATATAGCTAATCAAATTCACAAAAAAGCAACTAGTTTAGTTGATGCACTTGAAAAAATTGGTGTGTATCAAGAAAACTCATTGTATTTTGACACCATCAGCCTTAAAGTTGATGCTGAAAAAATCAAAAAAACTGCTTTAGCAAATGAAATCAATTTTTACTATCCTGATTCTGAATCGGTAGTAATTTCTATAAATGAAGCAACTTCTATCAAGGATATCAACAAGATTGTAGAAGTGTTTTCTGAAGCTTTAAACACAACTACAGCAACAATCGAAAGTTTAAAGGATGGAATTATTGAAAAAAGCTCATTAGCTCGATCAACAGAATTCATGACACATCCTGTTTTTAATTCGTACCATTCTGAAACGTCATTAATGCGTTACATAAAACGCCTCGAGCGAAAAGATTTAGCACTTAATCAGTCTATGATATCTTTAGGTTCTTGTACCATGAAACTGAATGCTGCTTCAGAAATGTTGCCGCTTAGCAACCCACAATGGGGCAACATTCATCCATTTGCTCCTGTCGACCAAGCGGCTGGATACCAAGAAATGCTAAAAAAATTAGAAAACTATTTAACTGAAATCACCGGGTTCTCCGCAACTTCATTGCAACCAAATTCTGGTGCTCAAGGTGAATTTGCAGGTCTAATGGTCATCAAAGCTTATCACGAGTCAAGAAATGAATCGCATCGAAATATCTGTTTAGTTCCTTCTTCAGCTCACGGCACCAATCCTGCAAGTGCAGTTATGGCAGGAATGAAAGTTGTTGTGGTAAAAGCAACCGAACACGGTAATGTTGATGTAGAAGATTTAAGAGCAAAAGCAGAAAAACACAGCGATAATCTAGCTGCTTTGATGGTTACTTACCCTTCTACTCACGGTGTATTTGAATCTACTATTCGAGAAATTACAGGTATAATTCATCAACATGGCGGACAAGTATATATGGACGGTGCAAACATGAATGCTCAAGTTGGTCTAACAAGTCCAGGTAGAATTGGTGCCGATGTTTGTCACTTAAACCTTCATAAAACTTTTGCCATCCCTCACGGCGGTGGCGGGCCAGGTGTTGGTCCTATTTGTGTAGCAAAGCAATTGGTTCCATTCTTGCCAAGTAATCCAGTAGTAAAAACAGGAGGAGAAAATGCAATTTCAGCTATTTCTGCTGCTCCTTGGGGATCATCATTAGTTTGTTTGATTTCTTATGGATACATTAGAATGTTAGGTGAAAAAGGACTAACTAGTTCAACCAAGCACGCTATTCTAAATGCGAATTACATCAAATCTAGATTAGCTGATTTTTATCCAACTTTATACTCTGGCGAACGAGGTAGAGCTGCGCACGAAATGATTATCGACTGTCGTGACTTTAAGAAAAATGGTGTTGAAGTAAAGGATATTGCAAAACGATTAATTGATTATGGGTTCCACGCACCTACTGTTTCTTTCCCTGTTGCTGGTACAATGATGATTGAACCAACTGAAAGTGAAGGAAAAGCTGAACTAGACCGTTTTTGTGATGCAATGATCTCTATTCGAAAAGAAATTGATGAATGCACCAAAGATGATAAAGAAAATGTTTTAACCAATGCGCCGCATACTTTAAAAATGCTTACAACTGATAATTGGACGCTTCCATATTCTAGGCAAAAAGCTGCTTACCCATTAGAATATGTTGCCGAAAACAAATTTTGGCCAAGCACTAGAAGAGTAGATGAAGCCTTTGGCGATAGAAATCTAATGTGTACGTGTGCACCTATAGAAGATTATATAGAAGACTAAGTGTTTCTTTCTATCAAAAAAAAGTTCGCAATGAGTATTGCGAACTTTTTTTGTTTATGACTCATTCAATTTAAAAAAATATTCTTACAAAGGGCATCCAAGCACGTGGATACACATTTTTATCTTGATTAAACAACACGTTATAGCGAATCCCTACAATAACATTGTTGGTCCGGTAGCCGCCTCCTACAAACAAAGCCGTATTCCAAAAATTTGATTTTGAAACCGTGTTTTCTACATAGTTTTTTCGGTTTATATATAATTGTTCTAGTTCAACTGAAAGTTGAATTTCTGGAACAGGATGTAAAAAATTGATTAAGCTCCCACCTACAAACTGAGTTTCAAATTCATTTTTAAGTCGCATATAACTATATTGAAGACTCACGCCAGGCGAATAATATTTATTTAATGGATAAACAGCCATTGGTTGAACAGATACTTGCGTAAACTGATTGCTAAAATTTAAAGCTGCTCCTCCTCCAAATTGTACATTTTTCCAAAAATTAGTATCTTGATTTTGAGCCTTACTAACAAAACAGCTAAACCCAAAAAATAAGATTATCAATAAACGCATATCAGGACTTTTTTACCGCTGAAAGTTACAAACTTTGATCATTAAAACTATTCTAAAATATGACCAATGTTATATTACGACAAGTCTAATTCATAAAATTGTTTGATTTAGCCTTAAAATACTTAATTTAGCACCTAAAAAGCAGTTCATGTCAAGCGTTAAAATTACAGGAATAGGAAGTTACATCCCCAAGCTGGTTAGAAGAAATAGTGAGTTTAAAAATCATCATTTCTACAATCAAGATGGCTCGACTTTTCAAGATACTCCAGATCAAATAATTCAAAAATTTGAGCAAATTACTGGCATTAAAGAACGTCGTTATGTTGATAAAGATTTAACGGTTTCCGATATCGCTACTGTAGCTGCTGAAAAAGCCATTTTGGATTCAAAAGTTGACATAGAAACATTAGACTACATCATTTTTGCACATAATTTTGGAGATGTAAAATTTGATAGTATTCAAACTGATTTGGTTCCGAGCTTAGCAACAAGAGTGAAGCGCAACTTAAAAATAAAAAATCCAAAGTGTGTTGCTTACGATGTTATTTTTGGTTGCCCAGGTTGGATAGAAGGCAGCATTCAAGCAAAAGCTTTTATAGATGCTGGTATTGCCAAAAAATGTTTAGTTATTGGTGCCGAAACACTTTCACGCGTGGTGGATCCTAACGACCGCGATAGTATGATTTATGCTGATGGTGCTGGCGCTACAGTTTATGAAAAATCTGATGAGCCTGGAGGTATTCTAACTCATAATTCTGCAACCCACACGCTTAACGAAGCCGATTATATTTACTTTGGAGAATCTTATGATAAGCAAAAAAATGAAAAGACAAAATACATCAAAATGTATGGTCGTAAAATCTATAATTTTGCTTTAACCAATGTTCCACAGGCAATGAAATCTTGTTTAGATGAAAGCGGAAAAGATATCAGCCAATTAAAAAAAGTGTTTATTCACCAAGCCAACGAAAAAATGGATGAAGCCATCATTAAGCGTTTTTACAAGCTTTATGATTTAGACGTGCCAGATAAAATTATGCCGATGAGTATCAACGAACTTGGTAATAGCAGTGTAGCTACAATCCCGACGCTATACGACTTGTTTTTGAAAGGAGATTTTGATGACGAAAAACTGAACAAAGGAGACGTCATTATGTTTGCTTCTGTTGGAGCTGGAATGAATGTAAATGCTATTGTTTATCAACTTTAGTCGTACTTTTGAAAATAGCAATCGTCATACCCGCGCACAATGAAGAAGACTGTATTGAAAAGACGTTAAATTCTTTACTTCAGCAATCCTTTTTACCAAAAACTATTGTGGTTGTCGATGATCATTCTTCCGATGATACCGCCAAGATTTTAGGTGAAATTTCAAGAAATAATTCTATTGTAAAAACAATTAGAATAACGTCTAACGACAATCATCAACCTGGCGGTAAAATAATTAATGCGTTTTATGCGGGTTACAATTCACTTCAAGAAGATTTTGATGTGATTTGTAAATTTGATGCTGACTTAATTTTTCCTAAAAACTACTTATCAACGCTTGTAACTGAATTTTCAAGCAATCCAAAACTTGGAATTTTTGGTGGGTTTTGCACCATTCAAAAAAATAATAAATGGGTAGTTGAAGGACTTACTGGAAAAAAACACGTTCGAGGTGCACTAAAAGCTTACCGAAAGCAATGCTTTCTTGATATAAATGGTTTAATTCCTGAGATGGGCTGGGATACACTTGATGAATTGCTTGCTCGCTATTATGGATGGCAGGTAAAGACTGATTCAAAGTTGTTGGTAAAACACACCAAACCAACTGGAGAAAGGTATGCAAAATCATTAGCAAAACAGTTTGGTATTTCGCTGTATCGTTTGGGGTATTCGTTTAGCCTAGCTTTGATTACCTCGCTAAAAATGGGTTGGAAAAAGAAGAAAATCAGTTTTTTTGTGATTTCAATTCTTCAATACCTAAAAGTTTATTTCAACAAAAGTGAAAAGCTTTTTGTAACTCCAGAAGAAAAACGATTTATTCAAAACTACCGATGGAAAAATATCCGTAGAAAGATGAAACTATTCAACTAAAATTGTTCGAGAAATTTAATGCGTTTTTCAATAGGTGGATGTGTAGAAAATAAATTTCCAATTCCGCCAAACATAGAAAGCTTGCCATCTTTTGGTGTATTTTCAATAAACATTTCCTGGACATCTTCACTTTTAACCTCATCGATATGATGATTTTTAGAAATCTTCTTTAAAGCATTTGCCAACGCCCAAGGTCGTCTTGTCATTTCAGCTGCACCAGAATCTGCCATAAATTCGCGTTTTCTACTTAGGGAAAACTTGAATAATAAAGAAAGTAAATAAGCTACAAACGCAATAACTAGGATTACAATCATAAATTTACCATTATCGCGATTATTTCTTCTAGACATACTTCCGTAAAGCATTCCTCGAAATGCTACTTGTACAACAAAAGAAAAAATTCCCACAAAAATAATGCTAACTACCAACAGGCGAACATCCTTGTTTCTAATGTGCATTAATTCATGAGCAATTACACCTTCAAGTTCTTCATCATCAAGTTCATTGATAATTCCCCGTGTAAGCGTTACGGTATAATCTTTTTCCTTAATTCCGCTTGCGTAGGCATTTAAAGCATCGCTTTCAATAACTTGAACTTTGGGCATTTTCATTCCTACACTCATGCATAAGTTTTCTACTAAATTGTAGACTCGCATGTTTTCTTTTCTGGAAAGTGTTTTGGCTCCAGTTGCTAACGATATCATTTTTGAATGAGCGAAGTAAGCAATCAAAAACCAAACTACCACTGCCGCAACTGTAAACGGAATTGCGTCTATGAAAATTGAAATGGCATATTCTGGTCGTGGACTTCCTTCTGCATCAAGCGTCATAAAATAGACTACTGCAAAAACTGAAACCAGGACTAATACAGGAAACGCAATCAACAGAAGTATCGATTTTCTGTTGTTGCGTTTGATCTGTGTCTGTATTCCTACGAATTTACTCATCTAGAAATTAACTTCAGGAGCTTTATCTAAATCTGCTCTTGCATCACCTAAATCGAACATTGGTTGTGAAGAAAAACCAAACATTCCCGCAAAAATCGTATTCGGAAACTTTTGAATTGCAATATTCAACTCTTTTGTTGCCGAGTTGAAATAACGGCGTACAGCAGCTAATTTGTTTTCTATATCAGAAATTTCTTTTTGTAAATGCATAAAATTATTGCTGGCTTTAAGATCAGGATAAGCTTCAACTTGTACGTTTAGCCCTTTTAAAGCTGAACCCAATTGTGCTTCGGCTTCAATTTTTTCATTTACAGAGGAAGCATTAATCGCTTGTCTTCTAGCTTCAGTAACCGCTTGTAAAGTTTCGCTTTCGTGATCCATATATCCTTTTACGGCATTTACTAACTGTGGAATTAGATCGTGACGTTGTTTCAATTGAACGTCTATATCAGCAAAAGCGTTTTCTCGGTTATTCTTTAAACTAACAAGGTTGTTGTAAATAGCAATTATCCAAATCACTAAAACTACAACAATTCCTAAAATAATAAGTAATTCCATAGGTGTAAAAATTTAAACACAAATATAACTAAAATTTGCGCTTCATATTTGATTATTGATTTATTGTTAAGTTAAAAAATTAGCGCCTTCTACCACGTCTTCCTCTTCCAGATTCATTAGGATCTTTGCCGCCAAACTTGCTAAATTTATACGTAAAACTCAACATGGCATAACGCCGTAAAATCAATTGGTTGGTATCTTGAATAAAATCTTCGCCAGTAGTTCGGCGTGTTGCAATGTTTTGATTCAACAAATCGAAAATTTTCAGTTTAATGGTAGCATCATCATCCCAAAACTGGTAACCAACACTAACATTCCACAACAAAGAAGTGTTTTCGTAAGCATCAGAAACATTTCCATAGTTAAAATATGAAATGTCATTTCCAAAAATGAAATTTTCTGGCCACAATAAAGTCGACTCTAAAGTGAATTCGGTATTGGTGAAATTTTCATTTCGGTTGCTAAAAATATCGTAACGAGTTGAATTATAATTCAACCGAATACGCGGTCTAATGTTGAACATATCTGGTCGCTCAAACACAAACATCAAACTTGGGGAAACGCCATAAATATCTGAATTGAATTCAACTTCATTGGTAAACCCGATGTTTTTACTATACGAACCGCTAGTTGAAATTACGTAACGCATGACATCGGTTCCTTCTGTTTGAATTTGCTTGGAGTAAAAAAGGAAAGCATTTCCCTGCTGTACACCATCTACATTGGTGTAAGTTCTAGTTCGCACCAAATCATTATCAGTAGTAATTACTGGCACTACTTGGTTGTCGGTATTGGTGAAAGAAGCAAAAGCACTAAATCCTGTTCTGTTTTTATAGTCGAAAGAATTATATCGCAGACGAACCGATTGCGAAAATGCTGGATTCAAATTTTGATTACCAACGGTAATATTCAACGGATCGGTTACAATTTCAACCGGTTGTAGTTGTATTGCGCTTGGAATTTGTGCATCGTTTCTGTAAGAAAAACGAATACTTTTTGAACGCGAAAATTGGTAATTTACAAATGCATTTGCCAATAAATTATTGAACGAATTATCAAATTCTGAATCGGTAGTTACCGAACTAGTTGAAAGTTGCGAGTTGAGCAAACCTAAACTTAAACCACTTCTAATTTTTTCGGTTTCTAAACGCAATCCTAAACTAGGGCGGTGTATTTGCCCAGTATAATTAAACGCATTACTCAAGTTTTGGTTCAAATCGCTATATGAATTTGAAGCTTCATCAAAATCTAAAACTGACCTGGAATTGGTTGTTTTATCAACTTCAAATGAATAGGAAGCGTCTAAAAACAATTTTTCAGCCAATGCCTGTCGGTACGTAAAACTCGTGTTGTACTCATCGGTTGAATTATCGGTTGCAATTAATTGATCTTGAATTTCGCTATCTGGCTGTTCGGCAGTTGTACGCTCAGAAAAGAAATAATTGTCGTTTTCTCTGTTGCGGTGCGAATTTCTGAATCTTAAACTAACATAACTTCCTTTCTCCCCAAACTTTCTAGAAAACGTAAAGTTGTTAGAAAAGTTGGTCGACTGATTGTCTTCGCGGCTATTAGTTTCAGCAGTATTAATTAAATCGCCATCTTCGGTAGTAGAAGTTGACAAACTACTAGATTCTGAAGTTCCAAAATCAGCTGAAATGTTTGGTCTAAACGAAATTCGTGTCATGCTATCAATCATAATATCAAAACGCACAGAAGAACGATGGTTATGATTGTCTACGCGCGAGCTTTGTTCAGAGTTTGAAAAGTAAGAACCTTCGGGCAAAATGTTTTCACGAATAGAAGAAACTTCATTTCTAGTTTGCGTTCCACCATAGAAATAATCGGCTGCCAAATCGTACTTTTCATCTTCCCAATCGTTCACATAATTGGTTCCCGCAGATTGCGAAGTCGTAATTCCATTGCCGCCACCTCGCATATTCAATCCGCCTCTAGCGCTGCTTCCCATCATATCAAATACCTCATCATAACTAAATCCAGGACTATTAATATTATTTGCTCCAGCCAACACACTAATGCGTTCTTCCCCTTCAAAATAATTTCCAATTCCGCTACCTTCGTACCTGCCATCGGTTCCTCCGCCGGCAGTCAATCTAGAAAAATAGCCTTTGTCTTTATCTTCTTCTAGTTCAATATTGATGGTTTTATTTTCAGAATCGCCAGCTTTTCCTGTAAATTCTTCTTCTCTTGTTTTGGTATCGACCACTTGAATTTTATCGATAATTTCTTTGGGAAGATTTTTGGTAGCAATTTTAGGGTCATCACCAAAAAACTCTTTCCCGTTTACCAAAATTCGAGAAACATCTTGACCATTGACTTTTATCTCGCCACTGTTGCTCACTTCTACACCTGGCAACTGCTTAAGCACATCTTCTAGATTGGCATTTTCTCTAGTTTGAAATGATTTTGCATTAAACTCTAAAGTGTCTTTTTTTAGAACAATTGGCGACCGAACAGATTTCACCACAACTTCTTCTAAGCTATTTTCGCTGGTTTTCATGATAATCTCGCCAAGATCTATCGTCTTTTCAGCTAAAGTAACTTTAAAGCTTTGATTTTCGAGACCCGTATAAGAAACTATAACCCGTAATTTTTCTTCGCTGCTTTTTCCTTCTAGCGAAAATTCTCCTTTTGAATTAGAAATGGTATAATCGACTAAGGTTGAATCTGAAATTGTTTCACTAAAAATAGTAGCTGACTCTAAAGGTTGGTCGGTTACCTCATCAATAAGTTTTCCTTTTACTTGATATTCTTGTGCAAGCGCGTTCACGCTAACGAGTAGAATAATTAGATAGAATATTTTTTGCATAAAATTGATTAAACAGAAGTTTGTACAGAATTTTGACTTCAATAATAAAGAAAAGTTTAATAACTATTGTTTACTTGGTCAAAAAAAACATCAAAACGTCTAGATTTAATCTATTTTATGTTTTTTCGTGAAAATAGAAAAAGTACTTTGGGGTTTACTTTTTTCGCATATAAATTGAAATCGGCACACCCGTAAGGTTGAATTTTTCGCGTAATTTGTTTTCCAAAAATCGCTTATAAGGATCTTTTACGTATTGTGGTAAATTACAGAAAAAAGCAAATTGAGGCTGCGGTGTCGGTAATTGGGTGATGTACTTAATTTTTACATATTTTCCTTTTGTAGCCGGTGGTGGATTATTGGCTATAATCGGTAATAAGGTTTCATTTAAAACACGCGTTTTAATCTTTGTGCTTCTGGCTTTGTAAACTTCAACAGCAGTTTCAATAGCTTTGAAAATTCGTTGTTTATTCAAGACTGAAATAAAAACGATAGGCACATCTGTAAACGGCTGAATTCGTCGTCTAATTTCGGCTTCGTATTCTTTTATAGAATCGGTTTCTTTATCAACTAAATCCCATTTATTGGCAAGAATTACAATTCCTTTTCGGTTGCGTTCTGCCAGCCAAAAAACATTTTCAACCTGACCGTCAAAACCTCGGCTAGCATCAAAAATCAAAATACAAACATCGGCATGTTCGATTGCTCTTACACTTCGCATAACCGAATAAAACTCAAGGTTTTCTTTTACTTTCGATTTTTTTCTAATTCCAGCTGTATCGACTAACTTAAAATCAAATCCAAATCTGTTGTAACGAGTATCTATAGAATCTCTAGTTGTTCCAGCAATATCGGTTACAATGTAGCGTTCTTCACCAATAAGCGCATTTATAAAGGATGATTTTCCAGCATTTGGTCGACCAACTACGGCAAATTTTGGCAATTCCTCTTCCTCTTGTTCCTGTTTTTCTGGTAGAGCTTCTACAACTGCATCAAGCAACTCGCCTGTTCCGCTTCCATTTATAGCAGAAATAGTGTAATATTCGCCTAATCCTAGTGAATAAAATTCGGTTGCATCAAGAATATTTTTGTTGCTATCTACTTTGTTTACAGCAACTACAACTGGTTTATTTGATTTTCGGAGCAATTTGGCAACATCTTCATCAGAAGGCGTTATTCCTGAAGTAACATCGACTACAAAAACAATTACATCAGCTTCATCAATAGCTAATTCTACTTGTCGATCGATTTCTTTTTCAAAAACATCATCGCTTCCAACAACGTAACCACCCGTATCAATTACCGAAAAATCTCTTCCATTCCAGTCGGTTTTAC
>JBNJHC010000034.1:0-13943 GCA_051748125.1 Bacteroidota bacterium
ACGGAATCCCCTGCCACTGATGAAAAATAACTCAACCTCCTTCGTCGGTCTCAAACAGATTTTCATCATTCAACCCTACGCTGCTTCCTTGTTTTTCAAGATTTTTCTCGATAGGCCGTTTTTGCGACTATTCGTGTATTCGATTATTCGGTTATTCGTTTAATCGGTTAATCGGTGTTTGGTGGTCGTTTTAGGATGAGTCATTGCTTTTGATGGTTTTTTATGCTTGCTGAATGTGGAGTGCTTTTGCTTTGCTTTTTGTAATTTTGCTGTATGAAACATCAACCATTAGCCGAGCGTATTCGTCCGCGTAATTTAGATCAATACTTAAGTCAATCGCATTTAGTTGGTGAAGGTAAACCCATTCGCCAAGTTCTTCAAAACAAAGCCATTCCTTCTATGCTGTTTTGGGGACCGCCCGGCGTTGGAAAAACAACTCTAGCTCAACTTATTGCAAACGAAGTCGAACGCCCTTTTTATACCTTAAGCGCCATCAGTTCTGGTGTTAAAGATGTAAGGGAAGTAATCAACAGAGCTCGTAAAAATGATGGTTTATTTGCCAGCGCACCTCCCCTTTTGTTTATCGACGAGATTCACCGTTTTAGCAAGTCGCAACAAGATTCTCTTTTGGGCGCTGTTGAAAAGGGTTGGGTAACTTTAATTGGTGCCACAACCGAGAATCCGAGTTTTGAAGTTATTCCTGCTTTGCTTTCTCGTTGTCAGGTTTATTTACTAGAAGAGTTTAGTCAAACTGATTTACTTGCCCTCCTCGATCGAGCGATGAAAGAGGATGAAATCTTATCGCAAAAGGACATCGAATTGAAAGAAACAGGTGCTTTGTTGCGTTTTAGTGGCGGCGATGCTCGAAAACTATTGAATAATTTTGAATTGGTTGTAACTTCTACTTCAGCTAAAAAAGTAGTGGTTACCAATGCTTTGGTCGAGCAACAAATTCAACAAAAACCAGCTCGCTACGATAAAACAGGAGAACAGCATTATGATATTATTTCAGCGTTTATCAAATCGATTCGTGGGAGCGACCCGAATGCTGCGGTGTACTGGCTAGCTCGAATGATTGAGGGGGGCGAAGATGTAAAGTTTATTGCACGCCGATTGATTATTTTGGCTAGTGAAGATATCGGTATTGCTAATCCTACAGCTTTGGTGATGGCTAATAATACTTTTCAAGCCGTAGCTAGCATTGGTTTTCCTGAATCGCGTATTATTTTGAGTCAATGTGTAATTTATTTAGCTACCTCTCCTAAAAGCAATGCGGCTTATATGGCGATTAATGAAGCGCAGGCTTTAGTTAAAAAAACGGGAGATTTGGGTGTTCCGCTTCCTATTAGAAATGCGCCTACTAAGTTGATGAAAGATATTGGTTACGGCGATGGGTATAAATATGCGCATAACTATCCTAATAATTTTGCTGAAGAGGAGTTTATGCCAGAGGAAATAAAAGGGCAGCGTTTATACGAACCGGGGAATAACAGTAAGGAGCAACAGATTCGCAAGCGTATGCAATTGCTTTGGAAAGAAAAATATGGGTATTGAAACCTATAGTAGTTTTCGGTTTTCTTAGTGCTTGGTGTTCTCGGGGCTTCGGCTTTGGTTAGTGTTGGCAAGCTCGAACTTAAACAAATGTTATTTAACTTTCTTTCTTTTCTTTTTTGCATTGCCCAAAAAAGAAACAAAAAAGTCTAGACTTACGAGAACAATCTAAGAAAAGACTACGGAATCCCCTGCCACTGATGAAAAATAACTCAACCTCCTTCGTCGGTCTCAAACAGATTTTCATCATTCAACCCTACGCTGCTTCCTTGTTTTTCAAAATTCTTCTTGATAGTCCATTTTTGCGACTATTCGTTTAATCGTGTATTCGATGTTTGGTTGTTCTCGACACTTCGACTTCGCTCAGTGCAGGCAAGCTCGAACTTGAAACAGATAGAAAGGGGTAAGGGGTTTTGAATTTTGAATTAATAATGATGAATTTTGATTTTGGATGTGTTGGATACCGCACGATACAATCATGCGGTAGCGGGGAACTTTTTAAATTATATGAGATGTAACATGTCGAATTACTTTTAAGAGCAACCTCCTTGAATACAGAGTTTAACAGATTCAATGTAAACTAAATGTTAACTAAGTGTTTTTTAAACGTAAATTTGTTGTATATTTGAGTCTAAATAAAAAAGATATGAAAGCAATTAGCACCCTTATGATGGTTTTTTTAATGAGTTTTACACTTTTTGCTCAAACTGAAAAAAACCAAGTGAAGACAGAGAAAGTCGGAGATTTAGAAAAAGTGACGATATTCTATGATAGTGGTGAAGTACATCAAGTGGGTTATATTTTAAACCAAAAATTGCATGGCGAGTGGATGTCTTTTGATAAAGATGGAAATAAGCTTGCAAAAGCTACTTATGAAAACGGAAATAAAGTAGGAAAATGGTTTTTTTGGAATGATGGTGTGCTTTCGGAGGTGGATTACAAAAACAATCAAATTGTACAAGTCAATACATGGGGCAAAGTTAACTCTCAGTTAGTGATTAATTAATCTGTTAAAAACAAGCCCTATATTTAAATTTTAAAAGTATCTAATAACTTAGATACTTTTTTTATGCCTAAAATAATAAGCTAGGTGCTCGTTTAACAATCTTCATATCCCCTATCTTTCATCGATGTTTTTCTGATTTTAGCAATGTTTGACAGTATCTTTTGTAATGTTTTTTAAAACTCATTTTTACTTACGGTAGCACCAAAAATATATAATCCATCTCATAAAACAAGTCATCTGTAGTCAACCATTTTTGAATTAATGCTTCCATTTTATTCAAATAGTCATCATCGTCTTGGCATTCTGAAGCCAACACCCTAAACTGAAGAGTCAAAAATTTGAAATTGAAAGTTTGAAGTTTAAAAGTTGAAATAAAATAACTAGACGGATAATTCCTAGGTGATATTTACGAAAATCTAATTAGGCTATTTGGTAAAAATCATTAATTTCGCAACTCGTTTGAAATCAACAAAAAATGAGTAAGAATTTTCCTGAATATAAAGGACTTGATCTGTCAAAAGTAGCCGAAGAGATGCTCGACTTTTGGAAAGAAGAAAAGGTGTTTGAAAAGAGTGTTAGTTCACGAGAAGGCAATCAACCGTTTATTTTTTTTGAAGGACCGCCTTCAGCAAATGGATTGCCTGGGATTCACCACGTAATGGCAAGAGCGATTAAGGATATTTTTTGCCGTTATAAAACTCAAAAAGGATTTCAGGTAAAACGAAAAGCTGGATGGGATACACACGGTCTTCCTGTCGAGTTAGGAGTTGAAAAAGAACTCGGTATTACCAAAGAAGATATCGGCGAAAAAATATCCATTGAAGAGTATAACCAAGCCTGTAAAAACGCGGTGATGCGTTATACCGATGTTTGGAACGACCTAACCGAAAAGATAGGTTATTGGGTCGACACCGAAAATCCGTATGTTACCTACAAGGCTAAATATATGGAAACGGTTTGGCATTTATTAGCCAATATTTACAAACAAGGACTGATTTATAAAGGCTATACCATTCAGCCATATTCACCAAAAGCAGGAACGGGTTTAAGTTCACACGAACTCAATCAGCCGGGTACTTATCAAGATGTTACCGATACAACGGTTACCGCTCAGTTTAAAGCTATAAAGTCAAGTCTACCAGAAAGTTTACAATCGGTAGTAGGCGATGTTCATTTCTTAGCTTGGACGACAACTCCGTGGACTTTGCCAAGCAACACGGCGCTTACAGTTGGTCCAAAGATTGATTATGTTTTAGTCAAATCTTTTAATCAATATACCCATCAACCTATCAATGTATTGGTGGCTAAAGCTTTGGTGAACAAACAATTCAAAAAGAAATTTAAAGCAGCAGAAACCGAAGCAGAACTAGAAAATTATCAAGCAGGCGATAAGAAAATTCCGTTTTGGATCGCGTGCGAATTAAAAGGGAAAGATTTAGTAGAAAGCAAATACGAGCAATTATTGCCTTACGTACAACCTTACCAGCACCCTGAAAATGCGTTTCGAGTAATTGCAGGCGATTTTGTAACTACAGAAGACGGTACTGGTATTGTTCATACCGCACCAACTTTTGGGGCAGATGATGCTAATGTGGCAAAACAAGCTCAGCCAGAAGTTCCAGGAATGTTGGTGAAAGATGAAAACGACAACCTCGTTCCTCTAGTCGACTTAAAAGGACGTTTTAGAAAAGAAGTTGGCGAGCACGCCGGAAAATATGTGAAAAACGAATATTATAAAGATGACGAAGCTCCCGAAAAATCGGTAGATGTTGAAATCGCTATTCGGTTAAAAGAAGAAAATAAAGCCTTTCACGTAGAAAAATACGTTCACTCTTATCCTAATTGTTGGCGTACCGATAAACCGATTTTGTATTACCCGCTTGATTCTTGGTTTATCAAAGTTACCGAAGTAAAAGATCGCATGCACGAACTTAATACGGGTATTAACTGGAAACCAAAAGCAACCGGAGAAGGAAGGTTTGGAAACTGGTTAGCCAATGCAAACGATTGGAATTTGTCTCGTTCTAGGTATTGGGGAATACCGTTGCCTATTTGGCGAACTGAAGACGGAAAAGAAGAAAAAATCATGGGTTCTATCAAAGAACTCAAAACTGAAATAGCTCAATCAATCGAAGCTGGCTTTATGGATGAAGATCCTTATCAAAACTTTGAAGTTGATAACATGAGCGATGAAAATTACGATCAAGTTGATTTACACAAAAATGTAGTCGACCAAATTATATTGGTATCAGATTCTGGAAAACCAATGAAACGAGAAGCCGATTTAATTGATGTTTGGTTCGATTCGGGTTCAATGCCTTATGCACAATGGCATTATCCATTTGAAAACAAAACACAGGTTGAAAATACTTGGCGTAAAGCTGATTTTATAGCCGAAGGTGTCGACCAAACTAGGGGTTGGTTTTATACATTACACGCTATTGCTACTATGACTTTTGATGATGTAGCATACAAAAATGTAGTTTCAAACGGATTAGTACTCGATAAAAATGGGCAAAAAATGTCGAAGCGTTTAGGAAATGCTGTAGATCCTTTTACAACACTTTCAACTTACGGTCCAGACGCTACGCGTTGGTATATGATATCCAATGCCAATCCGTGGGATAATTTAAAATTTGACTTAGAAGGAATTGCTGAAGTTCAGCGTAAATTTTTCGGAACTTTATACAACACCTATTCGTTCTTTTCATTGTATGCTAATATCGATGAATTTTCATACAAAGAAGCAGATGTTCCACTCCAGGAAAGACCCGAAATCGACCGATGGATTTTATCAGAACTCAATTCACTCATTCAAAAAGTAGATGCTTTTTTTGATGATTATGAACCGACCAAAGCTACACGAGCAATTTCTGATTTTGTGCAGGAAAACTTAAGCAACTGGTACGTTAGATTATGTAGAAGACGTTTTTGGAAAGGGGACTACAATTCAGATAAAATTTCAGCTTATCAAACCTTGTTTACGTGCTTAAAAACTGTAGCCGAATTAATCGCACCAGTATCGCCGTTTTTTGCAGATAGGCTTTACAAAGACTTAATGCAGGCTTCTGTGTTGGAGCAAACTGAAAGTGTACATTTGGCTCGTTTTCCAGAAGTTAATACCAAAATGATAGATCCTGTTCTAGAAGCAAAAATGCAAAAAGCGCAAACCATTTCGTCATTGGTATTGTCTTTGCGTAAAAAAGAACAGATAAAAGTGCGTCAACCGCTGCAACGAATTATGATACCGGTTTTAGATGAAGCCATTCGTAACGAAATTGCCGATGTTGCCGACTTGGTAAAATCTGAAGTTAATGTAAAAGAAATTGAATTTTTAGATGATACTTCAGGGATTTTGGTGAAGAGCATTAAGCCTAATTTTAAAGTTTTAGGACCGCGTTTTGGTAAAGAAATGAAATTTGCAGCACAAGCTATCAATCAGTTGGAAGCAAACGACATCAACACCATCGAAAAACAAGGTGAAATCGAGCTTGAAATTAACGGTGAAAAGACCAAAATCAATAAAGAAGAAGTAGAAATTACTTCAGAAGATATTGAAGGTTGGTTGGTAGCAAGCGCCAATGGCTTAACAGTAGCATTAGACGTTACTTTAAGCGATGATTTATTGAAAGAAGGAATTGCAAGAGAAATGGTGAATAGAATCCAGAACATTAGAAAAGACGCTGGTTTTGAAGTAACCGACCAGGTAGCAATTCAGCTAAAAAATACGCCCAAAATCAAAGAAGCTATTGAGGCAAACCTCGATTATATCAAGGCAGAAACCTTAACAGCCGAATTGAGTTTTACAAATGAAATCGAAAATGGAACTGAGATTGAGTTTGATGATGTGAAGACAGTTCTACAAATTGAAAAAATTAAATAAAATGAACGAAACAACAACTAAAATTCGCTACAGCGATGAAGATCTAGAAGAATTTAGAATTCTTATAGAAGAAAAAATTAAGAAAGCAGAAGAGCAATTGCGTCTGTACGAAGATGCTTACAAAAATGGAAGCTCTAACGATACAGAAGATACTGCGCCAACATTCAAATCTTTTGATGACGGCAGTAATACTTTAAGCAAAGAAGCAAATTCGGCGTTAGCAATTCGTCAAGGCAAGTTTATTAGAGACTTAAAAAATGCGTTGATCCGTATTGAAAATAAAACTTACGGAATTTGTCGTGTTACGGGTAAATTAATTCAAAAAGAACGCCTGCTTTTAGTTCCGCATGCAACCTTAAGCATCGAAGCAAAAAATCAACAAAGCAGCAAATAAATTACGTTGTTGCTTCACTAATTCGAGCTGCCTTAATTCTTAGATGGATTGTTTTTAAAACCAACTTTAAGTCATCAATCTATGGGTTCAGGTAGCTTTTTTGTTACCTTGGTTTTAAGTTATGATTAACGTACAGTTACTGCAAATTTTTATCTTAAAATAAGCTGTACTTTTGTGCAAAAAAGTATAAATGGAATTAGCTTTTAACTTAAAAGAAATAGCGACAGCAACCATGATATTGTTTGCAGTCATCGATATTATTGGTAACGTGCCAATTATTATAGATTTAAGAAAAAAGGCAGGACATGTTCAAAGTGAAAAAGCTTCGATTGTCGCCACAATTTTAATGATTGCTTTTTTGTATGTCGGCGAAAGCATCTTGACACTTATCGGTATTGATGTCAATTCATTTGCAGTAGCTGGCGCATTTATTTTGTTTTTTTTAGCTATTGAAATGATTTTAGGAATTCAGTTGTACAAAGATGATGCACCAGAAACAGCTGCAATTGTTCCATTAGCTTTTCCATTGATTGCTGGAGCAGGAACGATGACAACCTTACTTTCTTTAAAATCGCAATACGCTTCAGAAAATATTATTGTTGCTATTATCATCAATATTATAATTGTTTACATCGTCTTAAAATCTTCTAAGTTTATCGAAAAAAAGCTAGGAAACCAAGGTATAAGTGTTATACGTAAAATATTTGGCGTAATTTTGCTGGCAATTGCTGTCAAGTTGTTTACTACCAATATTCAGCATTTGTTTTAATCAAAAGGATTTTTTGTATGAAATACGCTATTTATTTTTTGATGCTTTTTGCCGTTGCTATGATGGTTTTATTTGCAACAATGATCGATTTTTCAAATCTATTAGGAGATGAAAGTTCTTACGGACTAATTGGCTTTTTAGCTGCTTTTTGTTCGTTGATTGTACTGGCAATCCTACGCGTTTCTCAAAAAGTAAAACAAGCCTATCAAGCAAGCTAATCATTAAACCCGGTTTAATAATTAAAGCTTTTATTTGCTATTCAGATGTTGCAAAGCTTCGTGTAGCATCAAATCGTTTTTAATACGAATCTCTTCCGCAAAATCGTTGCCGAATAATTGATTTGCCATTTCAGATTTCAGGTATGCTCTTAGCCGAGTTTTGTAATCTTCAAAATCATACTCAAACGTATATTGATTTAAGTATTGCGTATACGCTTCAATCATTTCATCGGTAACCAATTCTTGTTCTTCAAAATCTGATCTGCTAAGTTGATTGTAGAATGCTCTATTTTGATCAAGTTGATCAAAAACAAAATTAGACATAACGCCGCCTTCCAACATAAAATGAAGGTCTTGTAGCATTTGGTCTTGCGGTTGACCTACAAAAATATCGGGAACAATTCCGCCGCCGCCGTAAACAATTCTGCCTTTAGGCGTAGTAAATTTAAGCGAATCGTTCACTTTTATGCTATCTTTTTCAGTGAGTTCTCCACTTTTAAAGCGTTGGTGAAATTCATCGTAATATTCTTTTGAATGGCCGTTGGTGTACGGTCTTTGAATCGATCTCCCAGTAGGCGTGTAATACCTAGAAACTGTCATTCTTACTGCGCTGCCATCGCCAAGTTTCATTTCACGCTGCACCAAACCTTTGCCAAAAGACCTTCTGCCTACTACAAAACCACGATCGTTATCCTGAATGGCTCCGGCAATAATTTCACTAGCAGAAGCCGATTTTTCGTTGATGAGAATATACAAATCTCCATCCTCAAAAATGCCTTTCTTTCCAGCTGTGTTTTCTTTGCGTTTGCCTTTTCTACTTTTGGTGTATAAAATAGGTGTTCCTTTCGGCAAAAGTTCATCTGCCATAGCAATAGCTTCCTTAATATACCCTCCGCCGTTGTTGCGCAAATCAATAATTAGGCTTTTTGTTCCTTGCTCTTTAAGTTGAATGAGTTGATGCCTAAATTCTTGAGAAGTAGTTTCAGAAAATCGATTGATTTTTATAAAACCAGTAGAATCGTTTAGTTGAAATGCTGCATCGATACTTTTTATCGGAACAATATCGCGTTTCACATCAAAAGTTAAGAGTGAATCTATATCCATTCGTTTTACTTGAAGCTGGACGTGTGAATCAATGGCTCCTTTGATAACTTTAGTAATAGAATCATTTGGTATATTTTTACCCGATAAAGTAATTGTATCTGCTTTTATGATTCGATCTCCTGGTAAAATACCTGCTTTCATAGCTGGACTATTGGGCAAGGTTTGAACAATTGCTATGCTGTCGTTTTTTTTGAAAAATTGAACACCAATACCTACAATTTGTCCTTTCATATTTTCTTGAACCCGCGCATATTCTTCTTGTGAAATATAAACCGAATGCGGATCAAGATTTTCCATAATAGCGGTAACGGTTACGTTTACAATACTATCGGTGTTTACTTCATCAACATAGTCATCTTCAATGTAGTTAATAAGGTTAATGAGTTTGTTTTTGCTTGCATTAGCAGCGTTAAATTCAGTGTAGGAAAAGATATTTAAATACGAACCAATAAGTATTCCGATGGCGCAAGAAACACCAATGATAAAAGGGAGATATACGTTATTGTTTTTATTACGCATGTTTTACATCGGGTATATGATTAACTTCTACGCCAGCTTTTTCTAAAAAAACAATTCCAGCATCATCTTTGTAGCGATGTTGATAAACCACACGGTTTATTCCTGCTTGGTGAATGAGTTTACTACATTCTTTGCAAGGCGAAAGCGTAATATATAAAGTGGCATTTTTGCAAGATTGCGTAGAGCTGGCAACCTTCAAAATAGCATTAGCTTCGGCGTGGAGAACGTACCATTTGGTTAAGCCTTCTTGGTCTTCACAAGGATTTTCAAAACCACTAGGAGTGCCGTTATATCCATCAGAAATAATCATACGATCTTTTACAATAATGGCACCAACTTGTTTTCGCTCACAATGCGAAAGTTTTCCCCATTCTTGAGCAATGCGCAAATAGGCCTTATCGAATTTTAGTTGTTTGTGTTTTGATTTCATGACGGGCAATATCAAATTCAGTTAAGGAGCTAAAAAATCCAGTTTTCTCGTAAAATAGGAATGCTTAAGCCGATTACCAAAGAAGAAATCATCAAGACCCAATCGCGTTTTGAAAAACGAAAAAATTGCTGAAAAATAAAACTCAAAATCAAGACAGCAATAACAACAATAAGTTGTGCGACTTCAATCCCTAAAGCAAATTCTAGAAGTAAAATAAGCAAGTTGTCAGCGCTTTCAGAAATCATAATGAAATAGGAAGAAAACCCAAAACCATGTACCAAGCCAAAAAACAAGGTAACGAAATACAGTAAATTTACTTTCTGCGAAGCAATATTTTTACCAGCGGTAAACAAGTTGTAGAGCGCTGCAAATAGAATGGAGACGGGAATTAGAAACTCAATCCAATTAGAATTAACGCGAACCACATCAAAAGCTGCTAAACTCAGCGAAATACTATGCCCTAAAGTAAAAATTGTAACCAGCCAAAAAACACGTTTCCAGCTTGAAAAAGAATAAGCAGCTACTAAAGCAGCGAGGTATAAAATATGATCGTAAGCATTCCAATCTAATACATGAGTTAGCCCAAGCTTAAAGTACATCCAGAATTCTGCCATTTCTATCGGGTTTTATAAAGTGAATTGTTTTAGCGTTCCAAAGATGCAAAATATCTAAGAATAACGAAAACAAACTTATGCCTCGATTTGGCTGATTTTATAAATCATAAAATTATACTAGACTTTAGTTGAAGTAGTGCTAAGCATATTTTAATTGTTACTTTTGCAAAAAATATTAAGAATATATCGGATGAAGCTTTTTAACACGCTATGGATAGCGATTTTTTTTACCGGTTTGGCTTATGGTCAAGCACCTGATGGATATTACGATGATGCTGAAGGTCTTTCGGGCTTTGCTTTAAAAACTGCCCTAAATCAAATAATAGACGGAATTGATGATGGCAATGGATTTCCATCGCACCAAGACCAAGGTTATGATGCACTTTATGGCGCTTATGCAAACCCAGATAGTGGCGATACCGATGATTATTATGAAAATGATGGTACCGTCTTAGATATGTACTCAGAGCAACCTAATTCATCAGATTCATACAATTACAATCATTTTAGTCAGCAATGTGGGAATTACAACGGAGAGGCTTCTTGTTACAATCGCGAACATTTAGTTCCGCAATCTACTTTTAATAGCGCATCACCAATGAAAAACGATTATTTTCATGTAGTTCCAACCGATGGTTATGTTAATGGAATGCGAAGCAACCATCCATTTGGCGAAGTTGGTTCAGCTAGTTTTACTTCAACCAATGGTTCTCAAACAGGAAGCAGTATTACACCTGGTTATAACGGAACTGTTTTTGAACCTATAGACGAGTTTAAAGGTGATATTGCTCGTTCTGTTTTATATTTTGCCGTACGTTATGAAGAAGAAATTAACGGTGGTTGGTCGACGAACAATGTGCTAACTATTAATGATCCTAGTCAGTTTTATCAACAATGGTACATCGATTTATTGATAAGTTGGCATTTAAACGATCCAGTAAGTCAACGTGAAATTGATAGAAACAATAATGGCTATATTTTTCAAGGAAACCGAAATCCATTTATAGACCATCCTGAATATGTGCAATTAATTTGGGATCCAGATCCAGATACCGAAGCGCCAACAGCACCAATCAATTTAGAGGCTAACAGTATTACAGATTCTAGCCTAGAGCTTAGCTGGGAAGCGGCTACCGATAATATGGGAATTGCTGGTTATGAAGTTTGGCAAGATGGCGAACTAATAGCTTCAACAGATGAAAACGAATTGACTTATGATGTAAATGGATTAACGCCAGAAACCACTTATGATTTTGTCGTTTACGCAGTAGATACTTCGGCAAATACATCAGAACCAAGCAACACGCTTACAGTAACGACATTATCTGGTGCTGATTTTGTTTTTGAAGAAAATTTCGATAATTGCTTCGAAGAAGAAATCAATTTTATGGCAATTAGCGAAGCTAGTTACATCGATTGGGAATGTAATGAAGCATTTGGTGAAAACGACTCCGGGAGCTACCAAATCAACGCTTTTGACGATGGTCAAGTGCCAAGTTTAGATTGGTTGATTACTAATGTTGCTATAGATTTTGACAATCTTGATCAAGCTTATTTGAGTTTTTATGCCAAGGCTGCTTACGGAAATACAAACTTAGAATTGTTGTATTCATCAGATTATGATGGTGGCGAAAACCCTTCAGACTTTACTTGGGAGAGTGTTCCCGAAATCGATATTCCTAGTCATTCTGACGGAAGTGGAAGCGAGGAAGTGCATATTTTTAGCGCAGAAGATATTTCTGAAATAGAAGGACAAGTTTATATTGCTTTTAAATATGATACAACCAATGGCGAGGAAGCCACGCGTTGGACGGTTGATAGTTTCTTGCTAGAGGGAAATAGTCTGCGTATAACAACACCAGAACAACTGGATGTAAAATTATATCCAAATCCTAATACAACAAAGCAATTATATTTTGAAAGCCGTGAGCCGCTAACTGAAATTACTATTTACTCTATAAACGGGCGAAAAATTCAGCATAATTCACTTAGTACCAAGCAAAAATCGATAGCAATTGAACAATTGTCGGCTGGTGTTTATTTAGTTGAAATGCGAACAGTGAGCAGCAAATCAGTCAAAAAACTAATTGTTCGCTAAAAAATCGATACAATTGGTAGTTGGGTTTCCAAAAAAGAATTTATTTTTGCAGTAGCTCAACTCTCGGGGAATTAGCTCAGTTGGCTAGAGCACTACGCTGGCAGCGTAGGGGTCATCGGTTCGAATCCGATATTCTCCACCAACAAAAACGCCTTGCAAACGCTAGCAAGGCGTTTTTGTTTTCAAGAAAATAACCTCTCTTTAAATATGTATTGGCTGCTAAATAGAAAAGATAAATACCGTTTATGCTAAATAATTTTTATTTATTTGCATCGTCAAGCGATTATAATTTTAACAATACAGTATGAAATATCTCATAACTGGTGTAGCAGGTTTTATAGGTTCGCACATGGGCGAGCATCTTTTGCAAAAAGGAAATCAAGTAGTAGGCATAGATTGTTTTTCTTCCTATTATGATGTTTCATTAAAACGCATCAATGCCAAAGATTTTACAGCTAAAGGCGGAGTTCTTGTTGAAGCAAATTTGCTCGATGAAGCTACTTACAAAACCTTAGATAAAGATTTCGATTATATCTTACATTTTGCAGCTCAACCGGGAATTTCAAACACTTCTACATTCGAGTCTTATTTAGAAAACAATGTAGTAGCTACTAAGAAATTGCTTGATTTTGCACTTCAACAAAAATCCTTACAACAGTTTATCAATATTTCGACGTCTTCGGTATATGGTAAATATGCTGTTTCTACAGAAAATGAACCGCCACAACCTACCTCGTTTTATGGTGTTACAAAATTAGCAGCCGAACAATTGGTTTTAGCGTTATCAAGAAAAGAAGAACTCAATGCTTGTTCATTGCGGTTGTTTTCAGTTTATGGACCGCGCGAACGTCCTGATAAATTATACACCAAACTAATAGCTGCTGGATTGCGCCAAACTGCTTTTCCTCTTTTTGAAGGCAGCGAAAAGCACTTGCGAAGTTTTACTTATGTAGGCGATATAGTTGCTGGTATTTATGAAGCCATCAAAAATTATAAACAGACCAATGGAGCGATTATCAATTTAGGAAACTCTGAAGAACGCACCACACAAGAAGGCATATCAATTATTGAGTCTTTGTTGGAAACAACAATTCAATTAGAAAAAAAGCCACCACGAGACGGCGATCAGTTACGCACCGCAGCCCAAATAGATAAGGCAAAAAAACTGCTTAACTACTCACCTGAAACTTCTTTAAAAGAAGGATTAAGTAAACAAATAACTTGGTTTAAGCAAAATCAATTGTAATGAAAAAAAGCTTGACGGTAATTGTTCCGATTTACAACGAAAAAGAAAATATTTACCGATTAGAAAAAGAACTTTCTCAATTAGTAGACAAAGTAGCTTTTGAAATTAATG
>JBNJHC010000035.1:0-13548 GCA_051748125.1 Bacteroidota bacterium
ATTTATTTTATTAGCATAATATTTTTTAAATTGAACAACAAACAAGTAGCATGAGCAAGTTTTCATTAAAAGGATTTTTAGTTATTATAATGTGTTTTTGGTGCTCGACCAGCTTGGCACAAGTAAAATTAAGCACGTGGAACATTCAGCATATGGGCAAATCCAAAACCGATGACCGCATTGCTTATATGGCAAAATTACTTCAAGATTTTGATGTAGTTGCGCTACAGGAAGTGGTGGCTGGACCGGGCGGAGCACAAGCTGTTGCTCGTCTGGCAGACGAATTAAACCGAACCGGCGCTAAATGGAATTACAGCATTAGCGACCCCACAAAAAGCTCACCTTACAGCAGCGAGCGTTATGCTTACTTATGGAAAACGAGCCAATTAAAAATTGTTGGCAAAGCTTGGTTAGACCAACATTTTGTAAGTGAAATTGAACGCGAACCCTATATGATTCGCCTAAAACACAAAGACGAAATAGTTACTTTAGTAAGTTTTCACGCTGTTCCAAAAAGCAAACAACCTGAAACTGAAATCAAATATTTTAAGCAATTTCCTAAACTTTACCCTGAGGAAAATTTAATTTTTTTAGGCGATTTTAATACTCCAACCACACACACAGTTTTTAATCCGCTTAAGAAAATGAATTACACGCCTATTTTAGAAAACCAAAAAACTTCTTTACGAACAAAATGCATCCAAAACGATTGTTTGGCATCTTCTTACGATCATATTTTTTTAAATCCTTTATTAATTGAAGTCTTAGATGCAGACGTGCTTCACTTTTATCGCGATTTTGAAAACTTAAAACTAGCAAGAAAAATCTCTGACCACATTCCTGTTTGGACTTTAATTGATTTTTAAATACTAAAAATAAACCATCAAAAACTCAGAATAAAAAAGATAGAATTTTACTCCATTGAGTTATTCTGCTGCAACAGGTTGAGCTTTGTTTTTTAACTCAAACGATCGTAAAACCAAATTAGCTTCTTCTTCATAATCAGAAAAATAATATTCGTTTGCTTTAAAAATGAATTGGTACACATCGCCTGATTCATTTCTTTTGATATAAGATTTATACACAAAACTTCCAAAACTAAAATTAGTTGATCTCGTTGTTGCTTGATGTCTTAATTTTACAATATAAAAAGAATCTGAAATTTTGATTACCTCCATATCTATATTTCCAACCTGCTGAGCATCGGTTTCAATCTGTTGTATTACAGTTTCGATATTTGTGTTTCTTTCTATGAAAGTATAAATCTCAACATAAGTATTTGTAATGTTTGGATGAATTATTTTATCTTTTAGAGCATTATAATTTTCATCATTTTTAGCTTTTTTAATTCGTCTAGGTTCGCCATTAATAGTATCTACATAAACGAAACCTTCAAAAATTTGTTTTTTGGGACTTATCCTAAATAAGCTATCTTTAGGATTATTTTCTATTTTAGAATTGAAAGTCACCCAAGACTTTGGGTAATAAACCTTAAAATCATCATTTTCAAAAACTTTAACCCGTTTTTTTAATTCGGGGTGGTAAACAACAGTTGATGTTGAATTGCATGATATTAGAAAAATTAAACTTAGTAGCGAAAAAAGGAGTTTCATTGCTTAAAGTGCTAAAATTAAATCTATTAGTCAAAAAATAATTGACAAAATCACTTAAAAAAATAAACGCAAGTCAATAATAGATGCAAATCTAAAAAAATTAATAACTACAACCGAAATAAAAATTAATATTCTTAATTAGCACGTCAAAACAAAACATGAGCGCCATAAATTAAAAATACACCGTCAAAAACGCATTGGTCGTCAATCCTAAATTTTGGGTTTCAATGCGTTCTACTTCGGTTTGCGATTCGTTTAAACGGTAAAAACGGTTGGTTTCGATGGCTGTGTCGAACAAATTCAAAAAACTCAAACCGGTTTCCAATTGAATGTTATCCCAGTCAAATACATACGAAAAACTGGCATTTACCTGATAATAATCTTCTAAATACGACGAATTTGGAGATTCAAAATTGATGCTCGGATTCGTTTCTGGATTCAAAATTGGCGTGTCTTGATTTACTAAAGTTGTTGGTTGACCAGCAATATAACGCCCACCAATGGTCAGTTTTAAAGCGTCGATTTCATAAGACAAACCAAAAGCAGCGCTGTGAATCACTTCAAAATTATTTGGAAAAACAGACGGATTGAATTCTGAAAATTCATAATCGTTGTTGCTAAATGCATAATTCATCCAAAACCTGAAATCTTGAAAGCGCTTTTGAACAAAAAATTCAATGCCTGAAACGCTATAATCGCCCTGCAAACGAACAAACTCTAACTGATTTTGAAATCCTTGACTTTGGGAAGAAATACCGGCTACTTTTTTATAAAAAATACTCGATTGCAATCGCCAGCCCAAATGTTGCCACTGCAAACCAACTTCAGCTTGTTGACTTTTTAATAAAGAATAATCCGCTCCATTGGCGAGTTTCCAACGTCTTTTTTCTAAACCAAAAAAATCTTGTTGTTGATCAATCACTTGTGTTAAACTCTGAAATTTTTGTTCTGCCAAAACGTGAAATCTAAATTTCTGCAACGGATGCCAATTCAAATTGAAACGTGGCGAAAGTTGAATTTCTTCCAGTTTTGTATAATAATTGGCGCGCAATCCCAATTTGAATTCCAATTCCCGATTAGCCGATTCATACTTGGTTTCTGCAATCAAAGCATGAATGTCCAAAACATTTCGTTCAAAAATCCGTAAATCTGGCGAAGTGACGGTGTTTTCGTTGGAAACACTCAGTTCCTGAAACTGATAACCAACATCTAATTGAAAAGGCGACTGCCAGTCAATTTGGTGATTGAATTCTACACCTAAATCCAAAATCTGATTGTTTTGCACTAAACTTTGCGCCGAAAAAACTGACTGATTCAAGGCGCTTAATTCATAAAATGAAGCTTTCATTTGTGCAGAAGTTTGGTGTTTTTCATTCCATGTTCTTCTGAAATTGAAACTCCCCAACAAATTATGTTGGCTCAAATCATTGCGTTGCTCTGCTCCTGTACTTTCTAAAACCTCATCAAATTCCAATTCATTTTGAATGCCCAACAAATTAATATCGAATTCATTTTTATCATCTATTTGATGATGAAAACTCATCGATGCATCAGCAAAATAGAAATTTTCACTGACTCGAACCGATTGATTTTCATTTTCTAAGTTTTGAATTTCAGTATTTTGAAAAACTTTGTCGCGCATAGTTTGATAAGTCAGCGATGACCAAACATCGGTAAAAGAACGCCTAGCAGCTACCTGTAAACGTGTTTTTTGATTCAGTTTTTGTGAAGTCACCACACTTGTTCCTGAAAAATTAGCATGAATTATAGTTGAATTTTCTGTGATGTCTTTGGCTTCAGAATCAATTAAAATTACCGAAGAAACACCTTCGTCATAAAATGCTGAAGTTCCGTTTTTACTCACTTCAACTCGACCAGCTGCAAACGGATTTAAGGATGAAATCATACCGAAAAAATGACTGCCTTGATACAAACGAGCACCATTCCAAAGCAACAAATTTTGGTCGTTGGTACCGCCACGCACATTGATTTCTGCGACGCTTTCGTCAGTGTTAACAATACCTGGCACATATTGCAAACTGTGCAACACATCAGCATTTATCAACCCGGGCAAAACCCCAAATTCTGATGGCGTAAATTCTATATTGAAATCATTGTCCAATTCAATACCTTGTGTCAAATAGGTTTGAACAATGACTTCGTCCAATTCTTGTTCGGGATACAAAAAGACCGTCGAACAATTGCGAATTGAATTAGTTTCAACTGAAATACTTTCAGAAAAAAAATCAACGTAGTTGAAGGTCAATTCTTTAACTGAAGAATCTTGCAGAAAAAATTTCCCGACAGAATTCGTTTTACCGATTAATTGCTGTCGATTGTAAACCGCAACTTCGGATAAATTCGCTAAATTCAATGCGTTTTTCAACTGAAAACAAGCGGAATATTCCTGCCAAACCGCCGTGTAATTTTTATCATTTACCGCTGAAATTTCAACTTGTGTATGTTTAAAAATAAAGTCAAAAACCGCATCAAGATCATTGATTTGGTTGGGTTTCGGCAATTGCAAAGGCGATAAATCTTCATCGATATAGTTGAAACGAATGTTATGTGTTTGCTCCAACTCATCCAATAAATCTAGCAATGCAAATGTTTGTTGATTTTGAGCTGTGCTCGAAAAAAACACGCTTAAAAAAAACAGCAGAACAAGAGTTTTATAATTGATTTGCATTTGCATCTTCAACAAAAATAAAACTATTTTCGCTGCGTTTCTCTATTTTCAAGCCATAAGTTTCACTTAGGATTTTTAAAGCCATTTCTAGTCGATTGAGCGGTAATTCTCCAGTAAATCGTTTTTGGATGTTGAGATTTTCGGTGGACAATTCAACCTTATAAACTTGCTCCAGTTCTTTTAAAATTTCAGAAAAATCGGCTTTTTCAAAAGCTTTATTTTTTAAAATCCAATGTGGATACAAGTTTTGGTTTTCAGCTTTAATCAGTTTTTCGTTCTTCAGTAAAAGGCTTTGCTTTGCTTTCAATTCTTGGCGGTCGGAAGCAGAAGTTACGCGGACTTTCCCTTCAAAACAAGTGACTAGAAATTCTTCAGAATTGGCATCGACTTCAAAGCGAGTTCCCAAAACCTCAACCTTAGCTGAAGTCGTTTCAACACTGAAATTCTGTCCGTGGGCAACATCAAAATAAGCCCTGCCTTCCAATTTCAAATCGCGATTAAATTTCCATAACAAAGTATTGTATTCAATCGTAGAATTGGGCGAAAGTTGAACTTCAGAATCATCTGGCAATTGAAAAACCATCGCATTTTCTCCACTAGTCATTGTCGTAGAATTAGCAAAAATGACCAAAGCACCAATTCCGATAAGTGCTATAAAAATGGCAGCAAATTTGAATCCCCAATAGTTAGATTTGCTAGTTTTTACATGGGTTTGATGTTCAATTTTTTGAAACACAGCTTCCGCATCAAATTCAGGTGACTGAAGTTGTGATGAATATTTTTTTATTTTGGCAAAAGTTTCAAAACCAGCTTCACCTTTTACAGCATCGTCTGCTAGGTCGTTGTTTATCCATTTTGCCCATTTGTAGTTGTTTTCCATCTTTTCGGTGTTCTATTATTAAAACAATTCAAATTGAATTTACCCTAATTCAATTGTTCAATTTCTTTTCGAAGTAAAATCAAGGCGTTTTGCATGCGTTTTTCTACCGCTTTTATGCTAATTTGTTCCATTTCAGCAATTTCTTTGTAAGATTTACCTTCGATGCGATGCAATAAAAACACGCTGCGTTGTTTTGGGGTAAGCTGTTGAATGGCATTTTGCAACTTCACTTTAAATTCTTCTTCTTCCAAAACAAATTCTGGAGTTTGATGATCTTCTTCTTTTTGAGGTTGATTGTTTTGGTAGCTGAGCACCACTTTTTGGTGTTTGTATTTATTCAACGACAAATTATTGGCAACGGTGTACAGAAATGAACGCGCTTTACGAAATGGCACGTCTTTACATTTTTCCCAAAGCTTGATGAATGCTTCTTGCACTACTTCTTCCGCCCAAACTGAATGCCCAAATTTGTAATAAAAATGGCGGTAAAGTTCGGTCGATTGCTGCTGATAAATCCGCTCAAAAATTGACTTTTCGCAGACCTGATCGATTAAGTTTTTATCCTTTTGCAAAAGTTTTGGTTTTAAGTAAAACAATTCAGCTAAAGTTTGCCCTAAGACTTAGGGTAAAATTCTTCAAACTTGTTTTACTATTGAAACGAATGTACTAATTTTACCCAATGAAGTCTATTTATCGCTTATTTTTTGTGGGAATTTTCGCTTTGGCGGCCTGCCAAAGTGATGATTTCGAAATAGAATTAGACGCAGCACAAACTCGTGAAACCAGTGATGAGTTGACGGATTTAATCAGCCGTACCAGTCAAAATCCAACGGCATTCGACGATTTTATCGACGGCAGCAGCGCCACGAGCATCGTTCTTCCGTTTACGGTCGAAATAAACAATCAAACCACATTTGATTTGTCAACCGAGGCTGATTATCAAAATCTAATTGACGAATTGAGCAGTTATCCAACTGTACCAAATTTAGATTTGCAGTTTCCGGTGGAAGTTTCATTGGTAAATTATGAAACACGCAATATTCAAGATGCGACAGAATTCGAAACTGTGATTGCTGAAGCTAAAGAAAGTTCAGAAATCAATTGTGTAGATTTCAACTTTCCGTTGCGCATCAATTATTTCACCTCTGCTAGCGAAACTAACGAAAGTGTCGTACTTCAAAATAAAGCACAACTCTACAATTTTATTGAAAATTTAAAAACTGACAATGCTTTTTATGAATTTGATTTTCCGATTGATATCGAGCTAGAATCACAAAATAACAGTTTAAATTCTTTTACTGAATTAGAATCTATTTTTGAAAATTTAAATTCCGACTGCTACGCACCTTCGTTATACGAATTTGATCCTGAACAATCGGATTTAATTCCGTTCCTGACGGAAGGAGAATTTGTAATTATCAATTTTATCGATGAAGGCGACAATGATACTGAAGAATTTAATAATTTCATTTTTACTTTTAATACAGACAACAGCATTTCAGTTATAAATACTGAAACTCAAACCGAATTTATAGGAAATTGGGCGGTAGAATTTGATGATGGCATTCAAAAATTAGATTTGATTTTTAATGATGATGTCCTGGACGAAATCGATGAAGATTGGGATGTTATAGACTTCGCCAGCCCAAATCAATTAGAATTGTTTGATGCACCCAACAGTGAATTGGAGTTTGAAAAACTTTAGCATGAAGTCGATTTTAAAAATATTGAAAAAAATACCAACCAAAGTTAGGGTAAGGCGATTTTGAGTTGTTTTACTAATGAACACTAAAAGAAATTACTTATGAAAATTTTAAAATCAATTGGTTTAATCGCTTTGAGCACAGCGTTTATCGCCTGTTCTTCAGATGACGACTTAAACAACAACGGCGACAATACGCAAACGAAAGCTAATCTTCAGATTTTAGCAACAACAAATGCTCAAACAGCAGGGAGACCAGTTTTA
This sequence comes from Bacteroidota bacterium, assembly GCA_051748125.1. Classification (GTDB taxonomy): domain Bacteria; phylum Bacteroidota; class Bacteroidia; order Flavobacteriales; family Flavobacteriaceae; genus Psychroflexus. Next base: position 7,149 of record JBNJHC010000035.1, read on the forward strand.
AAAGCAAATAATTTGGAAGTAGAAAGCTTTATGGTCAACATCAAAAAAATTGAATTTGAATACGCAGATGGATTTGGAAATTCAGGTTCATCATCAAATTCTGACGACGATGACCACATCAGTTATGAAGAATTGCCTAACGAAATTCAAAATTATTTAGCTGAAAATTATCCAAATGATCCATTCTGTGAAGCAGAATTAGAAGATGATTTCGACGATCCTTATCGTTACGAAGTTGAGTTGCAGAGCGGTTTGGAAATCTATTTTAGAGAAGATTTTAGCGTTTATGCTACAGAACAAGACGACGACACCTGTGACGATAGCGATGATGATTCTGATGACGACAACAGCTACGGAGGCGATGATGAGTTTGACTTAAACGGCCCGTTTGAATTGAATTTAGTTGGCGGTCCTGTAACTGTAACAGAAGTAGAAATTCCTGTTGGTGAATATGAAGAAGTTGAATTTGAAATGGACCGAAGCAAGGATTCTTCAAGTCCATTGTATCAAAAATCAATGTTGATGACGGGTACTATTGATGGTATGCCATTTGAGTTTTATCACACATTTGATGAAGATTTTGAAGTTGATTATGAAGATGCTGGTCAGAACCTAATTATCGATGAATCTAATAACAATACAGTAACTTTTAACTTCGATTTAAATGCTGTTGTAAACGCGGTAGATTTTAGTAACGCTGCAGACGGTAATGGTAATGGAACAATAGAAATTAGTCCAGAAGACAACGACGGAAACAATGCATTAGCGAATCATATCAAAAATGCTATAAAAGATTACGTTGATTTATTGGATGATTAATTTTTGAAAACCAACTCATAGTTTTGTTTTAAAAGCCTGTTTTTTAGCAGGCTTTTTTTCATGTTTATACCAATTTCAAAACAGAAAATCCTAATAAAAAAATCCCTTTGAAACTAGTTTCAAAGGGATTTTTATACAAAGATGCATTTTGCTTAAATCAATCCAAATTGTTCAAAATGATGATTGAAATGCTTTCGGTTCAACAACTTCCATTCGAATGCTGTTAATTCCCCAAATACAGCATTTTTAGTAGTCGCATCTGGATTTTCTCTAAAGAAAATCTCGTAAGCTTCATAGGCTTCTAAGAGTGCTTTTTTAGCTTCTTCTAAGCTTTCGTGCTGTAATGGTTCCAATTCGTTTTCCTTCATCAATGGCATTTTGTAACCACGTGGCATTTTTTCATAATTGTACAAGGTTTCTTGAACTTTATCGAGGTGTTCTTCAGGTGTCGCAACCTCAAAATCTTGAATTTCTCCGGCAGCAATTCGAAGTCCAGATTCTAAATGTTCTACCATATGCTGTGGTGTCATCATTCCCCATTTTGGTTCAACATTAGCTTCTAACTGATTTAATTTTGAAGCTACAAAATCTTTATCCACTTCATAAAAAGTTTCTTGTTTTTTCTGAACCATCGTCAAAATAGTTGCTATGGCTACCAATTTATCTTCCTCTTCCACCGCTTCGGTATCAAAAACTTCTACATACCATTTTACAATTCCGCTCGGCAATTCTTTTCCTTTTTGATCGCGATCCACTTTTTCTTTACAAGTCAATCGCACGTGAATGGTATCGTTATGGTAAAGTGGTCTCAAAAAGCGAATTTCTTCTAAACCATAATTGGCGGCAACTGGTCCTTTATTTGGGTAAACAAATAATCCCGCAGCTGCAGAAATAATAAAATAGCCGTGAGCCGTTCGTTGTTCAAAAATACTTCCCTCTAAAGAAGTGATATCGGTATGCGCATAAAAATGATCCCACGTCAAATTACCAAAATTGATAATGTCGGTATCCGTTAAAGTTCGGTTATGCGTTTTTAGCGACATTCCCGGTTGAATGTCTTCCCAATGATAAGCAAACGGATGTTTTTCAGCTTCTTTATACTTTGCTTTTGGTTGATAAATTCCAGTAATTTCAGTCAAAGTTGACGGACTACCTTGAATGGCGCAACGCTGCATATAATGCTTAATTCCACGTTTTCCGCCCATTTCTTCGCCACCGCCAGCTCGTCCAGGTCCACCGTGAACTAGATTTGGTAAAGGCGACCCGTGACCCGTACTTTGTTTAGCCGATTCACGATTAATACTTAAAATTCTTCCGTGATGAGATGCGGCCTGAACAGTATAATCGCGCGCAATAGTATCGTCATTTGTAAAAATAGAACTTACCAACGAGCCTTTTCCTTTTTTGGAAAGTTGAATAGCTTCATCTAAATTTTTATAAGGCATTATGGTACTTACAGGACCAAAAGCTTCGGTAACGTGAGCCGCTTCATTTTCAAACGGATGGTCTTCACGCATCAAAATCGGTTTGATAAATGCGCCTTTTTCAAATTCAGCATTGATGGTTTCCGCAGCATTGAAATCGCCATAGACAATATCAGCTGTTTTTGAAATTTCGTTTACCGCATTTTTAACCGATTCTACTTGTTTTTTGTCAATCAAACTTCCCATTCTGACTTCTTTCAGTCGTGGATCTCCCAAAGTAACTTTGTCCAATGCTTTACCTAATGCGATTTGCACATCTTCAATTAAATTTTCTGGCACAACAATTCTACGAATAGCCGTACATTTCTGACCACATTTTACGGTCATTTCGTTACGAACTTCACGAATAAACAAATCGAATTCTGGCGTTCCTGGCACGGCATCTTCACCTAAAATTGATGCATTCAAAGAATCAGCTTCCATAGTAAACGGCACGGATTCTTCAAGTAGTCGTGGATGATTTTTCAGTAGTCGCCCTGTTGAAGCAGAACCTGTAAACGTAACAATATCTTGAGATTCTACACTTTCTAGTATTGTTTTCTCCGTTCCAGAAATCAATTGCAAAGCGCCTTCAGGCAAAATCCCAGAAGCGATAATTTCTTTCACTACCGCTTCGGTTAAATAAGCCGATTGCGGCGCCGGTAAAACCACCGCTGGGACGCCAGCCATCCAGTTGACGGCACATTTTTCCAACATTCCCCAAACAGGAAAATTGAAGGCATTGATATGAATCGCCACGCCTTCTTTTGGTACCAAAATATGATGTGCCATAAATCGACCGCCACGCGATAAATCAATGGGATCGCCTTCGACATCAAAGGGTTGGTTGGGGAATAATTTTCTAAGTGAAGCATTGGCAAATAAATTACCAAAACCTCCGTCGATATCAAACCAAGAATCCATTTTGGTTGCACCGGTTCGGTAACTTAATTCGTAAAACGCTCTTTTTTTCTTCTGAAGATAAAACGCCAAAGATTTCAGCATATTCCCGCGTTCTTGAAAAGTCATTTTTCGCAGTGCTTCGCCTTTTTCTCGACCGTAGGCCAAGACTTCAGGAATATCAAATCCTTCTACATTAATTGAAGTAAATTGTTCGCCGGTAATAGAATCATAAATCGGTTGACTTTCGCCTTTACCTTGCGTCCATTGTCCTTGTATATAACTTTGTGTGGTTTGCATAATGAATTTTAATATCGTTAAACTAATATCGTATAATTTTATCTAGACTTTCTATAATTATAGTCATTTCCGCCTTGTTGAAATGACCTAATTTCTTTTGGAATCGTTCTTTAGAAATAGAGCGAACGTGAACAGTCATTACTTCTGATGTTTTTTTTAATCCATTCATTTGATTCGGCTTGGCAATCAGATTACCATGATAATTTTTCAGTTTTGAAGTTAAGGGACAAACAATTATAGTATTCAAATGTTTGTTAGCCAAATTTCCTGAAATGATAACCGCTGGTCGTCTTCCACTTTGCTCGCTTCCAATGCTAGGGTCAATGTAGACTTCCCAAATTTCACCTTGATTCATTCGTTGTCTAATTCATTAAGTTGCTTGAAATAATCAGACATACCTTCTTCAGCCATAGCAATCATATCTTCATCTTGAGCCATTCTTTTGTAGGATTTGATGTAAGCAGCTCTGTCTAGTTGTTCCAAATAAATATTTAGCGCTTTTTCTATGATTTTATTTTTAGGCAGTTTCAAATTAGTAGAAGCCTTCGCTAATTTATCTAGCAGATCGTCAGGAAGTGAAGAAGTAAATGTAGCCATGATTTTATTTTTTTTTCAAATATAATAAACATTTATAAATTATATTTATAAACTATAAATAGTTGCACTATTAATCTAGCTCACATTTTCAATAACAACCACATAGCCTTGACCAACTCCAACACATCCCGAATCGCTTTGCTCTCGGGACTTCGTTTCACTCAGCATACTAAACTCTTTCAATAACTGCGGCATAGCCTTGACCAACTCCAACGCACATGGTAATTAAAGCATACTTTTTACCGGTGAGTTGTAGTTCTAAAGCGGCAGAATTAGCCAATCTTGCGCCAGTAACACCAAGCGGATGACCAATTGCTATTGCGCCACCATTAGGGTTAATTCTTGGGTCGTCATCTTTTAATCCCCACGCACGAATACAAGCCAAAGATTGAGCTGCAAAAGCTTCGTTTAGTTCAATAACATCCATATCTTCCATTGTTAAACCCGCTTTTTTCAAGGCTTTGTTGGAAGCTTCAACTGGACCGATTCCCATAATTCTCGGTTCAACACCAACCACGGCTGAACTTAAAATTTTAGCCATCGGTTTCAACTTATATTTATCGACTGCATGTTGTGAAGCCACAATGGTCGCTGCAGCACCGTCATTCAATCCTGAAGAGTTTCCAGCAGTGACGCTTCCATCTTTTCTAAAAGCTGGACGTAATTTACCGAGAATTTCTAATTTGGTTTGTGGTTTAACGAATTCATCTTGAGCAAAAATTAAATCGTCTTGTTTTCTACGTGGAATATTTACAGCAATAATTTCTTTCGCCAATCTTCCACTTTCCTGAGCTTTGGTCGCTTTCATTTGAGAATTATAAGCGAATTGATCTTGATCTTCACGTGAAATTTTATGAATATCCACCAAGTTTTCAGCCGTGACGCCCATGCCATCGGTGCCGTACATGTCGTGCATTTTGGGGTTAACAAAACGCCAACCAAAACTCGTATCGTACATTTTGGCATCATTACCGAAAGCCGATGAAGGTTTAGCTATGGCGTACGGTCCACGCGTCATGTGTTCTACGCCTCCAGCGATAAATAAGTCGCCATCTCCAGCTTTTATGGCGCGATTGGCGTGAATGATAGACGACAATCCACTGCTACACAATCTATTAACTGTTTCCCCAGGAACCGAATGCGGCAAACCCGCTAAAAGCGAACACATTCTTGCTACATTTCGGTTGTCCTCTCCAGCTTGATTGGCACAACCTAAAATAACATCGTCGTAATCTTCGCTTGGAATATTCGTATTTCTTTTTAAAATTTCTTTGATGACCAAAGCACCTAAATCATCTGCTCTTACAGGTGAAAGTGTCCCTTTATAATTTCCGATTGGTGTTCGAATTCCATCTATAATATATGCCTCCATATTTGTTGTAATTATTTACTTCAAATATCCATAATTTCAATGAAAATTAAAGGCTAAATCTGAAATTTGTGGTCGTAGAGAAATAAAATTATATGTCTCAAATTTGATGATTTATCTCTATCAGTTTTTTAGTGAATTTTATAGATTGAATATATCCATTTAGTAGACAAAATTATTAGTTGTTAACTTTTGGCGTATTTCTTCTTAAAATCAATAGGAGTAAGATTTGTTTTAATCTTAAACTGCTTAGAAAAATATGAATAATCAGAGAATCCTAAATTAGCAGCAACATTTGTAAGGTTATCATCTGAATGAACAATTTGTCTTTTAGCTTCTAGAATCACTCTGTCTGAGATTAATTCAGTAGTGGTTTTATTGATAATTTCTTTCACTACTCGATTAAGATGTTTGGTGGTTACACCTAGCTCGCTAGCATAAAACTTAGGCAATTTATATTGATAAAAATGCTTATCCAACAGCTTTTCTAAGAATTGAAAAATAGTTAAATACCTTGATTTAATTGATTTTCCTTTCACTAAGCTAGTATATTCTCTTAAAAAATCAATATAAACTGTACTCAACAAGGTGATTATTTTCAACTCTCTTAAAATGCTGTCTTGTGTATATTCTCTATAAATTTCTTTAAATTTATCAGCAAACATAGAGCTTTTACGATCAGCCAACGCCATCATAGGTGGGTTACTAAAAGAGGAATAAAAAGGGAAAGAACTAATTTTATGGTTTAAAAATATAAACTCATAAAACTCTTGGGAATGAAATAGAATAAAACCTTCTGGTTCAGAATCAAATTTCCAATAATGAGTTTGTCCAGGTCTTAAAAAGAAGACCTTACCTGGCTCGATAATATACGAATTAAAGTCAATTTCATGAGTTCCTGAGCCTTTAGTAAACATTACACAAAGATAAAAGTTATGCTTGTGTGGTTTAC
>JBNJHC010000036.1:0-10672 GCA_051748125.1 Bacteroidota bacterium
TTCTAAATTGCTTTCATTGATTGGATTATTACCATCGCCATCGTCATTTACGCGAACAATGATTTGGGTGGAAAGCGGAACATCATCAGGAATGGTAACAGTAAACGTAACATCTTCTGAATCGTCTATATCAATTTCATTTTGAGTGAATTCAGTTGCGAGATAAACCTCATCACCATTTTCATTAATTACAAAAAGAGAAACAGGAGTGTTTTCAGGCAAGGCTTCAGTAGAATTTGAATTATAAACAGTCGCAACAAAATCAATTGTTCTGTTATCACAGACTTCTTCGTCGATAGTTTCGGTAATTTCAACTGTAGCATCAGGCAATTCAGAACTAATGGTAGTTGCCACGTGTTGTAAAAAAACACCATCTTGACCCGAAGTCATTGTTATAGTGGCTTGCGTATCGCCAACTTCAATGATGTCTTCGATGCTGAGGACATCCAAATCCATATTCCATAAATCATCATCACCAGTATAAGTATTGGTTCCATTGAACATGTTGTTGGCAAGGTTTAAAGGCGGATCACTTAGTGTAGTTCCATTAAGCTGAAGTGTTTCATTAACAGAAATTGCATCATCTCCTTCCCAAGCTAAAAAACCAATTTTAGCACCTTCCGTGCCAACTACATTAAGATTATCTAACAATATAGAAGTAGACGTATTTGATGATCCAACAAACTCAAAACCGTCATAAATATTGACTTGGTTTGCTCCTAAACCATCCTCTTCATAGACAATTATAATTGCCCACCCACCATAATTTACTCCTGTTGGGCAATAAGGCGAAATAACATCATTTAAATCAAAATCTGACACCGTATAAGTTCCATTTCCAGCAGTCTGAACAATTTGGGTAACATCAGCCATTGCACCAAAAATATCTAACAAAGCCCCAGCTGTTGCAGGAAAAAGCAAGGAATAAGTTTCATCTGCAGTTACAGGTTCATCGTTTAAATCGATGGTAAAATTCCCTGTACCGTCACCAGATCCAGACCAAAACAGATAAGCAGCTTCGACAGTTTGATCGGCATCTAAGTTTAAATCGGCACTGGATTGGGTTAGGATGGAACACAAGCCTCCTACCCCATTTTCTTCGGTATTAAGTGTATTTCCAATAGCCGTAAAATCATAACTACCATTGAATTGTTCGTACAAGTCAAATGGTACTTGACTATAAATTTGCGTTGATATTAATGAAAATATTGCGAGCAGAAACAAGCGTAGTTTTAAGTTCATAAGCTATTTTAATTTTAAAAAAAATTAACAGATTTTAAAGATATGAAATATTTGAAGTTTAACAATATTTTATACTAAAAACTTACAGAAGTAAGTCTTAGCACAGTTAAATCGACTATTGGAAGCTTAATTTTATTAGCTTTAGAAAGCAACAAGTTAAAATTCAACCCAATTTTTGATTATTGTTTTTCCTTCTGGAGTAAGTACAGACTCAGGGTGAAATTGAATTCCTCGTAAGTTATGGATTTGATGCTTAAAAGACATCACAATACCATTTTCATCTAATGAAGTTGCAATAAAACCATCGGGTAATTGGGCATCTACCACCCAAGAATGGTAGCGACCGACTTGAAATTTATGAGGTAAATTTTTAAAAAGATTTTTATCCTCGTTAACTAAGCTAACCATTGAAGAAACACCGTGAAAAACATTAGGTAAATTGATGAGTTGACCGCCAAAAACCTCAACAATTGCTTGATGACCTAGACAGACGCCAAGTATGTTTTTGGTAGTTCCAAATTGTCGAATAAATTCGGTTAATTGGCTTGCTTCTCCTGGAATTCCAGGACCAGGAGAGAGTAGAATTTTATCGTAATTATCAATTTGATCAAAGTCGATTTGATTATTGCGGACTACTTCTACCGAAGCAGCAAACTCTTCTAAATAATGAACAATATTAAAAACAAAAGAATCATAATTATCAATTACAAGAATCTTAGCCATAAAAATAGTTTGTTGTCCGTCAAAAATTTAAAAGCGAAAATAATTAAAATTGCAAGCGATTTTCTATTTATGAACTTATTTTTATCAGTTTTTGTTTATAATTGAATTGTGTATTTTTAATCTATGAAAAAATCAACAAAAATCTGGGCACTATTATTTCCATTATGGATTTTGCTCATTCAAGTTTTAGCTTTTTTCCCTTCAGTTATTGAAACCTATTACAGTCAATTTATTTATGCTTATTTGGCTAATTTTTTTCATTTAATAGTTGGTGAAATTCCGTTTTCAGTTGGAGATTTATTCTATTTTTTGGTAATTATTTTTGTTATTTTTTGGCTTTTTAAGCAAATACGTAAAAAACAAAACTTACAATTTTATCTGATTCAAATTATTGCTTTTGCATCTAAAGTGTATTTATTTTTCCATCTGATTTGGGGCTTGAATTATTACCGAGAACCTATTCACAAAACTTTAGAAATTGAAAATGAATACAATCATCAAGAATTGATTAACTATACTGATAAAATAATTCATCAAGCTAATTTAATTCACTATAAAATCACACAAAATGATAGCCTACCAGTTGATTATAACCGCTCATATAAACAGGTAAAAAAAGAGGTTTTTTTAGGCTTTCAAAACCTAGATACGGATTTGAATCTGATTGATTACAACTACCAAAACATCAAATATTCTTTACTTTCTTTGCCACTTTCTTATGCTGGTTTTGGCGGGTACCTAAACCCGTTTACCCTTGAAGCACAATACAATGGGCGCATACCAGCTTATCGCTGGAATTTCACAATTTCACACGAAGTGGCGCATCAACTTGGTTACGCCAAAGAAAACGAAGCCAATTTTATTGCTTTTATGATGAATGTTCATCAACCTAATTTAAAACAACAATACAGCGCTTTAATTTTTGCTGTAAGGCAATGTATGAATGAAATTTATCGTAGAGATCCTGTTTTATTCGAGTTGTACAAGGAAAAAATCAATAAAGGGATTTTAAAAAATTACGAGCAGATGGAAATTTTTCGAGAAAAACATCAAAGTATTTTTGAACCTATTATGAAAAGTATTTACACCAAATTCTTGAATATCAACAATCAACCAGAAGGATTAAAAAGCTATAGTTATGTTGTTTCTTTGATGATTAATCATGATAAGAAAGTCACTTCAGAAAAAAGTCATTCAAATTAAAAATTGAATAAATCACACCAGTATTAAACCCAATAATTTCTGATTTCTTTTCCCATAAAACCAACTGCTATTTCAGCTGAAAAACTTATTTTTGCGTCCCGTATAGACATCAAACCTACACTTATGGCCCAGACAAAATATATCTTTGTTACTGGCGGTGTTTCTTCGTCTCTCGGGAAAGGAATTATCGCAGCTTCGTTAGCTAAACTTCTACAAGCTAGAGGATTAAGAACTACTATTCAAAAATTAGATCCTTATATAAATGTTGATCCAGGCACCCTGAATCCGTATGAGCACGGCGAATGTTTTGTAACTGAAGACGGTGCTGAAACCGATTTAGATTTAGGGCATTATGAACGGTTCTTGAACGTAAACACATCGCAAGCTAACAACGTAACCACCGGTAGAATTTACCAAAGTGTTATTGAAAAAGAACGCCGCGGAGAGTTTTTAGGAAAAACCGTACAAGTTATTCCGCATATTACCAACGAAATAAAAGAACGTATTCAAGTTTTAGGAAAAAGCGGCGACTATGATGTAGTTATTACAGAAATTGGTGGTACGGTAGGCGATATTGAATCTTTACCATATATTGAAGCGGTTCGTCAATTGAAATGGGAATTAGGCGATTTCAATTCCTTAGTTATTCACCTTACCCTTGTTCCTTATCTTTCTGCAGCCAAAGAACTAAAAACCAAACCTACACAACACAGCGTAAAAACCTTGATGGAAAGCGGAATTTCTGCTGACATATTAGTCTGCCGAACAGAACACGAACTCGATGAAGATTTACGTCATAAACTTGCACGTTTTTGCAATGTAAAAAGAGAAGCCGTCATTCAATCTATCGATGCTTCTACCATTTATGATGTTCCAAATCTTATGATGCAAGAAGGTCTGGATGTTATCACGCTTCAAAAACTGAATTTACCTCAAGACAGCCAACCTGATTTGCGCCAATGGAATGAGTTTTTAAGAAAGCACAAAAACGCTAAACACACTGTAAATATTGGCTTAGTAGGGAAATATGTTGAATTGCAAGACTCTTATAAATCAATTTTAGAATCGTTTATTCACGCTGGAGCAGAAAATGATGTTCGTGTAAATGTAACCAGCATTCATTCTGAATCGATTGAAGAAAGCACGAATAGGTCGCCTGAAAACAAATTAGATGGAATTTTAGTAGCGCCTGGTTTTGGTGGTCGCGGAATTGAAGGCAAAATTGAAGCTGTAAAATATGCCCGTGAAAACAATATTCCTTTCTTCGGAATTTGTCTAGGGATGCAAATGGCTGTTATCGAATTTGCTAGAAATGTAATTGGTTTAGCTGATGCTAATTCTACTGAAATGGATGAAAACACTTCGCATCCAGTTATCAATTTGATGGATGACCAGAAAGAAATTAAAAACCTAGGCGGTACAATGCGTTTAGGCGCTTGGGACTGTCAGATTAAAAAAGGAAGTTTAGCTGAACGGATTTATCAAAAAGAAACTATTTCCGAACGACATAGACACCGTTATGAACTCAACAGCAGTTATGTTGAACAGCTAGAAGAAAACGGAATGCTATGTTCAGGAATCAATCCAAAAACTGATCTAGTTGAGATTGTAGAAATAACCAATCATCCATTTTTTATAGGAGTTCAATATCATCCAGAATACAAAAGTACCGTTGCTAATCCGCATCCACTTTTTGTACATTTTATTGCTGCTGCAAAAGAGAAAGCCTTAGAAAAATAGTTTTCAATTTAGATAAACAAAAAAATCAGGATTGATTAGTCAATCCTGATTTTTTTTATACTACAAATCGAGCGTTGATTAGACTGTTTGATTGGTATCAAAACCTTCTAAATATTGGGCTACTCGCTGAACAAATTGTCCACCTAAAGCTCCGTTTACAACTCGATGGTCGTAACTATGCGACAAGAACATTTTGTATCGAATTCCAATAAAATCACCGTCTGGAGTTTCAATAACAGCAGGAACTTTTCTAATTGCACCTAAGGCTAAAATTCCAACTTGCGGCTGATTAATAATTGGGGTTCCCATAATACTTCCAAACGTACCAACATTAGTAACGGTATAAGTTCCGCCTTGAGTTTCGTCTGGCTTAAGTTTTCCGATTCTAGCACGACTAGCCAAATCGTTCACTTTTTTTGCCATTCCAAGTAAATTTAACTGGTCGGCGTCTTTAATAACAGGAACTATCAAATTTCCATCAGGTAAAGCCGCGGCCATTCCTAAGTTAATTCGCTTCTTCTTGATAATTCTGTCGCCGTCAACTTGAATATTGATATTTGGAAAATCTTTTATAGTCTTAGCAACTGCTTCCATAAAGATTGGAGTAAACGTAAGTTTTTCTCCTTCTCTTTTTTGAAATTCGTTTTTGTATTTATTTCTCCAGTTCCAAATATTGGTAACATCTACTTCAATAAAGGATTGAACGTGAGCAGAAGTTTGCGTACTGGCAATCATATGATGAGAAATCATTTTCCCCATACGGCTCATTTCTACAATTTCATCTTCTGCATTAATATTAGCAGGCGTAGACACTGGTTTTGGAGCGGCCGATGCAGCTGGTTTTGGTGCAGCAGATTTTTGCTCTTGAGCAGCAGGTTGCGCTTTTCCTCTATTTTCGACGTAAGCCAACATATCATCTTTATTGACTCTACCATCTTTTCCTGAACCTTGAATTTGCTCTAATTCTTCTAGCGGAATACCTTCTTCTTTAGCAATGTTTTTTACCAAAGGTGAATAGAAACGAGAAGCATTAGAAAAATCGGTTGAAGCTGATGCCGTTTCTTTTGCTTGATCAAGCGTTTCTTCTACAGCTTTTGCTTCAGTTGGCGTATCGTTATCGGTAGTTGCATCGTCTTCGGTATCATCATCAACTTCGCCATCGGTTTCTATAATCGCAATTACTTCGCCAACTTTTACTACATCATCAACTTCAAAAAATACTTCTTTAAGGACGCCGTCGACTTCACTTGGCACTTCAGAATCTACTTTATCGGTAGCGATTTCAAGTACAGCTTCGTCTGCTTCAATAGTATCTCCAACTTCTTTCAACCAATTGGTGACGGTAGCTTCAGCTACACTCTCCCCCATTTTTGGTAATTTTAGTTCAAATTTTGCCATATCAATAACCTAAAAGGTGATTTTTTGTTTGAATTTGCGAAAATAAAAAAATTAACGCAGTTTTGTTTTTAAATATTTCTAAAATTAAAATTCTATTACATTTCCTTGCTCTACCGTCGAGTCGCTACCAATTATATAGCTGCTGTTTTTTGGCAGTATCCTAAAGTAATTGGTCGATGCATTTTGGTGCATAAAATTGACCAATTCGGTGTAGCTCATTTCTTCAGCATCTAAGATAAACATCGATTGTTTAAAGCGTTTTTTCTTAGCGCGAATAAAGCTAATCATTTCCACCTTTTTAGCCAATTTTTTTTCTAATTTTTCTTTAATAAATTCATTTTTTGAAATGAAATAAATCGCATCAACATCGGTTTTACGGGTGGTAGCTATTTTTATAATTCGCAAGTGCTTAGCCAACCAAAGTCCGCTGCTAACCAGTAGATCGGCTATTTTATTTAAAGAAAAGTTCTTGCGATAAAACAGCTGCATAGCACCGTAAAATCGATCTAAGTAAATTTTATCTTTTCGTGTGCTTTCGCCTTTAAAATGAATTATTTTAAGCTGACCGAGGTAATAATTTTGATAGTTTTTTCGCAAGAATTGATAACTTAAATCGATGTCTTCGCCATACATAAAATAAGTTTCATCTAAGCCACCAACTTCCAAATAACGTTTTTTTTGCATCAACATAAAAGCGCCGACAAGAATTTGAACTTCCTGCTGTTCATCGGGTAAAATATGGCTGGCATAATAGTTTTTGCTCCAGCCAATCAATTTCTGCAAAGCCACTTTTGGAGACGGAATATTGCGTTTGCTTTCGGGCAAAAACTCCCCTCTACCGTTGATTAATTGAACACCCAAAGCGCCTAAATCCTCTTTCTCTCGAGCAAAATTTAGCGCTTCTACAAATGTGTTTTCAGCGACAATAGTATCGGGATTTAGGATACAAATATATTCGCCTTTTGCCTGTTTAATTCCGATATTATTTCCTTTAGAAAAACCATGATTTTCTGAATTAGCTATCGTTTTTACACTCGGAAAATGTTTAGCAACCATAGCTAAACCTTCATCTTCAGAATGATTATCGATAACAATAATTTCTGAGTTTATTTCTTTGGTAGCGCTAATTACTGAATCTAAGCATAGGTACAAATGCTTAGGAACTTTATAATTTAAAATAATTACAGATAATTCCAATTCGTTAGCTTTTCATTGAATTTTCAAAAGGAACGCGGTTCAAAATACTTCTACCTAAGGTAACCTCATCAGCAAATTCTAATTCATCTCCGACAGAAATACCTCTCGCAATAGTTGAAGTTTTTACTTTTGTATCTTGAATTTGTTTAAAGATATAAAAATTTGTGGTATCGCCTTCCATTGTACTGCTTAGTGCAAAAATCAATTCTTCCACTTTTCCTATTTTCACTTTTTCGATAAGCGAACTAATGTTTAGTTGATTGGGACCTATACCATCAATCGGGCTAATTTTCCCGCCCAATACGTGATAATGACCACGGTATTGCTCGGTATTTTCGATAGCCATAACATCTCTGATGTCTTCTACTACGCAAACAATTTTTTCGTTTCTAGAGGAATTAGCACAAATCTGACATAATTCAATATCACTAATATTATGGCAGTTTTTACAGAATTTTATTTCTGATTTTAAATCGACTAAAGATTTGGCTAAATCTGCCGTTCGCTCTGTAGGTTGCCCCAATAAATGTAAGACCAAACGCAGCGCAGTTCGTTTGCCAATACCTGGTAAAAGCGAAACTTCTTCTACTGCATTTTGAAGTAATTTAGATGAAAATTCCATACCGCCAAAATTACAATTTTTAAAGCTAAGATTATCATTCATATTATACTAAGTTTGCAGAAACAATCATAGCTAATGAAACCTATTCACATTTTATTACTGGTTGCGTTATATTTTGGCGTACTAATGCTGATTTCATATTTTACAGGAAAAAACGATAGCAATGCTGCTTTTTTTAAAGCCGAAGGAAAATCGCCTTGGTATGTGGTGGCTTTTGGAATGGTAGGCGCTTCGTTGTCTGGAGTTACGTTTATTTCTGTTCCGGGTTGGGTAGCCGATTCGCAGTTTAGTTATATGCAAGTAGTTTTGGGGTATTTGGTCGGTTATTTTGTTATTGCTTTTGTGCTTTTACCGATTTATTACAGCCTAAATGTTACATCTATTTATCAGTATTTAGAACAGCGTTTTGGAATTGTAAGTTATAAAACTGGCGCGTTTTTCTTCTTTATTTCTAGAGTTTTGGGAGCTTCTTTTCGCTTGTTTTTGGTCGCCACAGTCTTGCAATATTTTGTTTTTGAAGAATGGGGTGTTCCTTATTTTGTAACGGTCATTTTATCTATTGTATTAATTTGGGTTTACACGGCACGAGGTGGAATTAAAACCATTGTTTGGACAGATACTTTACAGACATTTTTTATGATTGGATCGGTTATCGTTGCGGTGTATTTTATCGCGCAAGATTTTAGCTGGACATTTACTGATTTTTTTACTGCTGAAGAATTGAAGCCTTACACTAAAACATTTTTTACAGATAGTTTGCTAGACAAAAATTACTTTTGGAAATCATTTTTTGGCGGAATGTTTATTACGATTTGTATGACAGGCCTCGACCAAGATATGATGCAAAAAAACCTGACTTGCAAAAATCTAGGCGAAGCTAAAAAAAACGTCTTGAGTTATGGTTTTGTTTTTATTCCTGTGAATGTTTTATTTCTTTTTTTAGGCGCTCTGCTCTTTATCTACGCCGAGCATAATGGTATTGCAATTCCTACGTTAGATGGAAAAGAAAAAACCGATTTGCTGTTCCCTGAAATTGCATTGAATGGTGGACTTAGCCTTGGTTTGAGTATTATTTTTATTCTTGGATTAATCGCTGCTGCCTATTCTAGCGCAGATTCTGCTTTAACTTCTCTTACTACAAGTTTTTGTGTAGATTTTTTAAACATCGAAAAACAAGAAGCTAAAAATCAAAAAAAACTTCGAAAAAAAGTACATATCGGTATTAGTGCTCTTTTAATCGTTGTTATTATTGCGTTTAAATATCTTTTAGATAGCAGTGTAATCGACACCTTATTAACCGCTGCAAGTTATACTTATGGGCCATTATTAGGCTTGTTTAGTTTTGGAATTTTCACCAAGTGGAAAATAAACGACAAATGGGCTTGGTTAGTGGCAATTTTATCGGTTGCAATTACTTACATTATCGGGAGTTTGCCTGCTAATTATTTAGGTGGATATCAGTTCAATTATGAATTATTAATCGTCAACGGCTTGATAACTTTCTTAGGATTAGTATTGATTCGTAGAAAGTAAAACCAATGTACAAGCCTGAACGACTTCAATATTATTTTGATCTAAAAGCGATACCAATGCTGGATTTTCCGTTCCGGGATTAAAAATTACTCGCTTGGGTTGAAGCGAAATTATGTAGTCATAAAAATCTTTTTGATTTTGAGCATTCAAGTATAATGTAATGGTATGAATATCCTCAAAATTTGTGTTAGTTGTTTCAATTGAGACACCTTCAACATTTCCTGCTCGACGTCCAACTGCAACAACTTCCTTTTCATTTTTCAAAAGAGCTTTTATCGCCATATTTGAATAACGCTGGGGTTTTAAAGAAGCTCCTAATACTAAGGTTTTCATATTACTCATTTTTTAAATTACTAACTGATTTATCGTCAACCAAAATTAATTAAATCTTGCCAAAAATCATCTTTTTCATTATGTTTAAAAAAAATTTGTATAATTGTTGACAAGAAGTGGAATCTAGAACCACTATAAAAACGGGGCGAAACCGAAAAGCCATACGAGTAGGAATAAAATAATTACACTATGAAAAAAATTATCCTTTTAGCTTTTGCTGTAGCATTTCAATTTTCATGCTCAAGCGATGACGACGACAACAATTCTTTAACCTGTGAAAACAAACAAGAATTAGTTGGAAAATGGGTAGCAGACAGAATTGTTGGTGATGAACCAGATGATGAAGACATGGCAACTCTTTACTACGAGGCAGACGGAACAGGTCTTGTTCGTGAAGAATCACAAGTTTTAGATATTCTTTGGGATTGTGAAGGAAATTCAATTTCAACCACTATTCCTGAGTTTGACTTTACAGTAGAATCTGAATTTGAGTTGAGTTCTACTGGAAATATACTTACCTCTATAACAGATATGGGAGATCATGCTATTCAAGAATGGTATTATCGATTTACTGAAAATCATCCAGATGAATTTATTGGCAACTGGACTCCTATCGAACAAACTTTAGATGGAGAGACAGTAGAAATTGATAGACATGAATTAAACTTAGAAGATGAAGGC
>JBNJHC010000037.1:0-6601 GCA_051748125.1 Bacteroidota bacterium
ATTTATCTTTAAACTTTAAAACACCAAATATGGTATATTTAAAAACAGCGTAAATCAATTTTTAACCTGTAGCCATATTTTAGGACGAGACATTTGAAAAAAATGAATAAAATCCAGATACTTTCATTATTAACAATCATCATTGGTTTGTTTGCCTTCTCTAATTTTCAGAGTAAGGACGAAAAACTTTTGTTTGAATCTCAAATTGGACCAGATATCTCAAAAACTATAGTTCAAGTAATTGAAATTCAATCGTTGGACTCTAAAAAGACTTTAATAATTGACTTAATTAATGAAGCGAAAACGGTATTTAGAGATACCCTAATTGTAGAAATGGAGGAAGAACCTTTAATCGACTTGATTGAAATTAATGGTGACGGTATTAAAGACTTACGAATTGAATATCTTAGGCCAGGTCGAGGGGGAAATAATGTTTCAATGGCGTATTTGTATGACGCTAAAAATACTCGTCTCAACAAAATACCAAATTCGATCTACTTCCCGAATTTGAGTTTTGACAAAGGATTGAAATTCATTTTTTCATTTAGATTTTATGGCGGTTTCGCTGTACAAATGGACTATTTAAAAATCGAAAGCGACACTCTTTCACCAAAGCATAGAATTACCAAAGAAGAACAGATGATTTATGTCCAGAAGAATGTAAACGGAAAATGGATTAAACGAAAAGAATTGATATTAGAAAGTGACGACATAATTATTCCAGAAATAATTGAATTAGAACCTGAAATAAAAATAAAAAACGCAAGCTAACAGCGCATATAGTTTATAGCGGAATTAGTGCCAAACCCAAAGTTTTTGTATTTTTAGAAACGTAAAAAATTAACCGAAAAATTACGGCCTGTTTGCTCGCCACAAACCATATGCGCAAACCGTTGTAAAACATTTTAACCCAAAAATGAACATCAGAAAATTTAACGAAAATAAAGGCGTCACAATTGCTAGTAATGTTTCACTATTGATGTCATTACTGATTTTATTATTTGACCATTTGAGATATTTACAAACTGCATTGAATTTAGATAATCCATTAATTCCAAAAGATTTAATTTTCTACGCAAACAAGAATTATATACTTGGCGGAATATTTCTGATTTCAGGGATAATCGGGTTAAATGTCTTCAGAATTTTAAAACTTAAACTGATAGGTTTAATTTGTATAATACTATTTATAATCATTTATCTTCTAACAATTAATGGGCTTTTTAATTAGAATAAGTGCGTTTTTATGGCTTTTACTAGTTGGCAACAATTGTGCTGAAATAGGCTGCCAATTGACAAACGGAAAGTATAAAGTAATTTATGACAAACAATTTTCAGATTATCCAAAATTTGAGTTTGAAATTAATGGACAAAACTTAACGGAAAATAACCCTGAACAAAATCGGAATTATTTCATCGAAAATCTTAGTGAAAATACTTTTCGGCTTAAATCGTTGGAAAGACAAACAGATTCTTTAACCGAATTTCAAAAAGCATTATTGTCAAACGGAAAACCTTATTATGAAATTACAGATTGCAGAAATGACACCATCGAATTTACTATGCGAGTAAATCTGCACGTAATTTCTCATTCAGGAAAATTTGTGCGAATCGATTGAATAAAAAAAACGTTTTACAACAGCGCTTAACAAAAATGGCGAGATTTGTGATTGAAACGAGATGTGATTGAAACGAGAGTTTTGTGTAATTTTAGAAACTAAAAGTTTAACCGAATCCCGAAGCTTCGGGAGCGCATTTTAGCTCGCCACTTTCGTTATGCGCGAACCGTTATAGGTCATTATAAAGAAAATATTAGAGCCATAAAAAAACAATTGATAAGGAAATGAAAACACTTACACTTTTATCGGTCATATTTTTGTCATTAAGTTTGAGCGCACAAGATTTGGATTTATATTGGCTAGTAGATTTAGAAGAGAATGAAAATAAAAAAGTGGGTTTTGTATCATTTTCTGATAGTTATCCTTTAAGTAAGCATCCTGATTCTCTTGCTATTCCTGATTTTTATAATATAAAAAAAGAAAATCGTGAATATTTTAAATTAGAACAAGAATATCGAAAAAGATTTCTCTCAAAAACAAAAATATCGGAAACAGATAGCTTATTTGCCTATAATTACTCTACAAACGCGTTACTTTCTTTTTCTATAAAGGACTTAAGTGCCGTAGCTTACTTAAACAATTATAGGAGTGTAGATAATTGTCATCCTTGCGACCAATATGACTACAGAATTGGATTTGAAATAAAAAAATCATTATTAAATGAGCTAGGAAATTGCTATCAAAACACATTAGTATACGTAGGCAAAGAGAACCCTTTTGCGTTAGGACAAATGAAATCCATAATTTGGAAAAAAATTAGACCTAGTGAATTTCCTATTGAAAAATCAAATCCTAAAACTCAATATAGGTATACTGATACCGAAAGAGGTAAAGCATATCTCTATGAGTCAAATGAATTCCACTATTTTCTTCAAGACTTGATAAAAATTAATACTGATAAAGTATGGGAACGACATTTTTTAATCATAGACAAGCGTAATGAAGAAGTTGTTGTCGAACGAGTTTTTCGATATAGTGAAAGCCAAAGCCTTGCTCGATTGAATTTAGGGAAAACTAGTGAAGATTACGTAAATCATCCAGAACAGTGGACAGGAAAACTTTTAAAGAATAAACCGAAAGTGGTATTTGGTTTACAATGGGTTTCTTTTAGTTGTCCTAGCTTAATATTGCTGGGTTCGGAGAAAGAAATTTATATAAATTGTGACAACAGACATTGAAAATAGAACAACGAACACATAGCAGCATATAACAAAAACAGTAAATTCCAAGCTTATTCAAGAGAATTGTGTATTTTTAGAAGCTGAAAGTTTAACCGAAAAACTTGTGCATTTTAAGTCGCCACTTTCGTTATGCGCGACACGTTGTGTATAAGTTATGACAAACTTTTTAAAGACAACTTGAATTAAAAAAACAAACAAAATATGAAATTATCAATAATCATTTTAGCATTGCTAGTACAAATAAGCAACACACTATTTGCTCAAGCAAAACCCACGATAATACTCATCAACAATGTGGAAATTTTTAATGGCAAAGACCAAAAAACCCTAAAAGGTAATGTACTGATAGAAAACAATATCATTACCAAAATTTCTACAAATGCGATTCCTACAGAACGAAGTGGATCAACTCAAATTATTGACGGACAGGGTAAATTTTTAATGCCTGGATTAATAGATGCTCACGTACATTTATTATTCGAAAGCGTTCCACAGATGCAAGCAATGATGAGCGATTTCGCAATGCTTAATTTAATGGCGGCTAAAGCTGCCGAAAAACAATTATTAAGAGGCTTCACAACTGTAAGAGATTTAGGAGGTGGCTCATTAACACTTGCAAAAGCTATTGATATGGGCTTGGCCATAGGACCCAGAGTATATTCAAGCGGAGCATTTATTTCACAAACAGGCGGACACGGAGATTTTGGACTGCCCACCGATGTCCCTCGTAAAATAGGAGAACTATCATACGCTGAAAGGAACGGAATGGTTGCCATTGCTGATGGCGAAGACAATGTATTAATGCGAACCAGAGAACAATTACGTCAAGGAGCAACACAAATAAAGTTGATGGCAGGTGGAGGCGTATCATCAAACTATGACCCATTGGACGTGGCGCAATATACTGAAGCAGAATTTAAAGCGGCCGTATCAGCAGCAGAAAATTGGGGAACCTATGTAACTGTTCACGCCTATACACCACTTGCCATAAAAACAGCCGTTGAAGCTGGCGTAAAATGTATAGACCACGGGCAACTTGCGGATGAAGAAACTGCAAAAATAATGGCAGAAAAAGGAATTTGGTGGAGTTTACAACCTTTTTTAGACAATGGAAAATCAAGTTTTGCCGAAGGTTCTGCCAACCGTTTAAAGCAAATTGAAATGAATAAAGGAACGGATATTGCATATGCATTAGCTAAAAAATATGATATTAAAACTGCATGGGGAACCGACATATTATTCGACCCAAAGGTAGCTTCGCAACAAGGAAGTAAATTATCTGTAATGACACGTTGGTATACACCATTTGAAATTCTAAAAATGGCAACTTCCACCAATGCAGAATTATTAAGAATGAGCGGAAAAAGAAACCCATATCAAAAAGGGAAATTAGGTGAAATAACTGAAGGCGCTTATGCCGATTTAATTATTGTAGACGGAAACCCATTAGAAAACATAAAATTAGTAGAAAACCCCGAAACAAATTTTCTACTAATTATGAAAGACGGTACAATTTATAAAAACATTATAACTAAATAACCTGCACACAACAATGTATATAAAAATAAGCGAAACAGTAGTAAATTCAAGAGCTTTGGCTCGTATAAATCTTTTTTTATAACTGAAAGTTTAATGCTTCCAAATCGCCTACTTTTCATATACTAACCGTTATGAGCAATTTAAACCAACCATTAACTGAATGACAAAAACAGAAAATCTTACACCTATTCGATTTCACTTTTATTCCTTGAAGCTCACACCTTACAAGGATGAAGAAAGAGAATATTCAAGTAATACAATCTTAAAAGATATAATTACATACATCACTGTTCAGAAAAAAGATGGTGAAGATCACTAATCGACAGACATCATAACAGACCACAAGGCGAAAAGAAGAGAACTCTTTATGACAAGTGCTGTTTTTATGCACAGAGAAAGAAGAATAAGATATGTTCAATGGCTTTGCTTCAAGCTGGAAAAAAACCTAAAATTAAGAGAATTTAGACATTGAACCTAAAGTTCATAATGTCGCCATCTTCTACGATATATTCTTTCCCTTCTACGTGAAGCTTTCCAGCTTCTCTTACTTTTGCTTCGCTACCATAATCAACAAAATCGGCGTACTTAATAACCTCAGCACGAATAAAGCCCTTTTCAAAATCAGAGTGGATAACTCCTGCTGCTTCTGGAGCAGTTGCGCCTACTTTAACCGTCCAAGCTCTTACTTCTTTTTCTCCTGCGGTAAAATACGTTTGCTGGTTTAGCAATTGATAAGCTTTACGAATCATTTTGGCAACGCCAGGTTCTGCTAATCCAATATCTTCCAAAAATAGTTGACGCTCTTCATAATCTTCTAATTCAGCAATGTCAGCTTCTATGCCAACTGCCAAAGTCAATACTTCAGCGCCTTCATTTTTCACGTTTTCCTTGACTAATTCAACGTATTTATTACCTTCAACTGCAGCATTTTCATCTACATTACAAACGTACATAACTGGTTTGTCGGTAATGAACTGTAAAGGTTTAATAAATTCTTCTCTTAAATCTTCTGGAATTTCTATCGCTCTAATCGATTTTCCTTCTTCCAAGCCTTTTTTTACTAAATCGAGTGCTTCGAGTTCTTTTATGGCTTCTTTGTTACCTGTTTTGGAAGCTCGTTGAACTTTTTCTCTTTTTTTGTCAGCCGTTTCCAAATCCTTCAATTGAAGTTCGATATCGATGGTTTCTTTATCGCGAATTGGATCTACATTACCATCTACGTGCACTACATTATCATCATCAAAGCAACGTAAAACATGTAAAATTGCATCGGTTTCTCTAATGTTTCCTAAAAACTGATTTCCAAGTCCTTCGCCTTTACTCGCTCCTTTTACCAATCCAGCAATATCTACAATTTCTACCGTAGCAGGAAGAACGCGTTGTGGGTTGACCAAAGATTCTAATTTTCTTAATCGTGGGTCAGGAACATTGATTACACCAATGTTTGGTTCTATAGTACAAAAAGGAAAGTTAGCACTTTGCGCTTTTGCGTTAGACAGTGAATTGAACAACGTTGATTTACCTACATTTGGTAATCCTACAATACCTGCTTTCATATTCTTTTAGCTTCAAAATTTAGTCGGCAAATGTAGCATTTTTTAGGCTGTCTGTCACTTAATCCTGTAGAAGTATTTTAGAAGAAATAAATTGGTTTGCGCAACACGTATAGAAGAAGTACTTTTGAAAAAAAAGTGCACATGTCTATAAAAGTGAATCAGATTTCTAAGCATTATGGCGATCAAAAAGCCTTAGACCAAGTTGAGTTTTCAATTCCAAAAGGACAGATTGTTGGTTTTTTAGGTCCAAATGGAGCAGGAAAATCTACTTTAATGAAAATTTTAACTGGCTATATGCAAGCCGATAGTGGTTCTGCTGAAATAGTTTCGCACGACATTATTGAAGCGAAACAAACCGTTCAAAAAAAGATTGGTTATTTACCTGAGCACAACCCGCTTTACTTAGAAATGTATGTACGCGAATATTTAGATTTTCACCGTCAGATTCATCAAGTAGATGCAAACCAAGTTGAAGAACTTATCAAAAAAACAGGCTTATTACCAGAAGCTAATAAAAAAATTGAGCAGCTTTCTAAAGGTTATCGCCAGCGTGTTGGATTGGCAGCTGCTTTGTTGCATAGCCCAGAAGTGTTGATTTTGGATGAGCCAACCACAGGGCTTGATCCTAAACAATTAGTAGAAATCCGTCAACTTATTCGTCAAGAGGGAAAAGACAAAACTATTTTGCTTTCTACGCACATCATGC
>JBNJHC010000038.1:0-5129 GCA_051748125.1 Bacteroidota bacterium
TTATCAACGCTTATGGTTTTTATCATATTCTTCTTTCGTCAACAATTCGGGTTCTTCCTCAAAAATCGGTGTGTAATCTTCGTCAATTTCTATCTCCTTCGCGTAATAATAACGACCCCTAGTTTCTAAGCCTAAAATTAAACCCGGTAAGCCATTAAACCCTCTTGGACCAAATGATAGCGGGATTTCTGGGGTAAACCAAGCTATTGGATAATGCAAAGCATCAGATTGGCTATAGTCTACATTTTTAGCAACGGCTTTTTGACATTTAAAGCCTAATATTTCTCGGTACTCCTCTTTTAACTCCCATTCTATATAATAGTTGAAATTTGTTTTAGGGTTCTTTTCGTATTCCACATAAACAGTTTTATCTCGCTCGTCATTTTCAATATCAAATAACTTTTGTTGTTGACGGTCATATAAAAAATCTCTACTTAGCAAAGCCATAAAAAATTCTACTTCTTCACTTCTTAAATTTGGAATTGCTTTATAAGTAGCAAAATCTTGGTCGAACTCAATACGGGTAAAAACAACATCATCCTTAAGGATTCGTTTGATTTCGTTATCCCATTCTCTATATTGTTTCTTTATCTCCTCTGTTTTAAATTTAGTAGAATCCACATGTAAACCTCGATGTTCAACACCGTATTCAATACTTCCAGAGATTTGGGCTTGTGTAAAAATCACACTTAAGAGAAATATTGTAGTTATTAGCGTTTTTTTCATTCAATAGACTTTTTAATATCAATTTTTCACAAGAAACCCAAGATTGATTTCCATAGCTAACAGATTGATGATTCAAATTTAAGAAAAACTCCTATTAAACACTTTCTAATTCAGCTTAAAAGCAGCACCTACGCCTAGTGTAAAGGTGTTGATAGGCTGTTCTACAGAGTATCTATCAAAGGTTGGAGTGGTAGATAAATAATCTGCCGTTAACATTATTAAAAAATTATCTGAAACGTCAAACCTTAAAACTGTTCCAACACTAAATGCTAATGAAGAGGCTCTTTCCTCTCCATAGCCAATATCTGGCACTGTTGTGTTAGCATACCCTAGCATAGGTCTAAAATCTACGGTGATATTTTCTTGAAATGGTGCAGAAAACAAAGGCCCAAGCATAAGACCACCGTAAGACCACGGATCTATTTCCATTCCATTCACACTACTTACTGGGTTTGCAGCTCCAAACCACGCGGCTGCAATACCAATATTTTCGGTAAACAAGTACCCAAAATTTATTAAGTTTATTTGAAGTCCAGTATTCGCCAAACCACCTTGATCGCTTGCAAATTCTCCAACTGGAATAGATGCCCCTATGGTGAGACCTATGTAACCATTCTTTTTTTCGTATACACTTTGTTCTGTAGAAGCGTTTCCTTTTTTCTCTTTCTCTTCTTTTTCTTCAGCTTTTTCATTTGTGATTTTATCTATTTCATCAGCCTGATAAACAAAAAACACTTCCAGAGGCTGTTTTTATCTTAACTTCTTTATCGGGAATACGTTCAATAATTTCCCCTTTAATAATGTTTCCATTTTTAAGATAAATAATATCTGGATTATAAATTTGAGAATACGTTAGGCTAGTAATAAAAACAAACAACAAAAGGCATAAATACTTTTTCATTATCAACAGGTTTTAGGTTTATGAATATAGCCCAAGAAAATTCTAGTAATTATTGCTGCAATAAATTGTTACTTAAAAAACTTCAATTGATATATGACTGGTTTTATTTTAATTTTTCAGTCATTGATACACGAAAATCAGACAAAGTAACTGATCAGTTAAAAATCTATTATTAGCAGAAATCGAAGCTATTTTTCACAATAACAACAGTATTGGCTTGTAATAATAACTTTAGCTTAACTTAAGCAAGTTTTAAATACAAAAACAAATATAATTTTATTTTATTACTAACCTAACAAAAAATTAAATATTTTGTTTTTTTCAGATTAATGCAAAAAAAGTCCTAGTAATAAATCTACTAGAACTTTCTCCTAATAAAAATCTTATTGTATTCTCAAGCTAATTAAGCTAATAACTTATTACAAACCAACAGAGTAAGCTTCTTGATACGCCGACCAAATTTCATAAATCGAATCGCCTTTTGAACTTTTTCCTTTATGGTGCCATTGGTTGTTGTTAACTTCATATTCAAAATCCAAATCTGCTCCTACTCTGTTTTTATCCTTTGAGAAAAAACTAATATGTTCGGTATAAACACCATTTTCGGTAGTATAAGTTCCGCCGCCTGTAGCCATAAATTGTTTGTCAGCTGAATTGAAAGCTACCCATTGAAACCTTCCACCAGCAAGTATTTTTATGGTCCGCCGATCACCTGGCGTCATCGTGTTCATCTCGCCATTACGTTGCCGACCTGTAATTACCCAATTGCCGTTTAAATCATCTGTTTTACTTGAAACTCGTTTCCAAACTTGATCGGTTTCCGCATTTGAAATTCTAATAGTTTCATCCGACTGCCAAGTAATTTGATACGTAATTTTTTGACCTACTTTGGTTTCGTCATAAGTATCGAAATCTCTTTTGGCTATTAATTCATTTTCATCAATTTGAAATTCACCACCAGCAGCACCTAAAAATTCGTTATCGTTAATATTTTTAGCACCAATCGCAAAATAATCATCCTGAACGAGCAGCATTACTTCACTTTCTGTAACTGCTTTTCCTTCATCTTGAGTCAGTTTCCAAGCACCTTCTAGGTTTTGAACAGACAACATCGCGCTGCATAAAATCAATACATATAAACAAAAATTGTGTACCATAACTTTGTAGCTTTATCAAACTTACTAAATTTTTATCAATACTATTATTTTTCTCTTGAAATCTGCTTATCTGAAAAATAGTTGAGCTAGCATTTCAAAAACAATTAAAATCAGGTAATTGTTACAGAAAGCACTATTGGCTATAATTATCTGAAAATGTTTACATTTGATTAGTGATTACAGAACCAAAGTCGTGTATTTATCCTAAACTGAATTATAAAGTGTTTTTTTACGAAGAATACTTGACAATAAAAAAAAGTATTATGAAAACAAACTTACGACAAAATGAAAAAATTGCTATAAAGCTTCGAAAACATTGGTTTGTCTTATTATCACCTATTTTTTGGACAATTCTGTTGTTGGCATTGGCTGTTTTCGGTTATTACAGTAAACCAGAATTCAGTGTTTTATTTATTATTGGCGGAGTCTTTACTTTATTATGGTTTGCCTATAAGATAATCGATCGCAGAAACAATATTTGGGTAGTAACCAACTTTAGAGTGATTGATGAAGCTGGAGTTTTCTCTATTCATACAAAAGAAAGTCCTTTAGACAAAATCAATAATGTTTCTAGTCGACAACCATTTTGGGGAAGAATTTTTGGTTATGGTGATGTTGAAATCCAGACAGCTGCAGAAATGGGAGCTACTATACATAAAATGGTCGAAAAACCAAAATTACTGAAAGAAACCATCACCACTTATCAAGAAAAATTCAAACAATTTGAACTTCAAGAACAAGCTAAAAATTTGGCTCATGTAGTTGAGAATAATTCATCGAAACCTTCATCCGGTCTTTCTGATGAATTGACGAAATTGCATCAGTTAAAAACTAAAGGCGTAATTACAGAAGCTGAATTCAATCGAATAAAAGCTAGGATTTTAAGCAAGTAAAACCAGTTCAATCATTTTACAACCGAAAGAAATAAAAAAGTAAGGAAAACAAAAATTCCTTACTTTTTTATCAGTATTTTTTATTTAATTATGACTTTAATTCATCATCAATATCTGCGGTCAATGTTTTGAGAAAAGTTACAATTAACTCAGTATCTTCATCAGAAATATCTTTGTTGCTTTGCAGTTTTCCCATTATTTTAACTGCTTCTGCTAAATCTTCAACAGAACCATCATGAAAGTATGGATATGTTTTTTCAATATTCCTTAAACTTGGTACTTTAAAGATGTATTTATCAGATTCTTTTCCCGTAACTTGATGCAATCCTGTATCAATATTTTCACTTCCTGTGTACTCCCAATAATCACCAAAAAGTCCAAATTTCTGCATCATATGACCGCCTAAAGTCACACCAGTATGGCAAGTAATACATTGATTATCGATAAATGCTTTTAAGCCTTTCTTTTCTTTATTAGACAATGCGTCTTCATCGCCGTCTAAGTAATTATCAAACTTACTTGTAGCGTAGAGTTGCCGTTCAAAAGCACCAATTGCGTTTCCTATATTTTTAAACGTTAATGAATCTTTATTGCCATAAACTGAAGCAAACAATTTTTGGTATTCTTCAATTCCTCTAAGCTTATCAACTAGGTAATCTTCATCAGGAATACCGTGCTCTACAGGGTTTAAAATCGGCATTCCCGCTTGCTCTTCAACATCAACTGCACGACCATCCCAAAACTGAGAGGTGTGCAAAAAAGCATAAAAAGAACTAGGAGAATTACGGTCGCCTAACTCTTTAGAATCACCTGGAGACGTCGGTAAATTATCGACTCCAAAACTGTTTAAATCGTGACAAGAATTACAACTAATCGTATTGTTTTTAGACAAGCGTTTGTCGTTGTAAAGCTTTTTTCCTAAAGCTACTTTTTCATCAGGAATTTCTTCATAAGTAATACTCGAAATAGGCTGAAAAAAAGTCGTAGCCTGCTTCATTAAATCAGATTTTTCTTTAGGCTTTTCTTCTGATTGAGTTATTTTGTAACTAGGTTTTTTGTCATCTTTCCCACATCCTACAAAAAAGTTGACCAGGAGGAGTAAAATTATAAGTTTCTTCATTTTATGAATATTTAAATTTATGATATTTGCACATTTACAAAAGTAAAAAATTACAAACATTGTAAGAATTGATAAATATCACTATTTCTTATAATATACTCAGATTTTTAAATGAAAATAGCTATGTAAAATTAATACTACTAATAAATTGATTTCTAATCAACTCAACCATTCAGTAAAATTTTTATTTTGATTTTTTTTACAAATAATTAATTAAAATATCATCCACAATTATTTATTTTATTAGCATAATATTTTTTAAATTGAACAACAAACAAGTAGCATGAGCAAGTTTTCATTAAAAGGATTTTTAGTTATTATAATGTGTTTTT
>JBNJHC010000039.1:0-3366 GCA_051748125.1 Bacteroidota bacterium
AACATACCATAATTCCGCAATTCTGCTTGAAGTTGCTCCAGAACCATAAATCAAAAAGAAAGCAAGTATCTCAATAAAAATCAGAAGTAACAGAATTCCAAAAAACAGAACTGTCCTAATTCCAATTCCGATATAATTTGTTTTTAGCTTTAAAAATTCGGTCACACTCATCCGCTAAAGGTTTCGGTTGGTAAATTCAGACAGATGATTGCAGAAACGATATGAATTCCGAATATTATGAATGTCCATTTGGGCTTTTTAGTCATCAAAATTCCGTAAATGGGAACCTGAATAACAGCAATAATAATAGCCAAAATTCCAATTTGATTATTCAGCACGCTAATAATCATCGAATACGGATAAACGATTTTAGCTGGCCAAAAAAATCCGTGTCCGCCACCCATTGATAACACTATAAAAGTCAAAATCAGAATGGTTGTTAATGCTATGACGATTGCTTTTTTCAAATGTGTGGTAACGGTTCTCGGCTATGAGTAGTTGGGGATTTTTTGCCCTAACTTTTCGGCTTAGCACTGACCTTTGATTTATATTTTAATTTTTGATTAAGCACTTAATCCCCAATTACTTATAGCCGATGTTGGCAAATCGTTTTTTATTCTAATAGTTCTATAAATTCTTTTAATTCATTAAAATGCTCCCAACCACTATCTTCTGAATTTATTTCTTCATTTAAAATTCTTTCAGCAACTGCCTTAGCTACAATTGGTTTTGAAGAGCCAAGTCTTTCGATTTCTTCTGCTTCAATATCTGCATATCTTGTAAATGAATTTCTCATAGTTGTCTCAAAATCTGCTCCAAATACACAAAAGTTTGAGTTGATATTCCAATCGTCTGAATTTAATAAATCTGCTATTTCTCCATCATCGATTCCGATTGCTTTTAAAGCTTCTGTTCGTTTAGTGTTTTTACCATCGTCTTTTTTGTCATTATCAAAACAAATGAATGTTGGAATATTATAACATTTATAGAGTCTCCACCATTTAGCAAGATTTCCCTTTCCACTTACTCCAATTATTGCAATTCCTTCTTTTAATGTATCTAATCCTATTTTTTCGAAATAAGATGGTAAAGCTAATTCTTCAGTTTCTCCTTCTACAAGAATAATCTTCTTTGCAAAAAAACCATTGAGAATATGTGGTTTACTATGCGAAGAATAAAAAGGAACGATTGTTTTTTCGTCTGCTTTAGATGCACCAGTTGATTTGCAAAATTCTGCTAGTTCACTTGCATTTGTATTACTGACTTGAGTTTGCTCTTTTTTAGAAACTAAATAAATTCCGTTTATAAATTCAATATTAATAAAATAAGGACTATGTGTTGTTATTATTAATTGCAATCCGTCTTGTGCCATTTTGAACATTTGTTTAGCTAGCCATTTTTGAGCAAGTGGATGTAGATGCGCTTCTGGTTCATCAAGTATAAAAATCAACCCTTGACCTAAAAAAGATTTGGCATAAGCGTGTGCAAATGATAAAGCAAGTATTTGTTGTTGTCCAGTTCCAAGTTCTTCATAAGCTCTAGTCTCTCCATTTTCAGAAGGATGAACTCTTAAGGTTTTAAAATAATTACTTGGATCATAAGCTGTAAAGTCAAATTGTAATGCGTGACTCATATTTGACAACATCTGTCCTGCAATTGTTGACATATTTTCGTTAAATATTCCAAACTCTTCAACTCCTAAATACGTACTTTTAATAGTTTCAAACATTTCTTTAAGTCTATCAACCCTTTCTTCATCTTCTATCAGTTTGTCGTGAAAAGCTTTTGTTACTTTAGATAATAAGGTAAACTTTGAAGAATAACTTAATTGGTAGTTTAGGTTTTGTTCTGCATTTACTACGACACATAAAAGTTCTTCACGAAGATTATTTGAAACATAAATATTTTGTTCTCCATTTTCTGCTTGAATAGCTACAAAATTACTATCCGAACCTTTTACACAATCGTATTTAAAACCTGAACAAGAGAACTCTCCATTTCGTCCAAGCCTTGATTCAAAACCTGAAACTTCAGCGTCTATAGAAATTTTATTAGTTTCATCTCTGTTAAAATGGTCGTAGTTATCTAACTTTTTGTATTTCGGATGAAACTCGCCAAACATTAGTTCAATTGCTCGGATTATATTACTTTTTCCAGCATTGTTTTCGCCAAGTAAAACAGTGGGATATTCAGTCGGAAATTCTATTTCAATTGGGTCTTCTCCAATCGAGCGAAAATTTTCGATTGTGATTTTTTTTAATCTTTGCATATGTGTTTTTTCAAAATGTTTGCCAACGTCTCGCGCATAACGAAAGTGGCGACTTAAAATGCGCAAGTCTTTCGGTTAAACTTTAAGTTTCTAAAAATACACAAAACTCTCGTTTAAGCAATAAATTCGCCATTTTTGTTATGCGCTGTTACCTGCCGTTTTTATTTATTTTTTCTATCCAATTTTCTTCAAATTTCTCGTTGTCAAGATTCTGTTGAAATTCTGTATAAGTGTGCTTAAACCAAAATTTCTGTTGTTGTTCTGTTCCAAATTCTTCAAAGTCACCGTTTTGTGCCTGACTGTATAAAACAAATTCAGTTGTATCAATTCCTTGAGCATTTCTGCCATAGAATGTTCTGCTTAAAAAATCTGGTTGGTCGTCTGCGTTGAAGTTATATAGTTCAAATTCAAATCCTGTCCGAAATCTACCAAAATAGCTCTGCTTTTTTGTTTTCAGGTCGTAAATGATTTGATAATTAACAGCGCAACCAAGTCCAGTGCAAGGTGTATTTGTGAGAACAAATCCAATCAAGGATTCATATTCATATATTTTTACTTGCTGTAAGAAATTAGCAAAATTCACGCTGTCAACTCCAGAGTCCCAAACTGCATTGGAAGTCACTTTGTCTGAAGTTGTAAAAGTGTGTCCGTCAACTGTAATTTCAATTCCTTTCTCTAAATCTCTCCAACTAATTTTATGCTCTAATAAGTCAATTTTATTTCGTCCATCATTATTGAAAACTACAGTTGGTTCGATTGTCTTTGTCTGTAAATATTCTTCAATCATTTGACCATAATCAACCTTTTCAGTTGAATTGTCTATTTCGTTAGTCGCTGAAATACAACTAATCAAGATTGTCAGAACTGTGAATATTTTAACTGTCTGTTTCATTTTTTAAATGGCAGGTAACGGTTTTGCATATGGTTTGTGGCGAGCAGAAAATGCGACCAATTTTCACCGTATGCTTTTGATTATCTAAAAATACAATAAAATTCGATTAAGCAAAAAATTCAGCCATAAACTATATGCGATGTTACCTGCTGGCTTTTTCACATTGCTACTTTTTCAATTCAGTTGCCTTTGCAGAAATGCTAAA
>JBNJHC010000040.1:0-2986 GCA_051748125.1 Bacteroidota bacterium
TTCGAGTTTGTTGGTCGGTGGCTTGGTTTTGGTAGTGTTAAGTCTATTGAATTTCCTGCTGGTTAAAAAAAGCTATTTATCAATCAATGAAGATTTAATCAAGGTTGGCGGTGGAACCATTAATACAACCAGCGAGTTTTTAGCCATTCATAAAATTCAATCGGTTAGTTTAAGAAGCACTATTTTCCAGCGGCTTAATAATCACGCTGATTTGGTTTTGTACACCGCTTCTGGATCGGTAAAAGTTGAATATTTACCTTATGTAGAAGCTAAGCGAGCCTTTAATATGATTTTGTACAAAATAGAATCAAGCAATAAAAATTGGATTTAAACTTCAATTAAATTCACCTAGTCAGATTTATGAAAAAGGTTAAAATCAATATTAGATTTTGAAGAAACCTCTTTTTCTGACTAGAATCATTTTAGGCTCAAGTATTTTTGTTCAACTTTGTACTGGGTAAATTTGAGTTATGAAAAAAGTTGCTTGTTACCATTGTGGAGACGAATGTTGGGAAGGTGAAATAACCGTAGCAGATAAAAATTTTTGTTGTAATGGTTGCAAAACTGTTTTCGAGATTTTCTCTGAAAATGATTTGACTTGTTATTACGATTTAACCAATTCACCTGGTGCTACACCACCTGAATTACAAGGGCGTTTCGATTTTTTAGACAACAAAGAAATTACTAAAAAGTTAATCGATTTTTCAGATGAAACTATAGAAATTGCTAGTTTCTATATTCCACATATACACTGTTCTTCGTGTATTTGGATACTCGAAAATTTGACAAAACTCAATCCAGCTATTACAACTTCTCAGGTTAATTTTCCCAAAAAGACGGTTAGCGTTCATTATCATCCTCAAGAAATCAGCCTAAAAGAACTGGTTATTTTATTGGCTTCAATCGGTTACGAACCTTATATTTCTTTAGAAGATTTCGATAAAAAACAAGACCGAGTAAACCGAAGTTTAACCTATAAAATAGGCATTGCAGGTTTTGCTTTTGGAAACGTAATGTTTCTTTCGTTTCCCGAATATTTCGAAGTTTCTGAATATTGGCTCGATCAATACAAAGTTTTATTTCGTTGGTTAATGTTTGCCTTTTCCTTGCCAGTTGTTTTTTATGCAGCTCAAGATTATTTCATTTCAGCTTACAAAGGACTAAAATCTAAAATGCTGAATATAGATGTGCCAATTGCATTGGGGATTTCAGTTTTGTTTTTAAGAAGTACCGTTGAAATTGCTTTTGATTTAGGAACTGGTTTTTTTGACAGTTTAACGGGCTTGGTTTTCTTCTTATTACTTGGAAAATTAATTCAGCAAAAAACCTATTCTTTCCTTTCATTTGAACGCGATTATAAATCGTATTTTCCTATTGGAATAACTCAAATTGATGAAGATAAAAATGAAACAAATGTACCGATTTATGATGTTAAAAAAGGAGATCGATTGCTTATTAGAAGCGAAGAACTTATTCCTGTAGATGGCGTTTTAGTGGCTGGAAATGCTAACTTAGATTATAGTTTTGTAACGGGAGAATCTCGAGTAGTAGAAAAAGTGCTTGGGCAAAAACTTTATGCCGGCGGAAAACAGAAGGGTAGCTCGATAGAAATTATAGCCGAAAAATCAGTAGAACAAAGCTATTTAACGCAATTGTGGAGCAAACAAGCATTTCAACAAGAAGGAAAAGCTCATTTTCAAAGTTTAATCGATCAAGTTAGCCAATATTTTACTTGGGCGGTTTTATTGATAGCTACTTTAGCAACATCATTTTGGTTGTTTTATGAGCCTAGTCTTGCGCTTAATGTTTTTACGGCGGTGTTAATTATTGCTTGTCCGTGTGCAATTGCTCTAGCAACTCCTTTTACGCTAGGAAATTTGTTGCGTATTTTTGGAAAAAAGGGTTTTTACTTGAAAAACACTGCTGTAATCGAACATTTAGCAGCATTAAATCACTTTGTTTTTGATAAAACAGGAACGCTAACAACCAATGCTGGAAATGAAATTGTCTATCATGGAAGTTCGCTTTCAAAAGAAGATGAAATTTTGCTTAAATCTACTTTGCGGAATTCGAATCATCCATTGAGCAGAAAGTTGTATGCCTTTTTAAAAACGCAAGAAATAAAAACCATAGACGATTTTAAAGAACACACCGGGCAAGGTATTGAAGCCAAAATCGACAACAAACATATCCGGCTAGGAAATGCTGATTTTGCAGGAAATACAAATTCACTTATTGAAGAAGAAACCGTTGTTCATTACTCTAATAATGAAGAATACAAAGGAAGATTTGTTTTTCAATCGGCTTATCGTAGTGGGATTTGGTCATTGCTAGGTCGATTAAAATCAACTTATAAGTTGATGGTGTTGTCGGGTGATAATGAAGGAGAGAAAAAGTTTTTAGAAACAAAACTTCCAGCAGAAACTCAATTGTTTTTCAACCAAAAACCAGATGATAAGTTGACGAAAATTGAAGCCTTGCAAAAACAAAATAATCGAGTAGCTATGGTTGGCGATGGACTAAACGATGCTGGAGCATTAGCACAAAGCGATGTTGGTATTGCAGTTGCCGAAAATATAAATGTTTTTACGCCAGCTTGTGATGCTATTCTTGATGCTAAAAAACTCAATCATTTAGATTGGTTTTTGACAGCTTCTATAAAAGGAATTAGAATTATCAAGCTAGCATTTTTCTTTTCATTTTTATATAATATAGTAGGATTATACTTTGCCGTTACCGGTCAATTAATGCCTGTAATTGCTGCTATTTTAATGCCATTGAGTTCAATTAGCATTGTTGCTTTCACCACCTTTGCTACCAACTGGGTTGAAAAAGGGAACCAACACCCTTTATATGTCCGGTCCCACCAAGGTCAGTTTCAAGCAGCTCCAGCTCACCCCGGTCAATTGACCGGGCTTGCCCCTTGGAAAGAAAGACCCGGGACGAACCCGAAAGCAAATTCCTATCAGATATTTGCACACTGACC